>DATLVU010000052.1:0-95187 GCA_035577025.1 Gemmatimonadales bacterium
ACGGGTGGCGTGAACATCAACTTCCGGCCGTCGAGCTTCCTGACAATGATCGGCACGGTCGGCTACGACGCGACGAATCAGGCGGACAACCAGCTTACGCCGCCCGGGGTGATCCCGCTCGACCAGAACCGGCTGGACGGCAACGCCAACTCCAACCGGGCGCAGCTCTTCGCCTACACGGCGACCTTCTCCACGAAGGCGTCGTTCCGTCTCTCGTCCGCGGTCACCTCCAATACCACGGTCGGCCTGCAGTACTTCAAGAACACCTTCGAGCAGGTGCAGGCGGCCGGGCGCAAGGTGGTCGCCGGGACGAGCGCGCTCGGCGGTGTCGTCGTGCCTTCGGTCGGCGATACCACGTCGCCGTTCGTCACGCTCGGCGGCTATGTCGAGGAGTTGGTCGGGATTCGCGACCGATTGTACCTCACCGGCGCGGTCCGGGCGGACAAGAACTCGTCCTTCGGGACGAATTTCAGCAACATCCTCTACCCCAAGTTCTCGGGCTCGTGGGTGGTTTCGGAGGAGCCGTTCTTCCCACGCATGGATTGGCTCAACAGCCTCCGGATCCGCGCGGCGTGGGGCAAATCCGGCCGCGCCCCGGGCACCCTCGATGCCCTGCATTACTACCATCCGGTCGCGGTTGCCGCGAACGGGACCGACGTACCGGCCATCACGATCGGCGGGGCGGGGAACGCCAACCTGAAGCCCGAGCAAACCCACGAGTTCGAAACCGGGTTTGACGCCGACTTGATCAATCAGCGGTTCCACTTCGAGGCCACGTACTACAACAAGGACTCGAAGGACGGGCTCATCGCGGTGCAGGTGGCGCCGTCGGTCGGCGAGAGCTTCACACGGTTCGACAACCTCGGCGAGGTGAGCAACAAGGGCTACGAGCTGCTCTTGACCGCCCAATTGATCCGGCGCCCGGACTTCCAGTGGAGCATCACCGCCAGCGCCTGGGGGAACAAGAATCGGGTGCTCAAGACGGACGCCAACAACACGCCGATCATCTTCGGGCTCGGGGGCGCCACGCAGCGCAACCAAGTCGGGTATCCGGCCGGGGGCTACTGGGGGACGCCCTACACGTTCCAGGACCTGAACGGCGACGGACTCATCGCGCCTTCGGAGATCACGTTCGGCGATTCGGACACATTCCAGGGCTCGTCGGTGCCCACGCACGGCGCCTCCTGGTCCACCGAAGTGGATTTCCTCTCGCACTGGAGGCTGTTCGCGCAGTTCGACGGACGGTGGGGCAACAAGCTGGACAACTCCACCGAATCGTTCCGTTGCATCTTCGGCATCTGCGCGGGCGCACGGGTGCCCGGGTCGACGCTCGCCGATCAGGCCGCGGCGATCACCGCGCCCGCGGTGGAGACGGGGTTCTACCAGGATGCCGGGTTTGTCAAGCTGCGGGAGGTCTCCCTGACCTACACGGCTCCGGCGTCGTGGGCGGCGCGCTTCGGGGCGAGCTCGCTGAGCTTCACGGCCACCGGACGCAACTTGATCACCTGGACCAAGTACCGCGGTGCGGATCCCGAGGTCAACGACATCGGCCAGTTCAATTTCAGCCAGGCCGATTTCTTGACGCAGCCTCCTGTGCGGCAGTTCTTCGGCCGCGTCAACGTGACCTTCTGAGCCCGAGGATCATACCATGACGAATACCTACAAGCTGCTCGCGATCATCGGGCTCGCGTCGCTAGCGCCGCTGAGCGGCTGCAACGACCCGCTCCACGTCAGCATTCCCGATATCGTTCAACCCGGCCAATTGGGTGATTCGGCGTCTCTGGCCACCGTCAAGGCGGGTGTGCTCGGCGACTTCAGCATCGCCTATACCGGCGATCACCCCGATGGGTCGGGCGGGACCGAAGGCGTGATTATGTACGGCGGTCTGCTGGGCGACGAATGGATCAACTCCGAGACGTTCCCGACGCGCATCGAAGTCGATGCGCGCACGATTCAGGTGACGAACGCGGACGTCGATCTCTGGTTCCGCCGTATGCACCAGGCCCGCAACTCCGCCGAGAAAGCCGCGGCGCAGTACGCGCAGTTCGCGCCGACTGACCCCGGTCACGCGGAGGTGCTCAACCTGGCGGGCATGACGTACCTCTTCTTTGCGGAGACGTGGTGCTCCGGCGTGCCGGTGAGCCACCTCAATGCGGACGGCTCCATCACGTACGGAACGCCGCAAACGACGCATCAGATGCTCGACACCGCCATCGCCCGGTTCAATGCGGCCTTGGCGACGACCACCGACGCGGACATGCTCGCGTTTGCAACCCTCGAGAAGGCCCGGGCGCTCCTGGACAGCGGCGGGTTCGCGGCGGCCGGCGCACTGGCCAACGGCGTCCCGACGAGCTTCTCTTACGTCCAGGAGCATTCGGAGAATACCGATCGGGAAAACAACGGGGTGTTCAACGGCAACTTCCCGGACCAGCGGTACGCCGTGGCTGACTCGGAAGGGGTCAATGGATTTCCCTTCCGGTCCGTCGCCGATCCGCGAACGACGTGGATCGATCCCGGCATCACCGGGTTCGATAACTCGACGGAGCTGTGGACGCAGCAACGGTACGGGAGCCGCAAGACCACGATCACCGTGGCGACCGGCGTCGAGGCGAGGCTGATTCAGGCCGAGGCGGCGCTCCAGGCCGGCGATACTCTGGCAGGTGGGCAGTTCCTCGCCCAGTTGAACGATCCGCGGACCAACACGGGGAGCCGGCCGTACTTCGATCCGAGCCCGTTCAACCCAGCCGACCCCACGACGGCACCGGTCGGACACTTGGACAGCCTCACCGTTAGCAATATCACCGCGGCGGGTGGGGCGGTGAACCTGTTGTTTGCGGAGCGGGCGCGGTGGTTGTGGCTCACCGCCCATCGCTTGGGAGACATGCGCCGGCTCGTCCGGCCGGTGGCCCAGGGTGGGTATGGCCGGGCCGCGAACAGCGTGTTCCCGACGGGACCGTATTTCAAGGTGAACTTCGCGAACTACGGGATCGACGTGAACTTCCCGATCCCGATCACCGAGAAGCAGAACCCCAATTTCTCGGCGTGCTTGGATCGCAATCCGTAACGATTAGTTGTTGCAGGGTGTGACAGGGAGGGAGCGACGTTGCTCCCTCCCTTTTGCTTGGTCAGGAGGGTCGCCCGTCCTTCGTGCGGATCACGACGACCCCGCTCACGGCGTCCGTGCCGTAGTAGGTCGTGCCCTCGACGCCATCGTAAATGATGATGGTGAGAATCGATTGGGCCACGATGGAGTCGAGCGCATGGAAATCGGGGACGCGCACCCCGTCCAGCATGATCATCGGCGCTTCATCCAACAGGAAACTGGACCGGCCGCGCCGACCCATGCTCGCCGGCCGACCGTTTCGATCGTCGCGCAGCGTGAGCATCGGCGCGTTCTGTTTGAGCGCTTCCCACGCCGTGTGTGCGCCGGATCTCTCGATCTGTTCGGCGGTAATGAGATACGTCCCGGCCTGTTGGGCGCTCCCGCCGTGGTGCAAGCTCGGCCCGCAGCCGACCAGCAGGACGACCGCAAGAGATCCGTAGAAACCCGTCATGAGGCCTCGTTTCGTTCGAGGAGCCTACTCGAGGTAACCTCGGTGCTCATTTTGAGACCGTCAAGCCTCGCCGTCATGACAAATCCCTGACGCTGTAGGTGAGTTGCATTTTGCAACTATTCACTTGCGACGCCATCCGAGGCGGGACACGTTAGCCCGCGACTGACCGCAGGGCCGTCAAGCGCCCGCTGCTTCCCTCTGGTCCGTCGGGCGCGTCACGACCCCCAACTGGTCACGGGTTGCCGTTTGCCGTCCAACCTGGTTCCAGGAGGTGGGACTATGTGCCGTCCTTTGTGCGCTTCGTTCCTCCCGTGTTCTGTCATGCCCGAGTCCCCTCGCGCTCGATGTAGCGGGTAGCTCGCGCGCCGTTCCGCAACTCATCGACGCTTTCATTACAACAACCTCTGGCATGAGGGGACACACTGCTATGGGTAATTCTTCGTTGCGCCTGCTGCGCGCGGCTGGCGTGCTCGTGGGGCTCGTCATCGCAACCACAAGCGCCGTCGTGGCACAGCAAGGCACCGTGAGCGGGACCGTCGTCGACCAGGCGAATCAACGTCCCGTGGTCGGCGCCCAGGTGTACCTCGCCGGCAGTACGCGGCGGGTGTTCACAGACCAGAAGGGCGCGTTTGTGCTGGATAAGGTTCCGGCCGGGGAAGTGGAAGTACGGGTCCGGATGATCGGGTACGCCACCGCGGCCAAGAAGGTCACGGTTGCCGCCGATCAAGCGACGCCGGCCGATATCGCGCTCACCGCCAGCGCCATCGCCCTGGATGAAGTCGTCGTGACGGCGACGGGCGCTCAGCAGGTTCGCGAGCAAGGCAACGCCGTCGCGCAGATCGACGCCGCGAAAGTCGTGTCCCAGGCTCCCGTGACGAACGCCGCGGATCTCCTGAACTCGCGCACGCCCGGTCTCCTTGTGCAACCGGGTGGTGGCACGTCCGGCACCGGCGCTCGCATCCGCATTCGCGGATCGAACAGCGTGTCGCTGTCCAACGAGCCGGTCATTATCGTCGACGGCATTCGCGTCGAAAACGGGGCCAGCTCGAACTCGATCGGCGTCGGTGGCCAGGTGCCGTCTCGGATCAACGACCTCAATCCCGACGACATCGAGTCGATCGAAGTGGTAAAGGGTCCTTCGGCCGCCGTGCTGTACGGTACGGACGCGGCGAACGGGGTCATCGTCTACAAGACCAAGCGCGGCCACGCAGGCAAGACCAAGTGGGAGGTCTTCAGCGAGGGCGGAAGCATCCACGACGAGACCAACTGGCCCACGAACTATAAGTCGTTGCGGGCACCGGTCGATTCCCTGAAGCAATGCCTCCTTTCGTCCATCGCCGCGGGCACGTGCTCGCAAGCCGAGCTTCTCACATTCAATCCTCTCGTGACGAACAGCCCGTTCCGCACCGGAAGCCGGCAGCAGTACGGTGTCTCGGCGTCGGGCGGCAACGATCAAACGACCTTCTACGTCGCCGGCGACTACTCCAAGGAGCTGGGCGTCTACCAGACCAGCAACGTCCGGGAGGTGAGCCTGCGAGCCAATGTTCATAACCAGGCTCGTGACAACCTGGCGCTGAATGCATCCGCCGGTTACACCAATGGCCGCCTGCAGCTGCCGCAGAACGACAACAATTCGTTCGGCGTGGTGTCGAGCGGCCTGCTCGGCCGCGCCGATACCGTCAATAAGGGATACGGATTCCTCACCCCGGCGCAGAGCTACTCGATCCGGTCGCTTCAGGACATCGACCGTTTCACTGGCAGCGTCGAGACGAACTACCGGCCCTGGCCCTTCCTCGAGGCGCGGGTCGTTGCCGGCACCGACTTCACGAGCCGCTACGATCAAAACACGATCTTCCCGGGCAACATCGTCATCAGCGCGCAGGCGCTCAAAGGAAGCCGAAACGCCGACCCGTTCCAGATCTACAACTGGACGGCCAACGCGAGTCTGACGGGATCCTTCCTGCTCAATCCCGATGTCTCGTCGGCAACGACCGTCGGTCTGCAGTACTTTCACGACCGGTTTCACGGCATCCTGGCGAGCGGGCAGCAACTCGCCGCCGGCACGAACTCACTCACGGGCATCGTGATCCCCTCGGACAGTGAAACCAATCAGGAATTCGTGACCTACGGGCGCTTCGCCGAGGAGCGGGTCGGCGTTCACGAGCGCCTGTTCTTTACGGCGGCCGTCCGCAACGACAACAGTTCCGCGTTCGGCTCTCAATTCAAGAACATCTATTATCCGAAGTTCTCCGCGTCGTGGGTCATGTCGGAAGAGCCGTTCTTCCCGCGGATCGACTGGCTCAACTCCCTCCGGCTGCGCGGTGCGTGGGGTGAGTCGGGATTACACCCTGGCCCGATCGATGCCCTGCAGTTCTACCTGGCGCAAGCGGTGACCGTATCGGGCGCCGACCAACCGGGCATCACCCAGGGCGATACACTCGGCAACAATCGGCTCAAGCCGGAACGGACGACGGAAGTGGAGGTCGGTTTCGACGCCGATGCCCTGGCACGTGCGCTCCATTTCGAGTTCACGTACTACGGCAAGACCTCACACGACGCGTTGATTGCGCGCCGGCTCGCACCCACGCTGGGTACCAGCCTCGCTGAATTCGAAAACATCGGCAGCGTGAGCAACAAGGGGGTGGAGATCCTCGCGACGGCGCAGGTCCTGAACCGGCCGAACCTGGACTGGAGCATCACCGCCACAGCGTGGGGCAACAAGAACCGGGTCCTCGACCTCGGGCCCGGCATCTCGCCGATCATCTTCGGTCTGGGCGGGTTCTCGCAGCGCTTCCAGGCCGGATACCCCGCGGGCAGCTACTTCATGGTGCCCTATACCTACAATGACGCCAATGGCGATGGGCTCCTCTCCAAGGCCGAGGTGACGCCGGGGACGCAACCGGTATTCCTCGGCAGTCCCTTCCCAGACCACGGCGGGACGATCAGCACCGAGCTCAATATCGGGCACCGGGTCTCACTGTATGGCCTGCTCGACGGTCGGTTCGGCAACAAGCTGTTCAACAGCACCGAACAGTTCCGGTGCGGATTCTTGAATTGCCAGGGGGTAAACGATCCGAAGGCGTCGCTCGCGGATCAGGCGGCGGCGGTGGCGAACGCATTTTACGCCACCCAGGCTGGGTACATCGAGGACGGCGGCTTTGTGAAGCTGCGCGAGGTCTCGGTGAGCGTGTATGCACCAGACGAATGGGCAAAGAAGATCGGTGGTAGTGCGATTCGACTGACGCTCTCGGGCCGCAACCTGGCGACGTGGACGAATTACAAGGGGTTCGACCCTGAGCTGAACGAGGCGGGCCAGAACAACTTCACCACCGCCGATTTCCTCACGCAGCCGCCGGTACGGTATTTCCTGGCGCGTCTGGACATCACCTTCTAACCGAGGATCGAGCCATGACGACTCATCTGCTGCAACGGGCTCGCCTCGTCAGGGCCATTGCCGTGTCCACGGCCTTCGCCCTGGTGGTCCTGGCGTGCCACACGCTTGACGTCACACAGCCGGACATCATTCAACCGGGCAATCTTCAGGGAGCGGCCGCGCTGCCGACGATTCGCGCCGGTGCCATCGGTGATTTCACGCTGAGCTACAGCGCGTCAGGAGCGCAAGGCTCGTCCGGCACCACGGAGGGGCAGATTCTCACATCTGGCCTCCTCTCCGACGAGCTGATCAATACCGAGACGTTCCCGGACCGCATCAACGTCGATCGTCGTTTCGTCGAGATCAATGGCGGGACGATGGCGAACGTATTCCGCAATCTGTCCAAGGCTCGGCGGTCGACGGAGGTCGCGGCGGCAACGTTCCGAAAACTATCGCCGGACACCACGAAGGACGCCGGGCTCTCCGAGATGCTGGGCCTTGCGGGCTTCGCCTACGTGATGTTTGCGGAGAACTATTGCTCCGGCATTCCGGTGAGCAACCTGAACTCCGATGGCTCCTTTACCTTCGGCACACCGCTCACGACGGCGCAGCTGCTGGATACGGCGATCAATCGGTTCACCCAGAGTCTGGCGGCGGCCGCGGCGCTCGATACCAGCGGCGCAACGGCGGCTGCTCGTGTGCCGAAGGTCGCGGCGCGGAAGAATGCCATGAGTCTGCCGAGCGTGGGTCTCGCGCGTGCCTACCTCGACTTAGGCCAGTACACCGCCGCGGCCGCGGCCGCCGCGCCTGTTGCCACGACCTTCTCGTACGTGGTGACGCATGACCTCAATACCACGCGGCAGAACAACGGCGTGTTCAAGGGCACGTTCACCTTCAAGCGGTACGGAATGGCGGACAAGGAGGGGACGAACGGGTTCCCCTATATCTCCGTCGCCGACCCGAGGACGCCAATTTATCGGCCGGCGGGTCCTGGTGGCGTCGGGTTCGACAACAATACACCGCAGATGGACCAGTTGCGGTACTTCGACGAAAAGGCCTCGGTCACCGTCGCAACTGGTCTGGAAGCACGTCTGATTCAAGCAGAGGCTGCATTGGATTCAGGCGACGCAACCGGAATGTACGCGATCTTGAATGCCCTGCGGGCGGCGCCGCCGAGTTATATCCTGGCGGGGGTGCCCTCGAGTCCAACTACGACGCCCACTCCGGTGGCGGCGATGGCGGCCCTCAGCGGCACGGGGGACCCGGTGGATACGTTATTCGCCGAGCGCGCGCGGTGGCTGTGGCTCACGGCGCACCGGCTCTCCGATCTGAGACGGCTGATCCGGCAGTACGGGCGTCCCGCGTCATCGGTATTCCCGACGGGCAACTATTTCAAACAGGGATTGGTCTACGCAACCGACGTAAATTTCCCGGTTCCGATTGACGAGCAGAACAACCCGAACTTCCAGCAGTGTCTCGATCGGAATCCGTAACGCGGTCGCGGGGAGCATGAAAGGCGGGGGGGGTCGCGTTTTGCCCCCCCCCGTTCCGTTTTCAGGTGGATCCGTTCTTCGTGCGAATCAGGATGACGCCGCTCACGGCGTTGGAGCCGTAGTACGTCGTCCCATCGATGCCGTTCAAGACCTCGATGCTCTCGATCGTGGATGCGGAAAGCTGCTGGAGGTTGCGAAAGTCCGGCATGCGTACGCCGTCAAGGAACACCAGCGGCGCATCGTTCAACAGAAGGCTCGATTGGCCCCGGCGTTCGAGCCTGGAGGGCTGGCCGCTCTTCTTTTCGCCGTAGGTCAGCTGTGGCACGAGCTTCCTGAGCGCCTCCCACGCCGTGGCGCTCCCGGAGTGCGCGATTTGATCGGCCGTAATGAAGATGCGATCGCCGTCATTCCCCGGCACATTTCGGGTTGCGTGTGCGGCGCACGAGAGTGAGAGCGTGACTGAAAGGGCGACGACGAAGGGGCACCTGCTGCCCAAGAGGTCCTCCGGCGGGGATGACCAAGCTTGCCGCGTTGCCGGGACGGGGTCAAGCAAGCACGTTGCAAAGGTGAACGTTCGATGTTGGTCGAGGCGACACCTAAACCCCGGCCCTGCGTAGTATTCTGCCGCCATGCCTCTCGCCGCCCTCATCGCGCTCTTCCAGATCGGCCTTCCTGCCCCCAAAGGCTACGTCAACGATTTCGCGGGCGTGCTCGATCCTGCCGCCGTCACGCGCATCGAAGGCGTCGTAGCGGAGGTGCGTGAGAAAACGCGCGGTGAGATCGTCGTAGTCACCTTGGCCGACATCGGCGATCGGTCCGCGAGCGACGTGGCGCTGCAGATCGGGCGCGCCTGGAAAGTGGGTCCGGGGGGCTCCCCAGGAGATCCCGCGCACAACCTCGGCGTGATCGTCCTGATGGTCCCCCGCAAAAACCACCGCCCCGGGACGGGCTCCTTTTTCATCGCGACCAGCAACGGAGCGGAGGGGTTCCTGACCGACGCGGCGGCCGGCCGGATCAGGGATGCGGTGAGCCCCGACTTGTCGCGCGAGGACTACTCCACGGCGATGGAGCGGGCGGTGGGCCTCGTGGCGGGTGCGTTTGCGCGCGAGTTCGGTGTCACCTTGTCCGGGGGGACGCCATCGGCGCCCGAGCCCGCGCCGGGCCTCCCCATACCGGTCGGATGGATCATCGCCGCCGTGATCCTCCTGATCATGCTGAGCCGCGGCAGGATTCTCCTGCTACCGTTCTACCTGGGTGGTCTTGGGGGAGGCCGCAGTGGCGGTTGGGGCGGTGGTGGGTTTGGGGGAGGATGGAGTGGTGGCGGGGGAGGGGGGTTCGGGGGCTTCGGCGGGGGTGGAGGGTTCTCGGGTGGTGGCGCGGGAGGGCGCTTCTAGTCCATGGCCAAGCTGACGATCGACACCTTTGGCGATGCGGTCGCGCGCGCTCTCGGCCCGCGGCTGATCTCGCTCATCTTGTACGGGTCCGTGGCCCGCGGGACCCACGTTCCCGAGCGCTCGGACGTGAATACCCTGCTTATCTGTGACGCCGCGGACGATGCCTTGTTCGCGGCCCTTGCGCCCGTGTTGCGGGAGTGGCGTCGTGCCGGGCACCCGGCCCCGCTGATCTTCACCGAGCGCGAATGGCGGGCGTCCGGCGACGTGTTTGCGATCGAGTACGAGGACATCCGCCAGCACCACCGCTTGCTCGCGGGTCGCGACCCCTGGTCCGAGATCAGGATCGAGCGCGCGGACGTGCGCCGGCAGCTCGAGCGCGAGCTGATGGAAAAGCTCGTGCGGCTGCGCCAGGCGTATGCCGGCCTGCGCGACCAGCCGAAACAGCTGTCCCGCGCGATCGTAGGAAGCTCCGGCGGGTTTTTCACGATGCTCCGCACCGTGCTGCGCCTCGCCGGTCGGCCCGTGCCGGGCCCGGCGGAGGCGGTGGTCAAGGAGGCCGCGGCGCTTGTCGGCTTTCCGGCCGCTGAGCTCGAGCCGCTGGTGCGTCGATCGGGCAACGGCGAGCGCCTCGCGCCAGCATACCTGGCGGCGCTCGCTCGCACTGTCGAATATGTGAACAGTCTTACATAGAGAGAGGATCTCCGTGCGCGCTTCGAGGCTCTTTGCCGTGATCGCCGGTCTGATGCTCGTCACCGGCTGCGGGTACAACACGATTCAGACGTATGACGAGCAGGTGAACGCCGCCGGATCGCAGATCAAGGTCCAGCTGCAGCGGCGCGCCGATCTGGTGCCCAATCTGGTCGAAACAGTGAAGGGGTACGCCAAACAGGAGCAGACCATCTTCGGCGAGGTCGCCGAGGCCCGCGCCAAACTCGCCGGCGCAGTGCAGGGCGGGAACCTGCAACAGATGGCGCAGGCCAACGCCGCCCTCACGGCGCCGCTCGGCCGCTTACTCGCCATCGCCGAGAACTATCCGCAGCTCAAGTCCAACGAGAATTTCCGAGCGTTGCAGGACCAGCTCGAGGGGACGGAAAATCGGATTGCCGTCGCGCGGCAGGATTACAACGACGCGGTGAACCGGTACAACGCGTACATCCGGCGATTCCCGCAGGTGCTCACCGCGAAGGCGATCGGGAAGGGGCCGCGGGAGTACTTCGAGCTCCAAACGCCCGAGGCGGCGCAGGCACCGAAGGTGGACTTCTCGAAGTAGGCGTTGCGCGGGCGCCACACCACCGCTGGCGCTCGCTTTGTTTCAGAATGGCGCAGTATCTGCAGCACTAACTGGGCGCGTTCCGGGAACCGTCTTCCCGGCCCGCGCTCAGTTCGTTTTCGGCTGTTGCCGTGCGTGTTCGCCTCGTCCTGCCGTCGGGGCGGCTCGCGCGAGATGTCATTTGCCAGACAAGTCGTGATCGCGTCGGACAGGCGTGGTACCCCTTGCGGTATCACGCCATGCGTGCGTCGCATCCGTCGCGTTGACGCAACACCGGGAGGGTCATATGTCACTCAGCCGTCTGCGCTTCGCCATCCGTCATTCGTTGCCGGCCGTCGCGGTCTTGGTTGGGCTCACCGGTTGGCTCCCCGCCGCCGTGAGGGCTCAGCAAGGCACCGTCGCGGGCCGGGTTACCGACCAGGCGTCCGGACAACCGCTCGGCGGCGCCCGGGTCACCGTCGCCGGGACGTCGCTCATCACACAGACCAACGCCGACGGTCGCTACACCGTTTCACGAGTTCCGATCGGCCAGGCCACCGTCCGGGCGAACGCGGTCGGCTTCGGCGCGCAGTCGCGCACCGTGACTGTCAATGCAGGGGAGACGACGGTCGTTGATCTCGCGCTGACGCTGGCCCCGTATTCACTCGAAGAAGTGGTCGTGACCAGCACGGGAGACCAGGCCAAGAAGGAGGTCGGCAACGCGATCACTACGATTCGCGCGGACAGTCTGGTGGCGACCCGACCGATCACCAATATGAATGACCTGCTGGTGGCGAAGGTCGCGGGCGTGCAGCTGCTCCCGAGCCCCCTCACGGGTGGCGGAGGGCGCGTGCGGATTCGTGGCACGACATCCCTCTCGCTCTCCAACGAGCCGGTCTACATCATCGACGGGATCCGCATGGAGAGTGCCGTCGGGTCGTCGAGTATCGGCATCGGCGGAACGATTCCCTCCAGGGTCAACGACATCAATCCCGAGGAAATCGAATCCTTCGAAGTGGTGCGCGGCCCCTCGGCCTCGACGCTCTACGGCACCGACGCGGCCAACGGCGTGATCGTCATCAAGACCAAGCGCGGGCGACCGGGCCCGGCGCAATGGTCCTTCTACACCGAAGGGGGGATCATCAAGGATTACAACACCTGGCCTACGGCCTACCGCGGGTGGCGGACGGGGGCGACGGGGTCGACCAACTCCCTCCCGACCAACGGCGTGCAATGTATCCTCACGCAAACGGCGCGCGCGCCGACGGACCCCCAGTTCTGCAGGCAGGACAGCGTCACGGCATACAACGTCTTCGAGGATCCAGACGCCTCGGCGCTCGGGACGGGGTACCGCGGGCAGGTAGGGGTGCAGGTCTCCGGGGGCGCGGAGACGGCCCGGTATTTCTTTGCGGGGGAAGTGAGCGACGAGCGAGGGCTGCTGCGGATGCCCCCAGCGTTCTACAGCAAGCTCACCACCGCGCGCCAGATCAGCGACGTCCCCTACGACCAGTATCGCCCCAATGCGCGCAAGTATTCCTCTCTGCGCGCCAACGTGAACGCCAGCCTCTCCCCGAGGCTCGACGCCGGGATCTCGACCGCGTTCATCACGAGTACGCAACGCCTGCCCCAGACCGACAACAACACCACCGGGCTTCTCTCGAACGGATTCGGCGGCCCTGGAAACAAGAACAACGGTCGGCTGGGATATCGTCTGTACACGCCGGATCAGTTCTTCTCCGAGACCGTGAACCAGGACATCAACCGGTTTATCGGGAGCGGAACGCTAGACTGGCGGCCTACCAATTGGCTGACCGGTCGCACGGTCGCCGGGATCGACTACACCGGACGAGTGGACCAGGACCTGTGCCGCCGTGATCAGTGCGCGCCGATCGACTCCGTCGCGATCACCGGCAACAAGACGGACAACCGGACCTTTTTCTTCGACTACACGTTGAATGCCGATGCGACGGCGACATTTCAGCTCAACCCCACGCTCGTCTCCAAGACGACCGTCGGGGCCCAGTACTTCAAGAGCATCTTCGACCGCAACGGCGCGTTCTCCTACAACCTGCCCCCCGGTGCGACCCAGGTCGGCGCGGGTGCCGTGCAATCGACCGGCTCATCGCGGAGCGAGGCGAAAACCGTCGGCGCGTTCGTGCAGCAGGAACTCGCGTTCCGGGACCGGCTGTTCGTCACCGCGGCGTTGCGCGCGGATGACAACAGCGCCTTCGGAGCGAATTACAAAGCCGTGTATTACCCGAAGGCAAGCGTTTCCTGGGTCATCTCGGACGAGCCGTTCTTCCCGCGGTGGTCGTGGATCAATAGCGTCCGCGTGCGAGGTGCCCTCGGCTTCTCGGGGAACCACCCGGGCTCGACGGACGCGTTGAAGTTCTACGCGCCCAAGCCGGCCAACGTCGATAACGCCGACGCCGCCAGCCTCGTGGACAGCGCGATCGGCAACCCAAACCTGAAGCCGGAGCGGGCACGCGAGATCGAGCTGGGCGGTGAAGCGACGTTGCTCGCCAGCCGCCTGCACGTGGACTTCACCTACTACAACAAACGCACGAAAGACGCTCTGATCGCGCGGACGGTGGCTCCCTCCGTAGGGTCCGGGAACGTCACGCGGTTCGAGAACCTCGGTGCGGTCGTGAACCGCGGAGTCGAGTTCCTCGTGGAGGGGCAACTCATCACGAAGCCCTCCATCGGTTGGGACGCCACCGTGACCGGCTCGTACAACACCAATTTCATCGCCGACATGGGCGGCGTGCCGCCCATCATTGGGACCACCATGGAAGAGCGCCAAGGCTACCCGATCGACGGCTATTGGCAGCGCGCCTACACGTACTCGGACCTGGATGGGAATGGGATCATTACGGCGAACGAGATTACCGTCGCCGATAGTATGACGTTCGTCGGGTATAGCCAGCCGCGCTGGGAGGTGGCGTTCACGAACGGGATTGACCTGTTCAACCGAAAGGTCCGGATCGTCGGGATGTTCGACCTGAAGGCTGGCCACTACCTCCTCAATGGTACGGATCGCATCCGCTGTCAGTCGCGGAACAACTGTCGCGGCCTCGTGGATCCGTCGGCGCCGCTGTGGGAGCAGGCCCGCGTTGTCGCGTTGCGCGAGTCGGGGACCACCACCCAGTTCGGCTTCATGGAGAAGGCGGATTTCATCCGCCTGCGCGAGGCCTCCATCACGTATGAGCTTCCGTTGCAATGGGCCCGTGCGATGCGGGCGAGTCAGGCGAGCGTCACGCTGGCCGGCCGCAATCTCTGGAAGAGCACGAGTTACAGCGGCGTGGACCCGGAGAGCAATTACATCACGAATTCGGCTTCGACCGGATCGGTCAACGATTTCCAGACTCAGCCGCCGCCCACGTACTGGACGTTCCGGCTGAACGTCACCTTCTGACACTCGGACACGCATGAGGAGGCACGACACCATGGCTCGCTCTCATTGGCCGCGGTCCCTGCGCGCCCTGAGCGTCATCGGGCTCGCCGCACTGCTACCGCTGCACGGATGCAACTCGCTCGGGCTTCTGGACGTCACGAACCCGGACATCATCCCGACCGTCAATTCGGCGTCGGGCGCTATTGCATTGAAGAACGGCGTCGTCCTGCGGCTGGCTCAGGTGACTGCCGGCATCGGAGGAAACGGCCCGGACAACCTCTTCATTTACGGAGGGCTCTTAGCAGACGAGTATCGCTCGGGCGACACGTTCGTCCAGCGGAACGACATGGATCAGCGGCGCTGGGACCCGACCAATACGTTCCTCGCCGGCCCGTTCCGTGACCTCAACCGCGTGCGCGCCGCGGGAGCGACCGCGATCACGGCGCTCCGCCAGTACTCGCCCGCGCCGTCTTCCAATATCGGGCTCATGTTTGCGTTTATCGGGTTCGCGGACAACCTGGCGGGAGAATACTACTGCAACGGGATTCCGCTCAGCTCGGTGGTCGGGACCACCATCGTGTACGGGGATCCGGTGCCCTACGATTCGCTCTTCGGGCTGGCGATCGCCAACGCGGATTCCGCGGTCGCGATCGCCACCGGCACCGATAGCGTCAGCGCGCGCGTCCGACAGCTCGCGTGGGTCGTCAAGGGTCGGGCGCTCCTGAACCGCGGGCAGTTCGCAGCGGCGGCCGCGGCTGTGGCTTTGGTTTCGACCTCCTTCCACTATGATGTCTCGTTTTCCTCGAATGCCGGGCAGAACGAGATTTGGAATCTCAACACGAGCATCAAGCGATACACGGTCGCCGACACCGAAGCCAACGTGGGTCTTCCCTTCGTCAGCGCCAACGATCCCCGCGTCCCCCGTGCAACGGGGGGGCCGGTGTTCGATAGTGCGTTTCCGATCACGTCGAATCGCGAGGGCATCTGGGGTCAGTTCAGCTCGGTGGCGATTGCGAGCGGCATCGAAGCGCGGTTGATCGAGGCGGAGGCCACGCTCCAGGCGGGTGATGCGGCCACCTGGCTGACCGACCTCAATGTGCTGCGCACGAACCCGTCGTTGTACGCACCGATTCAGTCAGGCTACACCAGGGGACCGACGCTCGGGAACCTGACGGATCCGGGGAGCTTTGACGGGCGGGTGAACGTGATGTTCTACGAACGCGCCTTCTGGCTTTTCAGCACGGGCCATCGCCTGGGCGACATGCGTCGGCTGGTTCGGCCAACAGCACAAGGGGGATACGCGAGGCCGGTCAACACCGTGTACCCGAACGGAATCTTCATCAAGGGTGGTCTGTACGGGGACGCCCTCATGATGCCCGTCCCGTTCGACGAGGAGAACAACCCGAAATTCGCGCACTGCACGGATCGCAATCCATAATGCCGAACGTGGTCATTCGGAACCGTTCTTGGTGCGGATGATGATCACTCCGCTCGTGGACGTGCCTCCGTAGTGGGTGGTGGCATCGAGCCCGCTCAACACCTCGATGCTGAGCACGGTACTCGCGGGCACCTGGTCGAGTACCCGGATGTCGTAGACGGGCGTGTTGTCGAGGATCACGCGGACCTGGTCGTCGAGGTAGATGCTGGCTCGTCCGCGCCGCGCGATCCGAGCCGGCTGGCCGTCGCGCTCGCGGAGTTGCACGTTGGGGACGGTCTTCCGCACCGCGTCCCATGCGGTCTTTGCCCCCGACGCGGCGATCATTTCGGCGGTGATCACCTTGCCCGCGCTCGGCGTGCTCGACCGCTCGCTCCCGGCTCGCGCGCCCCCACACCCCATCGCGCACAGCAACCCCAGCCCGGCGACCCCATGAAACTTCCTTAAACGACGCAGGGGGCGCGATACGCTGCGCCCCCTTGCACGGCCGGCATCTACCCGCGACTCGTCAATCCACGATCGCATCCGGCATCACGTATTTCATCGGGTCCACCGGCTTGCCGTTCACCCACACTTCGTAGTGGAGGTGCGGGCCCGTGGAGAGACCGGTCGAGCCGACGAGCGCGATCTTCTGTCCGCGCTTCACACGCTGCCCGCGCACCACGAGGATCTTCGAGCAGTGCGCGAACCGCGTCACCAGCCCGAACCCGTGATCCATCGTGATCATGTTGCCGTACCCCTCTTCCCACTTCACGTCCGTGACCACGCCGGCGGCGGGCGCCTCGATCTCGGCCCCCATGGGGGCGCTGACGTCGATGCCCTCGTGCGGGCGGGCCAAGTGGAGGATCGGGTGGTAGCGCTCACGCGCGAATGCGCTGGTGAGCCATCCCTTGGTCGGCATGATGGACGGTGTGGCGGCGAGCCGGTCGCGCTGGCGGGACAGCGAGTCGTACGCCTCGTTCAGCGAGCGGACCAGGATGTTCGCCCGGCGGGCGAGCGCGTCGACGTCGAGGCGGGCCGCCAGGGCCTGCTGGCCGTTGGGGCCGAGCCCCTTCAGGCTGTCGCGCTCCGACCACGTGCCCGCGGGACCGCCGATGCCTGCCTGTTGCACCGATGTATCGGTGGGCGTGAGGCCGGCGAGGAGGCGCAGCTCCTGCTCCCGCTCCCCGAAGCGGTGGAGCGTGTCGCGCAGCCCGGCCATGCGCTCGCGCATGCGCTGGATCTCGTCGGCGAGGATGCGATTCTCGTTTTCGAGCGCGCGGCTGTGCGTGATGTTCACGCCGCGGGAAACGGCGGCGACGCCCAAGACCAGGAACGCCAGCGCCAGCACGCTGCCGATCCCGACCAGGACCTTCACGAACGTCTGCGATACCTCCACGGCGCGGGACGATCCCGAGCCGTGAGGCACGACCATGACGGTCCAGCGTCGCTCTGCCTTCTTAGTCATTTCCCCCACGCTACCTCGCATCGAAAAACAATTCACCTGGTGCACTGATGCACCAGTCCCGCGCGGACCAGCGGTTGGAGAATCCGGACAGGGCGTGGGGTCCGGTTCCCGAGTGGAGGTCTAAAGTACGGCTCGATTTAGAAAGCGTCAACACAGGCGATGGTGATGAAAATCACCGTCTTTGTGGGCTTTTTAGGCGGGTGCGGCCTTCGGCTTCGGGAAGAGGATGGGAGGCTTGGCGATGCGCTGTCCCCGCACGTCGAGCCCGGCCACGTCCCCCAGCCTGACCGTCTCGAGGGCCGGCGCATCGGGGAACAGGGCCCAGATAGCCCGAGCGGCCGCCGGGATGAACGGCTGAGCGAGAAGCGCGAGTCGCGCCACCGTCCTGGCCAGGCCGGCGAGCACCTGGTCGAGCTCGCCATCCTTGTCCGCCTTCGCGAGCTCCCACGGCGCGGTCTCCTGGATGTAGCGATTGGCGCGCGCCGCGAGCTCCATGCACTGCGCCGCGCCTTCCTCGAGTCGATAGCCGTCCATCGCCCGCTGGTATCCGGCCACGCGCTCACACGCCGCCTCTTCGAGTGGACCCGAGTCCGCGGCGCCCGAAGCGCTCGGCACGCTTCCGCCACGATAGCGGTGGATCATGTCGAGGGAGCGTTTCACGAGATTGCCAAACGTATCCGCGAGGTCGGCGTTGTAGCGCGCGTCGAGGCGCTCCCAGGTGAAGTCGCCGTCGTTCGCGAACCCGACCTCACGCAGCAGGAAATACCGCAGCGCGTCGACGCCGCGATGGTCGATCGCGTCGTCCACGCTCAACGCGCCACCGGTGGACTTGGACACTTTGGCGCCGCCCCACTGGACGTACCCGTGTGCCCATACGAGGCGCGGCAGGGGGAGCTCGGCCGAGAGCAGCATGGCGGGCCAGAGCGCGCAGTGCAGCCGGGTGATGCCCTTGCCGATCACGTGCAGGTCCGCCGGCCAGAGCTTGTCGTACCCGCGCTCCGGGAAGCCGGCGGCGGTGATGTAGTTGATGAGCGCATCGAACCAGACGTACACCGTGTGCTCGGGCGCGCCCGGAAACGGAATCCCCCACGGGAAGCGCGCGCGTGAGACGGACACGTCTTCGAGACCGTCCTCGAGCAGGCGGAGGATCTCGTTGCGCCGAATCTCCGGCTCGACCTTGAACTCACCCGACGTTATGAGCGCGTGGAGACGTTTGGCGTAGCGGCTCAGACGGAAGAAGTAGTTTGTCTCCTTCAACCGTTGCAGCGTGAGCGTCGGGTGCTCGATGCAGTGGCCATCGACGATCTGCGACGGCTGCTTGAACTCCTCGCACCCGACGCAATACCAGCCTTCGTACTCGCCAATGAAGATGTCGTCCGGATTGCGCTCTCGAATGCGGCCGATGAACGCAGTCACGGAGGCGGTGTGGCGTGCCTCGGTGGTGCGGATCCAATCGTCGTTCGAGCAGTCGAGACGGCGCCACGTGGCTTCGAACCGCTCGGCGATGCGGTCGACCCACGCCTGCGGCGCGAGACCCTGCTTCTCCGCGGCCTGCGCCACCTTCTGCCCGTGCTCGTCCATGCCCATGACGAAATGGACGTCGTCGCCCTTGAACCGGTGGTAGCGAGCGATGCAATCCGCGCCGACCTTCTCGAGCGCGTGCCCGAGGTGGGGCTCGCCGTTCGAGTAATCGATGGCGGTCGTGAGGTAGAACTTAGGCATCCGCGACCTCGGTCTTCAGCTTCTCGAGCGAGAGGACGCGGGTATCGCCTGCGTCCGTCCGCAAGGTCACCGTTTCGCGGAAGATATCCACCGCGAGCACGCGCTCGGCGCCGACCTTCGTGCGCAGCGTCTTGCCTTCCTTCGGGAAGCGCTTCCGCGTCTGCACGTAGTAATCGTGCTCGTAGCGGAGACAGCACAAGAGGCGCCCGCAACCTCCCGAGATCTGCGACGGATTGAGCGACAGGTGTTGGTCCTTCGCGAGCGCCAGGCTCACCGGCCGGAGCTCGGGGAGCCAGCTCGAGCAGCAGAACTGGCGCCCGCAGCGGCCCACGCCGTCCAGCCGCTTGGCCTCGTCCCGCGCGCCGATCTGGCGCAGCTCGATGCGCGTGTGAAACGCGCTCGCCAGATCCCGCACCAGGGCGCGAAAGTCGACGCGTTGCTCGGCGGTGAAGTAGATCGTGAGCTTCCGGCGGTCCCACTGCCACTCGGCGTCCGACACCTTCATAAGGAGCGCGTGGCGTTTCACCTGCTCCATCACACGGCGCCGGACATCGTCCTCCTCCGCGTGCAGCAGATCGGCCTGCGCCGCATCGGTCGAGCTCGCGCGTCGCAGCACGCGCCGCGGCGTGGAGGGTGGGGGACTCGCGGCTGCCTCGGCGAGGCTGCATCCGCTGCAGCCCCCCCCCGCCCCCCCCGCGCCGCATTTCTTCGCGGCCACGGGGCCGAGCGCCGACACGCGGCCGAAATCCTGGCCGCGCTCGACTTCGACGATCACCGGATCGTGTAAGGCGAGGGGCTCCGCGGATGGCCAGCTGAAATATTCTTTACGGTTCCCTTTGAACCGGACTTCGACGAGATCGGTCAACTCACTTCTCGCTCAGCGCTCCCATCGAAAGGTACTTCTCTTCCCGCCGTTTGAGGAGCTTTTCGATTTTGACCTTGCGGAGCTGCCGCACGTGCCGGCGCAGGGCGTCGCCCAGCGCCTCGGCCGCGGCCTCAGGGTCGGCGTGGGCGCCGCCCGGCGGCTCGCTGATGATCTCGTCGATCACGCCCAGCTCGAGCAGATCGTCGGCGGTGATCTTGAGCGCCTCGGCGGCCCGCTCCCGCTGGCTCGCGTCCTTCCACAGGATGGCCGCGCACCCTTCGGGCGAGATCACCGAATAGACGGAGTTCTCGAGCATCATGACGCGGTCGGCGAGCCCGACCGCCAGCGCGCCCCCGGAGCCACCCTCGCCGATCACCGCCGTGATGATCGGCGTCCGGAGCGTCGCCATCTCGACCAGGTTGCGGGCGATCGCTTCCGCCTGGCCGCGCTCTTCGGCCCCGAGCCCCGGATAGGCGCCCGGGGTATCGACCAGCGTGATCACGGGGGCGCGGAACTGCTGCGCCAGGTGCATCAGCCGGAGCGCCTTGCGGTACCCCTCGGGGTGCGCCATCCCGAAATTGCGCCGCAGGTTCTCCTTCGTGTCGCGGCCCTTTTGATGACCGATGACCATAACGCTCATGCCGTCCAGCCGCGCCCAGCCGCCCACGATGGCGGGGTCGTCGCGGAACAGACGGTCGCCGTGCAGCTCCACGAAATCCGTGAACACCGTGCTCAGGTAGTCGAGCGTGTAGGGCCGTTTCGGATGGCGCGCCACCTGGACCCGCTGCATGGGCGTGAGGTTCTTGTAGACCTCGGCGCGCAGCTCGGCGAGGCGCTTCTCGAGCGGCGCGAGCTCCTTGGTCATGTCCACGGCCGTCTCGCCCGCTACGCGCTTCACCTCCTCGATCTGGCGCTCGAGCTCGAGGAGCGGGCGCTCAAAATCGAGAGTATGGGTCGCCACGGTCAGGAAGTTCGCACGAGGTGGACGCGGTCGGGACCGACGAGCTCGCGCAACGCGGCCAGCAGGTCGTCCGCCGCGTCCACGCGGAGCGAGCGGCTACGCAGCCGGGCGACCTCGCCCGGGGTGAGCGGACGGGCGCCGTCTTCGTCACTCCACTCGAGCAGGACCGGAGCCGGCCCCGGATGCGCGGCGCACAGGGCGGCGACGGCGCGCGTCGCGTCCACCGGTGCATCCGGGGACCAGCGCAAGGCGACGCCGATGGCCCCGCTCGCCTTCAGCTCGTCGAGCGGTTGGGCGGCTTCGACGATGAACGGGGCCTGCTCCTCCCCCCGGTCGCGCGCGCTGTGACTCCCCGACAGGAGCAGCGCGCGGTCGGTGCGGATCACCTCGTTCAACTTGGCCCAGGCCTCCGGGAACACGAGCGCCTCCGCGGTGCCGTGAAAGTCCTCGAGCGTCAGCCGCGCGTACTCCGCGCCGGTCTTTTTCGAAATCTGACGCTTGACCATCGTCACCACCGCTCCTACCCGCACCTTCTGTTCGCTCCAGTGACCCAGGGTGGCGGTGGTGCGCGTCCCGAAAAGCTCCACCTCGAGGCGGTATCGCGCGAGAGGGTGCCCGGAAATGAAGAAGCCGAGCACGGCCTTCTCGCGCGCCAGCCGATCGTGCTCGCTCCAGGGGGGGACGTCGGGAAGCGGTGAGCGGTGAGCGGTGAGCGGGGCCGCCTCACCGAACAGCCCGACCTGACCGGATTCGCGGTCCCCCTGGCGCGTTTGGGCTTCGGAAAAGGCGTGGTCCAGCGCCGCGACGAGCTGGGCGCGTTGGCCGCCCCCATTGCCGGTGAGCGAGTCGCATGCGCCGGCGTCGATCAGCGACTCGAGCACGCGCTTGTTGCAGAGGCGCAGGTCGATGCGGTCGCACAAATCCACGAGCGAGGCATAGGGGCCACCGCTCGCGCGGCCCGTGAGGATGGACTCGATCGCCCCCGCTCCGACGTTCTTGATGGCCCCGAGCCCGAACCGGAGACGCCGATCGGCGACCACCGTGAACTTGAAACCCGATTCGTTCACGTCGGGGGGCAGCACCTCGAGCCCGAGCTCCCGGGCCTCGTTGATGTAGCGCACCACGGTATCGGTATCGCCGATCTCCGATGACAAGAGGGCCGACATGAACTCAGCCGGGTAGTGCGCCTTGAGCCACGCCGTCTGGTAGGAGAGAACCGAGTAGGCGACCGCGTGCGACTTGTTGAACCCGTACCGGCCGAACGTCTCGATCTGCGCGGCGATATCCTCGATGACGCGTCGGGGGTGGCCGAGCCCCACGGCGCGCTCCACGAAGCGGCCGAGCTCGCGCTGAATCAGCTCCTTGTCCTTCTTGCCCACGGCTTTGCGCAGCACGTCGGCTTCGGCGAGCGTGAAGCCCCCGAGCACGTTCGCGATCCGCATCACCTGCTCCTGATAGGTGATGACGCCGTAGGTGGGCCTGAGAATCTCTTCGAGCGCGGGGTGCGGGTAGCGCACCGGCTCGCGGCCGAGCTTGCGGTTGATGAACACCAGATGCATGCCGGTGTCGAGCGGGCCGGGACGGAGCAGCGCGTTCGTCGCCACCAGATCGTCGAAGCGATCGCACTTCATGCTGCGGAGGCAATCGGTGGCGAGCGGCGACTCGAACTGGAAGACACCGGCCGTACGACCGGAGCCGAGCAGCTCGTAGACCGCCGGGTCCGCGAGGTCGAGTCGGTTCATGTCGACGGTCACGCCGTGACGTTCGCGAACCATCGCGCAGGCATCGTGGATCACGGTCAGCGTGCGGAGCCCGAGGACGTCGATCTTGAGCATCCCGACCTTCTCGAGCGCGACCATGTCATACTGGGTGATGATCGCCTCCGCCTCCTGCGGCGCGAGGCACACGGGCACGTAATCGGTGAGCGGGCCCGGGGCGATCACCACGCCCGCCGCGTGTACGGAGGCGTGGCGCGCCAGGCCTTCGATCCGGGTGCCCAGCTCGAGGATCTTCCGAACGCGGTCGTCCTGGCGCGCGAGCTGCCGCAGCTCGGGGGACCGCTCGGAAGCTTCCGCCAGCGTGACGGCGATGCCGGGCCCGGCCGGAATCATCTTGGTGAAGCGATCCACCTCGCCCGGCTCCACGCGGAGCGTGCGGGCGACGTCGCGGAAGGCCGCGCGCGCCTTCAGCGTCCCGAAGGTGATGATCTGCCCGACCGAGTCGCGCCCGTAACGCTCCCGGATGTACTGGATGACCTCCCCGCGGCGCTCGAAGCAGAAGTCGAGGTCGATGTCCGGCATCGAGATGCGCTCGGGATTCAGGAACCGCTCGAACAGCAGGTCGAACGCGAGCGGGTCGATATCGGTGATGCCGAGGGCGTAGGCCACGAGCGAGCCCGCGGCCGAGCCCCGGCCGGGGCCCACCGGGATGCCTCGGTCCTTCGCTGCCTTCACGATGTCGTAGACGATCAGGAAGTAGCCGGCGTACCCGGTATGCGCGATGACCTGCAGCTCGTAGTCGAGCCGCGTCTGGACCTCCGGGGACAGCGTCTCTCCATAGCGCTGCCGCGCCCCGGCGCGCGCGAGGTGCACGAGCAGATCGTGGTCGGTCGCGAACTCGGCCGGCCGCGGGTACTGGGGGAGGAAGTATCGCTTCTCGAAATCGAACTCGCACAGCCCCGCCACGCGTTGGGTTTCCTCCACCACCTCGGGGTGGTCGGGGAACAACGCGCGCATCTCTTGCTCGGCCTTGACGTAGCTCTCTTGACCGAAGAACCGGAAGCGGTTCGGATCGTCCAGGTCCTTGCCGGTGCCGATCGCGAGGAGGACGTCGTGTGCCTCGGCGTCCTCTTTCTTCAGGTAATGCGCGTCATTGGTGGCCACGACCGGCAGGCCGAGCTCCCGGGCGAGCTGAAACATGCCGGCGGTGACGGTGGTCTCATCGGCCAGGCCGTGGTTCTGGACTTCGAGCCAGAATCCGTCGGGACCGAACACCCGGGCGAAGTACTGGGCGCTCGCCTTCGCCGCCTCGTAGTTCCCCTGCCGCAGGTACAGGGCGATCTCGCCCGAAAGGCAGGCCGCGAGTCCGATCACTCCGTCGGCGTACTGCTCCAGGACCTCACGGTCGATGCGGGGGCGACGGTAGAAGCCCTCCAGAAACCCGATGGAGGACAATTTGACGAGATGGTGATACCCGGTGCGGTTCTTGGCGAGGAGGACGAGGTGTGAGTAGGGGCCCGGCGCCTCGGCCGGTCGTTCGCGCCGGTGGCGATCGCCGAACGCGAGATACGCTTCGAAGCCCAGGATCGGACGCACCTTCCGGGCCCGCGCCTCGGCATAGAACTGCCACGCGCCGTGCAGATTGCCGTGGTCGGTGATCGCGAGCGAATCCATCCCGAGCGTCTGGACCCGCTCGAGCAAGTCGGGGATCCGGTTCGCGCCGTCGAGGAGGGAGTACTCGCTGTGGGTATGGAGGTGAACGAACGCCATACGGCTACGAGGAATGATACCGGCGCCTCGATGCATTGTCAAAAGCGCGCGGCGCCGGATATCTTGTGGCCCCATGCGCCGCGTGGCGAGTCTGTTCGCGCTGATTGTGGTGATGGCGCTGCTGCATCGGGCGACCGCGAGCAGCCCACTCGACGCGCGGGCCACGCTCGCGCTCGCGTTTTTGTTGCTCGCGGCATACCTGGGCGGGGACCTCGCGCGGCAGGCGCGACTCCCCCGTCTCACGGGCTACGTGCTGCTCGGATTCGCCGTCGGACCCGCCTGGCTCGGCGTGGTGCGACGCGACGAAGTGGAAGCCCTCGGCTTCCTCCAGGACGCCGCGCTCACCCTCATTGCCCTCACCGTGGGACTGACACTGCGCCTCGCCGAGCTGCGCCGGAATCGGCTCGCCCTGGCGCGCCTCGGTGCCGGCGCCGTCGCATTTCCCTTCGTCGTCGTATCGCTCATCGCCTTCACGATCACCCCCTGGCTCCCCTTCACGGCACATCAACCGTTCGGCGATCGCGCCGTGGTTGCGCTCGTGCTCGGCACGCTCGCCGCCGCTTCATCGCCGGTCGTGGCCATGGCCATGCTCGAGGAGTGCGACGCCCGGGGTCCCTTCGCGCGCGGTCTGCTCGACGTGTCGGTCGCCCAGGATCTAGTGGTGGTGATTCTGTTTGCGCTGGTCATCGCCGTGGGCAAGGCGATGGCGAGCTCGGGCACGGTCACGGTCTCCATCGCGGGGTTCGCGTTGGGTGGAGTCCTGGCGTCAGTTGCGGTGGGACTCCTGCTCGGGTACGCATCGCACCGTGCCCTGCGACTGGCGCGCCGCGATACGACGATCCTCGTGGTCGCCCTGGCGTTCCTCACTCCTCAGATCGCCCGCCTGGCGCATCTCGAGAGCCTGATCATCGCGCTCGGCGCGGGCTTCTATCTCGAGAACTTTTGTCCCGCCGCCGACATCGATCGCTTGCGTAGCGACCTGAAACGCGGGGCGCTCGTCGTGTACGTCCTCTTCTTCGCGCTCAGCGGGGCCGGGTTGCGGGTGGGTGTGCTCGCGGAGTGGTGGCCCTGGGCGTTGCTCCTGATCGGGTTACGGGTCGTGAGCGTGCGCTACGGTATCCGCTGGGCGGGACGCGACCCGAGTGTGACGCCCGCCCTCGCCGGGGAGGGCTGGCTCGGCCTCTTTTCCCAGGTGGGAATGGCGTCGGTGCTCGCGCAGCTCGCCCGTCGTGCGTTCCCCGAGTGGGGGGTCTCCCTCGAGGCCCTGCTCGTGGCGATGATTGGAGTCCACACGGTGGCTGGGCCGATCTGTTTCCGTCTAGCGCTCGAGCGCACCGGTGAAATCACCGATAAGACAGGGGGAGGGGGGTCACGCCATGCCGAAGCGTCTCTGGGCGATCGGGGTGAGGGTGGGGATGGGGGTGTCGTCGCTGCTGGCGGCGGCGTGTAGCTCCAGTCCACCGGCGCCCAAGCCGCTCGCGGCATGCACGGCGACGAGCGGCGGCCAGGTCAACCTCGGCGTCGCGGCGTACACGGCTGTCGACCCGACGCAGACGGCGGGCTGCGCCGTGTTTCCGGCGAACGGGTCGACCTCCGCGGCCGAGGAGTATCTCGTGATCGCGCAGTCGGCGAGTAACACCGGGGACGACTCCCAGGCGTTCAGGCTCGGTGGCAACGCACTCGCTGCCCCGCCGCGCGCGGCGGTCGTGGCGCCCGGCCCGTCCATCGCGCAACGGTTCGACTTCACGCTGCGCCGGGCCGAGCGGGAGCTGGCTCTGCAGGCGCCGCCGCGACGGCGGCCTGCCGCGACGGGTCCCGCGCGCGTGATCACACCGGGCTCGTCGAGCACCTTCAAGGTGTGCGGCGACTTGACTTGCTCCACCCATCCGACGGTCACCGCGACCGCGAAGACGGTCGGAGTGCACGTCGCCGTTTACGTCGACAACGCCTCACCGGACACGCTCGCGACGATCGACCTCGATTCCGTCGCCGCGGTGTTCGACACGCTCCTCTATCCGACCGACACCGCCGCATTCGGACGGGAGTCCGACATCGATGGCAACGGGCTGGTGCTCGTGCTCATGACCCCCAAGGTCAACTCGCTCGTGACCACGGCCCAGTGCAACGACCCAGCGGGCGGCTTTGTGGCCGGATACTTCTTCGGGGGTGATTTGGTGACCGGCTTCTCCGGCGGTAACAGCGCGGAGATCTTCTATTCGATGTCACCCGACCCGGCAGGCACCGTCAGCTGCATGCATTCGACGACCGAAGTGAAGAAACTCGTGCCCGTGACGTTCATACACGAGTTCCAGCACATGATCAGCTTCAATCAGCATTTCCTCATACGAGGAGGATTCCCGGAAGACTTGTGGCTCAACGAAGGGATGTCGCACTACGCGGAGGAGAACGGCGGCCGCCTGTTCCTGGCCGACACGGCGACGCTCTGCGAGTTCGTGGGTGGGGACCTGTACAACGCCGGGCTCTATCTCGGGGCGCCTCAGAATCACTTCCTAGTCGACACGGCTGGCATCGGGGGGTTGGCCGAGCGGGGCGCCTACTGGCTGTTCGTCCGCTTTCTGGTCGATCAGTTCGCCGGGGGCACGACGCAGGCCGCCGCGAACGCGTTCACTCGCTCCCTCGACGCCACGAACCAGCTCGGCGTCGCGAATGTGGTCGCGCGGACCGGCACGCCCTTCTCGACGCTGGTCGAGCGGTGGACGCTGGCCAACTACGTTTCGGACCTGCCGTCGTTCCCGACCCCGCCGGAGCTGCAGTACGTCAAATGGCAGTTCCGCACCGCGTTCCCCGCGTTCAACTCCAAGTGCAGCAGCAAGATTCCCGGGACGTTCCCGCTGGTCCCGCCGTCGGTGACCGGCAGTTCGGCGCAGCTTGCGGGTATGCTCCGGGCCGGCTCGGGGAGCTTCTACCTGATGCAACAGGCACCCAGCGCGCCCAGCTTCACGCTCTTGTTCTCGAACAGCGTCGGCGCCGCTTTGCGCACGACGATCGTTCCCCAGCTCGCGATCCTGCGCCTGCAATAATGAAGGGGCGCGTCCCCGGCGGGCTCCTGCTGACCGTGCTGTGCGCCGTTCTGCTCGCTCCCGGGCTCGTCGCACAAGGTGAGGGCAGTCTGCCGGGCCTGCCGGGCTCGGCGCGCGGAGCGGGGATGGGTGGCGCGGGGGCGGCCCTCGTGGGCGACGCGGGCGCCATCTTTGCGAACCCGGCCGGCCTCGCCACGATCCACCATCTGGCCGTCGAGGGCGCGTACGAGGCCTATCCCGGGGGGACGACGCTGTCGACCGGCGCGCTCGCGCTGCGCGTGAGCCGCTTCACGTGGGGGGCCGGCGCGGCGGCCCTCGGACCGAACTACAACCGCGCCGACGTGCTGGGCGTGTCGTCGTTGGTGTTCCGGACCGGGGTCGTGGCGCTGGGCACGTCCATCAAGTACGGACGCGAGACGATCGGAGGAGCACGGCTCGACGCCTGGGCGGGTGACGCCGGGCTGGCCATCGCGGTGTTCGACCTGATGGCGTTGGGCGTCAGCGTGCAGAACATCGGTGGCGATCTCGGCCTCGGGCTCCACTTTCCGCGTCGCACGCGAGCCGGGTTCACGTTGAATTACGTCGATCCCCAAGGCACCTACCGTCTCCTCACGACACTGGAGGGGCAGTGGCCGTCGGACGGGAGCGCCTTTGTGGTCCTGGGTGTCGAGAGCGGGATGGTCACCCACGGGCTCGGTTTGCTTGCGCGCGTGGGGTATGTGGGTCACTCGGCGGCGACCACGGCGTCGCCGTTCACGGCGGGGGCGGGCGTCGAGGTGGGTCGGCTGCATCTCGATTATGCCTATCGGCAGGATGATGCGCTCGGCGCGCGGCATCGCGTAGGGTTGCGATGGACACCGTAGTCGAGCGCCGTCCACCGAACTGGGGGCGTGTCGGTCGCCGACTCCTGGCGTGGGTGGTGATCGGCGTTCCCACGCTGCTGGTCGTGACCCTGGTGACGAGCGCCGAGGTCCGGTACTTGGCGCGGGCGGGCGTCGAGGAAGCTCGCATTCTCCTGCGGCGCCGCGCGATGGACAAGCTCGCCGGGGACCCCAAGACCTCGCCGGCCCTGCGGCAGCGGCTCGAGCTGGTCCTCGCCGCCCGGACGTACGCGGCTGACTCACTCGGCTTGCTCGTCGGTGAGACGTATACGACCTATGCGGACGTGGGACGGGATACGCTGCTCTTGGTCCTGTCGGCGTCGCGTCGTGATCGGCTACGCGAGTACACGTGGCGCTACCCTATCGTCGGCACGGTCCCGTACAAGGGGTTCTTCAACTTCGCTCAGGCCCGGAGCGCGGCCGCGGAGCTCGAGCGGAACGGTTTCGACACGTACCTGCGCCCCGCGGGCGCCTTCTCGACGCTCGGATACTTCGCGGATCCCCTGCTCTCGACCGTGATGGAGCGGGACACGATGGAGCTCGTCGCGACGGTGATTCACGAGCTGGCCCACAACACCCTGTATCTGAAGAGTCAGACCGCGTTCGACGAGAGCTTCGCGAGCTTCGTCGGCTATCGGGGCGCGCAGGCCTTCTTTCGCTCACGGGGCGACTCGGTGGACGCGAATCGCGCCGTGGCCCGCTGGCGGGACGAGCGGCGGCTCGATCAACTGTACGCCGAGCTGGCGCGACGCCTCGATTCAGTCTATGCGGCGGGCCCGATGGGCACGGCGCTCGAGCGCTCGCGCGCCACGATCTTCGGGTGGGCCCGGGCGCAGCTCACGGGGGCGGTAGGACAATCACTGGAAACGTACGACTGGCGCTGGTACGCCAAGGCTCCGCTCAACAACGCGGTCGTAATTGCGCAGCGGTTGTACCGCATGAACCTCAACCAATTTGAAGAGGTCTACCTGCAGTCCAAGGCGGACCTGCGGGAGGCGATCCGCGCCATTCAGGTGAGGGTGTTCACGGACCCTGGGCAGGATCCGTATCAGGCGTTGTATTCGCGAGGCGGATGAAGGGTGGCGGGTTGGCGGTCGAGAGGCAACGGCGGCGGTCAGGCGGGCTGGCGGTCACGCACCGCTTTATAAAGTCGCCAGGTCAGCCGACTGGCATCGGCCCGGAGGCGATCCAATTCGCGCCACTGCCCCTCCTGCAGGAACCCGAGCTTCCTGCACACCCGCAAGGTGTATGAGAGCTCTGACAGCGATCCCATGGCGATGTCCAGGTAGCGCCGGAACTCGCGTGGACCTCGTTTCGCTGAGCCTTCCACGATGTTCGCGGCCGCACTGAACGCCGCCCGACGCGCCTGCGATGTGAGACCATACAGTTCTTGTCGAGGAAACCCTGCGGTCTCGCGATAGACCGCGACGACGAGTTGGTCGCAGGCCTGCCATGCGCGGAACCGCTCGTAGGGCATCACCCCACTAAGTGTCGCTCGTTTTGATCGCGCGCCGGGATCCAATACGCGCGCGCCGTATCAACTGACCGCCGCCGTTGATTCTCGACCGCCTGATCGCCGCATTGTCGTTTGACCGGCCGACCGCCTGACCGCCGCCGTTTTCAGTTTCCCCTCAGCCGCTCCGCCTCCGCTACTCTCTGCAGCGCAATCGCATACGCGGCCGTCCGGAACGTCACGCCCTTCTGCTTCGCGAGGTCGCGCACGCCCACGTAGGCCTTGGTGATCGTCGCTTGCAGCTCGCGGTTCACCTGCTCATGGGTCCACCGGTACTGCTGGAGATTCTGGGCCCACTCGTAGTAACTCACCGTGACGCCACCGGCGTTGGCGAGGAAGTCGGGAATAACAGGGATGCCCCGCTCCTCGAGAATCAAGTCCGCTGTAGGCGTCGTCGGCTCGTTCGCGCCCTCGACGACCACCTTGCAGTTGACCGTTCGCGCGTTCGACTCCCGGGTGATCACGCCGCCCAGCGCTGCCGGCACGAGCCAGTCGCACGGCACCATCCACAACTGATCGTTCGTGATGGCGGTGCCGCCCTTCCACTCGGAAACCGGTCGGCCGCCGGCGGTGTGGGCGAGCAGGCCGGGAACGTCGAGCCCACCGTCGTTCATGATGCCGCCGTTGACATCCGAGATGGCGACGACCTTCGCTCCCCCCTCCGTGTGTAGCAGCCGGGCGAGGTTGCCACCGACATTGCCAAACCCCTGAATGACGACACGGCTGCCCTTCAGCGGAACGCCGAAGTCGCGCGCGTACTCCATCATCACGTACATCACGCCTCGCCCCGTGGCCTCCTCGCGGCCGAGCGAGCCGCCGAGTGATATGGGCTTGCCGGTGACAGCGGCCGGGGTATAGCCGTGCCGGCTCGAGAACTCGTCCAGGATCCAGGCCATCACCTGGGCGTTCGTCGCGACGTCGGGCGCGGGGATGTCCCGATACGGCCCGAGAACGATGGAGATCCGCTGCGTGAAGCGGCGCGTGAGCCGTTCGAGTTCGAGCTTGGAGAGCTTCTTGGGATCGACGGCGACGCCGCCCTTGGCACCGCCGAACGGGATGTCCATCAGAGCGGTCTTCCAGGTCATAATGGTGGCCAGGCCCAGGACTTCATCGTGGTCGGCGTCGAGATGGTAGCGGATCCCGCCCTTGCAGGGCCCCCGCGCCCCGTTGTGCTGGATGCGGTACCCGGTGAACACCTCGATGCGACCGTCGTCCATGCGCACCGGCACCTCCACCTGCACCTCGCGGAAGGGCTTCATCAGAATGCGCCGCATATACTCTTCGAGGTTGATCAAATTGGCGGCGCGCTCGAACTGGCTGTCGACGATAGACTTCCCCGTCATGGTGCGCGGGGATCGTGCGGTAGCGGTCACCGAGCCTCCGTCAGGATCGTTCGGTCTTGAGGCGGCGCCCGGCCAACCGGCCCGCCGGGTGCTGCGCTTCGGACAGCGCGTGGGCGACGTTCAGCCGCTGGGGCCGGCGGCCGCTCGAGTCCGCGAGGACGCCGATCACGTCGGCGGCGGCGCTCGTGGGCTCGGTGAGAGAAAGCGCGGCGGGGGACAGGGAAACGGGCGCCTGCTCGAGCACGAATACCAGACCCGACGCCTGCTCGGCGACCGCGGCGGTGAGCATGGACCACCGGGCGTCCGCCGGCTGGGGGCGCTGCGCTACCACCAAGGGGCACGCGGCCGGATCGAAGCTCGTGCCCGACACCAACGGGGCTCGCAGTGAGTCCGCGAGCGTGCGCCAGACCAGCAGGGTCGGTCCCACGGTGACCACCTGGCCGAACCGCCATCCGGAATCGCGCGCGAGGTCGAGAAAGGCGGTGGCGAGCGCCTCGTCGTCCGGGACGACGGTCCCTTCTTGCGAGGCCAACACGACCGTCCCGGTCTCGGCGAACCATCGCTCGGCTGTGGTGAGCTCGTCGGGACGGCGCGGGGAGTAGAAAGCGTAGCGCTGCGTCACCGCGATCTCCCGCTCCGCCGCGACGCGCTGCTCGGCGTGCTCCGCGGCTTGAGCCGCGCCCTCGTACGAGACTTCGGCCGCCTGATAGCGGCCCGCGTCCCGCAGGATGCGTCCGCGCAACCGCAGCGTCTCGGTGTGGGGCTCGAGCCCGAAGGCACGGTCCAACGCAAGCAGCGCGCGGTTCCGATCGCCCAGTCGAAATGCGGCGTAGCCCAGCTCGTGCCAGACCAGTGCGAGGTCGGGATCCACGTCGACCGCGTGCTCGAGGGTGGTCAGCGCTTCAGGGTAGCGCTCGAGCTCGATGAGCGCGGCGCCCGTGAGCGCCAGCGAAAAGGCAGAGTCTCCGAATTGGGCCCGCGCGCCCTCTGCCAGACGAAGCGCGTCTTCCTTTCGCCCCTGACGCCTCAACAACTCGAAGCATTCCGCCCATCCGGACTTCAAGTCCGGATGCTCGGCAAGGAGGTCGCGGTAGGCTTTTTCGGCGTCAACCACTCGGCCTTCGCGGGCCAGGTAGCGAGCGCGGGCCATCGCGCGCTCGCTCGGTGCGTCGGGAAACAGCTCGTACGACGCGGTCGTCCTCATGGCGGGGACGAATATAGTCCTAAGCGTCGAGACGGCTAGACGGCTAGCCGTCCAGCCATCTAGCCGTCTAGATTTTGCGCTCCATGGATACCGAACGCCTGTTGCATGAGCTCAGCGATTTCTTGCGCATTCCATCAGTGTCGACCAGCACGTCTCACAACGCCGACTGCCGGGCCGCGGCGGAGTGGGTCGCGGGCGAGCTGCGCCGGCTCGGTTGTCGCGAGGTGCAGTTCCTCGCCAGCGGCACGCACCCGGTGGTCTGGGGCGTGGGTCCGGACGTGCCCGGTGCGCCGACGCTCCTGATCTACGGGCACTATGACGTCCAGCCTCCCGAGCCGCTCGACCAATGGACGACGCCACCGTTCGATCCGGCGGTGCGGGACGGCCAGCTGTTTGCGCGCGGCGCGGCGGATGACAAGGGACAGGTGTTCTGTCTCCTCAAGGCAATCGAGGCCGGCGGCCGGCCGCCCATCAACTTCCGCTTCCTGATCGAAGGGGAGGAAGAGTACGGCAGCCGCGTCCTGTTCGAGCTGCTGCGACGGGAGCCCGAGCGGACCCGCGCCGATGTCGTCCTCATCGCCGACATGGCCTATGTCGCGCCCCGCTGGCCCGCCGTCTACACGACCCTGCGCGGGCTCTGCTACGCCGAGATCGCCGTCCGGACGGCGAGAACGGACCTTCACTCGGGCGAATTTGGCGGGGCCGCCCCCAACGCCCACGAGGAGCTCGCCCGGCTGCTCGGCCGCCTCAAGACGTCCGACGGGAAGATCCACATTCCCGGGTTCTATGCGCCGGTCAAACGACCGTCCAAGCGCGAGCTCGCCACCTGGAAACGCCTTCCATTCAAGGAGAGCGATTTCCTCAAGCATCGCGTACAGGCCAAAGCGCTCACGGGGCTCAAGGACCACTCGGTGCTGGAGCGCCTCTGGGCGCTCCCCACGTTCGAGATCCACGGCATCATGGGAGGGTTTACCGGCGATGGCGCGAAGACCGTGATTCCCGCCGAGGCCACCGCGAAAGTGAGTCTCCGTCTCGTGCCCGACCAGAAACTCAAGACCGTCGAGCGACAACTCACGGCCGCGGTCAAGCGGTTGGCGCCCAAGTACGTTCAGGCGAGCGTGAAATTCCTCCATGGCGCCGACCCCGCGACGGTGGAGGTGACGCACCCGGCCTTTGGCCTGTTGGATCAGGCCTTTCGTGAGGTGGTCGGGCGGGGGACCGTGCCAGCTCGCGCCGGGGGCTCTATTCCCGTGGTCCCCGCGCTCGGCAAGGGTGGCGCCCCCGTGATCCTCACCGGGATCGGCCTGCCCGACGATCGCCTCCACGCTCCGAACGAAAAGCTGGACTTGAAACAGTTGTGGGACGGTATCAAGGTTTTCCGACGGTTTTACGAGCTGCTGCGAGAAAAGGGCGTGGAGGGAAACCGTAGAGGAGAGTCGTAGAGAAACCGCTCTACGTCGTTTTTATACGGTTTTTTTGCTGAGGTTCCGCAGTTTATTAATGTCATGCTGGCTCAGCCCGCGCCCGCCGTAGCGCTCTTCCTTCCACGGATCGCCCCGCATGTGATAGCCGTTCTGCTCCCAAAAACCTGGGACGTCCGCGTCGAGCAGCGTCAGGCCCCGAACCCACTTGGCACTCTTCCAGAAATACAAGTGCGGTACGAGCAGACGGGCGGGCCCACCATGTTCCGGCGTCAGCCGCTCGCCGCTCCACTTCAACGCGATGAGGTTGTCCGGTCGATCCAGATCGCCGAGCGGGAGGTTCGTGGTGAAACCCTGCTCGGCCGACACCAGGCAAAACGCCGCCTCCGGCTTTACACCCGCGCGGGCGAGTAACAGCTGCACCGGTACGCCCTCGAAGTCGTTGTCGAGCCGGCTCCACCGCGTCACGCAATGGATGTCGCAGTGCACCGACTTACGCGGTAGCTCGACCAGCTCGTCGTACGTCAGCGTGAACGGTCGCTCGACCAGGCCGGACACTTCGAACGTCCACGTGCGAGTGTCGACGCGTGGGACGTCGCCGTAGTGCAGGACGGGCCACTTCGTGGTGAGCACCTGCCCGGGGGGGAGCCGCTCCTGAGACCCGGGATTCCGTTGGCGCAGCTCGTCGAGGTACTTGGTCACGCCATCAATACGTCTGCGCCGTTGCGCTGGGACGCAGCTCCGGGACGTCGGCGTCTGCGGGTCTCGTCGTAACACCGAAGGCCGTCTCAAATCCTCGCATCACTGCTTGCACGGCTCGCCCCCGCAGGTTCCGCTCCCCGCTCCCCGCTCCCCGCTCCCTCTCGACCGATGTCATCTCCACTCCGGCGATTCCGCACGGCACGATCCGGTCGAACTGCGTGAGATCGGTGGTGACGTTCAGGGCGAACCCATGCCACGTCACCCATTGCTTCACGTGAATCCCGATGCTCGCGATCTTGCGGTTGGACGTCCAGACGCCCGTATGCGGCGGGTTCCGGCCGGCTGGAATCCCGAGCTCGGCGAGCGCGCTGATGATCGCGTCCTCCAGGGTCCGGAGATACCAATGCAGGTCGCGTCGGTGGCCCGTGAGGTCGAGAATCGGGTAGCCGACGAGCTGGCCTGGGCCATGGAAGGTGACATCGCCCCCGCGCTCGATCTCGAAGATGTCGATTCCCTCGCGACGCAGGACGTGTGCGGCGTGGGAGGCGCGACCCAGCGTCACCACAGGTGGGTGCTCGAGCAGCAGGAGGAGGTCCTTCGCCAACCGCCCATCGATGCGAGCCTGGGCGAGGGCGCGCTGCCACGGTAGCGCATCGCCGTAGGGCACGAGCCCGGCATCAAGGACCTGCAGCGTACGATCGCCCACTCTGCTACCCCTTCACCGCGTCATCGTGGCTTCCCTTGACTGCCCACGCGCTTCCAGTGGCACCGACGATGAAGCTCGTGACCGCCCATGCGATCAACCCCGGCGTCTGGAGCCAGCGATCGACGGGCCATGCGATGAAACCGACCAGCATGGCTCCGACTGCGGACATCACTCCGATGACACCACGCTGCCACAGGTTCTCGAGCGCGCGCGTGCGTCGCCAGCCGAACGTCGCCGCGACCGCGAGACCGGCGAACGTCGCGGCGATGACCGGGTCTCCGGCGATGTCCTCGTAGCCGGCGGTGCCGGCGTGATGTTCCAGGGACCGGACGATGGCGAGCCCCGCGACGATGGTGCCGCCGCCGAGCCCCACACCACTCGTGAGCGCGCCGAGCCCGATCGCCAGAGGGTCTTTCACATGTCCACCACTCGGCCGAGCGAGTCGAGCGCGGCCTGGGCCACCGCCTCCGACAATGTCGGATGCGCGTGGATCGCGAGCTCGACTTCCTCCACCGTGTATTCGTTTTCTCGGGCCACTGTCAGCTCGTGGATAAGCTCGGACGCCTGGGCGCCGACGATGTGCGCGCCGAGGATTTCACCGTACTTCTTCTCGCGCAAAATCTTCACGAACCCTTCGGTCTCACCCGTGCCGCGCGCCCGCCCGTTCGCGGAAAAGGGGAAGCGGCCGGCCACGTACTCGAGCTTTCGCTCCTTGCAGAGATCCTCGGTGAGCCCGATGCTGGCCACTTCGGGTTGGCAGTAGGTCACGCTGGGGACGTTGTCGTACTTGATCGAATGCGGCTTCTGGCCGGCAAGGAGCTCTGTGACATAAACGCCTTCGCGCATTCCCTTGTGGGCGAGCATCGGTGGGCCCGCCACGTCACCGATGGCGTAGTAGCCGGGCGCCGTGGTCTGGAGGTTCTTGTCCACCTTGATGAAACCGCGCTCGTTGATTTGGACACCGCACTCCGCCAGGCCGATGTTCTCGGTGTTCACGGCGCGCCCGGCGGCCATGAGGACGGCCGCCACCTCGAGCTTCTGGGTCGCGCCGCCCGCTTCGACCTCGAGCGTCACCTTGTCCTTGGCCGGCGTCCCTTTCTTGACCTTGGCTGCCGGGATCACCTCAATGCCCCGTTTCTTGTAGCTCCTCGTGAGCGCGTCCGACGCCTCGGCATCCTCGAGTGGCAGGATACGGGCAAGCGCTTCGATCAAGGTGACCTTGGTTCCGAAGGCGTGGAAGATATTGGCGAACTCCATCCCCACGGCGCCCGCTCCGATGATGGCGAGCGACGTCGGCGCCTTCTCGAGGAACAGGGCCTCGTCGGAGGAGATCACGGTGGTCTTGTTGATCTCGAGTCCGATCTGCGGCAGACCTTTGACGCGCGACCCGGTCGCGATCAGGACGGCCTTCTTCGCGTCGTAGACGTCGCTGCCCACTTTCACCTTGCGCCCCGGTTGCAGGATGCCGGTGCCTCTGACGACGGTGACTTTATTCTTCTTCATCAGGAACTCGACGCCCTTCGAGTTCTGATCGCTCACCTTGCGTGAGCGCTGCATCGCGACTCCATAGTCGGTCTTCACGGCGCCGGCCTCGACGCCGAACTCCTTGGCGTCGCGCAGCATCGAGGCGATGTGCGCCGAGTGGAGGAGGGCCTTCGTAGGAATGCAGCCGATGTTGACGCACACGCCACCGAGCTTGTCCTTCTCGACGAGGGCCGTGGTCATGCCGAGCTGCGCCGAGCGGATCGCGGCGACGTAGCCCGCGGGCCCGCCGCCCAGAATGATGACGTCGAACGTATTCGCCACTGATGATTCTCCCTAAAGCAGCATTGCGAGTGGATTCTCGAGCATCTGTTTCAGCGTTTTCAAGAACGCCGCGCCCGTGGCGCCGTCGATGACGCGGTGGTCGCAGCTCATGGTAATGCGCATCCGGCGCCCCGGCGCAAGCTGACCGCCCACGACCACCGGCTTCTGCGTGACGGACCCGATCGCGAGGATACCAGCCTCGGGCGGATTGATCACCGCCGTGAACTGGTCGATCTCGAACATCCCCAGGTTCGAGACGGAGAACGTCGATCCGGTGTACTCGGTCGGCTGGAGCCGACGGCTACGAGCCTTCTCGGCCAGCTCCCGCGCCTCCCGCCCGATCTCGACGAGCGATTTGCGATCGGCGTTCCGGATCACCGGAGTAATCAGCCCGTCCTCCACCGCCACCGCGATCCCGATGTGAACCTCGTTCCAGTAGCGAATGTGGTCGTCCTGGAACCAGGCGTTGCAGGCCCGATGCTTTACGAGCGCCAGTGCGGTCGCCTTGATGATCACATCGTTGTAGGAAATCTTCCCCTGGTCCCCGCGCTGCTGGTTGAGCGCATCGCGTGCTTCGGCCGCCCGCTCCATGTCCACTTCGGTCGTAAGGAAGAAATGGGGGATGGGGCCGAGGGACGTGACGAGCCGCTTGGCGATGGTCTTGCGGATCTGGGTGAGGGGGACGTCGTCGTAGGCCGCTCCTCCTCCTCCCACCACCGGGGAGCGGGGAGCGGGGAGCGGTACCTCGCGCTGCACGGCTGGCTGCGTAGCTACGGCCCGACCTTCCAGGTCCCGCTTGGTGACCCGTCCGCCAGGACCCGTTCCGGTCACTAGCTTCAGGTCAACGCCGGCATCTTTTGCCATCCGTCTCGCCAGCGGGGAGGCCTTCACCCGCGTAGCGTCGGCTGGCGTCGCCACGGAGGGTACCGCTCCCCGCTCCCCGCTCCCGACGTTCAGGACCGCTCCCCGCTCCCCACTCCCTGTCGCCGCAGCGACCGCCGGCCGGGGGGAGGGCACGGAAGCCGGTGCGGCGGCGGACGTCTCTCCGGGGCCGAGAATGACCGCCACCACCTTACCCACCGGCACCGTCTGACCTTCGGCGACACTCACCTGCCGCAGCACGCCGTCCGCGCGCGCGATCAGGTCCATCACGGCCTTGTCGGTCTCGACCTCCGCCAACGTGTCGCCGGTCTTCACGGCGTCGCCGTCGCCCTTGTGCCACTTCACCACGCGTCCCTCCTCCATCGTCGGGGAGAGCGCTTCCATGTAAACGTTCGTGGCCACGGGGGGGAGGGCGGCGTCAGTCGAGGTACAGCGTGCGTCGCGCAGCGGCGACCACGCGCTCGACGCTCGGCTTCGCCAGGCGCTCGAGCTGCTTGTTGTACGGCATGGGCACGTCGGCCTGGGTCACGCGCAGGACCGGCGCGTCGAGCTGGTCGAAAGCGTCCCGTTGGATCACGTCGACGACCTGCGCGCCGATGCCGCAGTGCGGCCACCCCTCCTCCACCACGACCGCGCGGTTGGTGCGCGCCACGGACTCGAGGATCGCGGCTTCATCGAGCGGCCGCAGCGAGCGCAGGTCGAGCACTTCGGCCGAGACCCCTTCGTGTTCGGCGAGCTGCTCGGCGGCCTTAAGGGCGACGCTCACGGTCTTGGAGTGGCACACGATGGTAACGTCGCGACCCGGCCGTTTCACGTCGGCGCGACCGAGGGGAACGACGTGCTCCCCCTCCGGCACGTCGCCTTTGAGGTTGTACAGCATCTCGCCCTCGAGCACGATGACCGGGTTGTTGTCCCGGATCGCCGACTTGAGCAGACCCTTGGCATCCGCCGGCGTCGCGGGCGCCACGACCTTCAGGCCCGGGATGTGGGCCAGCCAGGACTCCCAGGCCTGGGAGTGCTGGGCCGCGAGCTGGAGCGCGGCGCCGTTCGGGCCGCGGAACACGATTGGGACCGGAATCTGGCCGCCCGACTCGTACAGCATCTTCGCGGCGGAGTTGACGATCTGGTCCAGGGCGAGGACCGCGAAGTTCCACGTCATGAACTCGACCACGGGCCGCAGACCCGCCATGGCGGCCCCGACGCCGATCCCCGCATAGCCCAGCTCCGCAATCGGGGTGTCCACCACGCGCGTCGGCCCGAACTCTTCGAGCAGGCCCCGGCTCACCTTGTAGGCACCCTGGTAGACACCGACTTCCTCCCCGATGAGGAACACGTCGGGATCCCGTTGCATCTCCTCGCGGAGCGCCTGATTGAGCGCATCGCGATAGGTGAGCGTGGCCATCAGTCGGCGAGCACGTGCGTGGTGAGCTCGGCGGGATCGGGGTCCGGACTCGCGTCCGCGAATCGGACCGCTTCCTCCACTTCCGCGCGGATCTCCGCGTCGAGCGCGTCGAGGCCGGGCTGATCCAGCGTGCCCTCTTCCTTGAGCTTCATGGCGAGCTGCGAGATCGGGTCGCGCTTGCGCTGCTCTTCCACCTCTTCCTTGGTCCGATATACGCCGTGGAGCGGATCGGACATGGAGTGGCCCATGTAGCGATAGGTCCGCACCTCGAGCAGAGTGGGGTGCCCCCGCTTTCGGGCCCGTTCCACGGCCCGGCGCGTCGCGTTGTATACGGCGAGGGCGTCCATGCCATCCACGAGCTCGGCGGCCATGTCGTAGCTGCACGCGTGCTCCACCACGTCCGTCACGGCCGCGACGCGCTCGAAGGCCGTGCCCATGCCGTAACGGTTGTTCTCGCAGCAGAAGATGACCGGCAGCTTGTACACGGACGCCATGTTCAGCGCCTCGTGGAAGGCGCCGATATTGACGGCCGCCTCTCCGAAGTAGCAGAGGCAGACCTGATCGCCGCCGCGATAGCGGATCGCGAAGCCGATGCCGGCCGCGAGGGGAATGTGGCCCCCGACGATGCCGTGACCTCCCATGAAGCGCTTCTCGGCGTCGAACAGGTGCATCGACCCGCCTTTGCCCTTCGAGCACCCGGTCGCCTTCCCGAACAACTCGGCCATCACGGCGTTGGGAGACACGCCCCGCACCAATGCCTGCCCGTGCTCGCGATACGAGGAGATCACGTAGTCGTCGTCGCGCAGCGCGGCGAGCGAGCCGACCGCGACCGCTTCCTGGCCGATGTACAAATGACAGAATCCGCCGATCTTGCCCAGCGCGTACGCTTCTGCGGCCTTCTCCTCGAAGTGCCGAATGAGGAGCATCTGGCGGAGCATGCGGCGCTCCACGTCAGAGGACGCGGTCTTGTTGGCGGGCTGGGCGGTCGCCGTAGCCATGGCGGTCGGGGGGGGGCGGCTAGCGGGAGGCGGACAGGTTCGCGCGCTCGACCTGCTCCCATGCGTGGTAGCTCGACCGCACGAGCGGTCCCGCCTCCACGTGGCGATACCCCATGGCCATGCCGAGGCGACGCAGCTCGGCGAACTCGTCGGGTCGATAGTAGCGCGCAATGGGAAGATGCTGGCTCGACGGACGGAGGTACTGGCCGACCGTCAGGATGTCGACACCCTGCGCCCGCAGATCGCGCATCGCGACCAACAGCTCATCCCACTCCTCGCCGAGGCCGCAGATGAGGCCAGATTTGGTAAGCAGCCTCGCGTCGAGCGCCTTTGCTCGCCGCAACAGCTCGAGCGCCCGTGGATAGCGTCCCCCCGGCCTGGCCAGGCGGTACAGCCGCTCGACCGTTTCGAGATTGTGGTTGAGGATATCGGGCTTCGCCTCTACCACGATCCTCAGTGCCTCGGCGCTGCCCTTGAAGTCGGGGATGAGCACCTCGACGGACGTCCCGGGGGTGCGTCGCCGGATCTCGGCGATCGCGGCCGCGAACATCTCCGCGCCGCCGTTGGGCAGGTCGTCGCGGTCCACGCTCGTGATGACCACGTGCCGGAGCCCCATCCGCTCGACCGCCGTGGCGAGGCGGACCGGTTCGTGGCGGTCGAGAGCGGCCGGCGTGCCGTGGGCGACCGCGCAGTAAGTGCAGTTTCGAGTGCAGACGTCGCCCAGGATCATGAACGTGGCGGCGCGGTGCTCCCAGCACTCCCCGATGTTGGGGCAGTGCGCCTCTTCGCACACCGTGTGGAGCGACAAGTCTCGCATGAGGTGCTTCAGCTCGGTGTAGTTCGGGCCCCCGGGGGCAGGCACCTTGAGCCATGCGGGTTTACGAGCGGCGAGCTGGGTGAGCGTTGTGGCCATCAGGATTCGGAAGATAGTGGAGCCCGAGAGACGGCAAAAGACCGAATTTCAACTAGGCGGTTGATCGCCCTCCGGGCGCTTCTTCAAGCGCCGCAGCTCTTCTTCCAGCTCCGTCGTCGTGGACAGCAGCCCGTCGGCGATGTCGGCCAGTTCCTCGGCATCCCGCCACTGGCGCTCCAGCTCCGCGACTTCCGCGCGCTCATCCACCGCCATCTCGAGCGCCAGGCGTCGTTCTGGCGCCAGGCTCCGCAGCGTGAGCTCCCGGCGGGCGACGTCGTGAATCAGCTGCTCAGGTCCCCCCGCGCCTTCCACCAGGCGCGCCGCGTCCTCGACGCGCTGACGGCCCGAGCGGGCCAGGGCCAGATACGTCAGCCCTTGTCGCAAGGCCATCTGTGCGTCGCGGCCGACCAGCATCGCCCCCTCGGAGTGACAATTGGGGCAACTCAGAATGAGCGCGATGTCGCTCTGGGCCTGTCTCACCACGCGTGCATGCGCGATGTGACGCGCCCGGACCAGGAGTACGCTCCCGCAGCGCTCGCAGATGGGTGGCTCGGCCACGCTCACCGAGCGACGGCCGATCATCCGCGTGTAGAGCCATTGAGCCCCGCGCGGCACGTTCCACACGAATACGCCGAGTGAGCCGCCGGCCGTCACGTTCACGGCCACGGCAAGGCCCACGGCGGCGATCGTGACGGGCAACACGAACTTGAGCTGCTCGCGACGCCGAGCCTTGAGACGCTCACCGTAGCGCCACGTCGCGAATTCCAACCGCCGGGGCTTTCCGACGCGCACCAAGTCATACTGCTGCCACCGGATCAGGGCGACCTGCTCCGTGGCCGCCGCCACGCGGCCTTCAGCGGCGGCGCGGGCCAGCGCCTCGATTTTCTCGAGACGGTCCTCGAGCGGCGCGAGGTTCCAGCGGGAGCACTTCGGACAGATCACCCAGAGCCGAGCTTTCCACTCGTCGAACGCGAGCCGCTGGCCCACGCCGAGACCGGAGGGACCGCCATCGCCCGGAAGGTTGCCGTTACAGAACGCGCAGGTGCGATACATCGGGGTGTCCGGTGCTAGGTGCCCGGTGGAAAACGGTCGATGCCGAATGGCGTGAGGTCCACGTCCGTCTCGCCCTCGGCGAGCAGATCAGCGGTGATCTCGCCCGTCAGCGCCGCCAGCAGGATCCCGTTGCGCCCGTGACCCGCGGCGTACCACAGTCGTTCGACCGCGGGATCGCGCCCCAGAATGGGCCGGCCGTCCGGCGTCGCCGGGCGGAGTCCGGCCCACATCCGCTGCACCGGTTGTATGCGCAGCGCCGGGAGTAGCCGGACGGCGCCGCGGAAGATCTGGGCGAGCCCCTCGTTCGTGACGCGCGCGTCATAGCCGGCACGCTCCATGGTGCTGCCGAGCAGCGCCTCGCCGCCGCGCGCGAGTACGTAGCCGTGGTCCTGATAGAGGATCGCCGGGGGAGTCCCTTCGGGCCATGCGGTGGCCGCCATCTGACCGCGCACGGGCTCGATCGGCAGCGCGCGGGGCAGGCCGCGGACCTGTGGTGACCACACGCCCGCCGCGAGCACGACGTGCTCGACCGGAGTCGTGCCGCGTGCTGTGACGACGCCGGTGATCCGATCCCCCCCGATCTGGAGGGCTTCGACCTTCTCGACATGCTGGGTCGCGCCGAGCCGGCGAGCGTCGGCGAGACACGCGCGAGCGAGGGCTTCAGGGTCCAGGGCTCCGTCCTCGGGAGCGAACAGGGCGCCGAGGCAATCCGGACTGGCCCCCGGCCAACGCTCGCCGATTTCCCCGGCATCGAGCCAGTCGCACCGAAGGCCCGCCTGGCGCTGCCGAGCCACGTCTTCCTTGAGCCGGTCGGCCGTGGGCTCGTCGAACGCGAGGGAGGCGATCCCGGCGCGCCAGAAGCCGATGTCGATGCCGGTGGTCTCCTGGAGCGCCGGGCCGAGCGGCTCGTACAGGTCGCGGGCGCGCACGGAGAGGGAGACGAGTGCCTCATCGCCCGGTTCAATCTGGGCGGCCAGCATGCCGGCGGAGGCGGGGGACGCGGCGGCCGGGGCCGGGCCGGGCTCGAAGATCGCGACTTCCAATCCACGACGCGCTGCCGACCGGGCGCACGCGGCGCCCACGGCCCCCCCGCCGACGATCGCGACTGCGACGGCCTTCACGGCCTGGCGTCCTCCTGAAACCCGCTGCTACATTCCGTCGTACGGGCCCCTCGTCGGAGCTCTACGGAGGAATCTCTCATGCTTCGCAGCATCCTGGGTTTCGCGCTCTTCGCCGTGCTCGCGTGGCTCGGCCTCAAGATCGTGTTCAGCGTGCTCGGTGGTCTGGTCGCGCTGGCCATGACCCTGCTCTGGTTGGCCGCCCTCGGCTTCATCTTCTATCTCGTCCTGCGGGTGATCAGTCCGAGCACCGCGGACAAGGTTCGCGAGATGATCAAGGGCCGTCCCGCCGACGCCTAGCGTCAGCGGGCCTCGAGCTCGCGTAACACCGCCCACGCCAAGAGCGGAATCAGGATTTCGTGGTGTCCGGTGAGTTGGACCCCACGGCCACCCCCGAGCGTCGGGCGTTCCACGACATTGACCCGCGGCCGGTAGTGACGCTGCATGTCGCAGTCGCACGCCGTGAACCCCGCGGGCCGACCCCCATTCAGGTTGCGCGCCACCGTGAGCGCCTTGAGGAACACCTCGGGCATCACGACCGCGCTGCCGATGTTCAGCACTACTCCGCCTTCGTGCAGCGAAGGGAGTGACGCCGCCAGCCGCCTGAAATCCCGATAGCTCGTTGCGCCGAGCGCGGCACCATCCGCGGTCGGGTGCTGATGAATGATGTCGGCGCCGATGGTGGCGTGGACGGTCACGGGGACCCCTCGCTCGGCGGCACCAAGGAGCAGGGAGGCCTCGGGAGCGGCGAGCCGCGGCCGCGCCCGGAGATAGTCGACGAGGGCCTCGCCCATCCCCTTGTCGCTCTTCGCGCCGGCCGCCACGGCGGCATTCATTTCGCGCCCGGTCTCCTCCGCCATGCCGAACGTGCCGTCCGCGAGGCCGGCCGCGACGTCCTCGCTCGTCCCGCCGTAGGCCGCCAGCTCGAAGTCGTGAATCGAGGCACTGCCGTTCAAGGCGAGGTGCGTGATCACGCCACGCCGCATCAGCTCGCGGAGCAGGGGTCCGAGGCCCACCTTGACGACGTGTCCGCCGAGCATGACGACCACTCCGTGGCGTCCGGTGGCGGCGGCGAGCCGATGGGCGACGTCGCGGAGGTCTTTCGCCGCGAGCACGTCCGGCAGGGCATCCCAGAACGCCGCGAAGCTGCGGTCGGGGCCGGGCGCGTGCGCGAGGAGGGAAGCGTCGACTTTGTTGGAGCGTTTCGCGATGGGGACCGTCTTGAGCCGCGACACGTCCGCCTCGCGGTAGTCGGTCATGGGTGCTCCGGAGGGGCGTCGGAGTACTCCTTGAGCTTGAGCGTCACCTGGCCGAACGAGAAGTTGGACTGCAACGCCACCATGACGCGCAGGCTGTCATCGGAGAGCCACATCCGGGCATCGGCCTTCTCGGCGAAGATCCCGCCCCCGTTGGGAATGCGCGGCCGCACGACGATCGTGTTCCACTTTCGTCCCGCAGCGCCGACTTTCTCCCGCTTGAGCACCTCGACGATGACTGGATTGCGCTCGGGACGAAAGTAGCGGTTGTACTCGTACTTCTTCCCGACTTCGAGCGGCACCGTGCGAATCCAGTAGAGAAACGCGGCGTCGTCGAGCGGATCGGCGACGGTCGCGACCGTGGTGTCGTGGCCCGCCTCGCGGTAAAAGCCTGAATCCGGATAGATCTCGAACCTCCGCTCCCACGACTTGCCCTTCTCCTCGGTCTGATTCACAAACCGGCGGGAGTGGAAATCGCGACGCCCGACCCACGATTCGAGGTTCTGATGAATGTGATACCAGAGCGCGCCCCCGTCGATCAGGAACACGAAATGGACCGATTCGACACCCCGGACCGTGTCGATGCCCGCGACCTGCATCGTCGCCGTGCCGACGCTGAAGGGTCCGTAGCGGGCGCCATAGACCAGGCGCTCTCCGACCGGGAACGGGACCGCCAGGGGCTGGGGAGCGGGAGCGGGAGCGGGAGCCGGAGCGGGGGCGGCCGGGGTCGGTGGAATCGCGCGGGCAGTATTTGAGTCGGACTGGCACGGCCGGGGCGGGGTCGAGTCCACGCGCGCACTGTCCGACTGCGCCTGCAAGGTCACGGCGACGAGAAGGAGCGCCGTCGCGGCGCGGGCGGCCCGGATCACCGCGCGGGCGCGCCAGGCACCGAGGAGCTGGCGCCACGGCCGAACCCGCGACGGACGCTGCACCAGGTCGTAGCGCGTCGCGGCCTGGACGGTGTCGAGCCGACGCGCGTGCGGCGCAAGGCGTGCGACCAGCTCCGCACTCGCGCACCAGCCGTCCGTCCGAAGGAAGGGCGCGGCATCGCCGCGCAGCGCCTGGCGCAGAATGATCAGCCGTAGCGCGAGATATCCCGAGACGCTGTCCCGCACCCCGGCGATGCGCAGCAGCCGTGGGGCCCAGCGGCGGGCGAAACGGAGCGCCTGCGAAACCCGACCCCCCCCCTGCTCCTCCAGGAGCTCGGCCACCACGAGATCCGCGCCCGATTCGAGGCGCTTCACGAGGTCTTCCATCGCCTCCGGCGAATGGGCGAAATCGGCGTGCAGGGTAATCGCGCAATCCCGCTTGGGCCGGTCCGTCCGTTGCAGGGCGAGGCGGAGGAGGGCCTCGAGGCTCCGCGCGTACCCGTGGCGCTCCCTGTGCGTGACGATCGTCATCGGCAGCACCTTGGCGTAGGAGGCGAGCACCTCCGCGGTGTTGTCCGTCGAGGCGTCGTCGAGCACCAGGAGCTGATACTCGCGCGGAAACGCCGTGAAAACCTGGCGCACCTTCCAGAGCACCAACCCAGCGGTGCGGGCTTCGTTATGCACGGGCACGCAGACGTAGATCATGGCCCTGCAATCTAGACGAGCGACCGATAGACAGCCAAGACACCGGCGGCCATGGCGGACGCGGTGAACTGCGCGGGAAGGGGGAAGGGGGAAGGGTGATCCAGTGCTTTGATCACCTTCCGCGCGAGTGCCGCCGCGTCGCCCACCGGAACGATCCACTCGGACGGCACGACCTCGGGGAGGCCGCCCGCCGCCGTCGCGACGACCGGTTTCCCGAGCGCCAGGGCGTGGAGCACGACGGTCCCCAGGCCTTCCGCTCGCGACGACATGACGACGACGTCGCTCTCCGCCAGGAGCGCGTCGGCCCGGGCCACGTGCCCAAGCAGGTGGACGCGATCGGCTAGCCCCAGGCGTCGTACCTCGACATCCAGCGCGTCACGCTCGGGGCCGTCTCCCGCGATGATCCAATGCAGGTCGGGACACGACGACCGCGCCGTGTGCGCGGCCAGTAGCAGCGTCCGCTGGTCCTTCGGCGGCTCGAGCGCGGCGACGTTGGCCACGAGCAGCGTCCCCCCCGGCAACCCGAGCGACTCCCGAATCGCGAAGGGCGGCGCGGCGGCGCGGCGGATCTCGTCTGGGTCGATGCCCGATCGGACAACCCGCACCTCCCCGGGCGGGAACCCCGCCGCGAGCAACGCCGCCCGCGCCGCTTCGGAGATCGCGATCACCGTGTCGGCCTGGCGCAATGCGCTGCGCCGCCCCGCGGGGAACACCACCCGGCGCGTCGCCACGAGTCGGGGGGGGGGGACGCGGCCCGCGAGCCCGAGAAACCGACGCGCCCAGAGCGCGAGGGTCACCGCATGCGCGTTGTGGGCGTGGATGACATCGGGAGGCCAGGCGAGCGCTTCCACGGCGATGCGCCACGACGCTCGCGGGTCGAGCCCCATGGCCCACGGGACCTCCCGCACCGTGACGCCGTCGGCGGCCGTGCGACGCGCCAGCTCGCTGGCGCGCTTCGTGATGAGGCGCTGCTCCACGTCCGGCTCGCGGGCCAGCTCCCGCGCGAGCAGGCGTACCTGATCCTGCCCGCCCCGGTACTCGCGGCCGGAGTCAACGTGCAGGACGCGCACGTCTCCCTGCTTCCCTCAGGCCGGCTGCTTCCCGGCGTGGCCGAGGGCCGCGCGCAGCTCGGCCAGGGTGAACGGCTTCCGCAGGTACGGCCGGCCGAGTTGTTCGAGGAACTGGAGGGTGTCGCCGCGGACCGTGTCGCCCGTGGCGAAGATGATCCGCTCGGCGACCCGCGGGTCCTGCCGGGCCAGCTTGGAGTACATCTCGCGTCCCGACAGGTGCGGCATCCGCAGATCGCAGATGATGACGTCGAACGTGCCCGCCAAGGCCCGTTCCAGCGCATAGGTGCCGTCGCTCGCCACCTCGACGGTATGGCCCCAGCTCTCGAGCGTGGCGCGCATGTAGTGTAGGATGTGGGGCTCGTCGTCGACGACGAGAATACTGAGCTGGGGCGCCTCTGTCGCCAGCCGGGGTGCGGTCTCCGCGGGCGCAGCCTCCGCGCGCAGCGGCAGTTCCACGGTGAAGGTCGCTCCGCCGCCTGGTGGAGTCTCGAGCGTGATCCGCCCGCCATGCTCCTTCACGATCCCCTGGGAGATCGAGAGCCCGAGACCGGTTCCCGCGCCCTCAGGCTTGGTGGTGAAGAAGGGCTCGAACACGCGGGAGGCGATCTCTTCCGGCATGCCCGGTCCCGAGTCCGTCACGCTCACCGCCACACTGTCGTGGACGCGCTTGGCGGTGATCCAGATCCGGCCCGACGGGGCGTCGCTCGCGATCGCCTGGCACGCGTTATTGATGATGTTGACGAACACCTGCTTGATCTGGTTGGCGCTCACCTCGATGTCGGGAAGCCCCGGTTCGACCTCGAGTGTGGCCTCGACTTTGTCTGCCATCAGCTGGTTGCGCAGCAGCGCGAGCGTCGAGTCGAGCAGAACCCGGACCGGCAGCGGCGTCCGCTCGCCCTCCTGGCGCCGGGCGAAGGAGAGGAGGTTCTTGACGATCGTGGCCGCCCGCTCGGCCTCCTGACGAATCACCTGGAGCGGCTCCTGCAGCGACGGCGGGATCCCGCCCGCTTCGGCGAGGAAGTCGCTGAACCCGACGACCGAGGCGAGGGGGTTGTTTAGGTCGTGCGCCACACCGGCGATGAGTTGACCGATCGCCGACATTTTCTCAGACTGTATGAGCTGTTCCTGGAGGCGCCGGCGGTCGGTCTGATCCTCGAACACGAGCACGGCTGCGCCAGGATCGGCCATCGGGATCGCGGTGAGCAGGAGCGTCCGGTCCCCCGCGCGGATCTCGGCTGTGCTGGCGGTCGGCTCGGCGATCGCGCGCGCGACGGGATCCGACCACTGGGGCGGGAGCAAGCCGATCCAGGGGCGGCCCGGGATGGCCGTGACGGCGGTCTGAATCAGCTCGGCGAATACGCGATTGGCTCGTCGGACCGTGCCGTGCGCGTCCACGATGCAGATCGCTTGGGAGATGGCGTCCACGGTCTTCTCCCACTCGCGCTTGGCGGACGACAGCAGCTCCACGAGGCGGGCGTTCTCGAGCGCGATGGCGGCCTGGGCCAGGACGGCGGCGACGAGCGTCAGCTCGGTCTTGCCGAAGGTGCCCGCGCGCTCGCTCGAGAGCGAGACGGCGCCCATGGTCCGACCGCCGGCCACCAGGGGCGCTCCAAGCCACGACGCCGGGGCGTCGGACAGCTCCGTGCCGCGCCGGCGGGCTTCCTCGCGGACGTCCTTGAGAAAGGCGAGCGGACCGCGCCGGAGCGCCAGCTGGAGCAAGGGGTCGTCGGTGCTGGCGGGGACAGGTTGCGTGTCGTAGGTCACCGCGAGCCGGTTCGTTTCGGCGTCTAGTAGGATGACGGACAGGCGGTCGGGCTTGAGCGTCTCGCCGAGGGCGCGCGCCACGAGCTCGATCACCGTCGCCGGCCGGTATGCCCCGGTCAGTTCCTGGGCCAGCGTCGTCAGGCGCGCCAGCAACTCGGCGCCGCCTGGGGGGGTAGGAGCGCTAGAGGGAGGCTTGGGCATGATCCTGGCCAACATCCGAGGTCGGTTGCGAGGGCCGGACCTTCGGCTCGTGGCGCTCGCGCTGGCGCGCGGGGACGCCGCGCGCCGCGCGCGTTACGAGCGCGTGATGCTCGAGCAGGGACCCGATGAGCTCCTCGACGAGCCGGGCCTGCTCGAGGCCCTGCTCGCGGTGCGCACGCTCGCCGTTCCATCGCCCGCGCTGTTCGCCTACGTCGCGGTCCGTCACACGCTCCGGGCCGCCGGCGTCGACGACCGGCTGCTCGCCGACTACCTCGCGGCGCTCCTGCTGGAGTTCGGCGATCACGACCGGCGTTCCCGCGTGCGGAGTGGGGCCGACGACGAGACCTATCACTATCTGGTCGACATGGTGGAGGACCTCGCGGGGCTCGACGACGCTGGAGAACGCGGCTTCCTGCTGCGTGTGCACCTCGGGAACTACAGCCTGTGGCTTGCCGGTCTGTTTCCTGATTACATCGCCGCCCGGCGCTCGCGGAAAGGTGGGCCCGACCTCCCGTATTACGACGAGCTGGGCCGCCAGGGCTACCGCCTCGCCGCGGCGCATCGCCTCGCCGAACGCTTCGGTGTGGCTCCGATCTATCGCGCCGCCGCCGACCGGTTCCCGACGCTCCGCGTGGCGTTCAATCGCCTGAGCGACCGGGTGTTCTTCCCGAACGTCAGTACTCCCGAGAAGATACTTCGAAATCTGTGAGCCGTGAGCGGTGAGCGGGACTGTAACGACCTCTCACCGCTTACCGCTCCCCGCTCACTCGTCCAGGAATCGCGTCGGCACCCGCGTGGCCGCCTCGACCAGCTGCTCCGCGGACTTCACGAATCGGACGACAATCGGCAGCGAGCCCTTGAGCGACAGTTTCCGCTGCATGATCCCGGCGATCGGTCCGAGCTCCTTGCGAATCACGCGCTTCCAGTGAGCGTAATCCCCTGAGATCACGAAGGGCGCCTTGTCGGCGTCACCCGGAGAGACCACCCGGGCGGCCCGGCAGGCACCGCGATCGAGGTCGAGCCAGATGCCGACCGGATCGGCGATCCCGATCTCGGGCTGTCGGTTCACCACGAGCGCGACCGGACCGTGCGTCCACTCGAGCGACGCCGCGCGGTATGCGTCGCTTGCGTTGATCGCCACCTCGTACGCTTGGACCCATTCGGCCGACGGAAACGCCAGGCTCATGGCAAGGCCTCCGCAAAACTGCCGAATACCGCCGCGTCCAGATCTTCTTCCGGGTGCCACTGAACGGCGAGCGTCCAGGGCGCGTTCGTGTCCCGCGGCTCGACGCTCTCGATCACGCCGTCTGCGGCCCAGGCGGTGGCGCGCAGGCCCGGGGCAAGGTCGCGAATCGACTGATGGTGCCGCGTGTTCACCATCGCGGTCTCGGCGTCCACCGCGCGGTGCACGCGTGTACGGGGCTCGACCCGCACGGCGTGCCGCGCGTTCGTATCGGTGTGATCGATTGGTCCGGGGCGCTCGCTCGGGAGATCCTGGTACAGGGTTCCGCCCAGCGCCACGTTCAATATCTGGAGGCCGCGACAGATCGCCAACACCGGGAGTCCCCGGCGCTCCGCGCCGGCGATGAGCGCGAGCTCTACCGCGTCGCGCGCGGCGTCGGTCTCCCCCAGCTTCGGGTGAGGCTTCGCCCCGTAGCGGGCCGGCTCGACGTCCTCGCCGCCCGAGAGCACGAGGCCCTGCACCCGGTCGAGCACCGAGCAGGCCGCATCCGGATCGAGCAGGGGAGCAACGAGCACGGGCACCATGCCTGCACGGGTGAGCGCGCGCACGTAGGCGGTGTTCAACGCGACCCGCTCACGTCCGTCGTCGGTGCGGCGCGTCGCGCTGACGGCGACGATCTTGGTCACGCAGGGGGGACGGGGGCGGGGGGCGCTCCGAACAGCGGGCACCGCGGGTTGCTCATGTTCGCCCACTGCACCCGCACGCCGAACAAGGGGATCGTGCGGTCGCCCGCGACGAGCTGGCCGATGCTCGGATACCCCGGCGGCGGTCGCTGCGACTCGTAGATGAGCACACCCTGCGCTCGTTGCGTGGAGTCGTCCACCACGAGGAGCGCATAGACGGTCGAGTCGGACACCGATGTGGCGGGGAATCCCGAGCCCTGGTAGTCCATCGTCAATGCGCCCTTGGTGTAGGTCACCTGCACCGTGCTTTGCGCTGTCGTACCGGCGACGCGAACGGGCAGCGATGCCGGCAACCCCCGGGGCGGCTCGGTGAGCACGAACGGGAGGTGCCTCAGCTGTTCCTGGATGAGCGACGGGGAAATGAGGAGCGCCATCCCGCAGGTGGGAGAGCGCGTCCGGTCCCCGCCGCACGCCACGGCGAAGATCGTGGCCACGCGTGCCAGGTCGCGGGGCATCATGGGACGGTCACCACTTCCGTGACTGTGGTTGGGTACGGCGCGTCCGCGGCGATGCGCCGCAGCTCGAGGCTGTCGGCGTCGGGGACGAGCGATGTACCGAAGCGCAGCGTGTCGCCCCCCCCGCCCCCGACCAGCCACGCGGCCGTTCGAGCCTTGGTCGAGGCGGGCCGGTCGAGCTCCACGCCGATGATCCAGCGTCCGGTGTGGCCCAGCGGACCACCCTCGACCTTGCTCCGCTCGGGCTCCCCGTGATAGCGGCGGTACAGGCGCCCCGAAATCCAGTCGCCCGCATGCGTCTCGAGGGTGATCCGGAGATAGACGGTGGAGTCAACGGGCACGGCGCTCGTGGCCGCTGCTCGTCCAGACCGAAAGATGCGTGTCAGCTCCCAGGTACCCTCGAGCGGGCCGGTTTGCGCGGTCGAGAAGGAGAGTGCCATCGCGAGCAGCACGCCGGCGGCGTGGATCATCGCCCCCAATCTAATACGTCCAGGTCGCGACGACCGACATCGTGCGTACGGGCTCGAGGGTACGCGGCACGAAGTTGTACATGTAGTTCAGGGCATTGGTGACGAGCAGTCGTGCGGAAACCGGACCCCGCTCCCATCCCGCGCGCAGGTCCAGCACGCGCGCCGCCACGCGGGGATCCTGGCCGAAGATCTGGTCGAGCTCGATGCGCTCGATCCTGCTCGTGTACCGGAAATCGGCGCCCACGGACCACGATCGCCACCGATAGTCGGAGCTCACGGTGAAGAGATGCCTCGGCCGGAACGACAGGACCGTGTCGCGGGTCAGGTCGCGGCTATCGAGATACAGATAGGCAAGGGTAGCGGTCAGCGCCGGAACGGGCGTGACCGCGATCGATGCGTCGAGCCCTCTGAGCCTCGCACGCGAGACGTTCCGGATCTGGATCTCAGGCGTGGAATCCACGAGGATGAACGCGGGCTCGATTAGCTGGCTCGCCTCGGTCCAGAAGAGCGCAGCATCGAGGTGACCCCACGACGCAAATGCACCCGAGTTGCCGATCTCGAACGACCACGCGGTCTCCGGGCGGAGATCGGGGTTCGGAACCACCTTGAATCCGAATGCCGTCGTCGTCACGTACCGCTCGGCGAGCGTCGGGGCACGGAAGCCGCGTCCGGCGGAGGCACGCCAGGTGCCCAGTGCGCTGGGCATCACGGCCCCGATGCGCGGACTTGCTACGGTCGTCGCGATGGAGTCATCGACGATGACGTGGTCGAGCCGCGCGCCCGCGGTCAGCATGAGGCGACCGATTCGCTGCTCCGCCTCTCCGTACGGCGCGAGCTCGATCTCCGTATGGTCGCCCACGCGCCCGGAGTCGCCGAAGATGTCGCTCGTGGTTCCCGTATGCGCGCCTTCGATCCCCACCGTGAATACGCGGTCATCGCCACCCCCGACATGGAGTACCCCACGCGCTTCGGCGCCGAGGCGATTCGCCACGGACCAATCGTCGGGATTCGCGTCCGTAAAGTGGGTGCGCAGCCACGAGCCGCGCGCCTGCCACGCGAAGCTAGGCGACGAGGTTCGATCGAGCGTGGCCGCGACGTATCCCTTGTTGGACCGCGTGTAGCTGCCGCGCCCCGAGTTGTCGATCATGAACGGTTGATAGGCTTGCCCGCGCGTGTCACACGCTCCGGCGACGCACCAGGTGGGGAAGTTCTGGTACTGATGGCTGGTCCATGCGCCCGAGGCCGTCACGCGCGTGCCAGGCTCGGGTACCCACTCCGCGCGGCCTGACGTCTCCCATTGGTTGCTCCGGTCCTGCTCGCGATAACCATCCGAATGGCGCCCGCCCAGTGTGAGGCTGCCACGCACGGTCTCGGTCCCATAGGAGCCCGTGGCGTCAACGCCCGCCAGTCCACCGGTGTAGTCCCGGAACTGCCACGCATCGTATGGCGGGTTCGCATATGTGCCACCTGTCGCGCGGAATCGCCCGTGAAAGCCGACGGGGATATCGTGCGTTATCAGATTCACCACGCCGCCCAGGGCGGCTGATCCGTACAGCGCGGATCCCGCGCCCTTCACCGCCTCGACGTGATCCACGTCGGCGACCGGGACCATGTCCCAGTCGATGCCGCCTCGGTCGCCCTGGTTGGCCGGCACACCGTCCACGAGCAGCAGGACGCGCGACCCCAGGCCTTCGACAAAGCCGCTCGAGCCGCGGATGTTCACCTGTCCGTTGAGGAACAGGACGCCAGGGGCCTTGTTCACGGCCTCGTCCACCGTACTCACGGCCCGCCGGGCGAGGTCGGTGTCGCTCACGAGCGCCACGCTCGTGACGGACTGATCGAGGAGCTGGGAGTGCTTCGCGGCCGTGACGATGGTCGGTTGGAGCTCGACGGCCGCGGCTTCGAGACGATAGTCGCGCTCGAGGGAGTCGCCCGCGGCCAGGACGACGGTGTCCACGATCGATCGCAAACCGAGGTACGCGACGCGCACCACGGCCGTTCCCCCGACGATCATCAAGCGATAGCGACCGGTGGCGTCCGCGGTCGTTTCGCGGCCGCTCTTTACATCGCGCACGTTCGCTCGGACGGGGTGGCTGAGCGTGTCCCGCACGACGCCGTACAGCGTGGCTGTTCCCTGCGCCGTCGCGGCGCCGAGGGGTATGGTGGCGAGCCCCATCAGAAGGAGGAGGCGTCTCAGGGGCACGGGGGGCTGTAGTAGTGGCAGGGGGGGTGCATGTGACCGAAGTCGATGACGAAGTTGATCGAGTCCGCCGGCTGCGTCGCTCCGGCGACGGTCACCACGCCGGGCTGACTGGTGTCAGCTGGATCACGGTAGTAGCCAGCCTCGCGCAGCGTGGAGTCGGCGTTGGTGAGGTTGAATCCCTGCTTTACCCACACGGCCAGGACCCACTCGTAGCGTCCCGGCGGCACGGCGGCGTCATAGAAGGTCGGGATGCCGGTGAGTGGGAGCGCCCGCAGGGCGGCGAGTGATGGCTGAAATTTGAACAAGCTATCCTGCGAATGCGGAAACGTGTGGTAGGCGACGACGTACACGGCCTGGGTGCTCTCGGGCGCCGTGCCGTTGAACGTCACCGTGCCGCAGATGCCGGAACACGTGGTGGGACGCAGCCCGTCGTTGCAAGCCAACGCGGCCACGACGGCGAGCGCGGCCCGCGCAACCCGACTCCGCATGGCAGCAATCATTGGCGCGTGCCCCCGGAGCGTCAACTTGACAGCCTGTTTCACGGCGGAATACGTTCTTTCCGCCATGCCGATTTACGAATACCGCTGCACGAAGTGTCGCGCGCGCTTCAGCCAGCAACAGGCGATCGACGAGCACGCCCGCAAGCGGCCGGCCTGCCCCAAATGCAAGTCGCACGCGGTGGAGCAGGTACTGTCGCCGTTCTTCGCGAAAACCGTCCGGAAAAGCTAGCGCGCCGTGTTCGAGCGCCTCCGGCACGCCTTGGGCGCCGCCCTGGACGCGGCGACGCCGCCGGGGGATTTGCGTGACCTGACGCGCCAGATGCGCGAGGCGGTGGTCGAGGCGAAGGTCGCCGTGCAGGAAACGCGCGACGCCGTGGCCCGCACCGAGGGTGAGCTGACGCAGGAGCGGCAGCGGCTCGCCGACGCCGAGCGCCGCGGTCGACTGGCGGCGGAGATCCAGGACGCGGAGACGGCCGAGATCGCGCAGCGGTTCGCCGCGAAGCATCGGGAACGGGTGACGGTGCTCGAGAAGAAGCTGGCGGCACTCCGGGATGAATCGAGTCTCTACGAGCGCGAGCTCGGTGACATGCAGACGCAGCTCGCCCGCGCCGAGCGGGAACGGCCGCAGACCGAGGCGGAGCGCTCAGCCGAGCGGGCCTGGCGCAATCTGCAGAGCGCCGGGGGCGCCCGCCCGGGTGTCGACCCCAAGGAAGAGCTGCTCAAGTCGCAGATGGACCGCGCGGCGCGCGAGGCAGCCGCCGACCGCCAGCTCGAGGAGCTCAAGAAAAAGATGAAGAAGGACTGACCGGTGCTCGCTCTAGTACTCCTCGCCTTGCAGGCGCCGACCCCGACCCCGCGCCCGCCCGACCTGCTCAAGCGAGCTCACACCTACAGTATCGTCGCCTACGACTCCGCCACGGGGGACTTGGGCGTTGCCGTTCAATCCAAGTTCCCGAACGTCGGGGGCATCGTGCCGTGGGCCAAGTCCGGCGTGGGTGCGGTGGCCACGCAGTCGCTCGGCAACACGGATTACGGCGACAAGGGTCTCGAGCTCATGGCGATGGGCGCCAGTGCGCCGGAAGCGATGCGCATTGTGATGCGAACGGATCCGCGGCCCGCGCAGCGGCAGGTGGGCATGATCGACGCGCACGGCGCGGCGGCGAGCTGGACGGGCGACTCCTGCTTCGACTGGGCCGGAGGGCGTAGCGGCGGTGGGAGCGTGGGTGGGAAGGGCCAGCTGATCGCGGGGCGAGGCTACGCGGCGCAGGCGAACATCATGGTCTCGGACCAGACCGTGAAGAACATGGCGGCGGCCTTCGAGCGTTCGACCGGCGCGCTGTCGGACCGGTTGCTCGCGGCGCTCATCGCCGGCCAGGCGGGCGGGGGCGACAAGCGGGGTATGGAATCGGCGGCGCTGCTCGTGGTGCGGAAGAACGGCGGATATCTCGGGCTGAACGATCGCTACATCGATATCCGCGTGTACGACGACTCCAATCCGATTCGCGAGCTCGAGCGCTTGTATCGTCTCCACCAGCTGTACTTCTTCACGAGCCGCCCCGAAGACCTCGTCCCGCTCACGCCGGCCCTGGTGAAGCGTTTCGAGCCGATCCTTATGCGCGAGCCGGTCGGCCAAGCGGAGAAGTGGCTGGACGCGCCTCAAGGCACCGCGAACCGCAAGTTTCTCGAAGCGCTCGCCAATTTCATGTACTGGGAGAACTACGACGTCCGCGTGCGGATGGACGGCAAGATCGACACGGTGGTGGTGAACGACATCTTCAAGCGGCGCAAGCCATGAGCTTGATCGGCGGCGTGCTGTCCTGGTTCCGGGTGGCGTTCGGGCCGGGACCGCGCTCCGCGGACGGGCGGCGCTCCGGAGGAAGCATGGATATCAAGCGCGACCGCATGGTGTTCCTCGGCTACGGCAAGTATTGGCGCTCGGACGGCATCATCGGACTGATGCCGATCGAGGAAGAGCGCGGGCCCAAGCGCCGGACCAGTGTGTTCGTCCAGGGGCGTCCCGATCCGATCGTGGCGTCGCGGACGGAGCAAAGCATCCTGGAGGACATGGGCGCCACCGAGAGCGGCTTCCAGACGCAGGCGCTGCGCGAAGCCGTCACGGAGCTGCTCGCGGCGTTTCACGAGTTCTCGCCGGTGCTGCGGCGCGCCCTGCTGAGCGAGAACCATTTCGACGTGGAGCAGTGGGAGCAGCGCGTGGGCGAGCTATTACGCTCGCAGCCGGCCGCGGAATCCGACGATCAGAATGAGTTGTTCGAGTGACCGCGGCGACCCCCGTTTCGCCGTTACGCGACACCAGCTGGCTGGGGCACCCCCGCGGGCTGTCGACCCTCTTCTTCACGGAGATGTGGGAGCGGTTCAGCTACTACGGGATGCGCGGATTCCTCATCCTGTACATGGTCAAGGCGCTCGGCTTCAGCGACCAACACGCGGGCGCCGTGTACGGGAACTACGTCGGCAGCGTGTGGCTCGCGGCGATCTTCGGTGGGTTTATCGCGGACCGCTGGCTCGGCCACTATCGCAGCGTCCTCATCGGCGGCGCCGTCATCGCGCTGGGCCATTTCACCCTCGCCTTGCACGCGCTGCCGTTCTTCTATACCGGTCTGTCCCTGATTGTGGTGGGTACCGGTTTGCTCAAACCGAACGTAAGCACGCTCGTGGGGGGACTGTACGATCAGGGCGACGAACGACGCGATGCTGGGTTTTCGATCTTCTATATGGGCATCAACCTCGGGGCGTTTCTCGGCCCCATTATCGCGGGGAAGCTCGCCGAGGGCGTGGATTGGCACATCGGGTTCGCGTGCGCTGGGGTCGGCATGACCTTGGGACTCGTGCAGTACGTGGTTGGCCGAAGGCGGCTGCAGCCGGCGATGGATCGCCTGGCCGCCCGACCTGGGCCTGGGTCGACCGCTGTAGACATGTCCGGAGCTGATTTCACGGTCCAAGACTCGAAACGCGTAGCGGCGGTTGTCGTCTTCTTCGCGTTCGCCTCGCTTTTCTGGGGGGCGTACGAGCAAGCCGGATCGACGCTCAATCTGTTCGCAGACCGCTACGTGCACCTGGAGCTGCTCGGGATAAAGCTCTATGCATCGTGGTTTGTATCGATCCAGGCTGCCTTCGTGATCCTGCTGTCGCCGGCCTTCGCGTGGTTGTGGGTGAAGCTCGGACCACGACAGCCCTCAAGTCCGGCCAAGTTCGCACTCGCGCTCATGTTCGTCGGCTTGGCATTCGTCCTCCTCATCCCAGCGGGTGCGATCGCGCAGGGAGGCGTGAAGATCAGCCCCTTATGGCTGGTCGGGTGCTACTTCATCGAAGAGCTCGGCGAGCTGTGCCTGAGCCCCGTCGGGCTGTCGGTCGTCACGAAGCTCGCACCGACACGGATCGTTGGACTCATGCTCGGTGTGTTCTTCCTCTCCAACGCCTTGGGTAACAAGCTGGCCGGCTGGTCGGCCGGGTTCATCAGCACGACCCCGTTGCCCACCCTGTTCGGCGCGACCGCAGCGGTGACTCTGGGTGCCGCCGTGGTCATGTTCTTGCTCATTCGGCCGGTGCAGCGATTGATGGGCGACGTGCGTTGACGCGCTACCGGGCACTTCTCGGGATGCTCTGCTTCGGCACGGCATCCGGGGCTACCGCCCAGGGGACCGCCCCTCGCGAGAGCACCGTCGTGGTGTTGCTCGGCACCGGCATGCCGCGCCCCGACCCGGAGGCATCGGGTCCGGCGACGGCGATCGTCGTCGGCGCACGAGTGTTCCTGGTGGACGCGGGCCCGGGCGTCGAGCGGCGGCTCGCCGCCGCCCACCTCCCGATCGACGGCGTGACCGCACTGTTCGTCACCCACCTCCATAGCGATCACACGCTCGGGTATCCGGACCTGATCTTCACGTCGTGGGTGATGGGGCGAACGAAACCGCTTGCGGCGTACGGTCCCCACGGCCTGCGTGCCATGACCGACCATATCCTCGCGGCCTGGGCGGAGGACATCGACGTGCGCACCAACGGGCTAGAGAAGCGCACGCCGGGCGGGTACCGGGTCGACGTGCACGAGATCAGTCCGGGGGTTGTGTACGACTCAGCGGGAGTGCGCGTGACGGCATTCGCCGTCGAGCATGGGACCTGGCGCGAGGCGTATGGCTACCGCTTCGACACGCCGGGCCGGAGCGTGGTAATCTCCGGCGACACCAAACCAAGTGAGAGCCTGGTGCGCGCGGCCGCGGGAGCGGACGTGCTGGTGCACGAGGTCTACCCCGCCGCGCGCATGGTCGCCAACGCCACCGAGAGCACCCCCTGGCCGACCTACATGCGCGAGTTTCACACGTCGGACGTGGAGCTCGGGCAGCTCGCGGCGCGCATCCGGCCCAAGCTGCTGATCCTGTCGCACATCATCCGCCGCGGCGCGACCGACGAGGAACTGCTCGCTGGTGTGCGGCAGTCGTTCGACGGCCGGGTGGTCGTGGGGCACGATCTGGAGCGGTACTGAACCGCTCCGCGGGAGGTTGGGGAGGTTGGGGGAGGTTAGTGAGTTTTCCACTTCTTGTGTTGCCCCGGGCTTGCGCCCGGGGTCAGTGAACCCGTCCAGTCCGAGGGATGCGATCGGGGTGGTGCTCGAATTGGCGCGCCACGTAGACGATCGCACGGGCGAGATCCTTCTTGTGCAGGGTTGCCGCGTAGAAACCTCGCGACCAGCGCACCGCGCCAGGAATTCGGCGGTTGGCGCGTACCGCTCCGACACTCTTGGCCAATCGTACGAAGTCGCTCTGGCGCGTATTCGGCCGAAAGCTCACGACCAGATGGACATGGTCCGCTAGGATCGCCTGCCGTAGGACCCGCACACCGGAATTGTGGCAGGCGCTCCTGATTGCGCTCTCGAGGTCGTTAGCTGCCGTTCGGTCGATGCATCCTACACGCTTCCAGGTGTGCCAGGTGACGTGGGCGTAAAGCTGGTATGCGCGGTGATCGGACATTGGACTGGTGCCTTTACTGACCCCGGGCGCAAGCCCGGGGATCACCAAAGGCTCGATGAGGGGTCTCCCTGACCCCGGGCGCAAGCCCGGGGATCACCAAAGGTTCGACGAGAGGTCTCCCTGACCCCGGGCGCAATCTTCGCAACGATGCCCTGTCCACAGCGCCCGAATTCGGCGCTGAGGTCCAGACTATTGCAGCGACGGGGTCAGTTAAGCCTGGTGGTGCGCCAGAGCAGCAAGCCGGCCCCGAGGAGTAGCGCCGCCATCATGGCGGCCAGACCTACCACCCATCCCCACTGGATCGACAATGAGGGGACGCGGGCTATCACACCAAATCCAACGAACACGGCCGTGGCGCCGGCGACGAGCGTCCAGTCGAGCCAGCTTCGACGGGTAGGCGCCGGGCCCGCGCTCTCGCCGGCGAGGGCGGCACGGACGTACGTGGGGTCGATGCCGTAGCGCGAGCCCTCACGCTCCGCGGCCTCTTGCCAGCGGCGGTGCTCGCCGCCCGTGGCGGAGGCGAGCGCGATCGCCGCCGCGCCCAGCGCCATCAGGAGCGAGCCGCCGATCACCTGGCCGAGCGTCGCTGCGGAACGGCCTCGTAGCTCCCCGAAGACGAGCAGGCCCCACGCCAGACCCCAGAGCTGATTCGTGTTCGACAGCGGAATGCCGCGGCTGATGCCGATGTACTTGGCGGCGTACTGCTGGAACAGGTCTCCCAGCACCCACACGAATCCGCCGAGCAACAACCAGAACAGCACGTCGCGAGCGCCGCAGAGCGCCGCTAGGAGCGGGCCGACGCCGCCGCGGTCGGTGACGGCAAGCGCGGTCATCATGCCGACCTCACCCACCGTGAAGAATGTGACGAAGGCGAGCGGGTTCATGCCCGTGAGATAGGCTTTGCGGTACGGGATGTACATCGTGCCCCACAGGGCGCCCGCCGCCAAAGCGGCCGCGACGCCGCGGGCCGCGTGTCCGCCCACCGCGCCGGCCGAGGATGCGATCGCGAGGAGGGTAGCGCCGACGCACATGAGCACGGCGCCGCCCAACACACCGAGCCGGCGCGACCAATCCGCGCCGCGCAGCTCGTTGAAGAACACCGCGCCCCACAGGATGCCGAGCAGGCTGTTCGCGTTCCACAGGGGGAACGCGATGCTGAGCCCGATGTCGCGGATCGCGAACACCGTAAGTGTGTTGGCGACGGCCCAGAGGCACCCCGCCAAGATCGCCCACACCACGAGGTGCGGCGCCTGGCGAACGTCGGCGCCGATCGCCGCGGTGCCCCTCAGCAGCGCCGGAAGGCTCCACCGCGCGAGAAAGACGCCGAGCACCATGGTCAGCGAGATCACAACTGGCGAAAGGCCGAGCGTGACCATCTTGGTCGGCGCCTCGGCCGCGCCGAGCCAGGCGCCGGCCGCGAACCCGCTCGCGATGCCCGCGAGCTGCAGGCGCCGCAACCGCCCGGCGTCGAGTGCGACTAGCGGATCCACCAGAGAACCACCAAGCCGAGGAGGAGAACGACCACGGGCACCCAGAATTGGGCGTCCCGCAGCATCGTCCCGATGCGCCCACGTGCGTCCGGCGTCACAACGGCTCCTCGGCGAAATGACAGGCGGCGAGCTGACCGGGCGCCACTTCGCGTAACGCGGGCGGCTCGGTGCGGCAGCGCTCGTTTTTCTTGGGATGCGGGCACCGGGGATGAAACGGACACCCCGCCGGTGGATGCACCGGTGACGGGACGTCCCCCGCGAGCACGATCCGGTCACGCTGCGCCTGCGGGTCGGGCACCGGCACGGCCGAGAGCAAGGAGGTCGTGTACGGGTGGCGTGGCGCGGCGTACAGCGCACCGGCGGGGGCGCGCTCGACGATCTTTCCGAGATACATCACGGCGACCTGGTCGGCGATGTGCTTCACGACCGCGAGGTCGTGAGCGATGAACAGGTAGGTGAGCCCCCGTCGCTCCTGCAGCTCCACGAGCAGGTTCAGCACCTGCGCCTGCACGGACACGTCAAGCGCGCTCACCGGTTCGTCGAGCACGAGGAACTCCGGCTCGACCGACAGCGCCCGCGCGATGCCCACGCGCTGGCGTTGCCCGCCCGAAAGCTCGTGCGGGTAGCTTCGGGCCATGCCGGTGTTGAGCCCGACTTCCTCGAGCAAGGCCGCGATGCGCCGCTCGGCGTCCGCTCCAGTCGCGATATGATGAATCACCAGTGGCTCGGCCAGCATCTGGCGAATCGTCATGCGCGGGTTCAGGGAGCCATACGGGTCCTGAAACACGATCTGCATGCGGCGCCGCAGTGCCCGCAGCTCGCGCGGGGCCAGCATGAGCACGTCGATGCCGTCGAGCGTGACTCGCCCCCCATCGGGCTCGACCAACCGCAGGATCGCCCGGCCCGTCGTGGACTTTCCGCAGCCCGATTCGCCCACGAGGCCGAGCGTCTGGCCCGGCGGGATGGCGAAGGACACCCCGTCCACCGCCCGCACGACGTTGCGTGGTCGCCCGAGGCCGAGCCAGGCGCGCTCGCCCGGGAAGTGCTTCACGAGGTCGTGCACGGCCAGGAGGGCCGGGAGGATGGTGGACGCGGGGGACGCGGGGGACGCAGGCGCGTGCATTACGGCGGGGGCGGGGGGGGCGGGGGCACCGGAGACGACCGCCGTTGGGGCTCGGCAAGCAACCAGCAGCGCGCCGTGTGCGCGCCGGACTCGAGGAGTGGCGGCTCCTCCGCGCGGCAACGGTCCCAGGCGTAGGGGCAGCGCGGATGGAACCGGCAGCCGTCCGGCCACGCGGTGGCGGCGGGGACCTGCCCCGGGATGCTGTGGAGCCGGCCCCGCGGGCGGTCCTGCTGCGAAGCGTCGAGTCGCGGCACCGAGGCCAGCAGCCCTTCCGTATATGGATGCAACGGGCGCGCGAACAGCTCCACGGTGGACGCCTGCTCCACCACCTGACCCGCGTACATCACCACCACCCGGTCCGCGGTTCCCGCCACCACCCCCAGATCGTGCGTGATGAGCATGACGGCCATGCCGAGCTCGGCCTGCAGCCGCTCGAGCAGCTCGAGGATCTGGGCCTGGATCGTGACGTCGAGCGCGGTCGTGGGCTCGTCGGCGATGAGCAGCTTCGGATGGCACACGAGCGCCATCGCGATCATGACGCGCTGGCGCATGCCGCCGCTCATCTGGTGCGGGTAATGATCGACCCGTTCTTCCGGATCGGGAATGCCGACGAGCTGGAGCATCTCGATGGCGCGGCGCCGCGCCGCCGCGCGGGACAGGTGCTGATGCACGATCGCCGCTTCGGCGATCTGATCGCCCACCGTGAACACGGGGTTGAGCGAGGTCATCGGTTCCTGGAAGATCATCGCGATCTGATTGCCCCGTACGGCGCGAAGCTCTTTCGGCTCGAGCGTGAGGATGTTGCGTCCCTCGAACTCGATGAAGCTGCCGGGGCGGATGTGCCCCGGGGGCTCTGGGATGAGGCGCAGGATGGAGAGGGAGGTGACGGTCTTGCCGCACCCCGACTCCCCGACGATCCCGAGGGTCTCACCTGGCCGCACGTCGAACGAGACGCCGTCGACCGCCCGTGCCGTGCCGCTGCCCTGCTCGGTCACGAAGTACGTCTTCAGGTCGCGCACGCGCAGGAGCGGGGGGGGCTCGGGGGGCTCGGTCACACCGCCTCCTTGCGGGGGTCGAGCGCGTCGCGCAGCGCGTCGCCCACGGCGTTCAGCGCCATCACGACCAGGGAGATCGCCAGGCCGGGGAAGGTCGCGGACCAGGGCGCGACCGCCATCTTGGACCACCCGTCGGCGATCATGTTCCCCCAGCTCGGCGCTGGTGATGGCACGCCCATGCCCAGAAATGACAGCCCGGCTTCGAGCAGCATGACGTTGCCGATGCCCAACGCCGCCGAAACGATGATCGGCGCGGCGGCGTTGGGCAACACGTGGCGGACGATCACCCGACTCGGTCTCGCACCCAGCGCCCGCGCCGCGGCCACGTACTCACGCTCGCGCAGGCTCAGGACCTCGGCGCGCACCAGCCGGCTGGTGGCGAACCAGCCCGTGAGTCCGATGACGAGCACGAGCACCGGTACCGCGATGCGGTCCCACAGCGCCACGACGACGAGCAAGGCGAAGATGCGTGGCATCGCGAGTCCAACGTCCACCAGGCGCATCAGCGCCGTGTCTACCCAGCGACGAAAGTATCCGGCCGTCGCGCCCACTGCCGCGCCGATGGTCACGGCCACGAACATCGCGAGCGCCCCGATGCCCAACGAGATCCGGGCCCCGTGCGCGAGCCGGCTCCAGACGTCCCGGCTGAGTGGGTCGGTGCCGAGGATGTAACGCGTCGACGGCGCGTGATTCTGGAGGTGATCGACGTCGATCTGCTCGTACGGCTGGAACGGCGCCACGAGCGGCGCGGCGAGCGCCACCATGACGAAGAAGGTCAGCACGAACAACCCGGGCGCGGCGGTGGGGTGGCGGAAGAACCGCCGCCCCGACGCGCTTGCCCCCGCGCGCCGCCGGACAGCCCCGACGACGATCAACGCGAGCACCGCGGCCCCGCTGAGGGCGACCCAGTTCCAGATATTCATGCGCCTGCCCCGCGCACTCGGATACGCGGATCGGCGACCGCATACAACAGGTCGGCGATCAGGTTCCCGAGGACCACCATCGTGCTCGTGACGAGCGCGGCGCCCGTGACCACGTAATAGTCCCGCTGCAGGATCGCCCGTACCGCGAGCTGGCCCATGCCCGGCCAGGCGTACACCGTCTCGACGAGGACCGCGCCGGTGAGTAGGAACGGAAACGCCAGCCCGACGAGCGTGATGAACGGGAGCAGGGCGTTCCGCAGCGCGTGGACCAACAACACGCGGCGCTCCTGCAGGCCCTTGGCGCGGGCCGTGCGCACGTACTCCTGGCGAATGACTTCGAGCATGGCTGCCCGCTGGAAGCGCGCCGTTCCCGCTGCGCCGACGAGCCCAAGTGTCAGGGCGGGAAGCGTCAGGTGCCAGACGAAATCACCAAGGCACGCGGCGGAGTCGAGCCGGGGGCAGAGCACGGGGTCGGAGATTCCGCCGACCGGAAAGGCGTGCAAGCGCTGGGCGAATACGAGCAACAACACCAGCCCCAGCCAGAACGTCGGCATCGAGTTCACGAACAAGGCGATGTTGCCGAGCACGATGTCCCCGACGCTCCGCTCTCGCACCGCCTGGTAAATCCCCAGGGCGAGACCCACGGCGAAATCGATGAGTAGGGCGGCGAGCGCGAGGACGAACGTGTTGGGAATGGCGTCCGCGAGGGCGTCGGCCACTGGGCGGCGCAGTGCGAACGACTCTCCCAGGTTGCCCGTCGCCAAGTTCCGAAGGTACAGCACGTACTGGACCCAAAGCGGTCGGTCGAGTCCGAACTGGTTCGTGATCCGAACGATCGTTTCCGGATCGACGCTTTGGCTGCTTTCCGGCAGGAATGGCGACCCGCGGGCCGCGTGAATGACGAAGAACGTGAGGGTGACGACCGCCCAGACGATGGCGATCGAGGCGGCGACGCGCCGCACCACCCACACGATCACCTAGCGCTCCACGCGGTCTCGATCCGTCAGGCGGTCAGAGGGAACGCGCCACGAGCGCACGAGCGCCAGCCACGAGTCCGGCCGAATCGTCACGTCCGTGAAGCGCTTGCTCACGGCGGCGACGTTCTCGGTGGCGAACAGGAAAATGCCCGGTGCGTCCTGGTTCAGCATCTCGAACGCGGACCGCCACGCCCGGCGTGCCTGATCGCGATTCGCCGCGGCGGAGACGGCGCGGTCTACGAGCTGGTCGACCTGCGGATTGAAATAGCGTCCGTAGTTCGAGCGGCCGAATCCCGCCTTGGTCCACGTCTGCGGGAAGCCAGAGGAGGGCGTGGGATCGGTGTTCCAGACGTTGAGCAATGCGTCGAACCGGCCGGCCCGGGCACGCTCGTTGAAGACGCTGAAGTCGACCTCGTCGAGCTGCACGTCCACTCCGGCCGTGCGGAACGACTCCTGCAAGAGGCGCGCGTACTGACGGCGGATAGCGCTGGTGGTCGGCACCAGCAGTCGGAACGATAGCGCGTGGCCGTCCTTGTCGCGGATCCCGTCGCCGTCGGAATCGATCCACCCGAGTCGCTTGAGTAGGCGCGCGGCTTGCGCACTGTCGTAGGGGAGCTCTCGGATCTCAGGATCCCAGATCCACCAGAGCTGCGACATGGGGCCCGGGGGCACGCGCGCGAGCTCGCCGAACACATTGTGCAGCGGCCGCTCGCGGTCCGTGGCCAGCACGAGCGCGCGCCGCAGGTCGCGGTCCGCGAACAGCGGATGCGGCTTCGTCGTGTCGCCCGGTGCGGCGAGATTGAAGCCCACGTAGCCGTAGGCCGATCCTTTGTAGGGATAGCACGCGAGTTTGGGGTCGGCGCACGCGCGTTGGACGTTGTCCGGAGTGATCAGCACCTCGATCGCGTCGGCGTCGCCGGCGAGCAGCTGGGTCACCGCGACTTGCTGGTCCGGCGTGAAGCGCCAGATGAGGCGCCGGATGTACGGCCGCCCCAGGAAAAACGTCGAGTCCGCCGCCAGCTCGATGCTTTGGCCCGCTTTCCACGCCACGAAGCGATAGGGCCCGTCGCCCACGGGAGCCCGCCCGAATGCCGTGCTCCGCCACTGGTCGCGCGGCACCTCGCGCAGCAGGTGCGAGGGCATGATGCGCATGTGGTAGACGGCGTCGTAGAACATCTCGGGGTACCGCTGCCGGAACCGGAACACCACCGTGAGCGAGTCGCGCGTGGTGACGGCCGAGATCTGGCGCAGCGATGACCGAAACGGCGAGTTCACGAGGGTGTCGGTGTACACGTCGTAGGTGAACGCGACGTCCGCCGCGGTCACGGCCTGACCGTCCTGCCAGTGTGCCCGCGGATCCAGGTGAAATACCAGCGTGGTCGGGGTGTCCCATTCCCAGCGCTCGGCGAGCTGCGGCTGGAAATCCTCGTCGCCCACCGTGTTTCCCGAGGGACCCAGGTCGGCGAGCTTGAGAAAAATCGGCTCCGTCACGTCCCGCGTCGCCGCGAATTCACTCACTGGAGGCAGCAGGATGTCCGGCTCGCCCGCGTAGGCGATGACCAGGGTCCCGCAGTGGTCGCCCGTGCAGCCGCCGCGCCGCTCACAGCTTCCGAGCAGCGCGAGGCACGCGACGGCGGCGAAGACAGTCGGTCGAGGGGTATGCATGGCGCCTAAGATTTCACCAGCGCCCTGATGGAGCAAGTGAGCTCCGCGCCCCAGGTGGCAACAATGGCATTGGCCACCTCATCGAAGCTCACACGTCGTCCGAGGACGGCGGACAACGTCGTCTCACCGCCCACCGCTGACCGCTGACGGCTCACGATGCTGACGATGTCCTGTGAGCCGTCCAACAGGATCGATCCATGTTGCAAGAAGGCGCTCCGCATCCGGACCTGCGCCGAGCCGATCAGCTTGCGGCCGGCGACGAGCACCTCGCCGCCAGTTGGAAAGGCGAAGCACGCCGCAGGATGGTGGAAGATGGTCGAGGATGGTGGAGGATGGTGGAGGGCCAGCGTGGCGTCCACCCCAAGGGACCGAAGCGCGAGCGCGAGTCGGTCGTGGATCGCGTGGTACGCTCTCCGCAACCCGCCGAAGACGGCGATCGGGGCGGCGACGGCGTAGGTGACCTCGTCCTGGTGCCACACGGCTCGCCCACCCGTTGGCCGCCGGACGACATCGAGGCCGAGACGGGCGATCGCGGCCTGATCGTATTGGTCCGCGGGCTCGTTTCGTCCCAATGAGAGGCAGGGAGGGTCGAAGCGGTAGAGGCGGAGAAAGGCTTGGCCGGTGACGTTGGACTCCGCGAGAAGGGCCGCGTCGGAGGCCATGTTCTCCGCACCGGTTCGGCCCGTCGCCTCCTTAATCAGCCGCCAGCGCATACGCCTCCATCGGCGGGCAGACACACACCAGATTCCGATCCCCGTAGGCTCCGTCCACCCGGCTCACCGACGGCCAGACCTTGTGCGCGCGGGTCCAGGCCGCCGGGAAGGCGGCGCTTTCGCGGGCGTACGGCCGGTCCCACGTGTTCGCGATCACGTCCTCCAACGTGTGCGGCGCGTTGGTGAGCACGTTGTTGCCGCGCGGCTGCTTGCCCTGCTCGACCTCCTTGATCTCCTGACGGATCGCGATCAGCGCATCACAGAAGCGGTCGAGCTCTTCCTTCGACTCGCTCTCCGTCGGCTCGATCATGAGGGTCCCCGCGACCGGGAAGGACACGGTGGGCGGGTGGAAGCCGTAATCGATGATGCGCTTGGCGATGTCCTCCACCTCGATCTCCGCGGACGTCTTGAATGGTCGACAATCGATGATGCACTCGTGCGCCACGAGGCCGTTCTGGCCGGCGTAGAGGAGCGGATAGTGTGGCGCCAGGCGCCGCGCCACATAGTTCGCGGCGAGAATGGCGGTCTTGGTCGCCTCGACCAGTCCTTCGCGGCCCATGAGCGCGATGTACGCCCACGAGATCGGCAGGATCCACGCGCTGCCCCAGGGCGCGGCCGACACCGTCCCACACGGCTGTTCCTGGCGGAGCGGCACCACCGGGTGGTCCGGGAGGAACGGTCCGAGATGCGGGGCCGCGCAGATCGGCCCCATGCCCGGGCCGCCGCCGCCATGCGGAATGCAGAACGTCTTGTGCAGGTTCAAATGACAGATGTCGGCGCCGATGTCCGCGGGGCGCACCAGACCGACCTGGGCGTTCATGTTGGCGCCATCCATGTAGACCTGGCCGCCGTGCGCGTGCACGATCTCGCAGATCTCGCGGATGGAGGCCTCGAACACGCCGTGGGTGGATGGATACGTGACCATCAGGCCGGCGAGCGTGTCCTTATGCTGGGCCGCTTTGCTGCGCAGGTCCGCGACGTCGATGTTGCCGCGAGCATCCGACTGCACCGGCACCACCTCGAGCCCGGCCATGATGGCGCTCGCGGGATTGGTGCCGTGCGCGGAGGTGGGGATGAGGCACGTGGTCCGGTGCCCCTCGCCGCGCGAGCGGTGGTACGCGCGGATCACGAGCAGGCCTGTGAACTCGCCCTGGGCACCCGAGTTGGGTTGGAGCGAGACCTTCGGGAACCCCGTGATCTCGGCCAACATGTCCTCGAGCTGGCGGAACAACGTGCGATAGCCCGTCGCCTGCTCACGCGGGGCGAACGGGTGGAGCCGATTGAACTCCCGCCACGAGAGGGGGACCATCTCGGTCGTGGCGTTCAGCTTCATGGTGCACGAGCCGAGCGGGATCATCGCGGACGTGAGCGACAGGTCGCGCGCCTCGAGCCGCTTGATATAGCGGAGCATCTCCGTCTCGGAGCGGTAGCGGTGGAACACGGGATGCGCGAGGTAGGAGGACGTGCGGCGCAGCGCGTCGGGGATGGACGGATCGGCCTTCGCGCCCAGGTCCTCGACCATGAACGGCAGGACTTCATTAAGAGAAAACGCCGTGACCAGGTCGGCGAGGTCGCCGAGCGTCGTGGCCTCGTCGAGAGCGACACCCACGCGCGTCGGTGAGATCACGCGCAGGTTGATGCGGCGGGCACGGGCCGCATCGAGCAGCCGCGGCAGCGCCCACGACTCGACCTCCACGCACAGCGTGTCGAAGAACGAGGAGTGCACCACGCGATAGCCGAGCCGCCCGAGCGCCTGGGCGAGCAGGACCGCGAGCGTATGCACCCGCTCGGCGATCCGGCGTAGACCGTCGGGGCCATGGTACACGGCGTACATGCTCGCCATCACGGCGAGCAACACCTGAGCCGTGCAGATGTTGCTGGTGGCTTTCTCGCGGCGGATATGCTGCTCGCGGGTTTGCAGCGCCATGCGGAGGGCGGGCCGGCCCGCGGCGTCCTTCGAGACGCCGATGATGCGACCGGGCACATGCCGCTTATGCGCTTCGCGCGTGGCGAAGAAGGCCGCGTGCGGCCCGCCGTACCCCATCGGTACACCGAATCGCTGCGAGTTGCCCACGGCGATGTCCGCCCCCCACTCTCCGGGCGGCGCGAGCAGGGTGAGAGCGAGGAGGTCCGTCGCGACGGTCACGAGGGCACCGGCCGCGTGCGCCCGCTCGCAGAAGGACCGGTAGTCCTCGATTCTCCCGTCGGTCGTGGGATACTGCAGCAGCACCCCGATCACACCGGGACGGAATTCGAAGCCAGCGGGGTCCGCGACCACTGTCTGCACGCCGCGCGCTTCGGCCCGCGTCCGCACCACCGCGATCGTCTGGGGATGGCAGCCCTCCGCGATCATGAACATCGGCGTCGTGCCGGCGGGCACGTGCGCCACGGCCTCCGTAAGGTTCATGGCTTCGGCGGCGGCGGTGGCTTCATCGAGGAGGGAGGCGTTGGCGATCGGAAGGGCGGTGAGATCGGCGACCATCGTCTGGAAGTTGAGCAGGGCCTCGAGTCTGCCCTGCGCGACCTCCGGTTGGTAGGGCGTGTAGGCGGTGTACCACCCCGGGTTCTCGACGATGTTGCGTTGGATGACCTGGGGTGTGAACGAATGGTGATACCCCATCCCGATGTAGGAGCGGTAGAGCTGGTTCTGCGCCGCGAGACCCCGGAGCGCCTGGAGCACCTCGCGCTCGGTGCGGCCCGGTGGGAGCTGCAACGGACGGCCCAGCCGGATATCCGAGGGAACCACCGCGTCGATGAAGGCGTCGAGCGATTCATAACCCACCGTCGCCAGCATGCCCCGTACTTCGTCAGGGCTCGGTCCGATGTGGCGGGTGGCGAATCGGTCGGCGGGGGCGAGGGAAGCGCGTACGGTCGGCATGAGATGGATCGGTATGAGGGCGTCAGGAAAGAGTGTGCGACTGGCCCGGCGCGAGCACGACGACGCGTGCCCGGTCTCCTACCTGACGCTTGAATTGTTCCGGGTCGGCCTGGATCACATCCCAGGTATTGTAGTGCATGGGAATCACCGTGGCGGGCTTCACGAGCTCTACCGCCCGGACGGCATCTTCGATCCCCATCGTGTAATTGTCTCCGATCGGGACCAGCATCACGTCGACGCGGCCCTGGAGCAGCTGCATCTCGAGCGTCAGACCCGTGTCCCCGCAATGGTAGGTGGACTTCCCACCCATGGTGACGACCGCGCCGCAGGGATTGGTGGTGAATTGGCCCGTCGCGTCTCCTTCCACTCCTCCGCCGTGAAATGCGGGCACGAGCTTCACCCGCCCGAACGGGAACTGATGCGCCCCGCCGATGTGCATGGCGTGCACGGTGGCGCCGCGTTGCCCGCAGAACCTGGCCAGCTCCGCGGTGGCGACGATCGTCGCTCCGTCGCGCTTGGCGATGGGAATCGCGTCGCCCAGGTGGTCGCCGTGCCCGTGCGACAGCAGGACCGCGTCGACCTTCGGGAGCCGGGCGACCTGAACGTCCGCCGCCGGATTGCCGGTGAGGAACGGGTCGATCACCACGTGTCGTCCGTCCGCTTCCAGCGAGAAGCAGGCATGCCCGTGGAAGGTGAGCTTGAGCATCCCCGACGGCCCTATTGCCCGATTTGCTTCTTGTACGCCTCGGCGCTGAGGAGTTGGTCGAGCTCCGTGGGGGTCTTCACGCGGAGCTTGATCATCCATCCCGCGCCGTAGGGATCACGATTGACGAGCGCCGGGTCGTTCTGCAGCGCCGCGTTCACCTCGGTCACCGTCCCGGCGAGCGGCGCGTACAGCTCCGAGACCGCCTTCACCGCCTCGATGGTGCCGAACACGTCCCCCCGCCCGAAGCTGGCGCCCAGCTTGGGCAAATCCACGTAGACGACGTCGCCCAACTCCCCCTGTGCATAGTCCGTGATGCCGATGACGCCCCCGTCTCCGCTCTGCTTTACGTACTCGTGATCTTTCGTGTAGCGCAGGTCGGCTGGGATGTTCGCCATGCGGGATCGCTCGTTTCGCGGTTCTGTCGAACGTCGGGCCGAAGGTTACCGGAGCACGAAACCTCTGTCAAGCCAATGGGTTGGCCGCGACGAACAGATCGACACGCGGGGCCAGACCCGCCGCGCCCGGCTCGACCAACCGCAGCCGATCGTATCCCCACGGCCGCAGATCGAGCCGCACGGCCACCGGATCGGGATCGTCGGACATCGCCACCAGCAATCCGGGGCGTCCCGCGCGCGTCCAGGCCTGCTCGGCGGCGCTTGCGGCGGCGGCCGTCGCGACGATCGCGTCGGGGCGCGGCGCGCGACCCAACGCCCGCTCGATCGCCGCCGCGGCGCCCGTCACCCGGCGCACGGCGAGTCCCGCGTCCGTGTAGCGGGCGGCGATCGCGTTGAGCGCGGGGTGCTGGGTCGCCTCCGCGGTCGCGAGCAGCAGGGCGTGCGCGGGAGCGCCCAGGGCGCTCGCCGCGGCGCGCCGCCGTAATTCCTCGAACACCCTCCGGGCTTGTCTCTCCAGAGCCGCAAGGGAGCCGTCGTTTTCGATCACGAACTGACTCTTGTCGCGCTTGCGCTCGGCGGGCATCTGCGCGGCGATCATGCGATCCGCTTCTTCGTTCGAGAGGCTGCGCGTCGTGCGGAGTCGCGTGCGCCGGATGGCGACGCCCGCGTCGACCAGCACCACCGCGTCGAACTGGGAAGGGTCGAGCACCTCGAACAGCAGCGGGATGTCGTTCACCACGAGCACGTCGCCGCGCTCCTGGGCCTCTTGCACGAGCTGGTCGCGGCGGCGCTGCACGGCGGGGTGCACGATCTGATTGAGCGCGTCCAGCGCGGCTTGGTCGCCCATGACCTTCGAGCGCAGCGCGGTTCGATCGAGGCTACCGTCCGGCGCGAGGACATCGGTGCCGAACCGGCCAGCGATCGCCGCGATCACTTCGCCACCCGGGGCCTGCGCCTCGCGGGCGAGGAGGTCGGCGTCGATCACCGTAGCGCCCCAGCGCTGGAACAGCGCGACGACGGTGGACTTGCCCGCGGCGATGTTGCCGGTGAGGGCGATGTTGAGCAAGGCCGGTGTCAGGTGCCCGGTGTCCGGTGTCCGAGCGTGCGGCCACCGGACACCCGACACCGGACACCTCGCCGCTCAGAGCAGCGCGCGTTGGTTTTCATCGACTCTCGGGACCTGGTGGCAATGCCGACATCTCGCCTCGTACGTTTCCCGGCCGCCGACCATGATTGTGGGACTGTCCCAGAGGGCGGGCTGGCCGTTGACGAGGCGCTGGTTGCGGCTGGCCGGACCGCCGCAGCACACGCAGATGGCCTGGAGCTTGTCGACGATCTCCGCGACCGCGAGGAGCGTGGGCATGGGGCCGAACGGCAGGCCACGGAAATCCATGTCGATGCCGGCCAGCATGACGCGCACACCCTTATCCGCGAGCGTGTTCGCGACGTCGACGATGCCGTCGTCGAGGAACTGCACTTCGTCGACCGCGACGACTTCGGTGCCGGGACGAATCGCGCGCATCACCGCCTCGGAGGAGTCCACCGGTTCGGCCTCGACCGTGCCGCCGTCGTGCGTGCTGACGGAGTAGAGGCCCGCGTAGCGCGCGTCGAGGTGGGACTTGAAGACCTGGACGTGTTTCCGGGCGATCACCGCGCGCCGCACCCGGCGCACGAGCTCCTCGCTTTTGCCGGAGAACATCACGCCGGCGATGACTTCGATCCAGCCGGTGCGTGTGCCGTGAAACATGGTGGAAGTCGGGTGTCCGGTGTCCGGTGTCAGGTGTCCGAGTGGCGGGGACCGGACACGCGGGGAGAAGCGTAGTCGGGGCGTGGGGCTCGGTCAAGGAAGTCACGTCGTCGGACGGAGCGCGTCACGTATCCCTCTTCTTGGGTAGCTCAGCGAGTCGCGCGCAGTTGCGCCCCAGGGCTGGTCAACGCGAATCCGGCTCCTGGTACAGGCCGATGACGTTCCCGCCGGGATCCCGGAACCTCGCCGTGATCTCCGGCGCGTCGGCCCCGATGGCTTGCACGATCTCGCCCCCGTGCGCCGTGACGGCGGCGATGGTGTCTTTCACGCTGTCGACCATGATATAGAATAACACGCCGGGTTGTGACGACGGCGGCCGGCCGACGACCCAGCTGCCGCTGACCTCGCCGACCGTATCGTCGAACGCGGTGCTGCCGTCCCCGCGGCGCCTGATGGTCCAGCCGAAGACCTTCTGGTAGAAATCCGCCGACCGACGGACGTCGATCGCCGGGAGCTCGACGTAGCAGATCTTGCCGTTGGCGCGCGTAGGTGGCATCAGGATTCCTGACGATTCGCAAAACGAGCGACGAGGTGCTTGCATCCTACTGCGATGCCAAGCAGGAGCACGGTCCAGAATAGCGCCGACACGGCGATCATGGTGAGCCGATAGCCCAGGCCACCTAGCGCGTGATGTCGCTCGAACAGCCACGCCTGCACGACGTATCCCGGAGCGATGACCAGCAGCGCCGGGATGCTGTCCATGTGATCGACGCACAACGTGGCTGCGGCCGCGATACCGGCGAACACGACGATGGCACGAGTCACCGGCCCACGATGATGAGTGCTCCGGAGAGGATCGCGAGGATCGCCATTACGGTGGTGAGCCCCGAGAAGCTGAAGTTCACGACCTGAATGAGTCCATGCAGTACGAGCCAAATGCCGAGGAGGAGCATACCGAGGTTCTTCTTCACGTGGATCTCCTTTCCCATGTGGAGGGTGCCCGCGGACGCTGGTAACCGCTTCGATGGTACAGGACTACGTCGTTGCCGCCAAATCGTCCTGTGGCTCGTGGGAGTCCTCCGGTGACCCCCTGAGGCTCGAAAGTGCCCGAATCTTGCGGATTTCCGGGGGATACCCCCATATTGTGGCGGTTTTATGCGGGTTTTCGGGTGCCCCTCCGTGAAAGGGGCGGATTTCCAAGGGTTTCAGCCCTAGACCCTCACAAGGAGACACGGTGAACAAAGCCGAACTGACCGCGGCGCTGGCCATGCGCACCAAGATGTCGAAGGCCGACGCGGGCCGCGCGATCGAAGCCCTGTTCGACGACAAGGGCATCATCGCGGGCGAGCTGAAGAAGGGCGCGAAGGTGCAGATCACCGGGTTCGGTAACTTCGAGGCCCGCAAGCGCGCCGCGCGCATGGGCCGCAACCCGAAGACCGGAGGCGTGATTCAGATCAAGGCGTCCATCGCCCCCGCGTTCCGCGCCGGCAAGCAGCTCAAGCAGGCGGTCAACAAGAAGGGGTAGTAGTGGGCCGTCTTCCGTTTTCTCTTCACGGGCCGCCCCGCTGGGCGGCCCGTCGACGTTTAATTAACTGACTCACTCGAGGGAAAGACTCGTGCTGATTCGACCACTCGCGGCTGCGCTGGGCGCCGCCGCCCTCTTCGCCGTCGTTCCGCGAGGTCCCCAAGCCGAGCGACACGGCACGGTGCTCGTCGAGCGTTTCTTCGTGCCCTCGCTCGGCGTCACCAAACATTATCTGATGTACCTCCCGCCGTCGTACGCGAGCGACCCGACGCGGCGCTTTCCGGTCGCCTACTATCTCCATGGCCACTCGGGGAGCGAGGCGGACTGGGTTGCACTCGCGGGCATCGATGTCATCGCCGACTCGCTCATTGCCGCCGGAATGCCCGCGATGATCCTCGTGATGCCCGACGGCGATGACGGCTGGTACACGAACTGGGTCAGGCCACGTACGTACGAGGAATGCGCGGGCGGCGCGGGGAGCGATCGCGCGGCGCCGACGTTTTGCGTGAAGACTCCGCGCTACGATGACTACATCGCGGGCGACGTCGTCCGGCACATCGATTCGACGTATCGGACCATGGCCGATCGCCGTCACCGGGGCATTGCCGGACTGAGCATGGGGGGATACGGCGCCGTCATGCTCGCGGTGGGGCATCCCGATCTGTTTGCCGCGGCCGCGAGCCACTCCGGTGTGTTATCGCCCCTGTATCGGGGGCGGCACCCCTTCGCGGCCCCGGCGCAGTATCTGTCTTCGATCGATTCCGTCCAGGCGGCATGGGGCGGCATGTGGCCCTCGGTCGCGCCGGCGTTCGGCAACACGATCGCGTCGTGGGAAGCGCGCGATCCGGCGCACCGTATCCGCACCCTCAAGACCGCGGGCGACTCCATCCCGTCGCTGTTCGTCGACGTCGGCACGGAGGACGGTCTGGTGGACCAATCGCGCGCGTTTCACGCCGAGCTCACGGGCATGGGCATCGCCCACGCGTACGCCGAATGGCCCGGGCAACACAACTGGAAATACTGGCACGCGCACGTGGGCGAGAGTCTGCGCTGGTTGGCGGAGCGACTAGGACGGTAACGAGAGCCTGAGCCCCCGGTGGCAGTGCCGGCACGTCACCGGTTGAGGGACGCGCCACCGCGGGGCCAGCTCGAGCGCCTGCTCGGCGCCACAATCGGGGCAGGTGCCGCGCGCGTCGGTAGCGAGCTCGACGGTACCCGCCCGCTGGAAGAATTGCCAGGCGCCGTAGGCGAGAAACGAGGGGACGAGGATGAAGTGCGCGACCGGGATGAAGACGCAGAGGACGGCCACCCCCCACCACTTTCCCAGGCCCGCGACTGCGCGACGCAGGCGCTGCTCACGGTCGAACGTATGGATCGTGACGCTCCCAGACGTGGGCGATCCGTGGTAGCCGTTGAGCGCGATGGGTTGCACGCGCGTTGTTCCGGTCGGCACCCGCATTGTACCGAATGACGACGCCCGCGTTCCGAGTCAGGTGTTGCGGTCGAGCCTCGGGGCCACCCGGCGCCCGCGAATCATGGCGCCGGCGAGCTTCTGAACGGCCTGCTGCGCGGCCGGAGGCGCGAGCTCGACGAGGCTGAAGGAGTCCCGCACCTCGATCCGTCCGATGTCCGCCTTCGCGACACCCGCTTCACGGATCAGCGCTCCCACGAGGTCCTTCGCGGATGCCCGGTCCCGCTTTCCCACGTTGACGAAGAGCTTGACGCGCGCATCGGGAGCGAGCGGCGCGGCTGCCTCCTCCTTTTCGTCCTGCGGCTCGTGGAGCATGGCGAGCAGTGCTCCCGCCACTTCGGCCGGGTCGAACCGTTGAAACAGCGGGTCGAGCAGCGCGAGCTCGGCGTCCACGCCGCCGGCCGCGATCCGTCGGGCCACCCGGTCGCGCAGCTCCTCGACGCGATCGCGTGCGCGGTCCGCCGCGCCCGGGAGCGCGAGCGGCGCCAGCGCCGCGATGGACCGGGCGTACGCGAGCTGCGACGCATTGAGAAGCAGCACCGGCTCGCCCATCCGCGCGAGCGTCGCGAGCTCGTCGCGGGTCGGGAGAGCGGAGCACACGACGGCATCGGGAGGTTGATCGGGCGGCGCGATGGGGCCGCCGGTCCAGATGAATGCCTTGGTCGCGCCGAGCGCATCGAGGGTGTCATGAACGGCGACGGAACGACGGAATGACGGAACGATGGCAAATCTGGCACGGCAGACTGGTGGGAGCTGCCTCCCGCTCTCGTCCGCTCCGGGTGTCCCGACCAGCTCTGCACGACGGGCGTGCCGCTCCAGAAAGTCGGCGAGCGCGGCGGGATTCCAGCTCAGCACGATGCGCCGAGCATCTCGAAGCTCGGCGAGCATGGTGTCGAGCGTCGCGGCGCGATCACCCGCGATGATCGTCTCGGGCCAGGCGATCACCACGGCCGACACCTGGTCGAGCTTCAAGGCGGAGCGTTGGACGAGCGCGGCGAGGTCGTTCACCTCGCCGGCGAGAACGTGAACCAAGCCTTGAGCGAGGATTTGGGCACTACGGGCCAGACCGGTGACGGCGTGAGCGCGCATCTCGGCAGGCGCTACGGCGGCCCACTCGGCGGCGGTGGCGGGATCGACGCACACGATGAGCACGTGCGGGGAAACCCCCGGGCCATGCCCTGGCGTTGCGGGACCCACCAATTCCCAGAGGTTTCCGACCTGCTCCACGGCTGGCGGTGTCACGAGCACCACCGGCCGGCCGCGCTCGAGCGCGGCCTTTGCGTCAGCTGCCGTCACACGATCCTCGATTGTCAAAGGGCGAATGGCAGGGGATGGTACGTCTTGGGGACCGGGAAGGCAACCGCCAACGCGGTTGCGTGCCCTTGGCCGGTAGGGCTATCCTCTCGCCCATGAGTCCACCCAGCGGTTTGTCGCCCAACCTGCAGCACCTCGAGACCTCGGCGACGATCGCCATCTCGCAGGAGGCGAAGCGCCGCAAGGCGGCGGGCGAGGATGTGATCGACCTGGGGGCGGGGGAACCGGACTTCCCGACGCCCGCCATTCCGTCGGACGCCGGGGTGCGCGCGATCCGCGAGGGGAAGACGCACTATCCCGCCAACGAGGGGATTCTCGAGCTGCGCGCCGCCGCGGCGAAGCACCTCTCCTTGCTCTCCGGCGGGCGTCCCGTCAACGCCGACAACATCGTGGTGTCGAACGGCTCGAAGCAGTCCCTGTTCAACGTCTGTTTCTCGCTGTTCGGGCCGGGCGACGTCGTCGCGATCCCGGCGCCCGCCTGGGTGTCCTATCCGCAGATCGTGTACCTGGCGCGCGCCCGGCCGGTGCTCGTCCAGGGCGAGCCGGAATGGAGCCTCAAGGTCAGCGTCCGCGATTTGGACCGCGTGGTCCCCGGCGCCCGCGGCCTGATCCTCTGCTCGCCCTGCAATCCGACCGGAGCCGTGTACACCCACGCCGAGATCAAGGCGATCGCCACGTGGGCGCGGGACCGCAAAGTGTGGGTGGTGGCGGACGAGATCTACCGGCGGATCCACTACGGCACCGGGCCCGCGCCATCCTTCCTGGATCTCCCGGACGAAATGCTCGAGCGGGTCGTGGTGATCTCCGGTGTGAGCAAGGCGTACGCGATGACGGGGTGGCGGATCGGATTCGCGCTCGCGCCGGGCGCCACGGCCAAGGCGATCGCGGCGCTCCAGTCGCACACCACCACCGGCGCCAATCATCCCGCGCAATTCGCCGCCGCCGCGGCGCTGGGCGACGAGCGGGTAGAGCAGGACGTGATCCGCATGGTGGCGGAGTTCCGCAAGCGTCGTGACCTGGTGGTCGCACGGTTCCGTCAGGAGCTGCCGGGCGTCGAGTTCGTCGAGCCGCTCGGCGCGTTCTACTTCTTTTTCCGGGTCGACTCCTTCGGCGGCATCAGCGGTACCGACTTCTGCACCCGGCTGATCACCACCACCGGTGTGGCCCTAGTGCCGGGCGCGGCGTTCGGGGACGATCGGTACGTACGTCTCTCGTATGCCGCGTCGTCCGAGAACATTCAGAAGGCGCTCGATCGGATCATCGGGTTCGCCAAGAAGATCTCCGACTGAATTGTCTCGACTTGCCTGGTGGAGCGGTGTCGTCGCCCTGACTGGCGGACTCGCCCTCGGGTGGACCCGGCCCGATCGTCCGCGGGACGCCGGCGAGCGTCTGGTCGATTCGCTCCTCTCCCGCATGACGCTCGACGAGAAGCTGGGCCAGCTCAACGTGATCGCCGGCGATGCGGATACCGCCAGCCCAGCGCAGCTCGCATTGGTGCGTGCGGGTCGGGTGGGTGGCTTCCTCGGCGTGATCGGTGCCGCGCACACCCACGAGGCGCAGCGCGTGGCCGTGGACGAGTCCCGGCTCAAGATCCCGCTGCTGCTCGGCTACGACGTCATTCACGGGTATCGCACGGTCTTCCCGATTCCGCTGGGCGAGGCCAGCAGCTGGGACACGGCCGTTGCCGCAGCGACCGCCCGGGCCGCGGCACTCGAGGCCACTGCCGCAGGCGTGAACTGGACGTACGCGCCGATGGTGGACATCGCCCGTGACCCGCGCTGGGGGCGGATCGCGGAAGGAGCGGGTGAGGACCTCGAGCTTGGGTCGGCGTTCGCCGCGGCGCGCGTACGGGGGTTCCAGGGCGACTCGCTTGGTCCCGCGAACGTGCTCGCGACCGCGAAGCATTTCGCCGCCTATGGCGGCGCCGAAGGCGGACGCGACTACAACACGGTCGACGTGTCCGAGCGCACGCTGCGTGAGATTTACCTGCCGCCTTTCCATGCCGCGATCGCGGCGGGCGTGGGGAGCATCATGTCTTCCTTCAATGAGATCGGTGGCGTGCCGAGCACCGCCAATCACTGGTTGCTCAGCTCGGTATTGCGGGACGAGTGGGGTTTCAGCGGCCTCGTGGTCAGCGACTGGACGTCGGTGAAAGAGTTGCAGGCGCACGGTGTAGCCGAGAGCCCCGCGGTGGCTGGTGCGCTGGCGCTCCAAGCCGGCGTCGACATGGACATGCAGAGCAACATCTATGCGGACGACTTGTCGACGGTAGTCCGGGCAGGCGGAGTTCCCGAGGCCATAGTGGACGAAGCGGTCCGGCGTGTGTTGCGCGCCAAAGTGCGTCTCGGGCTGTTCGATCATCCCTATCGGGGAGCCGATATCGCCCACGAGCGCACCGTGATGCTCACATCGGAGGCGCGGCGCCTGGCGCGGCAGGTGGCGGGCGAGTCGATCGTGCTCTTGAAGAATGATCGCGGCCTGCTCCCCCTCAGTGCACGCGCCAAACGCGTGGCCGTCATCGGGGCGCTCGCGGCCAGTCGCGAAGACCCACTCGGGCCGTGGCACGCGAAGGGCGACCCGACGGACGTGGTGACGGTGCTCGCCGGTCTCAAGGAACGAGCGCCTCAAGGGTCGCTAGTGCGGTACGCGCGGGGCTGCTCAGTCTCCGATACATCCACCGCGGGCTTCGCGGAGGCGGTCGGCCTCGCCCGCCGGTCCGACGTGGCCATCCTCGTACTCGGCGAGACGGATGGCATGAGTGGCGAGGCCTCCAGCCGTTCGACACTCGACCTCCCCGGCGTCCAGGAGCGTCTGCTCGAGGCGATCGGTCGCACCGGCACGCCGGTGGTGCTCGTCCTGATGAATGGAAGGCCGCTTGCGATACCGTGGGCCGCCGAGCACGTGCCGGCGATCGTCGAAACGTGGTTCCTGGGGGTCGAGACGGGCCACGCGGTGACAGATGTGTTGTATGGCGACGTCAACCCGAGCGGCAAGCTGCCCGTCACGGTCCCGCGCTCGGTTGGACAAGTGCCCATCTACTACAACCACAAGAACACCGGCCGGCCTTATTCAGCGACGGACCACTTCACCTCACAATATCTCGACCTCCCGTCGACGCCGCTCTACCCGTTCGGGTACGGATTGAGCTATACGAGCTTCCGCTACTCCGACCTTCGGTTGAGTGCAACGAAAATGGGACGGCAGGACACGCTGGGCGTCCGGGTCACCCTGACGAACACCGGGAGCCGCGCGGGCATCGAAATCGTCCAACTCTATATCCACGACGAGGTCGCGAGCGTCACGCGACCCGTGCGTCAGCTAGCCGATTTCCGCCGCGTGGCGCTCGGGCCAGGCGAGAGCCAAACCGTCGAGCTCACCGTCCGATCCCAGCGGCTCGGTCTCTACAATCAGGCCATGAAGTTCGTCGTGGAGCCCGGCTGGTTCCGCGTTTACGTGGGGCCGAGCTCCGTGGAGGGCTTGGAGTCTCGGTTCGAGGTGGTTGCGGGAAACTGAGCGCTAGAGCCGCGTGGCGCGGCGACTCAGGACCTCCACGCCGTGCTCGGTCATGGTGCAGTCGTCCTCGATCCGCACGCCGAACTTCCCCAGTTGATAGATCCCCGGCTCGTCGGTAAACACCATGCCCGGCTCGAGGGGTGTCGTGTTGCCCTCGACCAGGTACGCGGGCTCGTGGCCGTCCATGCCGAGCCCGTGGCCCAGCCGATGCGTGAAGTACTGGCCGTAGCCTGCGGCGGTGATGACTTTGCGTGCGGCGCGGTCCATCTCTTCACAGGGCGTGCCCGGGCGCCCGAGCTCGATGGCGGCGGTTTGGGCGTCGTAGACGATGTTGAACACCTTCACGAATTCATCCGACGGGTGATCGCCGAACCAGATCGTGCGGGTGATATCCGACTGATAGCCGCCGACGGTGCACCCGCAGTCGATCAGCACGACCATCTCGCGCTCGAGCTTCGGCCCGGCGGGGCCGCCGTGGGGCAGGGCACTGGACGGGCCGAACTGCACGAGGCCGCCTCCGCGGGCACCGCGCTGCTCCATCTCGTGTGACAGCACCTGTGAGACCTCGACTTCGGTCGTCCCTACGGCGAGCTGCGCGAACGTCGCCGCCATCGCGTCCTGCGTGATGACGATCGCCTGCCGGGTGAGCGCGATTTCCTCCGGGGCCTTGATCACCCGGAGGCGCTCCGTCACCGGCGCCGCGTCGACGAACTTCCGGCCGGGAAGCGCGGCAGCGAGCCGCAGCGATGACTGATACGCGGTGGAGGACTCGAGCGCGATCGTGCCTCTCGCGGACCCGGAGTTCAGCCGCCGCACGACATCGCCGACGAGGACGTACGGATCGTCCTGCTCCTCCCAGCCGCGAACGTCGGTGATGATGCTGTGCCGCCTGATGCGCTCGACTTCGAAGGACGGGCAGACGACGGCCGGTGAGCCGGAGACGGGGAGCACGAGCGCGATCAGGCGCTCGCTTCTGCCCGGGTTGTATCCGATGAGGTATTGGTAGTTCGTGCCCGGCGTCGCAATGAGAAAGTCCCAGCGACGCAACTTGAGCTCGGCCTGCGCGCGCTCGAGGCGGCGGGCGAAGACGGCGGGGGAGAGCGACGGCTCTTGAAGGGCGACGGAATGACGGAACGACGGAACGGTGGTGTGTCTGCTGTCTAACGTTCCGTCGTTCCGTCTGACGTTCGCCGTCAACATGGCCGTCGTCGCCGCCACGAACTCTCGCCGCTCCATCGTGCTAGCCCCTCCCCAAAGTGCGGCCTATATTACCCGCCCCCCTGGGACCTTGGAAGGTGCGGTCGGCGATGCAATTCGAAGCCCGGATCGAGCCGCTCGACGGCAAGCTCCCCAAGGTCACGTATCGGTGGGATCCCGAGACGGACATTCTCTCCGTCGCCTGCAAGGGCGCGGGGAAGGCGAGCGGCTTGAACGGCACCGTGGACTTGGAGGGCGGTGACGGCTCGTTCGTCGTCATCGACGTCGCCGGCGGGTGCCTGCGCGGGGTGGACGTCGTCACCTGGCCCGACGACATCCGGACGCTCGACGCTCTCGCCATTCCCGAGTCGGCCAAGGAAGGCCGCGTGGTATTCCCCAGCCGCAAGTCCAATCCCGGTGTCGCGGCGGTAGAAGTGGACACGGCGCTCACCGTGGAGAAAAACCAGTCCGAGTCGTTGCTTCATCTCCGCGTCGGGCGGCAGCGCGCCGCGACGGTGGTGCGGGTCGCGGACCGCCTGCTGGTCGAGGTGGACAAGAACTCGCGCCTGGCGGGCTTATGGTTCCTCGACGTGCCGCCGTTTCCGAACGTGGAGGCGACCGCGTAGAGCGGAGGATGGTGGAGGTTGGTGAAGGTTGGTGAAGGTTGCGGTCGGATGATCATGTCGGCGGAAAAACGATGAGCGTCACTCCCCGCCGCTCCCTAGGTTCTCCCGATGGCTCCGTACCCGCCGAGCGGCCTTCTCGGCCGCCGCCAACATCGTAGAGGGCTCCTCGCGCAAGAGTACCAAGGAGTTCCGTCGCTTCCTCGACATTGCACTCCCTCACTGACCGAGGTCGGGTACGCTCTGCGGTTTGCGTCGGAGGCGGGGTTACTGCCTGAGGGGGATTGGTCAGCCCTAAACGATCAACAGAACCGGGCCCGGTTCCTGACTTGGCGACTCTACAAGGCGCTTGCCCGCTAGCACTTTCACTATCCTCCACCATCCTCCACCAACCTCCACCATCGCCCTAGATTGTTTCCGATGTCCGATCAGCTCCCCCGCCTCGGCGGCCTCCCCGAGCCCGAGAAGTACGAGCGCCTGGTCGATCGCGTCCCGGGCGTCTGGTGGAGCGAGGCCGGACCGTTCGCCGGCCTCCACGAGTTGAACGCGGCCCGGGTGGACTACTTGCGGGAGGCGTTCGGCGGATTCGGCGGCAAGCGGGCGCTCGACGTCGGCTGCGGGGGAGGGATCCTCGCCGAGACGCTCGCGGCGGAGGGCGCGGTCGTCACGGGCATCGATCCGTCGGAGAAATCGCTCGCCGTGGCGCGCGAGCACGCCCGCCGCTCCGGGCTCGCCATCGACTACCGGCGTGGCACCGCGGAGGAGCTGAGCGGGAGCGGTCTCGAGGGCACGTTCGATCAGGTGTTCGCGGTGGACGTGCTCGAGCACGTCGACGACCTGGATCGCACCCTGGCCGCCATCGCGCAGGTGCTGGCCCCCGGAGGGGCTCTGGGCTTCCTCACGCACAATCGCACGATCGCCGGGTTCCTGCGGATCATCTGGGAAGAGGAATACGTGCAGCACAGCATGCCCGAAGGATTCCACGACTTCGCCCGCTTCATCACGCCGGGCGAGCTCACGGACGGGCTCGCCGCGAACGACATGGTCGTACAGGAGATGAAAGGCGTGGAGCGCGCGGGCGACGGCAGCGGCCGCCGAGTGCTCACGGATGACTTGAGCGTCACCTACCTCGGCTGGGCCCTCCGGACGCGCTGATCGTGGCGCGCTCCTGGGTCGAGGCGGTGCTCGCGGCCGGCGCGGTTCCCGCGTCCGCGGTGCCCGAGGCGAGCCTCGGTCGTACCGACATCGAAACGTTCACCGGCGCCGATCCCATCGAAGAGCCGGAGCTTCGAGCGCATTCCCTCGCGGGCGTTCAAGCGCTCGCTCCCGGCGCGGTCGAGTTCCTCGACGGCATCGAGCTGTGGCGGGTGGTGGGATACGCCGGCGTCACGCCCATCGTGTGCGCCCACGTCGCCGCGGCGATCCGGCGGCGAGGGCCCGATCGCCGGCCCCGCACCGTGGCCGAGGACGCCGAAGAGCTCGCCATCACCCGGCTCGAGCTCCTTCCCGACGCAGTGCGCGGCGCGCTCGAGCGTGGCGGGGTGCGCGTGGTCGAGATCCCGGCGGAAGACGCGGGGCAGCCGGCCCGCGCCCTCCCGGCCGCCCGCGTCGAGGTGGAGAAGGCGCGCGCGGCACTCGAGCGACGCGTGGCGGAACGCAGGCTCGAGGCCCTCGCCCCGGGCGAATGGCTCGTGATCGACGGGGTCATTTCCGACTCGGCCGCGCTCTCCGCGCATCCTCGCGCGCTCGGCGTCGTGAAGAGTCACGGGGCACAGTACTTCGAGGGCGTGGAGCTCGAGCGGGCGCTCACTTTGCCGGCGGACCATCGCACCAGCGTGTTCCGCCCGAGGAGCCGGGGCGCGCGCCGCGAGATCCATTCGTGGTACCTCCGCCTCTGGCCCTGGGAGGGGAACGACCTGCTCTACGGCTTGATCCGATTGGAGGCGCGCGCGCACCCCGACACGGTTGCAACGGCCTCGGCGCTCTCAGCGTGGCTCGTGCGCGAGCGCGCGCCGCTCGCCACCCCCGACCGCCGGTGGGATCGGTTACTTTACCCTATCCATGACGTGGAGACCTATCTGAGAGCGCGCGCGCCGCGCGACGTTGTCCCGTATCCCGTTTCCCGCCTCCCGAGGACCGGATCGTGATCGAGCGACGCGATTCCGCCCCTCCCCCCATCGGCCGCGTCGTCGCCACCGAGCAGAAGCCCGCGACCCCGCACCAATTCCACTTCTGGACCGCGAAGGAAACGAGCATCGGGATTGGTGCGATCGTCACAGTCGAGGAAGACACTGTGGGCGGGAGCGACGAGCAGGGAGTGGGGCGCGTCGTCTACGGCGTGGTCACCGACGGGTTTGCATACTCCGACCTCGTCACGCCCCTCCACGACGTCGTGGGCGCGGAAGGAGATCCCGCCCGCGCGGCCGAGAGTCCGACGGCGCGACAGGAGATCCGCCTGTGGACCGCGGCGGTGCTCCGGCAGCGGCCGGAAGAGCCGTTGCAGCCGGTACCGCTCGGGCGCGTGCACGTGGCCACGGATGCGGACGTCGCCCAGGCGCTCCGCATGGACGCCTATCTCGGCGGCGCGGAGCCGAGGGGGATTCCCGTCGGGCTCTACACGTCGGGCGGCCTCGAGGCGCCCGTCTACCTGGACGCCGACTTCCTGCTCGGCCCCGAGGCCGCGCACTTGAACATCTCGGGCGTCTCGGGTCTTGCCACCAAGACGAGTGCCGTGGAGTTCCTCCTGGCGTCGATCTTCGAGCACTTCCCCTCACACAAAGGCCGGATCGCGGCCGTGTGCTTCAACGTGAAGGGTCCGGACCTGTGCTTTCTCGATCAGGCGGGTACGCTCGACGAGCAGGACCTGCGGAGGTACGATCGGCTGGGCGTGGAGCCGAAGGCGTTCGAGCGGGTGCGTTACTATGCACCGTTCAAATCCGACGGGGTGAACCTGAATACTCTCCGCACCCACCCCGACCTCGTACGCGCGGTGGAGCCGCTCGTGTGGGGCCTGCGCGAGGTGCTCGACTATGCCGAGGTGCTCCTCAACCGCGACGACATCGACGCGAAGGCCGATGCGTTCATCGACTTCCTGTCCGACCGCGTGGTGGGTCGGGAGTTCGACGACGGCTTCGGGGGCACGCATCGCGTCGTGACGTTCGCCGACCTGGAGCGGCTGTTTCGCGCCATCTTCGACGGCCTCGAGGGGGGTGGGGGACGGAGCGACACCTGGCGCACGCACCACATCGCGACGATCCGCAAGGTGCGCAACCGTCTGTCGAACATCTCCACGCGCGCCAAGGGGCTCGTGACCGACGACGGGCCGTCCAGCGACCTGCCGTGGGGCGGGTTCGAGGATCGAGCCGTCTACGTCGTCGACGTCGCCAACGTCGACCCGCTGGGCCAGGACCTCGTGTTCGCCCGTGTGGTGTCCAAGCTGCGCGAATATCTCGAGCGCCGGGATCTGGGTGTCGATGCGGTGGTGGTGTTCGTCGACGAGTTGAACAAGTACGCGCCCGCCGATGGGCCGGACACCTACGTCAAGAAGATGCTGCTCGATATCTCCGAGCGCGGGCGTTACCTTGGCCTCGTGCTGTTCGGTGCCGAGCAATTCCGCTCGCAGATGCATCGGCGCGTGGTGGGAAACGCCGGGACCATCGTGTTCGGCCGCATGGACTCCGACGAGCTCGCGACACCGGGCTACCAGGTGCTCTCGCCCGCCACGAAGATCAAGCTGGCCACGCTGCCCATCGGCGAGCTCATGGTGCGCCATCCGCACTTCACCCAGCCGATCTTCGTGCGCTTCCCACGGCCCGCCGTGTTGAGGGGGCGGGACGGCGTCGACCGCTTCCCGCCCGCCGCCGACCTGCCGTTCGAGGACGCCGTCGTTCGTCAGCTCGTGAAGCTCGACGTCCGCGTCCGGCCGAACCTGGTGAAGGACCTGATCGCCGATCGGCGCGAGGAGGACGTGCGCCGCGCCCTGGCCCTGACCCGGCAAGCGCGACCCCACGACGCGTTCGCCCACTTCAAGAAACTGCTCGGAGCCCGCGTCTCGGCCGCTCCCATGCCAGTGCGTGAGAGCGTGCCACCCCTCAACCCGATCTCCGACGAACCCTACTGATCGACTGGAGCCCGCGATGATCGGTTGCCGTCCTCTCGTACTCGCCGCGACCGCCATCGTCGCCTGGACTAGCTGCCGGTCAGGGGGTGGGCCGAAGGTGACACTGCGATACCGCCCACCGGCCGGCGCCGAGTTTCACTACGCCCTTGAGCAGCGAACGTCCTGGTCCATGGAGAGCGCCGCGGGCCCGGCGCCGGGACAGGACCTCATACTGCAGATCCACTATACGCAGACCGTCACCGGACCCACGGCGGGCGGTACGGCCGTGACCGTCTCCTACGATTCGATGACGATTCTCCCCGGCGGTTACGCGCCCGCGCTCGACCGGATGCGCGGGCTCAAGAGCCGGGTGGTGTTCGACGACCGCGGGCGCGTCGTGAGCGCCGCTTTCACCGGTCTCGACGGCGAGCCCTCCCCCATCGCCGATCAGCTGGAACGCAGCATGAAGGGGACCGCGCTGCCGTTGCCCGACGCGCCGGTGGGCGTGGGCGACTCCTGGAGCGCCGATGCGGATTCGGGGAGCCAGGCGGTGGGCGTGGGCGCGGCGATCCCGATGCGGACGCGATTCACCGTCAAGGAAATTCAGGTGACGGGACCCGATACCAACGTGGTCGTGAGCGTCCAAAGCACGTTTCCCGGAAACCCAGTTTCCATAAAGGAGAGTAGCGGCGGGGTGCCCGAGACCCACACGGTTCGGGTCTCGGGCGCGCTGACGGGCGAGCGCGTGTACTCTCTCTCCAGGGGCATTCCCATTCGCTCGACGGTGGGGGGCAACATGCGGGTCGAGGATCGCGGCCGCGCCGGTGAGCCGCAGGTGACCAACCTGTCGCGACAGTTCTCGCTGCAGCTCACCGGGGGGAAGTGACACCACTGAAGCTCGCCCACCTCGCCGACCTTCATCTGGGCTTCCGCCAGTACGACCGGCAGACGCCCCGGGGCGGCAATCAGCGCGAGGCGGACGTCGCGGACGCGTTCCGGCGCGCGGTGGACGACCTCCTGGAGCAGCGCCCCGACCTGATCCTCCTCGCGGGCGACATCTTCCATTCGGTTCGGCCGACCAATCCGGCGATCTTGTTTCTCTTCCAGCAGCTGCATCGGCTGCGGACCGGTCTTCCAGAATCCCCAATCGTGATGATCGCTGGAGAGCACGACACACCACGTTCGGTCGAGACGGGGACCATCTTGCGGCTGTATGAAGCCCTCGGAGTGGACGTCGTCGTCGATGAGGCGAAGCACTTGACCTTTTCGAAGCTCGACTGCTCCGTGCTGGCGGTTCCACATCAGGCAGCGATGCAGCCCGACCGGCCGGCACTCCGGCCGTCGCGCGGCTCGACCCGCAACGTCCTGCTCGTCCACGGGAACCTTCCCGGCGTGGGTGAGCAACGCGGCACCGTGGAGTACGGCGGAGCGCTCCTCGAACAGCACGATCTGGCCCCGGCGCAATGGGATTACGTGGCCCTCGGTCATTACCATGTGGCCCAGCAGATGGCGGACAACGCGTGGTATGCTGGCAGCCTCGAGTACGTGAGTCCCAATCCCTGGGGTCAGTTGCAGGACGAGGCGGAGCGGAATCGCTCCGGGAAGTGCTACCTGCTGGTCGATCTGCCCGCCGCCCGCGTGACTCCCCGACCAATCGTGGCGGCCCGCCGCCACATCGACCTACCGTCCATCGATGGCCAGGGACTGACGCCGAAGGAGCTGGACGAGCGCATCAAGGATGCGGTGGCCCGGGTGAAGCCGCCGATCGATGACCAGATCGTTCGGCAGCTGGTGTTCGACGTGTCGCGGGGAACCGCGCGTGACCTGGACCATACCGCGATCCGCGGCTTCAAGGCGCGCGCGCTGCACTACCAGTTGGATCTGCGCCGTCCGGAGGTGCCGCGGGCGGACGGAGCGGGCATCCTGGGAGAAGGGGGCCGCCGGCAGGCGCTCCCCGACACGGTACGAGCGTTCCTCGAGCATCGGCCGCTCGACGCCGACCTGGACCGGGCGGAATTCGTGCGGCTTGGCGTCGAGTACGTGGGGCCAGGCAGCGAGGAGGACGCCGGCTGATGCAGCTCCTCCGGCTCCGCCTCGTCAACTTCCGCCAGCACGCGGATACCGAGCTCGAGTTCGGTCCGGGGATCACCGGCATCGTGGGCCCGAACGGCTCCGGCAAGACCACGATCTTGGAAGCGATCGCCTGGGCGATCTACGGTACGCAGGCGGTGCGGGGCGACAAGGACTCGATCCGGCGGCTCGGCGCCCCGGGGCGTGCCGGCGTCGAAGTGGATCTCGAATTCCGGCTCGGCGCGCACGAGTACCGGGTAACACGCGGCTTGACGACCGCCGCGCTGCATCAGGACGGTCAGCTCGTCGCGAATTCGCTCAAGGCGGTCACCGAGAAGCTCGAGCGCACGATCGGCATGTCGCACGACGAGTTCTTCAACACGTACTTCACCGGTCAGAAAGAGCTCGCCGTCATGTCCGCACTCGGCAAGACCGAGCGCGCGGCGTTCCTGTCGCGCGTCCTGGGGTACGAGCGCCTGCGGGAGGCGCAGGAGCGGGTGCGCGAAGTGCGGAACGCCGTGGCGGCGGAGGTCCGGGGCCTCGAAGCGGGCCTCCCGGATGATGCGGCGCTCGCGTCCGAGCGGCAGGCGACCGAGCAGCGGCTGAAGGCCGCGCGGACGGCGGCCCAACGGGCCGACGCGACGCGCAAAGCGGCCGAGGAAGGGCTCAAGCGGGAAGAGCCGCGCTGGAACGAGTGGGTGGCCCGGCGCGAGCGCACGTTGTCCCTCGACGGCGAGCGCCGCATGGCGGAGCAGGCGGTCGTGTCGTCCCGCCAGGAATTCCAGCGGCTCGACAAGGAGCTCGCCGACGCGCTCGCGGCACGGGAGCAGCTGCGCCGGCTCGAGACCGAGCTGGCCCCGGTGACCCGCTTGAAGCAAGACCTGGCGGCGCTCGAGCGCCTGCAGCGGGAGGCCGCGGCGCGGCGGGCGGATGAGGCGCAGCTGGCCGAGCTGCGGCGCGCCGCCGGCACGTTGGAGCGTCGCATGACCGAGCTCGGCGACGTGGCTGACGCCCTGGTACGGGCGATGGCCGCCGCGCGGGAATTGCACGACCGCCTGGAGACGGCCGAGCGCGCCGTCGAGGAGGAGCGGACCGCGTGGGTCCGCGATCGTCAGTACGCGGAGACGAAACGCACCGAGCTGCTCAAGCTGTACGAGGAGGTGAAGGAGCAGCGCGATCAGATCGTGAAACTCGGCCCCGACGGCACGTGCCCCACCTGCAAGCGGCCGCTCGGCGCGGAGTACGCGGCGGTGCTCGCGCTCCTCGACTCGCAGCTCGAAGTCATCACCGGCGACGGGAAGTACTTTCGCCAGCGCCTTGAGCAGCTCGCGCAGCCACCCGCCAGGGTGCTCGACGTCGAGGCCGAGCGGGACCGAGTGCTCGAGGAGAGCCGCCGGGCGAGCGGGCGCGCGGGCGAGCTGCAGGCGCAGGTCGAGGAGCGAGACCGCGCGAGCGTGGAGCTCGCCGACGCCCGCCGGCGGGCGAAGGAGCTCGAGGGCCGGCTCACCGCCCGGCCCGTGGGCTACGATCCGAAGCGCCATGACGCGGTCCGGGGAGAGCTGGCGAAGCTCGAGCCGATCGCGCTCGAGGCGGCGGCCCTCGAAGAGCGCGCCCGGCGCGCCGAGCACCTGGTGCGGGACGCCGAGCAGGCGGAGCAGCAGCTCTCCGTGAGCGAACGCCGCGTGGCGGAGCTGACTGCCGCCGTCCGGGCGGAGGGGTTCTCGGACACCCTATACACTCAAGCAAAGGATCGCTACGACCGCGCGGTCGGCGCGCTTCGCGAGGCCGAGCTCGCCGTCGTCGAGGCGCGGGGCGAGCTGAACCGCGCCGAAGACGACGTGCGAGACGCCAAGCGGCGCGAGGCGGAGCGCGCGCAACGCGAGCGGCAGATCGGCGGGCTCAAGGCCCGCCAGCGGCTCCACAACGAGCTCGATCGGGCGTTCTCGGACCTGCGGGGCGAGCTGAACGCGCGCATGCGGCCCGAAATCGCCGAGCTCGCCTCCGGCTTCCTCTCTGACCTGACCGACGGTCGCTACGACGAGCTCGAGCTCACCGAGGACTACGCCGTGGCTGTGCTGGAAGGCGGCGTGCCCAAACCTGTCATCTCCGGCGGAGAAGAAGACATCACGAGCCTCGTCCTGCGGCTCGCGATTTCCCAGATGATCGCCGAGCGGGCGGGGCAGCCTCTCTCGTTGCTCGTGCTCGACGAGATCTTCGGGTCGCTCGACGAGAGCCGCCGGCAGCACGTGGTGGGCCTGCTGCGCCGTCTCGCGGACCGGTTTCCGCAGGTCGTGCTCATCACGCATATCGAGCAGGTGCGTGAGGGTCTCGACCGCGTGATCCGCGTGGACTTCGACCCGGCGCGCGGAACGAGTGTGGCGAGAGACGACACCGCAACCCTGGGAGCCGCCGATGCGGGCGTGGCTGCCTGACCGCCAGGTGTACGGGCCGGAGGCCCCGGGGGAGCGCGACACCGAAGGCTTGAACCGCGTCTTCGCCGACGCGTTCACCGACCGGTACCGGCGCGACGGACTCGTGGGAGTCCGAGTGCCCCACCTGAACCCTCAGGTGTGGCGCTACGCGCTCCTCGATGCGGGCGAGGGCGCGATGGTGTGGCGGGACGAGGCGGGACAGGTGGTGGCGTTCAACATCGCGCACCGCTCCGGAGCGGAAGGGTGGATGGGCCCCCTGGCCGTGCGGCCGGATCGCCAGGGCGCCGGTGTCGGCAAGGCCGTCGTGCAGACCGCCGTCGACTGGCTGCTCGCGCAGGGGGTGACGACCCTCGGGCTCGAGACCATGCCGCGGACCGTGGAGAACATCGGCTTCTACGCGCGCCTCGGCTTCTCACCGGGTCACCTGACGGTGACCCTGACGAACGACATCCCGACGCGCGGGCACCAGCCCCCGGCCCTCCTGTCGCAGCGCAAAGGCTCCGCCGGTGGGGAAGCGCTCGAGGCGGGACGCCGGCTCGTCGGGTCACTCGCTCTCGGTTACGACTTTACCCGCGAGATCTTGCTCACGACGGAGCTCGGCCTGGGTGACACCTCCCTGGTCGACGGCGATGACGCCCTGGCGGCGCTCGTGCTGTGGCACTCCGCGCCGCTCGCGGAAGGGCGCCCGCGCGACGAGGTGCGCGTGCTCAAGCTCGCGGCCCGGGACGAGCGCGCCTTCGACGCCGCGATCGCCGCGACCGAAGCCGCCGCGGCCCGCGCGGGCATCCGCCGAGTCGCGGTCCGCTGCCAGACGCGCTTCACGGACGCCTTCCGTCACCTAGTGGCGCGAGGGTACCGCGTACGCTGGACCGATTTGAGGATGACCTATGAGGGCTACGCCGAGCCCCACCCACCGCGCGGCGTGTTGTTTTCGAACTGGGAGATCTAGTTGAGTGCGGAGTGTGGAGTTGATGTCGCGTACACCGCCGTCCCCGTGGATACCGTCTTGGGGCATCTGGCTTGCGCCATGAAGGCGAATTCACCAATCATGGAGCGCGCCCCAGATCCGAACATTTCCCGAGGAGGCGTAGTGATGAACCGGGTTCGGCAGGTGGCGGCCGCGGTAGCCGTTGCGACCGTCGTTGGTGTGTCCATGGGGACGACCCAGAGCGCGCGCTTCGGGCTCGGCGGGGGCCTGACGTTGCCGCTACGTGAATACCACACGACCGATAACGCCGGTTGGCACGTGCTCGGGAAAGTCGAGATCGACGTCCCTGAGTCGCCGATCGACGTCCGCGTGGATGGGATGTACAGCCGCACGGGTCAGAGAGCCCCGTCAACCGGGAACACTAGGCTGGCCGGTGGCACGGCGGACCTGGTCTGGCACATCCCGACATCCGTGCCCGGCCTCAGGCCGTATGTCCTGGCCGGAGCGGGTGCCTTCAACGTGGACGTCAATGGAGGCTCCGCGACGAAATTTGCTTGGGGAGCCGGTCTGGGTGCGTCCTTCGCCGTTGGCGGGATCCACGCCTTCGCGGAGTCGCGGTACGTCAGTATTCACTTGCCCGGTACCGCCCTGCGGTTCGTTCCCGTCACCGCCGGGCTCTCGTTCGGCTCCTAGCTCGTCAGGACAGGAATTTCGGCGCGCCCACGATCACCCGCCGCGCGAACAGGATCGCGGCGGCCGCGTACAGGATGTGGACCGAACCGGTCCCGATGTGGAAGGCGAACACCAGCACGGCCCACAACGCGAGCAGGGCGGCCGCTGCGACGAGCGTCACATTCATGCCGTTCTCTCCAGATTGACGTTTCGCGTCCAGGCAGTATTCTACTACCAGGGACGGGGAGAAGAATTATTGAGCCAACAGGCTCGATCGTGGACCCAGATACTGTGACCGATGTCATGCCCCCGCGTGGGGAAGGCAGACGCCATGGTGAGGGACCAGTCATTACCTTCGGGCTTCAATAATCCTCTCCGTTCCTGTCGCACCGGTCGGCCGGGCCGCGTTATGGCGGTGCCGGCCGATCGCTTTTTCTCACCGTCTGCCAGAAATACTTCGGCGCGAGTAACTGCTTCCGGCCGAACGCGAACTCGATCGCGAGGATCACCATCCACCCCGCGTACACGATCGCGACTTCGTCGCGCAGGCTAGGCCGCAGAAACTGCGCCAGCCACAGCACGAACAACACGCCGGCATCACGCGCGTCGAATTCCATGTTCGCAAGGACCATGAGCCCCAGGCCGGACTGCAAGAGCGTGAGCAGGATCTCCAGCCGTTGGGCTTCGTCGAAATGGAAATCCATCCACATCCCGTGGTGACGTAAAGTCGAATAGCCGTACACCAGCGGGATCATGGCGGCGAGCACGGTCCACTGGTTGATGTTGCTCGACACCATGTTCATGAGCGCCAACGGTGCGTGGGTGACGCGCCGCGCCCAGTAGAACGCCGACACCTTCTCCGGAAACTCCGACAAAAACGGCGCGACCCACTGCACGAGGACGAATTGGCTCACGCCGAGTAGACCGGCGACTGCGAGCATGGATTCGAGGAACGGATGCGCGGTGATGTAGAGCAGCAGTCCCCCGGCGCCGAACAGACCACCGATCGCGAGCGGCCGGCGCCAGCCGGGCTGATTGTACGCCCAGCGCGAGACCAGCGGGGCCTCGCCGATGTTCTCGGCCACGTGGGGCGGATTCTGGAACAGCACCCACAGATAGCCGAGATAGAGCGCGAGCAGCACCACGGCGTCGATCCACGTGAAGCTGCTCTTCAGGAGGATCACGCCGAAATAGAGGAGCGGCGGGACGAGCCCGACGATCTCGACCGCGTGTTCGCGCGCGAGGCGGATCGCCGGCAGCCGCCGGGTGGCCGTCTTGCGACCGGCGGTCGCGAAGACGAAGTAGATCATCGGCCACCCGAGCCCGAGCAGCAGCCGGATGGCGCCGGTGAGATTCGCGATCGCGAGATGCGCGCGCTGCGGGTCTCGTCCGGCGTCCCACGCGATCACTGCCTCGACGCCGAACTCGGGGAGCGTCTGCAGCCACGCCAGAATCGCGAGGGCGAGGCCCTGCGACATGAGGAACTGCGCGGCCTCCGCGCCCCAGGTGACGAGAAACGCGGACGCGAGGATGCTCGGGAATGTCCACAGGGCGGAGAGCGCCGTGCCTCCCGCCCCGGACAGAAAAGCGAGTACCTTTAGCTTCACGTGCGCCGAAGATAAGCGCTGGACTGGAGGGCTAACAAGCGATCATGGGACGCGACAAGATGAAGTCCGCCAGCCGTCATGGCTTTCACGAAGGGCACCTCGAGCCGGCGACGCCGCCGCTGCCCGCGCCCGCCCAGCCGGACCACGCGCCCCAGCTCGATGGACCCACGCCGTTCGAGACGCTCGTCCGCGACATGCTCGTGCAGCTCGGCGAGGACCCCGGTCGGGAAGGGCTGCGCCAGACCCCCGATCGCGTGGAGGCGTCGCTCCGCTGGCTCACACGCGGCTACCAGATGTCCGTGGCCGAC
>DATLVU010000053.1:0-23652 GCA_035577025.1 Gemmatimonadales bacterium
CAGACCCTTCGCCCGAGCCGTCCGGACAAAATCGCTGGACAACACCTCGAGCATCGCGGCGCGCGTCATGCGCGCCAGGAAGGCCACCGACCGCATGCCCAGGGTCAGGGCGGGCAGCACGAGGTACGCCAGCCCGCCCGACCCGGATGGCGGAAGCCACCGCAACATCACCGCGAACAGCAGAATCAGGAGCAGCCCCACCCAGTATACCGGGAACGAGACGCCGATATAGGAGAGGAGCATGGCCGCGCGGTCGACCGCCCCGCCCGGCCGGATGGCCGAGACGACACCGAGGGCAATGCCGCCGACCGCCGCGAACGCCATCGCCGCGAGGGCGAGTTGCACCGTCTTCGGGAACCGCTCGCGCAGGTCGCGGGCGATCGGGCGCTGCGTGATGTACGACCGGCCGAAGTCGCCCCGGACGGCATCCCACAGGTAGCGCCCGAACTGCGCGGGGAGCGGGTCGTCGAGATGGAGGTCGGCGCGCAGCCGGGCGATGGTGGCGGCGTCGGCCCGCTCTCCCACCATCGCGGCGACCGGGTCCCCGGGTGCCACGTTCAAGAGGAAGAATGCGACCACGAGCACGCCGAGGAGCGTCGGCACCGTCGCCAGGAGGCGGCGTCCGATGAACCGGATCACCGCGGCGTGACCTGTGCCCGGGTCCAGCGCTGCCCGTTGAAAATCACCGGCACATCCCATCCGGACAGCTCCGGGCGCCGGGCCCACAAGTCCGTGGGGAACCAGAGGTACAGCCAGGGGGCGGCCCGATACACGCGCTCGTCGATGCGGCGGTACAGGGTGGTGCGTGCCGCGTCGTCCGTCGTGCGGCGCGCGCGCAGGATCATGCTGTCCGTCACGACGTCCGAATAGAACGCGTAATTGCCGCCGGGGCCGAAGCTGCCGGAGAAGAATAGGGGGTAGAGGAAATTGTCGGCGTCCGGATAGTCCGCCCACCAGTCGAGGATCACCATATCCGTTTCGCCCTTGCGGGCGGCCTCCCGTTGGCTCGAGGCATCCCGCTCGACGAGCTCCACTCGCACCCCGACCGCCGCCAATTGGGCCTGAATCGCCTGGGCGACGCGCGACAGCTCCACGTTGGCGGCGGTCCGCCACAGCTGTACGTCGATGCCGTTCGCATAGCCCGCCTGCGCGAGGAGCGCTCGCGCCGCGGCAGGGTCGTAGACATACCGCGAGCGCGTCGTGTCGCTCCCCGACAGTGCCGGCGGAATCGCGCCGCGGGCCGGAATCCCCCGCCCGCCGTACACGGTGGCAAGGACTTCCGGCACGTTCACCGCCTGATTGATCGCCTGGCGGACCCGCACGTCGCGCAGCGGGCCCCGGCGGTTGTTGAGGGCCACGTAAACCACCCGCAGTGCGGGCTTCTCGACCAGTTCGCCGCGTCGCTCCTGGCGCCAGCGGGCCGTCTCGCCAAACGGCACTTCGAGCACGCTGAGCCGGCCCGCCTCGAATTCGGCCGCCCGCGTGAGCGGCTCCGGGATGATGCGTACCGTCAGGGTGTCGGCCACCGGGGAGCTGCCCCAGTAGCCGGGGTTGCGAGCGAACCGCAGGAAGTCGTCGTGTTGCCACGCGACCAACCGCCACGCCCCGGTCCCGACCGGATGCTCTCCCAGGCCGGCCGGCGGTGAGGCCGGGACCACGCTCGCGACCGGCATCGCCAGGAACTTCGGGAAGATGGCCAGGGGCTCGGCAAGGGTGAACGCGACGGCCGAATCTCCCAGGACCTCGATCCCCTGCACGTCGCGACTGTGACCCGCGGCATAGGCTTCGGCCCCCGCGATCGGGTAGAGTGGCCACGGGCGCCCCCCCCTCGTGGCGGGGTCCAGCACCCGCAGGAAGCTCGCGCGCACAGCGGCTGCGGTGAGAGGAGTGCCATCGTGGAACTTGACCCCCGCTCGCAGGTGAAAGATGTAGCGCCGGCCACTCCCGTCCCCAGCCGCCGCCCAGCGATCGGCGAGCGCCGGCTGTAGACGGCCGTCCGCGTCGAACTGCGTGAGACCGTCGTAGGCGAGCGTGACCATCTCACCCGTCGGCACGTCGGTCGACAGGGCGGGATCGAGGGAACGGGGGTCGTAGGACTCGTAGTACGAAAGCATCGCGCGCCCAGAGCCGGAGCCACCGCGACACGCGAGCGTGGTCGCGAAAACGGCGGTGACCAGACGGAGGCTCAGAGGGGAGGGCGCTCGCATGGGTCAGGTGTCGAAAAGGTTGACAGTGCGGAGGGGGGTAGCCAACATACGGAGGCATCCCAACCGCGTCAATTGCGCGCGCACTCGTTGCTTCCGCTCGTGGCCGCGCTCGTCGCGGTCACGCTGGCCCCCCTGGCCCCCCTGGCCCCGCTCGCCGCGCAGCAGGAGTCGCAGCGGGTGGTGCGCGGGCTTTCCTTCGAGGGCAATCACGCCATCGACGACTACACGCTCACCGCGGCGATCGCCACGACCAATTCCAGCGCCTTCGCGACCAGTCCCTTCCTTCGATGGACCGGCCTCGGGGAAAAGCGCTACTTCGACGAGCTCGAGTTCCGGCGGGACGTCGTGCGGCTGCTCCTCTTGTACCGCCAGAGTGGGTACATGAACGCGGTCGTCGATACGCTGGTCCGCCGCGAGGATCGCGATGTCTACGTCACCTTCCGGATTTACGAAGGTGAGCCGGTGCGCCTGAGGAGCCTCGACGTGAGTGGTTTGGACTCGGTCCTCGATGTTCGAGCGTTGAAACGCGCGCTCCCCCTCCAGGTGGGTGATCCGTTCAACCGGTTTCTGTTTCAAGCCTCCGCGGACACCGTGGTCGCGTGGCTTCAAAACCGCGGGTACCCGTACTCTGACGTGCTCAAGAGCTTCGACGTCGACGTGGCGGCGCTCGCGGCGCGAGCCACGCTCGAGGGGGTTCCGGGTCGGCGGGTGCGCATCGGCATGGTAGCGATCACGGGTGCCGAGCGCGTGGACACCGCGACGGTGCGCAAGATGCTGTCGGTCAGCCCGCACGACTGGTTTCGGCTGGATCAGCTGTATCAGACTCAGCGTGACCTGTACGGCCTCGGCATGTTTCGGTCCGTCAGCGTCGGACTCGCGGACACGGTGCCCAAAGCGGGGAGTGCGGACTCCACCGTGGATGTACTCGTGCGGGTCAGCGAAGCGCCGCTCCATCGGGTGCTCGTCGGGGCGGGCTATGGGTCTCTCGATTGCTTTCGCGTGCAGACGGGCTGGACGGCGTATGACTTCTTCGGGGGCGCCCGGGCGCTCGACGTGACGGCACAGTTGTCGAAGATCGGCGTCGGCGTCCCAACGGACTGGGGGTTCCGCAAGAACGTCTGCAGGCCCTTGCTGTCGGATCCCACGTCGGACACGGCGAACTACAGCGTCGCCATCACGTTGCGCCAGCCCACGTTCTTCTCACCGCGGCACACGGCCACCTTCGGCGTGTTCGCCGAGCGACGCTCGGAGTTCAATGCCTACACGCGTCAGGCCATCGGCGCGAATGTCGCGCTGACGCTCAACGCCCGGCGCGACGTACCGGTGACGCTGGGGTACAGCTATTCGGTGGGACGGACCACGGCCGACCCGGTGGCGTTCTGCCTGATCCTCACGGTATGCAATCTTGCCGATCAGGCGTTCTTCACGAAATCGCGGGCCTTCGGCGCGGTGACGATCACCGGTGCTCGCGGTCGCGTGAATTCCATCCTCGACCCCTCCGTGGGGAGCCTGTTCCGGGTGACGCTCGTGCACGCCTCGCGCTACGTGCTCTCGGACACGTTATACGAGTTCAATCGAGGCGAGCTCGAGTTCTCCAAATACTATTCCCTGTCCCGCCGCACCGTGCTGGCCTGGCGGGTCCGAGGCGGGACCATCCTGCCGCAGCACCTCAGCTTGCTGGGACAGAGCGTCCAGTTCGTCCCCCCGGACCAACGCTTTTACGCCGGGGGACCCAACTCGGTGCGCGGCTTCGCGCGCAACGAGCTGGGGCCGCGCGTATACGTCTCCGATAGCTTCGACGTCTCGGGAACGGACACCACGTACCGGAACGTCCGAGCCTCCCCCACGGGGGGCAACACGGTCTTCACCGCGAACCTCGAGCTCCGTCTCCCATCTCCGATCCTCCCCGACCGCGTGCGCCTGGGGGTGTTCGTGGATGTCGGGCAGCTGTGGGAGCGGGGAGATACCGTGACGACGGTGAGCGGCCTGCGCGTCACCCCGGGGGTGGGGCTCCGGTTCGTCACGCCGCTCGGCCCGGTCCGACTCGATGCCGCCTACAATGGCTACCCGCCGGAGCCCGGCCCGCTGTACTTCCTGAACACCGCGAACAAGAGTCTCACGCTCACCAGCGGCCTGGTCCGTCCCGGCCTACCGCCGGGGTTCTGGCGGCGAGTGATGGTGCAGTTCTCGGTGGGGCAGGCGTTCTAATGGTGCGGCGCTCGCTCGGAGCCGCGCTCTGGACCCTGGTGGGACTGCTCGCGGGGTTTCTCGGCGCGTTGTCATCGCTCGTGGGCACGGAGGCGGGACGCGACCTCCTCGCGCGCGTGACCGAGGGCGGGCTACGGCAGGTGTTCACGGGGACGGTGGAGATCGGGGGGGTCCACGGATCCCTGCTCACTGGCCTCTCGCTGCGCGACGTGCGGCTGTTCGACGCCGACACCACGCTCGTCGCCTGGCTGCCACGAGCCGAGGTGAGCTATAACCCGTTCGACTTCGCGGCCGGACGTGTGGTGCTGTTCGAGCTCGATCTCAAGCAACCCGTGATTAACATCGTGCAGCACCCCAGCGGACGGCTGAACGTGGAAGAGCTGCTGCGTATCGGCGCTGCTGGGAAGCCGGACACCGGACCACACGGGCCTCCCACGCTCATTTTGTTCCGAAACGTGCGGATCACCGACGGGACGGTGATTCTGCGACTCCAGGCGGGGCAGGCGGCGCCGGGGGACTCGAGCCTCGAGATCGCGAGCGGAGGCCCGAACGGGCGCCTCAGGATCCGCCGCTTCGAGCACCTCGACGCTCAGCTGGGCGTGTTACAGGTGTCTTCGCCGCGCGAGCGCGGGATCCGCATCGATGTCACGCGCCTCGGCGTGCAGAGCTTCGACCCCCCGGTCCGATTGGCCGACGTCGCGGGGCGTCTGCGTGTGCGCGGGGATTCGATGGACGTGCAGCTCGCGCGCGTGCGGCTCCCTGCCACCGCGCTCCGAGACGCGCGCGGACTGGTGACCTGGCCGCACGGCACCCTCTTGTTCGATCTCCGCATGCGCGCGGACTCCGCGTCGCTGCGCGACGTGCGGTTCATCGACCGTCGCTTCGGAGGCACGCCGGGGAACGGTGTGGTGTCCGGCGACGTGCGGTTGCGCTCGCACGGTCCGCGGGTGTTGGAGGTGGGGTTGGACCCGCTCCGCCTCGCATACGAGGGGGGTACCGTGACCGGTCGCCTCACCGCATTCAGCGCATCGGACTCGGGGATCGTCGCGCTCCGCGACGCGGATCTGAACGCGCAGGACTTCGACCTGGAGTTCGCCCGTCCGTTCCTCGACACGCTGCCGTTTGCCGGGCGACTCACGGGGCATACCGTGGCGACCGGGCCGCGGAACGCCCTGGCGCTCGAGACCGATTGGGCGTTCCGCGATTCGCTCGTGCCGGGGTGGCCGGAAAGTCGACTGCGCGGAAAGGGCGAGGTGGACCTCGCGTCGGGCGATGAATTGCGGTTTCACGCGTTCGCCGTCGACGCGGCGAGCCTGGACCTGGGTACCGTCGCGCGCCTGGTGCCCGCCGTGCGACTCCACGGCACCTTGTACGCCGCGGGCACGCTCAACGGGCCCCTCAAGGACGCGCATTTCGCGGGTACACTCGAGCAACGGGACGGAGCGCTGCCGCCGAGCACAGTGAAGGGCACCCTGCACCTCGACACGCGCGGCGAGGTCCTCGCCCTCCGCGCCGACATGGTGGCGGACTCACTCTCGTTCGATGGACTGAAGGGCAGCTTTCCATCCCTGCCGCTGCGGGGCGCGGTCGCCGGACCGGTGCGGTTGGCGGGGCGGCTCGACTCGCTCGAGACCCACGTCGAACTGCACGGCCCGGGCGGCGTGGTGCGGTCCGATGGAACACTGCGGCTCGATCTGCCGCACTACGGCGCGCGCGAGCTGAAAGTGCTCGCCCGTGAGGTGAACCTGGCACGCTGGATCGACGGGGCGCCCTCCTCCCGGTTAAACGTCACCCTGTCGGGGACGGTGGAGGGCGACAGCGCCGTTCCGCCGTCCGGCATGGTCAGCGTATCCGTCGGGCAGTCTCAGGTGGCCGGATCCGACGTGGATTCGGGCGGCGCGCGCGTCCGGTTCGCCGACCGGCGGCTGTACGTCGACTCGCTGCGGCTGGCGCAGCCGGGGCTGATCACCACCGGCTCTGGCTCCCTGGGGTGGACGCGCGACGTTCGCGGGGGGGGGCAGCTCGCCCTCGACTTCGATGCCGACAGCCTCAACGCCATCGATTCTCTCGTGAGCTGGGTGACGGGCGCCCGGAAACCGTCCAGTACCGCCGACGACCCTCCCCCTCCCTCCCCTGACGACGCGGGCAAGCCGCTGGGCGGCTCCGCCCGCGTCCTCCTCACGCTCGAGGGTTCGCTCGACTCTCTGGGATTGGACGCGCGCGCGAGCGTCGATCGTCTCGCCTGGCGCGACTGGCGGGTCCCGTCGGGCCGGGCAAGGTTCGCGTACAGTCCGGGACCGCGGCCGGTGTTCACGTTGGATGCGACCGCGGATTCACTGGCTTATGGCGGACTCGGCTTCTCGGGCGCGGCGGCCACGGCTCGTGGGACGCTCGACTCGCTGACGTGGTTCGCGCGTTCCCGAATCGGCGACGGCGCCGCCATTCTCGCTGGCGGTCGCTATGCCGCAAGAGGGGTCGAGGGGGACGGGGGGGCGGCGGACAGCGCCAACGCACGGTTCGTGGCCGTGGATTCGCTCGCGATCCAGCTCCCGGGCGACGTGTGGCTGTTGCAGCAGCCGGCTGAGCTGCGCGTGACCGACTCAACCGCGACGGTGAGTCGACTCGCTCTCCAAAGCGTATACGGATCGGGCAAGCTGTCGCTCGAGGGAGACCTGCCGACGCGGGGCCGGGCGAATGCCCATCTGCAGCTCGAGGCCTTCCCGTTAACTGGGCTGTACGCGCTCCTCGAACGCGATACAACGGGGGTGGCGGGAACGGTGACGCTGACCGCGGGCCTCACCGGGACGCGCGCGAGCCCGATATCGAGCGGCTCGTTCTCGCTCACGAACGGGTCGATCGGGGAGTTCCGGACGCCGTTCGTCGACGGCACGTTCGACTACCACGATCGACGGCTGAATTCGGCGCTGCACCTCTGGCGCTCGGGCCAGCAGATCCTCGATGTGCGGGCCTACCTCCCGCTCGACCTAGCGCTGCAGCCCGTCCCTCGCCGCCAGCTTCCCGACACGCTCTCCGTCCGAGCCACGGCCGACAGCGTGGACCTGTCGGTGCTCGAGGCTCTCACGCCCGCCGTGCAACAGGTGACGGGCGTGTTCTCGACGGACCTCGGGATCGCCGGAACGTGGGACGCGCCGCGCCTGCGTGGGGGGCTCCAGATCAACGGTGCCGCGGCCACGATTCCGACGCTGAGCGTTCGCTACGAGGACGTCAACGGCCGGTTCGCCCTCTCCGGCGACTCCATTTCGGTCCAACCCCTGTCCGTCAGAAGCGACCGTGGCCGGGCCGACATCACCGGCGTCGTGCGACTCGAGCAGCTCACCCATCCGGTCCTCGACCTCCGGATCGCCGCCGACCAGTTCAAGGCGCTCGACCTCCGGAACAACGTGGCCATCACCGCCAGCGGGCGGCTCGCCCTGCAGGGGCCGGTGTTCGGCGCCTCGCTCACGGGGCAGGCCAAGGTGACGTCGGGTGTGCTGTACTTCGCGGACCTCGTGCAGAAGCGGATCATCAATCTCGACGAGCTGGCGGACACCGTGCTCGCCTCGATGATCGAGCAGCAGCGCCTCGGGCCCGAGTTCAAGAACGTGTTCCTCGACAGTCTACGCATCGACGATCTCGGCCTGGAGATGGGGAGCGACGTCTGGCTGCGGTCGAACGAGGCGAACATTCAGCTCACCGGCTCGGTCCGGCTCACCAAACGGCGCAACCTCTACCTGGTGAGCGGCTCGCTGCAAGCCGTCCGCGGAACGTACCGGCTCAAGGTCGGCGTGCTGTCCCGCGAGTTTGTCGTGTCACAGGGGACCGTCAAGTACTTCGGCACCCCCGATCAGGACGCGTCGCTCGACATCGAGGCCAAACACGTGGTCCATCCGGTGCCGACCCCGAGCCAACGCAACCCGGAGGACATCACGGTCGTCGCGCACATCACCGGCACCTTGCTCGTGCCGAGGGTCACGCTCGAGGCGGAGAAGCGCGACCTCTCGCAGACAGAGCTCATTTCCTATCTGTTGTTCGGCAAGAGCACCGTCGACTTGGGCGGTGACCAGGGCGGGATCGCCGATCAGCGGGCCGTGGTGCAGAGCGCCCTGTCATTGCTCTCTGGTGAGATCGAGCAACAGATCGTTTCGGGCGGGGTGCCCGTGGACTACGTGGAGATCCGTCCCGGCGGCGGCGGGCAGGGCGACCCGCTTCTCGGCTGGCAATTCGCGGTCGGCCGCCAGCTCGGCTCCAAGACTTTCCTCGTGGTGAACGCCGGGTTCTGCGGAGGGCGACCGGTGTACGTGGGCAACACCCTGGGCGTGTCCCTGCAGTTCCGTATCAGTCCCGAGTGGCGCACGGAAGCGAGCTTTGAGCCGGCGCAGACCTGCGTCGACCCGTCCGCCGAGACGCTTGGCACGAGCGTGCCCCGGCAAGTGGGTCTCGATCTCTTCTGGGAGAAGCGCTTCTAACGTGACACGCGCCCTGCTGATCGCGAATCCCGCCGCCGCGCGAACGGACGCTCGGGCGCTGACCGCCATCCGCGACACGCTGCGTCGCGGCGGCTGGACCGTCGAGGTGCGGGCCACCGCACAGGCCGGTGACGCGCGGCGTTTCGCCGGCGAAGGACGAGCGCAGGGGTTCGACGTCCTCGTCTGCTACGGCGGCGATGGCACGGCGATGGAGATCGCGGCGGGCGCGGTGGAGAGCCGCATCCCGCTCGGGCTCGTGCCGGGCGGGACGGGAAACCTCCTCGCCGGCAACCTCCGGCTGCCGCGCGACCCGGCGGCGGCCGCGCGCGTGATCCTCGCCGGCCACACCGCCCCCATCGACCTGGGCACCGTCGAGCGCGACGACGGGACCCACTTCTTCGCGGTCTGCGGGGGGACGGGATTCGATGCGCGGTTGATGGCGCTGACGCATCCGTCGGAAAAGCGGCGGTGGAAGATGGCCGCCTACGTGATGAAGGCGTTCGCCACCCTGCCGGACGTGACCAGCCCGCTCCATCGCGTCAGCGTCGACGGCGTCGCGCACGAAATGCCCGCGGCGATGGTCCTCGTGGCGAACTGCGGCGAGCTCGTGCCGCCCTTTCTGCGCCTGCGCGAGAACATCGCGCCCGACGATGGGTGGCTCGACGTCCTCGTGCTTCGGGCCGAGGGCGTACTGCAGAGCTTGAGCGCGTTCCTCGAGCTGTGGCGACGACCCGCGAACGGCGCCCGCCAGCTGTGGTTCGGTCGAGGCCGCTCCGTCCGCGTGGAAGTGCTCGAGGGCCCGCCCCAGCCGATGCAGCTCGATGGGGAGCCGTCGGGGCACGCGCCCTTCGAGGCGCGCTTACTGCCCGCGGCCCTGTCCGTGATCGTGGACCCAGCCACCGCACCACTGGGGCGGGGGCAGGGCGATGGAGGCCGCCGTGGCTGACACCATCCTGCTGATCCACGGCGACGCCGACGTCCTCGGCGCGGTGGGCGATTATTTCGACCGGCTCGGTTACGGGGTGGGGCGCGCCGCCACCGGCGAAGCGGGCTTCGAGCTGTTCGAACGGATGCGGCCGGACGTCGTGATCCTCGACCTCCACCTCCCGGACCTGAGCGGCCTGGAGGCGCTGGAGCGCCTGCGCGCACAAGGGGGGGCGGGGGGGGCGGTCATCCTGCTCACCCGGCAGGGAGACACGGAGACGGCGCTCCAAGCCATGCAGATGGGCGCGGAGCATTTCCTCACTCAGCCGCTCTACTTGAACCACCTGGCTGCAGCGACGGCCCGAGTGGTAGAGAAAGTCCGGCTGGCCCGTCAGAACGCGTTGCTGCGCGAGCGCGCGGAGGCCCTCGATCGGTTGCTGGCCGCTCCGTGGCCGGGCAGCGTGCACCAGATGCGCAACGTTCTCGAGCGCGCGATGATCCTGGCCCGCGGGGCGGCGGAGATCGGCGTCGAGCGCCCCCCCCTCCCCGCCGATCCCCGTCGGGATGACGGCGGTCGGCGCCACCAGCCGGTCGCGCTGGCGGAGGTGGAGCGGGTGCACATTGAAAGGACGCTCAAGTTCCATGGCGGGAATCGCACGCGGTCCGCGCAGGAGCTCGGCATTTCGCGGGCGACGTTGATCAATAAGATTAAGTCCTACGGGCTCGACGTCTGAGAGAGGGGGTCGGGTTATGACGGAGAAGCCGAAGCTGATGGAGCACGACGGGATGGTGTGCCGCTCGTGCGGGAATGAAGAGCGCGCCTCGGAAGGCTATCCTTGCGCCGACTGCGGTACCTTCATCTGTCTGATTTGCTCATTCCGCGGCGTGACGCGGTGCAAGGCGTGCGAGGAGAAGGCGAAGGCCTCGCAGCGAGCCTAGTTCCCGCCGCGTCGTTTCTTCACCTCGCGCGTGACGTCGTCTGCCGAGGTCCCGAGCTCCTTCGCCAATCGCGCGACCGCGTCACCGGCGCCCGGCCAGTCGCCGGCGGCCGCCAGCGCCGCGAGCGCGATATCCTCCACCACCGTCGTCCGCTCCTCCAAGTCGCGCGTCCGGACCGCGACCTCGCGGGCGAGCCACTGCTCGAGCTCACGGCGGTCGATTTCGAGCTGTCGCTGCCGCAGCGCGCTCTGTAGCGACATCTCCAGCTCGTCCAGGTCCACCGGTTTGATCAGGTAATCGTACGCCCCGAGCTTGAGACACTCGATGGCGGTGCGCGGCTCGTCGATGGCGGTCAGCATGATGATCGCGAGGTCCGAGTCGAACGCGAGGGCCTTGGGCACGAGCTCCACGCCGCTCATGTTCGGCATGCGGATGTCCGAGAGCATGGCCTGCGGCTGCTGCGCCGTCTGACGGTCGAGCGCCTCCGCGCCGCTCGCCGCCTGCAGGACCTTGTAGCCGAGCCGGCTGAGAAACCGGTCCAGCGCCTGCCGAATGCCTTCTTCGTCGTCGACCACCAGGACGGTCGTCGGGGATTCCTGCGTATCGGGCTTGGCCATGGCGCTAACGTATGTGACCTCCACAAGCCGAGCAAGGCGACGTATCTTCGCGCTTCCCATGGCCTCGTCCGACGTTTCCGCGCGCATCACCGACGTCCGTGGGGTGACCGTCGGTCATTGGACCGACCTCCCTCGCGCGACCGGCTGCACGGTCGTACTCGCGCCCGACGGCGGCATGCGCGCCGCGTGCGTCGTCCGCGGGCGCGCCACCGGCACGCGGGAGCTCGATGCCCTCGACCCCCATCATCTGGTCGATCGCGTGGACGCGATTCTCCTCACCGGCGGATCCGCCTACGGGCTGGGCGCCGCGGACGGCGTCATGCGCTGGTTGCGCGAGCGCGGGCGCGGGCTGCCGGTAGGGCCGGCGGGGATCGTGCCCATTGTCCCCACGGCAGTGATCTTCGACTTCGATTTGGCCCCGGGCGGCAAGGCGGACCGCTGGCCCGTCGCGGACGACGCCTATCGGGCCTGCGGGGCCGCCTCTACGGATGTCGCCGAGGGCAGCGTCGGCGCGGGAACGGGCGCCACCGTTGGGAAGGCGCTCGGACCTCGCGCCGCGATGAAAGGTGGGGTGGGCACGTGGTCGGCCACGGGAGGGGGCGGGGGGGGTGGGGGGGGAGGGGGGGGTGGCGACATCATCGTTGGCGCCCTGGTCGTCGTGAACGCCGTGGGAAACGTCATGGATGGTTCCGGGAAGATCCTGGCGGGTGCGCGGGGGCCCGACGGTACGTTGGTCGACGCGCTCTCGCACCTGGCGAGCGGGGCGTCGCCGTTTGGCGCTCAGGCCACGAACGCGGCGAGCGGCCGGAATACCACTCTGGCGGTGGTCGCGACGAATGCCACGCTCGACCGCACGGCGCTTCAGGGTCTGGCCCATGCCGCGGGCGACGCCCTCGCGAGGCGGATCATACCGTACGGGACTCTGTTCGACGGGGACGTGGTGTTCGCTATCTCCACTGCGGCGCGGGCACCGGCGACGCCACTCCAGGTGGAGGCGCTCGCCGGGCTCGTGGTACCGATCGCGGTGGAGCGCGCGGTCCAGCTCGCCACGGGGGCCCGCGACATTCCCGGTCTCGCGGACGGACGCGCGAAGTGAGCGACCGCCTGGCGCGCGACGTCTCGGACCTCGGCCGGAAGTGGGTCCCCGATGTCCGGCTCGGTGTCCTGGACGTGTCCGTCGAGCCCGAGCGGCTCGTGGGATCCACCACGAGCCGCGATGCGTTGACCGCACTGCGCCGGTTGGCGGCGGAGGTGGGGCGCACGGCCGACGTGCGGCTGCTCCCGGATGTCTCGGTACGGGATCAGCCCGCCGCTGTGGTGACGGCGGCGGTGGCGCCGCTCCTGCGCGATCCGCGAATCAGCGCCGACCGCGTGAGCGAAGCGCTGCACGGGGAGTCTCTGACGTTGCTCGAGCGGCGGGACGGCGTGTGGTTGCGCGTGCGCGCGGCCGACGGTTACCACGCGTGGACGCACGCCGGCTACCTGGCTGTGGGGTCGGCCGACTGGGCCGAGGATTGGAGCGAGCGGGCGAGCGGACGATCGCTCGGCGCGGAAGTACGGCTGGAGGATCAGCGGTTCCGGCTCGCGGTAGGCACGCGCGTCGTGTTGCGTCACGACGGTCAGGTGGAGATCGCTGACGGGCGCATCGGTGGCGTCAGCGCCGGTCTCGTGCGCCTCGACGCGGAGCTGCGCGCGGAGGCACGCCATGTCGCCGCACCCGAGTGGGCCGCACGGTGGTTCTCGGGCGCGCCCTACCTGTGGGGCGGTCGGACCGAATGGGGCGTCGACTGCTCGGGTCTCGTGCAGGCCACGTACGCGGCCCGCGGCGTGGGGCTCCCCCGCGACAGTGACCAACAGTCGCTCGCCGGGCGCGAGGTACCGATCGACGCGGCCGGTGCAGGGTACGAGGCCGGCGACGTCCTGTGCTTCGCCGACGGGCAGCGCGTCTCGCACGTTGCGCTCTGGGCGGGCGCGGGTCGCATCGTGCACTCGGCTCTCGCCCGCGGCGGCGTGGGATCCGACGACTTGTTCGCGGACACGCCGGGGGCGAAGAGACTGAGGGAGTTCCTGGTAGCTGTTAGACGGCTAGGCGGTTAGACGGCTAGATGCCCGGCTCTTGCTCGCCGTCTAGCCGTCTAGCCGTCTAGTATCTTTCTCCCATGAAGCTCGTTCTGTTCGACGTCGACGGCACGCTCCTCTGGACCGACGGTGCCGGACGGCGTGCCATTCACCGCGCGTTGCTCGACGAGGCCGGCACGGCCGGACCGATCGACACCTATCGGTTTGACGGCAAGACGGACCCGCAGATCGTGCGAGAGCTCCTCACGCTCGCGCACCATCCGCGGGCAACCGATGACGCGATGATTCAGGCGGTCTGTCGACGCTACGTAGATCATTTGCGGGCCGAGCTGGACCGTCCCGCCCAGTCCACCAGAATCCTGACGGGCATCGAGCCGTTGCTGGCGGCGCTCGAGCCCCACGAAAGGGCGGAGCGGGCGCTGGTTGGTCTCCTCACTGGGAACGTGGCCCCGGGCGCGGCGTTGAAGCTCCGCTCCGCCGGACTCGACCCGGAGCGATTCCGGGTGGGCGCCTACGGGTCGGACTCAGCGCAGCGTGGAGACCTGCCGCGGGTCGCCGCGGCGCGCGCGTCGGCGCTGACGGGCCGCGTCTTCGCCGGCCCCGATGTCGTCATCTTGGGCGACACGCCGGACGATGTTGCCTGCGGTCGATCGCTCGGCGCACGGAGCGTGGCCGTGGCGACCGGTTTCTACGACGTCTCGGCTCTGCGTGCCTGCGGCGCTGCCTTCGTGTTCGAGACTTTGGCGGATACCGCGGCCGTCCTCGACGCGATTTTGGCGTGAGCTCCGCACCTCCATTGGACGAGCTCGAGGTCAAGGCTCGTGTGGACGATCCCGACGCGCTCCGAGCCGCCGTGGCTGGCGCCGGAGCCCGGCTCGAGTTCCAGGGCGAAATGAGCGACCGGCGATTCGACCGCAAGCGCGCCCTCTCCCAACGCGACGAAGTGCTGCGCTTACGGATGTTCCGGCCCTCGGACGGGAGCGCCCCATACGGCGTCCTCGCGTGGAAGGGCAAGCACTCCAAGCGCGGCGAGTACCGTCATCGCGCCGAAGTGGAGGCGCGCGTGGCGGACCCGGACGCCGTCGTGACGATCCTCCAACAGCTCGGGTTCAAGGTCTCGCTGCAGATCGACCGGCAAGTCGAAATCTATCGACTCGGCGGGGCGGTGCTCCGCTTGGAGTGGTATCCCGCCATGGATGTGCTGCTCGAGGTCGAGGGGGAGCCGGCGGCCATCGAGCAAGCGATCGGTGCGACGGGACTGGCGCGTGAGGCTTTCCTTCCGGAGTCGCTGCCGTACTTCGTCGAGCGGTACGAAGCCCGCACGGGCCGCGCCGCGCTGCTCGCCCGATGAGCCCTCAGGTCAAGATCCCCATGCCGCTGCGCGTGCCGGAGCTCGCGCCCTCGCTCGGCCGCGTCCTCGTGCCTCGCCGGCTGACCGAGCCATGGGTGCCCCTCGACGACATCCGCGAAGAGCTCGCAACGCGCGTGATGGAGCTGGGAGGCGAGGCGCGAGCCGCGGCGGTTCGCGAGGAGCGCGATCGTGTGCTCGAAGCAGTGAGCCGGCGCGCATGGCTCGGCGTGTGGGAGGCCGCGGCGCGGCGCGCGGGGGAGCGCGTGACGGCGGCCGTTGACCTGGAAATCAGGCGCGCGGCCGATCGCGTGCGCATGCCGCGGCGCGAGCGGAAGCGGCGTCGGCTCGCCGGACCGGAGAAGCGCGCGATCAGCGCCCGGCTCGCCGCGGGAGGGGAAACCTTGGTCGCTGCCCTGGACGCGCTCGATGCGGCGGCGGCCCGGGTGCGGGATGCGACGGTACTCGACAAGGATGCGCACGCCGACTGGCAGGAGGCATTGCGCACGGCGGCGCGCCGCTTGGAGGTAGCCTGGCTCGCCCTGGAGGCGGAAGTGGCCGAGGAAGGTCGCACTTGGGCCGGCGAGATCGAGGCGATTGGACGGTGGCGCCCTCCGCTCTGGCCGCTCATCGCCGTGTGGACCCCCCTCGCTGTCTTCCTGCTCTGGCTCGGGCTCGTGCTCGGCGGCTACCTCCCCGCTCCGGCCTGGCTCGCGGCGCGCCTCGGATTCTGAACGGCGTGGCCGCGATAGGCGTGGGCGTCGATCTGGTCGAGGTCTCCCGCGTCGCGGCGATCATTGCGGACAAGGGCTCTCGGGTGTTCGAACGGCTGCTCACGCCCGCGGAGCGAGCGTATTGTGAGAGCCGACCCGATCCGGCGACCCACGTGGCGGTGCGGCTCGCCGCTAAAGAGGCCGTGTATAAGGCGCTTCAGGGGAGCGAGGCGGCGCGCGGTATCGGATGGCGGGAAATCGAGGTGACCCGAGCGTCCGATGGGCGGCCCGACGTCGAGTTGAGTGGCTTCGCGGCGGCCCGCGCGCGGGAACTGGGCGTGAAGCGGGTGTTGCTCTCGCTCTCGCACACACACCAGGCCGCGGTCGCGATGGTCGTGCTCGAGGGGTCAGACTAGTTCTGCTTGAATTCCCGACTGAATTACTCTAGTATTTGACACCTCGAGCTTTGAGAATCGTTCTCATCTACCGTAAGCCCCTCCTTGGCTTGTTGTTGACCGCATGTCTGGCTGCCCCCGCCCCGGCAGCCGGGCAGGCGATGGATTCGCTCTCGGTCGCCCGCCGCACAGTGGCCGCCGCCTCCCTCGCAGCCAAGGAATACGCCAACGGTGTCCCACCGACCGGCGGCGCCGTGACCGCCCCGGAAGAGGTGTCCGAGGCCAAGGAATTTCTCGAGCACGCCCTCCTCGACGTGGGCGCGTTGCCGGCCGCGGTCCGGGCGACCGCGGACGCGGACATGCGGGCCATGGTGGCGATGATCGATCGCAGGGTCGCGCCCGACTCGGTGGCCGCACGCGCTGGCGCCCTGATCAGACGGATCACGGCGGCGACAGGAGCGGCGCTCGATCCGTTTCCCACCCAGCCACCGTCTCTGGCGCGGGGTGCGGCGGTCTTCAGGGAACAATGCGTACAGTGTCACGGTACGGCGGGCCACGGCGACGGGCCGAAGGCGCGACATCTCGAGGGGCCGCCGCCAGCCGACCTCGCTGACCGCACGGCGATGGCCGACGTGTCGCCGGTCGACGCCTATCGAAAGGTGACGATCGGTGTCGCGGGGACCGCGATGCCCGAGTTCGAGGAATCACTGTCAGCGGACGATCGCTGGGCGGTCGCCACGTACATCGCCACGCTCCGGACCGACGACGCGATGGTCCGCGCGGGGTCGACGCTGTATGCCGCGAAATGCGCGTCTTGTCATGGGTCGACCGGCGGCGGAGACGGACCGTTCGCGACCAGTCTCTCGGTGCACCTGCCGGCGCTCCGCGACTTGGCCGTTCAGGGCCCGCTGACGGACCGCGACCTGGACCAGCTCGTGCTTCACGGCAAACCCGGCGTGCCGATGCCGGGCGTGGTCCGCGCGCTCAATCCCCGACAGGTGTCGAGCCTCGTGGCGTTTCTCCGGGTCCTGCCGGCTGCGGAGCATCAGCAGGAGCTGGCGTCGCGCGAGGCCGTCACGTTCGCCGCGGTACGGCGGCAAATCGACTCCGCCGTGACGCTGCGCTCCGACAAGATGGCCTTCGATGCGTATCTCACGTTCGAACAGGTCGAGCCAGCGGTCCGGGCCAGGAACCCTGGGCTCGCGACCGACCTCGAGTCCGCCTTCGCCGCTCTGCGTTCGCAATCCGCGCCTGCGAGCGGTGGTGACGCGGGGCTCGAGGCGATCCGGGCCCGCCTCCTCGGCGACCTCGAGCGCGCCGAGCGACTCGTCGCCGATCGGGGCTCGGCGCCGACCCTGTTCATGCAATCGTTCGTGCTGCTGCTCCGAGAGGGGTTCGAGGCGATTCTCATCGTCGCCGCGTTGATGGCGTTCCTTCACAAGGCCGGCGCGACGGATAAGCGTCGTCACGTGGCGGAAGGGGCGTGGGCGGCGGTGGGTGCGAGCATCGTTACGGCCGTGCTGGTCGAGCTGCTGTTCGAGATCACGCCGGGGCAGCGGGAAGGGCTCGAAGGCATCACGATGCTGCTGGCGACCGCCGTCTTGTTCTACGTCAGCTATTGGCTGCTCTCGAAAATCGAGGTGGCCAAGTGGAATGCCTTCGTGAAGGGCCGGATGGAGGATGCGCTCTCGAGCGGGTCCGGATACGCGCTCGCGTCCGTCGCGTTCCTCGCCGTCTATCGTGAAGGCTTCGAAACGATCTTGTTCTACAAGGCCCTGCTCACCTCCGCGGGTCCGGCGAGTGGCGGCACGGCGATCCCCGCCGTGGCTGCGGGAATCCTGGCCGGGGCGGTGGGGCTCTTGATCGTATATGTGGCGATCGATCGGTTCGGGATGCGGGTGCCGCTCAAGCCCTTCTTCGCCGTGACGAGCGGGATGCTCTACTACATGGCGTTCGTGTTCGCGGGGAAGGGGATCGCGGACCTGCAGGAATCCGGGCTGTTGCGCACAACGGTGGTCGAATGGGGGCCGCGCGTCCCGGTGCTCGGCATTTACCCCACGCTGCAATCGTTGTCGGTGCAGCTCCTGCTGATCGTGCTGCTGCTGATCGCGGTGGTGTGGCTCCAGCGCGACCGCTTCAGCCGGACCGGGCGGGATCGACGGCCGTCGTTCCCCTGAGGACAGGGGGCGCAGCCACCGGCGCCGCTTCGGGCTCCCACAGGCGTTGCATCACGATCAACCCGGCGACGATCAGCAGAATGCTCGTGAGCTGCGCGAGCGTGAAGGGTCCGAGCAGACGGTCATCCTTGGCTCGGACCATCTCGATCAGGAACCGCTCTACCCCCGCGATCACCAGGTAGACCCCGAACCGCCATCCGACGGCATGCCGGTGATTCCGCAACCGCCAGAGCCACGCGAACGCGAGCAGCATCAGCGCCGTCTCGTAGATCTGGGTGGGATGGACGGCGACGACCTCGGTGGGGATCGCGCCGGGGGGGAACACGACGTGCATTTGTTGCAGGTTCGCGACCGTGGTGGGGGGGAGGCCTTCGGGGAACTTCATCGCCCATGGCAGCGTGGAGGGAATTCCGTAGTCGTCGTTGACGAGGAAGCACCCCACCCGGCCCAGTGCATACCCGAGGGCCAGTGGCGCCGCGGTGAGCTCCATGGTCCATCGCGCCGGCACGCGCTTCGACCAGCCCATCGCCAGCACGCCCGCTACGCCCCCGAGAAACCCGCCGTACCACACGAACCCGCCGCGCCGGAACAGCGCATCCCACTCGCCGGTGAGCAGCACGTACCAGATCTTGGCGCCAACGATGCCGCCCACGACGGCCGCGAAGACGATGTCGGCCGCGTAGTCCTGGTTCATGCCGCGGCGCTGAAGGTCGACCTGAATTGCCCAGGCGGCCATGAGAAACGCCACCATCATCATGATCCCATAGCCGGTGATCGTGATCGGGCCCAGATGGAACGAGAGCGGATAGATCGTCATGAACGCGCGGCGCCGAAGGTGAGGGGGACGGGCTCGAGGCCCGGGAGGGGCAGATCGGCCTTCGCGTCGAGCGTCCAGTCGCTCGTCTCGCCGAGGCTCAGCCGATGCCATCCCGCCCGGGCGATCATGGCGGCGTTGTCGGTGTTCAAGCGCGGGCTCGCGACCGCCACGCGCGCGAGCCCAGACAGCCGCTTCGCGGCGAGCTCGGAGAGCGCGCGGCTGCACGCCACGCCGCCGCCCAGTACGGCGGTGCGATAGCCGGTGGCCCGAACCGCACGCTCGAGCTTGGTCACGAGCACGTCCAGCACGGCGTCTTGAAACGCGCGGGCCAGGTGCGGCCGGTCGCGGTCCAGACCGTCGCTCGCGCGCACGGCGTAGAGCACCGCGGTCTTGAGACCGGAAAACGAGAACTCGAAGCCCTCGTCCCGCATTGGGCGCGGGAACGTGAAGCGCGCCGGATCTCCGCCGGCCGCCAACCGCTCGATGGCGGGGCCCCCGGGATACCCCAGCCCGAGCAGCGTCGCCACCTTGTCGAACGCCTCGCCCGCGGCATCGTCGCGGGTCGCGCCGAGCAGGCGATAGCGGCCCCAGGCCGGGACGTCGAGCAGCATCGTATGGCCGCCCGAGACGAGCAGCGCCACGAACGGCGGGGCGAGCTCGGGATCCTCGATCGCGGGCGCGAAGAGATGTCCCTCCATGTGATGCACGCCGATCAGCCGGCGCTCGCCAGCGTAGGCGAGGGCCTTCGCATAGACGACACCCACGAGGAGCGCGCCCACGAGACCCGGCCCCTGCGTCACGGCCACGGCATCCACCGCGCTCCACGCGAGGCCAGCCTCCGCGAGGGCGCGATCGACCACCGCCGGCAACGCGGCCAGATGCGCCCGGCTGGCGAGCTCCGGGACGACGCCACCGAACACGCGGTGGATGTCTTGTGAAAGGATGACCAGCCCCGCCAACTCGGGCCGCCGCGGGTCGCCGACCAGCACCGCCGCCGACGTCTCGTCGCACGACGTCTCGATGCCGAGCACGACGTCAGCCACGGCCGGTCTTGCGCCTCAACGACACGGAGTCCGGCACCGCGTGTGCGACGATTCCGGGCGGCGCGCTGACGGTGAGCCTGGCGAACCCACCGGGACCGGCCTTGCCCACGAGATGCGCCACGACGCGGACGCTGTCGCGCGTGAGGGCGTTCACCCGCGCCTCCGGACCGCGCACCGTCACCGCCACACGCTCCGGGGACAGCAGGAATCCCGTGAATCCCGAGGCGGCCGTGGTGATCGGCACGCCGCCGATCGACCGCTCGATGATGGCGGTCACCTCACCCGCCATCCGGACCGCCTTCGGCGTGATGCGCACGATGCCGAGCGGCGCGGTGTCGATCGGGACGGTCTGGAAGAACGGGCCGTTCACGCTCGAGATCACCGTCGGCAGCGTCGTGACCGACTCGATCCCGGCGAGGCTCTTCTCGGGGCCGATCAGCCGGGCCAGGCTCGGCGTGATGGAGAGGCCGCGCACGACGTACCCCGACTCCGCTTCGACTTTGACGCGCGGGACGATACGCACGTCCCGGTGCGTGACCGAATCCAGGACAACCTCGATGTCGCGGGGCCGGATGTCCGCGACCTGCACGTCGATTCCCTTGGGGAGCTCGATGTCCGCTGGTCCGAGCTCGGCCCGCCACGACGACGCAGAGAACGTGTCCGGGATGGTCTTCCGGATCGCGCGCGGGAACGAGCGCAGCTTGAGAATCTCGCTTCCCTTTCCGGACAGGACGACGGTGACGCCGGCCGGTTGCTGCCGCACGGTCCGGCCGGGGGGCACGGTCACCGCGAGCCGCATGGCGAAGCTCTGCGACAACGGCTGCTGAGCGGCGACCGCGATGTACAGCATGACGGCGAAGAAACCGGCCGCGAGCTTGATCGGCCAGTTGCGCACCACCATTTGCGTGATGCTAGCGCGCTTGCTCATCGAGCAGCCGACGGATCAGGGTTTCGTTCACCGGACCGTCCCACTCCGAGGCGCCGATCACCTTCTTGATGATCACGCCGTCGCGGTTGATCACCCAGCTTTCGGGCACGCCCGTGGCCTGGTAGTCTCGCTTGATCGCGGCACTTTGGTCGTGCAGGATCTGGAAGGTGAGCCCCAGCTGGCGCGCGAACGCCGTCACCACGGAATCACCGTCCTCGTCGATGCTCACGGCCACGACGTGGAAATCGGTCCCCCCCCCGAGGCGGCGGTGCAGGCGCTCCAGGGACGGCATCTCGACCCGGCACGGTTCGCACCAGGTGGCCCAAACGTTCAAGAGGACCACCTTGCCGCGATAGTCCGCGAGCGTCATCGCCCGCCCGGTCGCGAGGTCCTTGGCGCGGAACTCCGGGGCGGTGGAGCCCACGCCCACGAGATCGATCTGCGGGCGGATCTTGATGACGAGCGCCGTCCCGAAGACGAGCGCCATCGCTACGCCGATCCCGACGCTCCACCGCCGCGGCGCGGTCATACGGTCACCAGGCAACGCTGTCGCAACGCCCGCACCTCGGCTGCCGGATCGCTGCTCGTGAATACCGCATTCCCCGCCACGAACGTGTCCGCCCCCGCGGCGTGAGCCGCCGCGATGGTGTGCGTGGTGATGCCGCCGTCCACCTCGAGAAACGCGCGCGAGCCGCGCTCGCTCAGGAGGTCGCGCGCCCGCCGGATCTTCTTGTTCCCCGCTGGGAGGTACGTCTGCCCACCGAATCCGGGATTGACCGTCATCACGAGGAGCACGTCCAGGTCCGCCACCACTTCATCCGCGAGCGCCAGTGGCGAGCCGGGGTTGAGCGCGAGGCCCGCCAGCATGCCGTGCCCACGCACCGCGGCGAGCTGCCGCTGCACATGGATGGTGGCCTCGGGATGAAACGTGAACACCGACGCGCCCGCCTCAGCGAACGACTCGATGTAGCGCTCGGGCTCGACCACCATCAGGTGCACGTCCAGCGGCTTGTCGGTGAGTCGGCGCAGGGCTTCGATCATGCTCGCGCCGAAGGTGAGGTTCGGCACGAAGCGACCGTCCATCACGTCGATGTGGAGCCAATCGGCGCCTCCGGCGATGACTTGCTTGACCTGCTCCGCCAGCCGCGTCAGGTCTGCCGACAGAATGCTCGGTACGATGCGGATCCCATTTGTCATTGAGGGCTCCGTGCCACCACGATATCGACCACCGTCCCCGGGGCCGCTAGCGTAGCCGCCCCTGGCTTTTGCGCCACGACCGTGCCCGGATTCGCGTCGCTGGTTCGGCGCCGCGTCACCGTACCCAGCTCGAGACCGTCCAGCTCGAGGCGCGTCCGCGCGTCCGCCTGGGACAGGCCGAGCAGATCGGGCACCGCGATCGTGGGCGCACCGCGGCTGACGACCACCGTCACGGGCGCCCCGGGAGCGAGGACGGTCGTCGCGGCTGGGCGCGTCAGCATCACGACGCCAGCAGGCGCGGCCGCCTGCACCGATTCGACGGCCGCGACGCCGAGGCCAGCCGCCGTGATCAGGCGCTGGGCGAGCGGGGCCTCGAGCCCGGCGACATCCGGCACCGCAATCTTGGGCGGACCCTGGCTCGACACCAGGGTCACGCGCAGCCCCGCGGGCGCGCTCACGCCGGGCGGCGGATCCTGCCAGATGATCGTCCCCTGCGGCGCGGTCGGATTCGGCTCGGTTCCCCCGTCCTGCACCTGCAAGTCCGCCTTGCGGAGCTGGTCCGACGCTTCTTGCAACGACAGACCGAGCACGCGGGGCACCACGCCGTGCCCGGTCAGGAGCGGGGCGGGAAACAGCACCAGGAAGGCCGTGAGGTACCCAGCCACCATCAAACCAACGAGGGCGAGGGCCCACCGCCGTGCGCCCATCGCAGAGAGCTCCGGCAGTTTCCACGGGAGCTTCCACTCGTGCACCGGCGGGATGTGGCGGCGGAAGCGCATCAGGTCGCTCGTATCAGCCGCGCGGCGTACGCGCCGTCGGTGCCGTGCCGCTGGGGGAGGGTCTGGAAGTCTCCGTCGGTCGTGAGCAGGGCGGCCGGAACTGCCCCTGCCCCCGCCCCCCCTCCCGCGGCGGGCGCCCGGGCGAAGTCGGTGTGGCGCGCGAGAAACTCGGTCACGATGTCGCCGTTCTCCTCCGGTTCGAGCGAACAGGTCGCGTACACCAGTAATCCTCCTGCCTGCACCAGCTCCGCCGCTGCGGCGAGCAACGCCCGCTGACGGGCGGCCGCCCGCACGATCGTCTGTGGCTTCAGACGCCAGCGGGCATCGGGATGCCGGGCGATTGTGCCCGTCGCCGAGCACGGGGCGTCCACCAGGACGGCCGGGAACGCTCGGGGCCGGAACGGAGCCGACAGAAGATCGGCGACGGCTACCCGAATTGCCACTCCCGCTCGCCCTGCGGTCTCCCGCAGGACACCCAGCCGTTCGCGGCGCGCTTCCCCCGCGACCACGTGAGCCCCACCGCGCTCGAGCATCGCGGCCTTGCCGCCCGGTGCGGCGCAGGCGTCGTACACGGTCGCCCCGCGGGGAATGGCGGCGTACCGGCAGAGCAGAGCGTGAGCGGGGTCCTGCACGATGAACGCTCCCTCAGTGAAACCGGGCAGGTCCCGCAGCGTGAGGTGTCCGGTGCCCGGTGTCCGGGTCACCCGCACTCCCGCACCGAATGGCGCATCTGTTACCCCGAGTCCAGCCTCTCGGAGCCGTTGTACGAGGATGTCGGCCTCCCACCGGGCGGGTTGAAGGATGAGGGCGGGCTT
>DATLVU010000054.1:0-9928 GCA_035577025.1 Gemmatimonadales bacterium
GGTCTTGCCGGCGCCGACGATTACGGACCTGGGCGGACTCTATAAACGGTTGCAGGCGGCGTACACGCTCCCGACGGACTACGAGGGCTTCACGTCCTTCGGGTACAACGACGGCGCCAACAAGTCGGTCAACATCAGCGCGACGTTCGGCTTCCTCGGCAGCACCTCCGTGACGCTCGCGCTACCCGATTTCACGGCGGTCGCGGGGTGGGACAACAGCTTTGCACCGGCCTCGGGGGGGACGGCCAACTGGAGGCTGTTCGGTCAGAGCGCCTTCACGTCGGCATGCACGGAGGGCGCCACTTTCAAGACCGCGCAGGAGACGGGCACGTTCTAGATGAAGCGCGCGCTTGCCCTCTCGGTGGTGCTGCTCGTCGGCTGTACGGCGAGTGAGGCGCCGAAGGTCGCCCCCCCCCCGCCGCCCGTCATCGTGTTCGACTGGTTACGTAACGGAAACCGGGACATCTACCGCGCGACCATCGACGGGACCGACACCGTGCGGCTCACGTCCGCGCTCGGCGACGATCAGCACCCGTCGGAGCGAAGGGGCTTGGTGGTCTTCACGAGCTATCGCGATGGCAACGGCGAGCTGTACGCGGTTCCCTCGACCGGGGGCGCCGAGCACCGTCTTACGAACACGGCGGCGAACGAGACGCAGCCAGCCCTCTCCCCCGACGGATTGCAGATCGCGTATCTGAGCGACGAGAGCGGTGTTCCCAGGCTGTGGCTGTGCGCCGCGGACGGGACGAATCCCCAGCCCCTCACCGCCGGGTTCGGGATCCCGGGATCGATCGATGCGAGCCCGAGCTGGGCGCCGTCGGGCGACCGGCTGGTGTTCGTCTCGACGGCGAACGGGCACGCCAGTCTCTTCATTCTCACGATCGGGGGAGGCGCTCCGACGCCGCTCGTCGCCGATTCGACCACCGCGGTCGAGCCCTCGTGGAGTCCCGACGGACGGCTGGTGGCATTCGCCTCGAACCGCGCCGGCGTGACCAACATCTTCACCGTGGACGTGGTGACGCTCGCGATCCGGCAACTGACGACCGACACCGCGACCGCCGGTCAGCCGGCCTGGCTCGCGGACGGCCGTTTCGTGTACACGTCGTTTAGTGGTGGAACGCCGCGACTGCGGTGGCGCGACACGACAGCGTCCGCTGCGGCGGTGACCATCGACCTGGGAGCGGGCAACGCGCAGCACGCGGCGGCCGTGTACTGATGCGCGCGGTGCGTCAAACCTGCCGCAGCCTGACAGCCGCGTGCGTCACTAAGAAAGTACTAAGGTCGCCAGAACCCCATGCTGCTTTGTCTGCGCACGCCCTGCAACCTGGCCCGGGCCTTGCGACCTCTCAGCAGTCCGTCTCCCATGCCACGGAACCCGGCACCTGTCGTCGTGCGGCTCGCCGCGTCCGCCTGCGCCGTCCTCGGCGTGGCGTGTCACGACCACATTCCGAGTGCTCCTACCCGGGTCGCCGCAGCGTCCGATCAGATCGTGAGCTGCCAGGCCGACGTGCGGGCGCACACCGTCAGCTGCGGCGCGTCGGGCGCGCCGGTGACGACGGCGACCACGTCGGGGTTCGCGGCCGACGTCATCGTGGGCGGTCAGAACACGAACGTGCTGCTCAAGTCGACCAATGTCAGCTATGACGCGACTGCCCAGATCTTTCAGGCGGACGTCACGGTGCAGAATCTCATGACTCCGACGCTCGGGACCGCGGACGGAAATACGATGAGCGGCGTGAAGGTGTTTTTCAACGCGGGGCCGAACGTGGTTTCAGGATCGGGGACGGTCACGGTAGCGAACGCCGACGGGACCGACACGTTCGCCGAGACGAATCAGCCGTTCTTCCTCTACAGCGAGATCTTGCCCACCGGAAACACGTCCGCCGCGAAAACCTGGCAGTGGGCCGTGCCGACGACGGTGACCTCGTTCACGTTTGACGTGCTGGTCGATGCGCCCACGGCGCCGCCTCGGGCTACGACGTGCATGGCGCAGGCGGGGCCCACGATCACACTGACCGGCGTGCACACGACCGAGTATCACAATCCCAGCCTGGCCAATACGAAAGTCGACGCGTCCACGGCGCAGTTCATGACGGGGAGCAACTTTCCCGTCCGCATCAGCGGCGCTCACCTCTGCTGGCATGGCGGCGAAATCATCGGGCAATTGCCTCCGTCGACGTCTTGGCCCACCATGATCAAAACCTTCGCCATCCTCGTCGACACCGGCTCGAACGTCACGGTGGAAGACTTCTCGATGTTCGACTACGGCAATGGCGTGTCGCTCCAGCAGAATGCCCCGAACTACACAGTGCGGAGCGGCTACTATATCTACGATCGCGACGGCTGCGTCGAAAACGACTATGCGTTGAGCGGCACCATAGACGATGTCTACATGGAATGCTACAGCCCGATTGCCGATGCCGGCGGTTTCGCCGGCGTGGACGGCAGGAATAATCTCGTAACTCTGAAGAATTCGCTCGTTCACCTGCAGCCGATGGATGGGGTGTTCAAGGGGTCGATCCCCGGCACGGTTGGGATCTTCGAATGGGGCAGCCCCTCGGACAGCACGAGTCCGCATCTCGCCTTGTTCAACAATGTGTTCCGGGTCGACCAGAATTCGGCCGAGCCGTACCTGGCGCCGCCCCCCGGCAAGCTCGTCGATTGCGCCAATAACGTCATGATCTGGCTCGGCACCGGACCGTTCCCGGCGACGCTGCCGCTCACCTTCAACGGCCGCACGTGCTACACGGTCATGACCGGACAGGCCGGGCTCGATTATTGGAACGCCGCCGTCGCCAAGTGGCGAGCCGACCATCCGAGTTTGTTGCCGGACATCGCCCCGCCGGTCGTCTCGCTCTTCTCGCCGGGCATCGTGGGGAGCACCACGCTCAGCGGCACCGTGAACCTGACGGCGACCGCGGCGGACGACTGGGCGGTGGGCGGCGTCCAGTTCGCGATGAATAGCCAGAACATCGGCGCGGAGGTTCTCACCCCGTCGCCCCTCACGAAGTACACGCTGTCGTGGGACTCGACCACCCTGCCGAACGGGACCTATACGCTCACTGCCACCGCCCGCGACACCTCCGGCCATTCCACGACGTCGGCGGGAGTGCCGGTGACGATCCAGAACTGACATGCCCGAACCGCCGACGGCCACGATTCGGGCGCATGTGCTCACGGCGCACCTCCAGGGTGAGGCCGTGCTGCTCGATCTCGACACCAAGCGCTACTACCGGCTGAACTCGACGGCCGCATGCATCTGGAAAGGCCTCGAGCAGTCGCTCGCAGCGGACCAGATCACGAAAACGCTGGTGGACGAGTTCGACGTCGATCCCGCCCTTGCACGGGTGGAGCTGGACCGCGCACTCGGCCACCTGCGCGCCCGGGGACTCGTCACGTGACCGTTGCGCCGCTCGCGGCCTATGTGATCGGCGCGATCTCCGCGCTCACCGTCCCGCTGCGACTCCGGGGCTCGGGAATCGCGAGGCTCATACGAGGCGTGCCCCCGCTCGGACGAGAGCGTGGCGATCCGACTAACGCGCTCCGAGCCGCGCACCGCATGCTGCGGATCCTCGCGCGCGCGCGCCTGCCCTGGTGGCGGAACACGTGTCTGTACCGCGCCGTCGCCGAATGCCTGGTGCTCCGCTACTACGGCATCCCGAGCCGCGTCCGGCTGGGCGTCGCACGCCCAGGCGATGAATCCCCGATTCACGCTCACGCGTGGTCCCTTCGCAGCAACGACTCCCTCGCCGAGGCGCCCAACTCGCTCGTCGTGCTCCGATGATCACGCGGAGCCTGGTGGAAGATGACGCCCTCGAGCTGACCCTCGAGACCCAGCTGTGGCCGCTCGTCGAGCGCTGGATGCCGCTCGGGCTCGAGCAGCCAGCAAGGGCCGCGGGTGCGACGATCGAGCTCCGCGCGGCCGGCACGCCCCTCCGCCACCCCACAGCAGAGCCGTTGCTCACGCTGGACCGGGTGCGCGCCTGGCCGGACGACCGGCGGGGCACCTTGCTGCGCGGTGGCCTGCCCGCCAGCGGCGGCGTCGTGAGCCTCGACGTGGGTCGGGCGCGCCTCTATGCGGATCCCGCGCAGAGTCCCGAGGCCGCTGCGGACGTCTACTCGATGCTCACCGTCTCGGCCGCGCTCCTGCTCACGTCGCTCGGCCGGGCGTTGGTGCACGCCGCCGCGGTCGTCGATCCGGACGGCGCCGCCTGGATCCTGGCGGGCGACGCGCGCTCGGGAAAGTCCACGACGTGCGTGACCCTCGCGTCCGCCGGATGGGAGTACCTCTCGGACGATGAGGTCGTCCTGGCGGCGGACGAGGCGGACGGCGTGCGGGTCAGTGGGTGGCTGCGTCCCTTTCATCTGGATACCGCCGCGCCGGGACGCGAGCCGACGGGCGAGCGGCGTGAAGTGCTGCCCGCGGAGCTCGGGCTCACGCGCTGGCGGCGCAGCGCGCCACTCGCCGGCGTGATCCTGCCCGTCGTTCTCGCGTCGCAGCCCACGCGGCTGGTGCCGGTGGCCGCGGCGGATGCGCTCGCGGGGCTGGTGCGGCAATCCCCCTGGCTCCTCGCCTGCCCCCGCGCCGCGCCGCGCGTGTTCGCGCTTCTCGCGCGGGCGGCGGGAGTCGCGTCGTACCGTCTCGAGCTCGGGCTGGACACGTTTCGCCGCCCGTCCGAGCTGGTGCGCTGTCTCGACGCGCTGCGGCCGCGGGCGGGGATCGTGTGGTGAGCCGGGTCGTTCTTCGCCTCGCGCTCGACGAACGGGCGGCGCGGCTGCGGCAGACGCTCGTCGGTCGCTATTGGGCGCTCGGGCTGCCGCTGCTCGAGAGCGGGGCGCTCACGCTTGTCTTCACGTTGTTCGTCCGCCCTCGCGTGACCCCGGTGTCCTATTTGCTGTTCGTTTATGTCGGCGTGCTCGCGTGGCGCACGTTCGCCCGCGGCGTGAGCGCCGCCGCCGGCTCATTGGTCCGTGCCGCTCAGTTGCTGCGGCAGGTCCCGCTTCGCGCCGCCGTCGTGCCGACGAGCGCGGTGCTGGCCACGTTCCTCGATGCGGGAATCGCCCTGCCGCTCCTCGCCGTGGGCGTGGTGGCGCTGCGCGGATGGCCCCAGCCCGCCGCGCTGGCGCTGTGGCTCCCGATCGCCCTTGCGCTCCAGATCGCCGCCACGCTCGGCCTGGGATGGCTCGTCGCGGTGGGCAATGCGTTCTATCGAGACGTCGGGCTCGCGATCGGACCCCTGCTCTACATCCTCATGTTCGCCGCTCCGGTCGTCTACCCGACGTCGGTCGTGCCCCTACCCCTGCGCCCGCTGTTCCTCGCGAACCCGATGGCGGCCGCGATCGACGCCTACCGGGCCGCCCTGCTCGGCGGCGTGCCTCCGTCGCTCGAGGGCGTTGGGATCGCGTCGCTCGTCGCGCTGGGGCTGCTCGGTGCGGGATGGGCGGCGCTCCGACTCTGCGACCCGCGGCTGCGGGAGGTGCTGTGAGTCCCGGACGGCCGCCGCTGCTCCAAGTCCGGGCGCTCGCCACGACGCTTCGCCCGCCCCTGGGCCTCGGGGGGGGGCGGGGGGGGCCGGGGAGCCCCAGGATTCGGACTCAAGGACATCTCGTTCTCCGTCGCGCCTGGCGCGACGGTGGCGCTGCTCGGCCAGAATGGCGCCGGCAAGACTACGTTGCTGCGGCTCCTCGCGGGCGTGTACCGCCCCCACGGGGGCGTCATCCGAGCGGGCGGGCGCGTGGGCCCCGTGATCGGCTGGACGCCGCTCTTCTCGGCCGAGCTCACGCCGCGCGAGCATGTCCGCGCCTATGGAATGGTCGCGGGCGTGCCGCTGGACGTGGACGACGTGATCCATCAGGCCGGGTTGGACGCGGTAGCGCAGCGCCCCGTGCGGTTGCTCTCCGCCGGGGAGCAAGCCCGCCTGGCGCTCGCGCCCGGCCTGGCGGTACCCGCCGACCTCTACCTTCTCGACGAGGGATTGTCGCTGTGCGATCCGGCGTACCGCGCGGCGGCCATCGCGTTTCTGCGGCGACGCACCGATGAGGGAGCGGCAGTCATTCTCGCGGGTCAGGACCTGCTCTGCGCCCGCGCGTTGTGCAGCCGCGGACTGCTACTCGAGCGGGGACGCCTCATCGCGGATGCGGACCTCGATACGGCCATCGCCGTGTTCACCGCGCCGAGCGTCGAAGGTGACCCGACCGGTACGGTGGTCATCGAGAACGTGGAGGTGCTACCGATCATTCCGGGCGCGCGAGAGCGCATCGACGTGCGCTGCCGGGTACGTACCGGCCCCGGAGCGTTTGCGCTACTCGTGGCGCTCAAGCGACCGGATGGCTCCGTGCTATTCTCGAGCCGCTGCATCTTCTCGCAGGAGGACCATGGCGATGGACGCCCTGCTCGTACCCTCGAAGTGGGAATCCCGGCGAGCGCGCTTCCTCAGGGACCGTACCAGATCGCCGTGGCGGTAACGGACTCGCGCGGCGTGCCGCTGGCGATACGGGAGGACGCCGCCTTCACACCCGAACCTCAGATGCCACTCGAGGGTCCCACTCCCCGCTCCCCACTCCCCGATTCTTTGATTTCATTGAGCACGTCGGCGACGTCGCTCGCGCGTAGCTGGGACTTCGACCCGTAGACCGCCCGGTCGTGGACGCGTCGGGATACGTGATACAGGCCGTATACCCCGGGCTCCTGCGGCTCCGCATATCGGACTGTCCAGGGATCGGTGCCCCGGTAATAGAGCTCGCCAACCTCGTCCGCTGCTGACTCGGCGCCCAAGGGCGGCCACCCCCGATCGATCAGCCGCTGCTCCACTTTTTTCACCCAGTCCGCGCGCACCGGGGCAGGATAGCGAGCACGGAGCCGATTGGTATCGGGAGATCCCTGACGAGAGACAAAATGGGGAGAGGGAGAGGGGAGAGGTACGCGACGGCACGCAGCAAAGGGACGGAGCGCGGCCTGAACCGTCGCGAACCACTCCCCACCCCCCACTCCCCCTTTTTGATCTCCGCTCGCCCATTTCGATCCGTAACCTCCTTGTGCGGTGACGAGGCTTGCCCCACTCTGATACCCATGGAGCGCTCCCAACCCGGATTTACTCAGCAGGCCATGCCCACAGCCCAATCGGTGCTGTGGCGGCCGGCGATCCAGGAGCTGGCAAGCCCCGACTCCGACCTGAGCCCGATCTTCATCGCCCAGCGCGCGCTCGCCGCGGTGGAAGACCACCTGCACTCGGCGCCCCGCCAGGCGCTGCTCGGGTTTCTGGTCGGGCGGGTGTTCGAGGACGCGGGACAGCCCTACCTGGTCGTGCACGGGGCCATCCGCGTGCCGCAAGTGATCGTCGGGGGCGCCACCGAGGGCCTGGTGGCGCAGTCGCTCGCGGCCGCGCAACGGGTGATTAGGCCCGAGGACGGCGTCGTGGTGGGATGGTACAAGAGCGACCCTGGCGGAACCGTCGAGCTCTCGCCGCAGGATCACGCCGCGCACGTGCGCCACTTCCACGAGCCGTGGCAGGTGGCGATGATCGTGACCCCCGGGCCTCCTCAGACGAGCCGCGGCGGCTTCTTCCGGCCCACCGGCGATCTCGACTCGCCCACGCCCTACCTGTCGTTTTACGAGCTGCTCGACGGCGAGACGTTCCGGGACGGATGGAAACAGCCGCGGGTGTTGTGGATCAACTACTGGTCGCCCGATCCCGCGGTGTGGCGCATAAGCCGCGCCACGACGCCGCGTCCCGCACGATTGACGCCATTCCAAAGGCCGTCGGGTAGCAGACGGAGCGGCCCCACGGTCCTGCCCGGCGACGAGCGAGACGACAGCGGACCCCGCTGGCGGGGGGTGCCGCGTATCCCCTGGCAGTGGGGGGCAGCGGCGCTCGTTGCGCTGGCGGCGGTGGTCGGCGCCGTGATGCTCGGCATCCGCATCGGATTAGGAACGGTGACGGCACCGACGGCGGCCCCCCCCGCCCCCCCGGCCCCCGCGGCCCCCGCGGCCCCCGCGGCCCCGGTGGAGGCGGCCGACACGACGATGGACGCGGTGCGGCGCGCGATCGATACGTACCGGACGCGGGCCAAGCTGTTCGGCAGTCACCAGACCACCTGCGACGACCTGGCGCGCGCATTCACCGACGTGGACGAGCAGTGGCTCCACTACACCCTGGCGGCGCCGCAAACGGCGCCAGAGGATACGACCACGGCCACGCCCCAGGGACGCCTGGCCGCGGACGTAGACGAGGTGGAATCCGATTTCGAGCGCTCTGGCTGTCCCCGCCCGTGACCTGACGCGGCACCGCGCCGCGGCACTCCTCCTCGCCCTGTCGTGGCTCTGCGGCGCGACCCCCCCTCCCGCGCGAGCCCAGGGAGGAGGGGGGGGGGCAAAGCCGCTCCGCAAGGTCGAGCTGGTCCGCATGCTCGGCTCGCGGAAGCTCGCTAAGCGGGACGTCGCGGCCCTGGTGCGCCGGAACTGCGTCACCTTCCGGCCGACGGCCCGCGATCGCGCCGACCTCCGTCTCGCTGGCGCCGACGACGCGGTGTTCGCCGCGATCGACGAGTGCCTCCGGGCACGGGCGACCGCACCGAGTCCCGCTCCAACGCGCCCTGCCGCCCCCGCGAGGTCTCCGCTGCGCGTCGTTGCTCCCCAGCAGGTCTCGGGCGTAGCCGGCTCGGAGAACGAGGTGGTGGTGCAGCTGTTTCGCGGGACGGTTCCGCAGGCGGGCATGGGGCTCGTACTGCGCGGCGCCAGTGCGATTCCGGGCGGCCTCACGCAGGACCCGGTGGCGCTCACAGATCAAGCTGGGGCCGCGACGTTCCACGTCCTCGCGGGCACGATGCCGGGCACGTACTCGCTGACCGTCGCGCTGCAGAGCGGTGCTCCGCTGCGGCTAGCCAACGGGGGGGGGGCCGAAATCCAATTCGTGACGATGCCGGAGGCGATCGGCCGGGCCGAGGCTCCTACGCCGGCCCCTCCACCCCCGCCTCCACCCGTTGCATCGGTGCAATTCACGCAGTGGAGCCACGGCACGGGCCAGCACGGGGCCGTGGGCGCCGCGCTCGCCGAGGCGCTCGTACTCGAGGTGCGTGATCAGACGGGGAAGCCGATCGTGGGAGAGGCGGTGACGTTCGCGACCACGAGTGGCACGGTGACCCCCGGCATTGCCGTGAGCGACTCGAGCGGCATGATCCGGGTGGGCGTCAAGCTGGGGGGGCGCGCGGGACCGGTAGTGATCACGGCGAACGTGGGCACGCTGATCCGGACCGCCACGGTGCACGCTGATCCCGGTCCGCCGCGCGCCCTCGTGGTCCTGAACGGCGACCAGCCCGTGCTGGGCGGCGTGGCGATCCGCTCCCGGGACACGGTCATGTTGCGCGTCGTGGCGCGCGACGCGTTCGACAACCGCACCTTCCTCGAAGACTTCTCGGCGACCACGAGCGGGCGAGCGATCGCGCTGCGCTCCGCCGAGGCCCGCGACTCGGTCGGGATCGTGAAGCTCGACCCTCGACGCGACGGTGCGGGCGCCGTCGACGTCTCGGCGTCGGGACTGCGGGCGCGTGTGGCCGTGGACGTGCAGCTGCCCCCCGCCGCCCGAGGCGCCTGGGCGATCGGCGCGCGAACGGGCGCGCTCGGCGTGAACACCCCGTGGATCGACGTCCCGAACCTCACCGGGATTAGGGGAGCGGACTTCAGCCTGTTCGGGCGCCGCGTGCTGACCCCGGGGATCTCGCTCGCCGTGGGCGGTACGGTGGGCTCCCTCACGATCGACCAGACGACGGGCTCCGCGTCGGCCACGCTGCTCGAAGGGTACGGGCGCGTGGAGCTGTCCCTCTTTCCGCGCGGCCGGCTCAGCCCGGTGGTCTCACTCGGTGCGGGCGGGTATCGCCTAAAGAGCGGCGACGACGGGCGGACCGTTTATCACACGAACCTTTTCTGGTCGGC
>DATLVU010000055.1:0-4115 GCA_035577025.1 Gemmatimonadales bacterium
CAGCTGGCGCGTTCCACCTACGAGGACTCGAGCGGACAGGCACACGCCCTGCTGAGCGAGGAAGAGCTGCGCTACCTCACCATTCCCAAGGGCTCATTGGACGAGACGGAGCGGCTGGAGATTGAAAGTCACGTGACGCACACGTACCGTTTTCTTCAACAGATTCCGTGGACCCGGGAGCTGCAACACATCCCGATCATCGCGTACGGGCACCACGAGAAGCTCGACGGCGGGGGGTACCCCCGGCGCGTGACGGGCGAAGCGATTCCGATTCAGACCCGCATGATGACCATCAGCGACATCTACGACGCGCTCACCGCCGCCGACCGGCCGTACAAGCCGGCCGTCGCGCGCCCCCGAGCGCTCGACATCATGACCGACGAGGTGCGCGCTGGACAGCTCGACGCGGAGCTGTTCCGGCTGTTCGTGGATGCCAAGGTCTTCGACGCCAAGGTCTAACCCAGCAGCAGCTTCCCCGCCACGATCAGCAGCAACGCCCCAAACGCCTTCCGCAGCGTCGTGTCCGCCAGGCCCCCGGCGAGGTTCGCGCCCACGAACGCCCCGATGAAGAGGCCGAGCGCGATGATGACGGCGTATGGGATGTTGACTTGCCCGCGCCGGTAGTACTCGATCGCGCCGAGGATCCCGACGGGCAAGAGCAGCGCGGCGAGCGAGGTACCGTTCGCCGTGTGTTGCGGCAATTTTGCGAGCAGGACCAGCGCGGGTACGATCACGACCGCTCCACCGATTCCGAACAACCCCGACACGACGCCAGCCACCAGGCCGATCAGCGCCACCAGCACCCAGGTCATCAGTCGTCTCCTGTGTTCTCGTGAGCCAGCCCCAGCCCCCACCCACCGCCGCCCGGCGTCTCGATGCGCAACACGTCGCCCGAGGCCAGCGACGTGCTCACTTTGGACGCGAGTGCCGCCCCATTCAAGAGTGTCGCCCCCGCGGCACCGGCGCGCCCGCCCGCGGCCCCGCGCGGCCCGTGCCGCCGTCGCTCGGCGAGAATCCCGGCGTCCATCGGCGCGAGCGCCTGGAATTCCCGCACGACCCCGTCCCCGCCCGCCCACGTGCCCGCACCCCCGCTCCCGCGTCGCAAGGCGTAGGTCCGTAACCGCAATGGGTACTCCATCTCGAGCACTTCGATCGGCGTGTTCCGCGTGTTGGACATCCCTACATGCACGGCCGAGGGCCCGTTCGCTCCATGGCTTGCGCCCTGGCCGCCTCCGATGGTCTCGTAGTACGTCCAGCCGCCTCGGTGTCCGGTGTCCGGTGCTCGGTGTCCGCCGAAGGTCACGTTGTTCATCGTTCCCTGGCCCTGCGCCGGCACCGCGATTCCGGCGTTCGCGAGCGCGAGAAACAACGTGTCCACGATCCGTTGCGAGGTCTCGACGTTCCCGGCGGCGACGGCGCTCGGGAAGCGCGCATTGACCAGGCAGCCAGCGGGGGCCGTGACGCTCACCGCGCGTTGCACGCCACCGTTGGTGGGCACATCCTCGGGGAGAAGCGTCCGCACCACGAAGAGCGCCGCCGAGCGCGCCACCGCGAGCGGGCAATTGACGTTGCCGCGGGCAGCCGGAGCGGTCCCCGCGAAGTCGACCAGAAACTTGCCGTCACCGATTTCGACCCGAACACGGATTTCCAGGTCCGCATCGTCCACGCCGTCTCCCTCCAGCCAGTCGCTCGCCACCACCGCCGGGATACTCAAGCGACCGAGCGCATCCCGCGCGCGGCGCTCGGCGTAGTCCAACAAATCGGCGGCCGCTGCCCGTACCGCCGCCGATCCGTAGCGCCCCGCGAGCGCGCGCAACCCGTCCGCCCCGCGCTCCACGGCGGCTCGCTGCGCCGCCAGGTCCGCGCGCCGGTCATCCGGTGTCCGGACGTTGGCGAGCAGGAACCGCTCGACGTCCGGCGAGAAGCCCAGTGGCGGTACGATGACGCCTTCGGCGAAGATCTCGCGTGCGCCCGCGGGCATGCTGCCCGCCTGCACGCCCCCGACGTCGGAGTGGTGCGCGCGGACCACGCTGTAACCACCGACCGCGCCGTCGAGCTCGATGACGCCGATCAGGGTCAGGTCGGGCAGGTGCGAGCCGCCGGTGTATGGATCGTTGAGAATGAAGACCTCTCCCGGTCCGGGAGAGAGCGCCCGGACGGCGGCGACGGACTCGTGCATTGCGCCGAGGTGCACCGGAATGTGAGCGGCCTGCGCGATCATCTCCCCTTCGGGGTCGAACAGCGCGGCCGAGCAGTCGCGGCGCTCGCGAATGTTGGGCGACACGGCGGAGTGAATGAGGACCAGGCCCATTTCTTCCGCGATGGACGCGAACGCGTGCCCCATGACCTCGAGGCCGACGGCATCGAGACTCACGCGCGCTCCAGTACGAGCGCGCCGGTCTCATGCACGGTGCCCCGCCACTCCGGCTCCACCAGCGCGGTCGCGTCCCGCCCTGCGAGAATCGCCGGCCCGGTGAACGTCACGCCGGGCGCGAGCGTATCCAGGGCCCACACCGACGCGGTCACCCGCTGGGCCCGCAGGGTGATCGGCCGGCTGGCCCCGGGGTGCCGGACGTCCCGGCGCGTGTTCGCGAACCGAGGCACCGGCCCCTCACGCAGCGCCACGACGCGGAGGTTCACGAGCTCGACCGCCTGATCCTCTCCTCCCCCGGCGTGTCCGAAGCGCCCGCGGTGCTCAGTCAAGAACGCTTCCCGGATCCGGCGTGGATCGTTGTCGGTGACGGGCACTGTCATTTCGTAGCCCTGGCCAGCGAAGCGGCAATCCGCGTAGCGGAGCAAGGCGCCGGCGGACGAGAGCTCGTCGAGGAGCGGCGCGAATGCTCCGGCGACGTCCGCGGCGGCAACATCATCCACCAAGCGATGAAACGACACGATCCGGTCGACCCGCTCCGCCGCCGCGGCGAGCCCCATCGCCGACAGGGCCCCCGGGTGCGGGGGAATCACGATGGTACGCATCCCCAGCGCTTCGGCGAGCGCGCACCCAAACAAGGGGCCGGCGCCGCCGAACGGCAGCAGCGCCAACCGGCGCGGATCCAGTCCTCGCGCGACGCTCACGCGTTTCAACGCACGCGCCATGACGGCGGTCGCCACGGCGACGATCCCGGCGGCGATCGCCGGCGCGTCCGCTCCGGCGACCGGACCGAGGGTGCGGAGCGCCTGCTCCGCGGCGTCCCGATCGAGCCGCACCTCGTCCGCGAGCGGATGCTGCGCGTCGAGCCAGCGGAGCGCGAGGCAGGCGTCGGTTACGGTCGGCCGCTCGCCGCCCCGCCCATAGCATGCGGGGCCCGGGACAGCCCCGGCGCTCTCGGGGCCGACCTTGAGCGCTCCGCCTTCATCGATCCGCGCGATGCTGCCGCCGCCGGCGCTGACCGTCTCGATCAAGATGGCCGGCAGGGCGAGCGGAATGCCCGCCACCGCTCCCGCGCCCTCGCCGTGCGGTAGCCCGCCCCGGACGAGGCTCGCGTCGGCGCTCGTGCCGCCCATGTCCAAGGTCAGCAGGTCCGGCACGCCGACCGCGGCGCCGATCAGTTGGGCTCCGACCACTCCCCCGGCGGGCCCGGACAGCGCGAGCGACGCGGCGCGCGCGGCGGCCGTCCGGGGCGGCAAGGTACCGCCGCTCGACGTCATCACGCGGAACGTGCCAACGTTCCGGGCTTTCATGTCCAGCTCGACGCGTGCCAGATACGCTGAAACGGCGGGACGGACATACGCCTCGACCGTCGTCGTGCTGGTGCGCTCGAACTCACGAAACACCGGAAGCACCTCACAACTCGTAGCAACCGGGACGGCGGGCAATGCCTGGCGCAGCGCCGCGGCCAGCCGTTGCTCGTGGCTCGGGTGGCGGAACGAGAACAGCAGGGCGACCGCGATGGCGTCGGGCGCCAGCCGCCGGACCGCTGCAGCGACGCGCGCGACCTCCTGCTCCGTGAGCGGCTCGATCACGCTCGTGGGGCCGGCGCGCTCGGCGACGCCCACGACGTCTCCGCGTGCGACGAGTGGAGGCGGGTGGTCTCTCGCCAGGTCGTACAACGCGGCGCGATCCTGACGGCGCAACCACAGCAAGTCCTCAAACCCCTTGGTCGTGACCAACACGA
>DATLVU010000056.1:0-34399 GCA_035577025.1 Gemmatimonadales bacterium
GATGTACGGGCCGCCGGGGGGGCCCTACCAGTTGCGGGTGTTGCCGGAGTTTCCGGGGCTGCCGGTGGCGTGGTACGTGCCGAACGTGACGCAGGTGGCGGTGGCGTTGGGGCAGTGGCACCGGATCGAGTGGTGGGTGGACCGGACCGCGGGGGTGGTGCGGTGGTGGATGGACGGGCAGCTGATCGGGGACTATTCCGGGGTGGCGTTCCCGAGCGGCGGGTTCAGCCTCTTCGAGTTCTCGTCGACGTGGGGCGGGATTGGGGACAGCAAGACGGAGACGGATTACTACTGGTTCGACCACGTCCACTTGAGCGGCCACTAACCGGCCAGTAGGAGAGAACAGCAGTGAGCGCCGGCCCGGGATCGGATCTAGGGCCGGCGCCCTGCTATTTGGTCATCTGCGCCTCGGAGTGTTGGTGGCGCTCGGTGCGGACCCAGGGCCCACCGCCGACCATCCGGAGCGCGCGCAGCGCAGAGCCGACGCGCCAGGCCGTATACAAAGGAAGAAAGGCGAATGCCGCCGCGGTGCGAAGCGGGTCCGGCTGCACCGCGAGTGCGGCACAGGTGTACACCACCGGCCGGATGAGCGTCACCCCCAGCGCCACGAGGAGCAGAGGTGCGCCCGGAAGGGCGATGGCGAGCGACAGCCCTCCCAGCACTACGGCAAGGCCGAGATGCACCGCGGGGCCGGGTGCACTCAGCTCGGCTATAACGTCGAGCTTCTGCGGGATGGTGGCACTACTGGCGAGGACGCGTGGTGCCAACCGCGCCAGCACCGTGAGGCGGCCCGCCGTCCAGCGCTCGCGCTGCGTCGAGCTCTGCCGAAGAGACTGCGCCTCCTGAGAGTAGATACGCGCACCAGGTGCGCCCAGAATCCGTACGGCGTTCACGGTCAGAAGCGCGTACATCTCCCAATCTTCACAGATCGAAAAGGCCTGCCATCCGTGGCGGGCCAGCACGTCACGGCCGATCGCCATACCGTTCCCGACGAGCGGGACGTTGATCCCGGCATAGGACTTGAGACGATAAGCGAACCGATGCGTCGCCGTAGCGAGAACGGCGGCCATTCGGGTGATGGGGCTCTCGGTACGGTTGCTGACATCGAAGTAGCCCTGGACGGCGACTTGAGCGATCGCCGATCCACCAGCTCGGACGAGTTCCGTCGCGAAGTTCGCATCGACCATCGTGTCGGCGTCGACAATCACGACCGCGTCGTACTGTGCGAAGGGGATCTGCTCCAACGCCCACGCAATGGCATGGGGTTTACCGGGTTTTGTGGGGTCTGCCCGCTCGAGGCAGCGAGCGCCGGCCGATCGTGCGATCTCGGCTGTTCGGTCGCTGCAGTTGTCTGCGATGACGACGATGCTGCACCGCTCTCTGGGATACCGGAGCGAGGTGAGCGAGCGTACGCACGCTCGAATCAGGACCTCTTCGTTATGCGCGGGGACAAGGAAGAGCAAACGCGACGGCGCGTCTGGCTCTGGCGCGCGGGTGGACGCTCGGCGGCGCGTCAGGACGCGGGTGATGCTCAGCAGATCACTCCACGTCGGCAACAGCAGAATCAGGGCAACGACGCCGACGAGCAGGCTTAGTGCGGCCATGGAGATGCGCGAAGGGGAGCCCCTTGCACCAACACAACGGGGGACGCGACCCTGCGAAGCGCGGCGCACAGGGCAAGAAGGACGTAGAGCAAGTCTCGATCGGCAAGCGATAGGAAGAAGCCCCCCACCACGAAACCGATCAGAGCGGCGGTCAACGCTTGTGCAAGCTGGGCTTGCGGAGGGCCCCGTTCGCCCGGCTGAATGGGCAACCGGGCGCGCTGCACCGCTCCCAAGGACCTAAAGGTGGTCACCAACAACAGAAGAAAGAACATCAGCCCCGGGACACCCAGCTCCGCGCCGGTCTGAACATAGCTGTTGTGAGCGACAGACCATTTGACGCCGCGTCGCGCGGTCTCCCGCGCTGCGGGCGAGATCGTGCCTTCGGCCGTGGGAAAGTTGCCGGCCCCGACGCCGAACACGGGCCGTTGCAGCATGTAGGAGATCCCACGTTTCCAGACCTCCACACGACCTTCCTCGGTAGTGAGATTGTAATCATCCTTGGGGTGAAGGATTGTCTTCATCTTATCCCAAAACGTGTCGGTCGCGGTGGCGCAGAAGACGACCACGATCAGAGCGGTGGCTAGAACGCGCCATCCGGCGTGAACGGCGCGATAACGCAACAACAGAAACAGACCAATGGCGAGAAGGGCGAGGAAGCCACCGCGCGAGCCGGCCCAGACGAAGGCGATCACGAGCAGCACCGCGGCAACGACGCTTGTCAGCCGGCGCCAGGCAGGCCCTGGTCTGACCATGAAGTAGACGGCGAGCGGCAAGGCAATCACAGCGAGGGTTGCGAAGTCGTTCGCGTCGTAGTACACGAGCGAAGCAAGACGCCATTGTGATTCGCCCACGCCGTAACGGCTTAGGACGACAGCTGCGTAGATACCGACTGAGAGCATGTACGTGAACACGATGCGCTCGACGTCTCGAAACCCCCGGAGGGCACCGGCAAGGACGACGTACATGATCGCGGCCTTCCCGAACTCGTCGGTCAGCTCGACGAACGCCCCACCTGGCCAAAGCGCTCCTGGAATGGACAAGGCGGTCCAAAGCAGGAGCGCCAGCACGCAGCGAGTCGTACGGTCCCGTAGTACGGGTTGCAGACGCCTCGTCCGTTTGCCGTCCGTGGCGTAGAGCACCAGTGCCAGTCCCGCGAACACCAGGATGAGGTGCAGCGGCTCGAGCCACGCGAACAGCTGATGGATGCGCCCCACCGACGTCAGGACGTAGGCCGCGAGGCAGACGAGCAGGAAGTCCCAGCGCCGGTCTGGCTCGGTCGCGGCCTGCGATGCCGCGGTAGCCTGCGCCGGAGTGTGCGCCCAGGATAGCGGCGGAAGCGGGTGCGTCATGCCTGGAGCTGCGGTTCGAGTGCGTGGGGCGCATCGTCGGTAGCGCGCTCGGCCGCATCAAGAACTCTTGCGGACAAGGCGGCGTCGTAACGGCGGGGCCGGAAGATCGACCACACGGCGAGCCGGGCGGGGAGTCGCAGCTTGGCGAGGCCGAGACCAAGGCGGACAGTGCCGACGAGGAGCGCGAATAACGGAATCGGCATCCAGACCATGCGCCCGCGCCAGCCGTACGCACGAAAACGCTCGAGCAGACGCTTGCGAGTGCTGATCGCAGGGTCGATGAGGTTGATGACCGGCGGCGTATCCGTAAAGCGCTCGGCGAGCCAGGCGACGACGGCTGCTGCCCTACCAACTTCACACACGGCGAAGGGCAAGCCGGGTCGGCCGAACGCCAGGTGCCACGACCCGAAGAGCCGACGGCCCACCAGGCCGGGAACATCGGGATTGGTCCAGTCTACGAGCGCCGCGGGGCGTACGATCCGCGTTTCGATCCCGAGCTCCGGAGCCTCGGTCGCGACAATGCGCTCCGCTTCGGTTTTTCCCCAAGCGTACGCCCCGAACTTCCGTGCCTCCGGATCGGCGAGTGGGGTCCGCTCATCCTGGCGTTCCCAGGGGGTACGGGGCGGGCGCAGGACCGAGAGACTACTCACGTACACGAGCTGTGATGCGCCGGCAGCATGCAGAGCGTTCAAGACGTGACGCGTCGCATCGATGGTACTGCGCTGGTGCCCCTCGTAACCTCCGGCGGTGTCGACCGCGGCGTGGACGACAACCTGGGCTCCGCTGAATGTTTCAGGCGGTACCGGCTGACTGAGGTCGAGCGCGCACCACTCGTGTATGTTCCGGTCGTCCACGTCCGTTGTCCGGCTCACGCCGCGCACGCGGAAACCGCGACGCACGAGCTCCCTCGCGATCGCCTTCCCGAAGAAACCTCGGGCACCCGTGACGACCGCCAGTGGCGCCTCCGTTAGAGGCTCACGCGACGCCTTGCGCTGTGCCGCCTGTTCGGCCGCCTTGCGAATATTGGCGCCGAGCTCTTCGTACAGCGCAGTGACTCGCTGGATGTGGTCCGGGAGAATGGGCGACGGACGGCCCTCCGCTGCGCTTTCGTAAAAATCACCAATCAACTCGGCAAGACCCGGATAATCACCACCGCGCAAGACGTGGCGCACGACGCCGACGGTGCCTCGGAAGGCGGTCTGCCACCCTTCGACGAGTGGGTTCGCTGCCTTCTCGATCGGCCCCGTCCCGGGATTTGCCGCGCCGACCACACTGGTGCGAATGAAATCCGCCGTGAGCGAACCTCCAGAGCCGGCGACCGTCAGCGTCGACGCCACGGGGCGATCGCGCAGGCTGACCGCGAGCCGGGCGAACACCTCGCCCGATCGCAGCGTTGCGTGGAGGTCTGTGTGGCTGACCGTGAGTGCCGCGAGCTGCACGGAATGGGACCCCGGAGTCACGTGCTCCAGCGTCGCGAGCAGGGTGTAGAGCGGATGGGGCAGAATGTCGAGGAGCTGCGCCGCGACCGCTCTCGGGCCGTCACGGTCCGGTACGACGCCCACTGGACGAAACGCGAAGTGACTGTCGATGCGAGCGATAGAGCCCAGGGCCCGCAGCCGATTGAGTAGTGCGAGGTACGCCGCGTCACGCAGTTGCTGGTGACCGCTGCAGACGAGTCGGCCACGCTCACGCGCGATGGCAAGCAGGTCCCGAGCCTCCGTCGCCGTCTCGACGAAGGGCTTTTCGACATAGACGTGCGCGCCGGCAAGCAACGCCTGGCGGGCAGGGTCGAAATGTGTCCCGGCGGGCGTGCATACGTGCACGATGTCGGGCTTTGCCTCTCGCAACGCATCGACGACGGAGGTGAAGGGCAAGGCGCGGGACTGAGCAGCGAAGGCTCGCGCGGCTGCTTCCGAGCGATCGCACACTGCCGCCACAATGTGGGCGGTACGTACGCGTCGGAGTGCATGGAGGTGAAGGCGGGCCATCCGCCCGGCCCCGATGAAGGCGACGCGAAGCGGTCGCACGGTTTTTGGAGAAGGAGTCACGCAGAGGGTCCTTTGCAAGAGAGGCGCCAGAGCGGTATCGGGGCGGCTCGCGCGATCCTGTCGCGTGGACGCTACAGGACGCGCGCGGCGCCGGCCGAGTCCCGCGGGCACGTTTCTCTCAGAAGGACTGTACAACCCGCATGCGCGTCCTCATTACAGACGGAAACGAACGGGCCGCCCTGGCCGCGGCTCGGTCGCTCGTTGCGGCTCGGTACGAAGTCTTCGTCTCGGCTCCGAGTGATCTGTCGCTCGCCGGCGTATCCCGCGGCGTCAAGGCGTGCACCGTTCCAATCGATCCCCTCGCCGAGCCCCAGGCCTACGTGGCCGCATTGGCGCAGCTCGTCGAACGGTTGGTCATCGACATCCTGCTGCCCATCACCGACCCGTCGGTCGAGGCGGTGCTCGAGTACCGGGCCGTGTTCGAAGATCGGGTATTCCTGCCGCTACCGAGCCTGGAAGCGTACCGGCATGCGTCCGACAAGGCGCTGTCGCTTGAACTGGCCCGTCGCGCGGGTCTCGCCGTTCCAGAGACCGTGATCGTCACGGGCCCCGATTGGCGCGACACGCCCGATCCGAAGTTCTTCCCCGCGGTGATCAAGCCCCACCGGTCCGTGGTCCCCGCGGGCCATGGGAACGGGGGCAAGCGCAAGACGGGTGTGCGATACGTCGCGAACGTCGACGCGTGTCGCGCCGCGCTGAGCACACTTCCCCACGGGGCATTTCCGGTCCTGGTGCAGCAACAGGTGCACGGTCCCGGCGAGGGCTTGTTCCTGCTGCGCTGGGCGGGTCGCCCCATCGCGGCCTTCGCGCACCGCCGGTTGCGGGAAAAGCCCCCCGAGGGCGGCGTGAGTGTGTACCGCGAGAGCATCGCTCCTCCCGCCGCGCTGCTCGCCGCCGGCACGAGACTGCTGGAGCTCCTGGACTGGCAGGGCGTGGCGATGATCGAGTGCAAGCGTGATCTGGCGACTGGACGCCACGTCTTCATGGAAGTGAACGGCCGCCTGTGGGGCTCGCTGCAGCTTGCGATCGACGCCGGTGTGGACTTTCCCGCGCTCCTCATGGCCTGCGCCCTCGGCGCGACCGTGCTGCCGGCCCGCGGCTACCGCGTCGGCGTGCGCAGCCGATGGTTCTGGGGGGATGTCGACAATCTGTACCTGCGCTTGCGGAACGGCGGCGGCACACGTGGCAAGCTGACCGCGGTGCGCGAGTTCCTTCGCATTCACCGGGGGCGCGACCGGGAAGAGATCTGGCGCTGGCGCGACCCGGCCCCCTTCCTCTTGGAGTCCCTGCGCCGGTTGAGACTCAGGTCGTAAGCTGCGGCCTTAGCCCCGCATAGATCGGATCAGCCCCAAGAATTCGAGCATCCGCGCCCGGTGCACGGCAAAGAGCACCGCCGCATAGGTCGCCGCCCCCGCCAGTGACTGGGTCGCGAGCTCGAGGCCGACCGGCCACGTGGGCGGTGTGGCCGCGCGCACGCCGAGCACGACCGCCGCCATCACGAGACTGGCCCACGCCGCGGGCGACAGCGCTCGCAGGTAGTCTCCCAGCGTCATCCCCGTAATGCGCAGCACCTTCGCGAGGAACAGCGGAAGGACAAACGCGGGATAGCCGAGCACCCAGGCGATGGCCACGCCGCCCGTCCCCCAGCGTGCGCCGACCCAGAACAGGAACGGCATCACCAGCGCGGCGACCATCGTGAACTGCATGTTCTGCTTGGAGGAGCCGGTCGACACGATGATCTGTGGCAGCAGCGGCGTAACGGAGCGGAGGGCGGCGGAGAGCGCGAGGAACCGTAACGGCACGATCGCGGGCCGCCAGTGCTCGCCGAGCAAGGTAAGCACGAACACGTCCGCCACGAGCGCGAGCCCGATCGCGACCGGGAACGTGATGAACGCCAGGCCCTCGGTGAGGTTTCGCAGGTAGCGCTGCAGCGTTGCCTTGTCGCTCTGCACCGTCGAGAACACCGGGCCGGTCACGCCCATCACGAGCGCCGTGACGCGCTCGATCGGGATGCTCGAGATCTGCCAACCGAACGTGTACCCGCCGAGCGGCACCTTGCCGAGCACCCGGCCTACCACGGCGAAGTCCGCGTTGCTGTAGAGATACCAGGCGACGCGGGCGACTACCATGTGCCAGCCGAAGGCCACCGCGCTCGCGATACTTGCAAAGTCGCGCGGCCAGGCCACCCGGTGCCAGCGCCAGGCAGCGACGACGATCGTACTCGTCGTGCGGCCGACGATCGGTCCCAGCACCAATGCCCAGAAATGCAGGCCGAGGAGGGCGAACGTGAGCGTCGCGAGCGTAGTCACGATTCCCTCGGTGCCGTCCACCCAGGCCAGACGCCGAAAATCCAGGTCCTTGGCGAGCAGCGCTCGGGGTACGACCTGGAGAGAACCGGTCAAGAACGTGGCGCTCGAGACGATCACGAGCCAGCGCACGATCGGCTCGCCGAAGAATCGGGCGACGAGCCCCGCCAGCAGGGCCGAGATGGCCACGAACCCCGCGCCCAGCAAGACGGACAGCCCACCTAGCCGGGCGATTTGACTCTCCGTCAGGTCCCGACGCATGACGATGACGGTGCCGAGCCCGAACTCGTTGACGAGCTGCGCCAGGCCCAGATACACGAGCGCCATCGCCACGAGCCCGTAATCCGTCGGCGAGAGCAGGTGCGCGACGACGAGCGTGGAGGCCCAGCTGAGCGCCTGCGTGCCCCACCGCATGGCGCCGGTCCACGCGATCCCCTTGATCAGCGAGCGGTCGAGGTCGCGCGCGCTGGTCTCGGGTCCCCCCCCCCGGCCCCCCCCTCCCTCGGCTGGCGGGGCGACCGGCGGTGGTGTAGCAACCGCGGCGGGCGCGGACTCGGTCAGGGTAGGGCTCCGGCGTGCAGGCGAGTCGGACGTGCCGGCTGATACGGTGGCACACCGGGTGGCTCGACGTAGACCCGATGCCAGGTGGAGAAGCACAGCAGTGCCCAGAGGATCCCTTCGCGGTTGTGGCGGCGAGAGAAATGATCCGCGGAGAGCTTCGCCACCGCGGTCGGGTCGAAATAACCGTGGCGTCCTGTGCGCGCCGCCGAAAGTTCGTCCTGGAGCAGTGGGCGGAGCTCGTGCCGCAGCCACGCCGCCGTGGGCCCGACGAACCCGCGCTTCGGTGCCTTGAAGTGACCGCGCGGCAGTCGATCGGCGAGGGCGCGGCGGAGCAGCCGCTTGTGCTCCCAGCGACCGACCTTCACGCTCGCGGGCAGGGGGAACACTTTTTCGACGAGCGCGTGATCGACGAACGGCACGCGAATCTCGAGTGAGTGCGCCATCGAGAGCCGGTCCGACAGGGCCAGGATGTCGTCCGCGAGATACGTCCGGTAATCGAAGTACAACGCGCTTGTGAGGGAATCACGGCGCGGCCCATCGCGCTCCAGGCAACGGAAATGATCCCGCGCCGAGTCGCCCCCGATCGTGTTGCGCAAGGCGGCGGCGTACAGGGGCCGCCGGAGCGCATCGTCGGCGCGACTGAGGATGTCCAGGTACCGTTCGGCGGTTCCCTCGTCGCCCACCCGGAGGAATCGCTTGAGCCGATCGATCGTGAGCCCCCCTCGCGCAACCGAATCGGGGAGGAGCTGCGCGGTACGGGCCGCGAGCCGGCGGAGGGGGCGCGGGAGCCGCGCGTAGCGTTCGGCCGCGACGAGCCCGAGGTGGCGCCGATATCCCGCGAACAGCTCGTCTCCGCCGATCCCCGTCAGCGCGACTTTGTGCGATTGCCCGACCGCCTGTGAGAGCGCCCAGGTCGGGATCGCGGAGTCGTCGGCGTGCGGCTCGTCCAACGCCCGGATGATCGGTTCGAACGTGTCTCGGACGTCGGGCGTGATGTCGACCACGTTGAGCGGTACGCCGTATCTGTCGGCGAGCCGGCGCGCGAGATCTGTCTCGTCGGCGGCCGCCGCATCCGATCCGTGGTACTGCGCGGTGAACGCCTGCGGCATGCCGTCGCCGTTGGATGCGAGGGCCATGCTCGCGACCACCGCCGACGAATCGAGCCCACCCGAGAGAAATGCCGCGATGGGCACATCGCTCACGAGGTGCGCCGACACGGATTCGTCGAGCCACTCGAGCAACCGCGCCTCGACGTCTCGGGGAGCGGCCTCGGCTTGGCGTGGCAGGTCCCAATACTGGTGCACCACAACCTCTCCCGTGGCCCGCCACTGGAGCCAGTGGCCCGGCGGGAGCTTGCGCACGTCCATGAAGGGACTCGCGGGGGCCGGGATATAGCCGAGCTGGAAGTAGGTGTCGAGCGCGTCCCAATCGAGGGCGCGGGAGGTCAGGCCGGCCGCGACGAGGGCTTTGAGCTCGGATGCGAACGCCAGTCCCCACGGCGCGACCACATAGTACAACGGCTTGATCCCGAAGCGGTCGCGCGCGAGCAGCAACGAATGCGCGCGCTCGTCCCAGATGGCGAACGCGAACATCCCTCGCAACGACTCGACCGCGGCTGGACCTCGCTCTTCGTGCAGGTGCACGATCGTTTCCGTGTCGGATGAGGTCCGGAGCCGGTGGCCGTGATCGGCCAGCTGTCGTTGCAGGGCCCGGTAATTGTAGATCTCTCCGTTGAACACGATTACCTGTGAGCCATCCTCGTTGGTGATCGGTTGCTTCCCCCCCGCCAGATCGATGATGCTCAGCCGGCGCATCCCGAGCCCTACGGGACCCGAGGCGTACACGCCTTCATCGTCGGGGCCGCGGTGGCGGATGGCCGCGCACATGGTCCGGATCACCTCCGGATCCACGGGCCGCGCGGCGTCGCGGTGGACGATGCCTACGATGCCGCACATAGCACCGCGCCCTCCTGCTGCGCTGGTTGGAGAGGGGGAGGGGGAGGTGGTCCGGTTATCGCCTCGATCGCGGAGAACAGGCGGTCGGCCTGCGCTCGGCGACTGTACACCTCGTTCATCGAGAGGCGCACCGGCCGTTCGCCGCGGAGATGCTGGATGTAGCGCACCTGGAGCAACGCGCTAAGCGTGTCGAGAGCGTCGGGCGCCACGACGTCCGCTTGGCTGGCGCGGAGCAGCTGCTCGACCGCGCTGCCATGATCCGCCAGCGCGAGGAGCCACGCGTCATACCGCATGTAGTCGAACACCTTTGCCGGGATGGCCATGTCCGAGTCCTGCGGCAGGACGACCAGCATGGACGCCTGCGACAGGAATTCGAGCGCCTCGCGGCGCGGCCGTGGCGGAACGGCTCGCACATAGTCCGCGATCCCCTCCTCCCGTGCGATATGCTCGATGCCCACGCCGTCGAGGCTCTGCACGTGTCCCATGAGCTCGATCCCGAAGTCCTGCGGCGTGAGCCGGCGATCAGTGATCAGACGGGCCGCGGCCCGGAATAGCACGCGCGGATCCCGATCGAGGTAGATGGTGCCCGCGTAGGCGATCGTGAAGCGGCGCCCCCGACCAGATCCGTTGGGTGACGCGGGGACCGGTTCGTCGTCGAACCCGTTCGGCACGGCGATGATTCGCGAGGTGGCCGACCGGTAGACCCCGCGCATCACGTTGCGGAGCGGATCGGTGTTGGCGACGATCAGCGCCGCCTGGGCGACCGCGCGCCGCTCGTGTTTCCGCGCGAGCCAGAACCACGTCGGGCTCGCGATCGCCTCGGGCAGTCGCTGCATCAGGCTCCACGGATCGCGCAGGTCCATGATGAACGGCAACGCCGTTGCGCGGGCGAGTTTCCGGGCCCCCTCGTGCGCCATGTGCGGGGGGCCGCAGCTGATCACGGCGCGATGGACGCCGGGCTCATACAGCTTCAGGGCGAGGCGCGCGCCGTTCTCTGCCCAGCGGCCGGCGACGGCATGGTCGAGCCACGCGTAGTACGCGCGCGTGACGGTCCGAAACCGGAACGGGCGCCACTCAATGTCCGAGCGCGCCCGGGACTCAGCCACGGGCTCGACCGGACCCGAACCGCGGCGAGCGAGCCAGCGTCTCAGACGCCGCATGGCGTCGAACACGTACCACGCGAGCACGCCGATTTGCTCGGCCCGCAACCGCGGGCGCGGGATCCCGTAGATCCGTACACCCGCCGGGAGATCGGCGAGGCGATCGAGATCGGACGCCTCGAGCTCGGCCGGATGAAGCGTGATGACGTCGAGCCCCCAACCCCGCTCGGCGGCGTAACGCGCCAGCTTTTGCCACCGTAAGGCCCCCACCGCCGGATCCGGGGGGAAGTGATACGAGACGAGGAACAGCCGAGCGCGAGAGGCGGCGGGCGCGGTGGCGTGGATCGGTCTGGGCGCTGTTCGCCCGTTGGCGATGTCGAGCACGCGGACCACCACCTCCTTCATGCGCGCCCGGTGTGCCACGAGCAGCACGGCCGCGTACGCCACGGTACCGGCGAGCACGCGTATGCCGAGCTGCACCCATGGGGACCAGTCGTCGGGGACGAGGGGACGCACCAGCAGGACCGCCGCTGCGATTCCCGCGGCGGCGCTCGCCGCGGGCCAGAGCGTGTGGAGATAGTCGGCCGCGCGGATATCGAGGAGGCGGAGGGTGCGCCGGAAGAACAGGGGGATGATCACGAGCGGGCATCCGACGATCCACGCGACCGCGACACCGGTGATGCCCCAGCGGCTCCCGAGGTAGAGCATCGACGGGATCGCGGCCGCGGCGACCAGGTTGAACCGCATGTTCACGCGGGCGTGGCCGGTCGCAATCAACATCTGCGGCAGTGGGTTGAAGATCGAGCGGAAGCCGCCGTACAGTCCCAGCAAGCGCAGTGGTACGATGGCGGCCCGCCATTGTTCGCCGAGGACCGTGATGACGAAGAGGTCCGCCACCAGCGCCAGACCTACGGACATCGGGAACGTGAGCAGGGCGAGGCCCTCTGTGACGGCGAGGAGGTAGCGTCGGAGCGCGGGCTTGTCGTTCTGCGCCGCGGAGAACACGGCCGGCGTCACCTGTCCGACCAGCGTGCTGATGCGGTCCGCGGGGATGCTCGCGATGTCCGAGCCCTTGGTGTACGCGCCGAGCGGCGCCGTGCCGAGGACCCGGCCGACGATGGTCAGATCGGCGTGGCTGTAGACGTACCAGCAGAGTTGCGAGATCACGACATACCAGCCGAGGTGCATCGCGTGCGCGATGGAACGGAGATCGCGCGGCCACGACAGGTGATGCGGGCACTGCACGCACAACACGATCATCGCGACGGCGCCGCTCACGACGGCGCCAAGGACGAGCGCCCAGTAACCGAGGCCGAGCCATGCCCCCACGAGCGTGGTCGAGCTCCACACGAGCGCCTCGCCGGCGTCGATCCAGGCGAGCCGCCAGAACTGGAGGTCACGCGCGAGCAGGGCGCGAGGAACGACCTGGACCGCGCGCATGATGAACGTGAGGCTGAGCGCGACGACGATCCACTGGACCACGGGCTGCTCGAAGAACGTCGCGATCGGGCCCGCGAGGGCGACGGACGCGCCGAACAGGATCACGCCGGCGATGAGCGCCAGCCCGCCGAGCTGGGCGATCTGCGAGCGCGTGAGGTCGCGATACTGGACGATGGCGAGACTCAAGCCCAGCTCGTTCACGAGCTGGATGAACCCTGCGTACACCATGGCCATGGCGAAGAGGCCATAGTCGGTGGGAGTGATGAGGCGCGCCACCACCAGCGTCGCGGCCCAGCTCACCAGTTGGGCGAGCCATTTGATGCCCCCTGTCCACGCGACCCCGGTGAGCAGCGCGCGGTCGAGGTTCTGGTTGGCGTCGGCCATATCGAGTGCGAGAGGCAAGAGGAAGGCCACGCCGAAGGGAGGTGCGGTCTCCACGGCTGTGGCGTCGACGCGACATGCGGCGGTCAGGGCGACCGGTGGGCCCTTCGCGGCACAGAACTTGTCCTATATGCGGCTGATGGCCAGTGTCGCACCGCTCACCCGCCCTGATTCGGTCGCGTCGCGCGAGGCTAGCCCGTCGCGCCCGTCGCTCCGTTGGGTCATCGCGGCGCAGTGTCCTCCTGGCTGGTGGGCGCTGCTCGAGCGATCCGACGGTGGCGTGTTTCACTCGCCCGCGGGTCTGGGGGTGGCGGGCCCTGCCGGCGTCTCGGTCTTCGCGGAGCTTCACGATGGCGAGCAGGCGGTCGGCCTCGCGGCCGGCGTGGCCCTGCGGTGCCGAATCGGCTTCGGGCGCCGGCACTTTTACTTCCCCACCGTCCCGGCTGTGATCGATCCCTCGCGCACGACGGACGCGCTCCGAAGCCTCGTCGACACACTTCGGGCGGTGGGAGCGGTGCAGGTCCAAATCGATTCGTTCGATGCGCCGTGGCGACCCGAGCCCGGCGATGCGACGATTGTGACCGAGCGACTCGAGTACGTCGTGCGCCTCACACGCTCCGAAGAAGAGATGGCCGGTGGTTTCTCCAAACACCATCGTCGTCACGTGCAGCGCGGGGACCGCGACGGCTGGATGCTGCGCGAGCTCGAGAGCGAAGAGGCGCGGACGCTGTTGTCCGCCGTGCAGCGGGAGGCCTCGGCGCGCGCAGCCGGACGCGGTGACCCCTTCGCGGCGTCGCACCCGAACGTGCGATCGATCCCGCCCGGCGGCGGAGCCCCCTGGGGAGTCACGACGTTCTCCGCGTGGCATGGAGACGTGCCGCTCGCGGCCGCGCTCGTGGGCTGGGCCAACCGGAGAGCCTTCTATCTGATCGGCGGCTCGACGCCGGCCGGCTACGCCTGCGATGCCGCCCAGTGGATGCACTGGCGGATCATGTGCGCGCTCCGGGCGCATGGGTTCACGCAGTACAACCTGGGCGGTACGCCGGCGTCCGCATCGCAGGCCGGCGATCCGGCGCACGGGCTGTATCGCTTCAAGACCGGCTTCGGGCCCGATGTCGTGTCCTGCCGGAGCACGGGCTGGACGCTGTCCGAGGGACACGCCCGGGCGCACCGCATGGTGCGTCGGGTCGCGGATTACTTACGGCACTGAGCAACATGCCCTCGTACGACGGTACCCTTTCCCCGCCGCATCCCGTCCCCAGTGTCGCACGAGCGGTCCAGCTGCGCTTGCGCCGGGTGCGCGCGCATCCGGCTCTCAACCCGGGAGCGCTCGAGGAGGCCTGGCAGGAGCGCGGCGGCTACCCCGTGGATCCGGATCATCGGCCCCATCTCGTGGCCGCCATCGATTGGCTCGCGCGAGCTCAAGACGTCACCCCGGACGGCGGGATCGCCCGGGGATACAGCCTGGCGTGGGATCCGTACTTCGAGTCCAAGGGCTGGCAACCCCCCTATCCGGAGACAACGGGCTACATCATCCCGACGTTGTACGAGGCGGCGCGACACCTGCAGCGCCCCGACCTGGCAGTGCGCGCGGAGCGCGCCGCGCGCTGGGAGCTCGAAATCCAGCTCGCGTCCGGCGCGGTGCGCGGCGGCGTGATCGGGCAAGAGACCTCGCCCGCCGTCTTCAACACGGGCCAGGTCCTGCTGGGCTGGCTCGCGGCCTTCGCGGAGACGGGCTCCGGCATCTTCGCGGGTGGGGCGCGTCGCGCCGCCTGCTACCTGCTTGCGACGCTGGACGAGGACGGGGTGTGGCGGCGCGGGAACTCCAGGTTCGCCAACTCGCGCGCCACGCTCTACAACGCCCGGGCCGCCTGGGCGCTCGCGGAGGCGGGAAGGCGGCTGGGGGCGCCTGAGTTCCGCGCCGCGGCGGCGAAGGCGCTCCGGGCCGTGGCCCGGCACCAGCACGACGACGGGTGGTTCCCCGACTGCTGTCTCTCCGATCCGCAGCGTCCACTGCTGCACACGATCGCCTACACCATTCGCGGCTTGCTCGAAGGCGGTCGCGTGCTGGAAGACGAGCGCCTGGTCGCGGCGGGGGCACGCGCCGCCGAGCAGATCGCGCTCGCGGTCGAGCCGGATGGACGGCTGCCCGGGCGGTTCGCCGCGGAATGGCGCAGGGCGGCGACTTGGAGCTGTCTGACGGGACAGGTCCAGATGGCGAACATCTGGCTCCGTCTTTTCGATATCACCAACGATCGCGCATGGCTCGAGCCGGTGGAGCCGGTCTTGCGCTTCGTGAAATCGACGCAGAATCGCAGCAGCCCGGACCTCGGCGTGCGCGGCGGGATCAAGGGGTCCTCGCCGCTCGGGGGCGAGTACGGGCCGTATCAGATTCTCAATTGGGCCACGAAGTTCTTCGTCGACGCGCTGCTGCGGGACGAGCGTCGCGTGGCGGGCATCACGCCGGTCGGGTCGACGGCCGTGCTCGCATGACGGTGGCGTGATGGTCCTCGGCGTCGGTGTCGACCTCGTGCAGACCGAGCGCATGGCGCGTGCGCTCGTCGCGAACGGCGAGGGCTTCCAAGAGCGTGTCTTCACGAAGAGCGAGCTCGCGGAGTGCGCGCACCGGCGCGACCGGATCGAGGCCCTGGCGGCGCGATTCGCCGCCAAGGAGGCCTGCTTCAAGGCGCTCGGGGCGGGATTGCTCGAGCGCGCCTCGCTGAACCAGGTCGAGGTGGTCCGCAGCAACGGCGGCCCGCCGGAGCTGCGGCTCAAGGGCGTCATGGCCGAGCGCGCGCGGAGCCGCGGCGTGCGGAGCGCGCACGTCAGCCTCACGCACGACTCGGGCGTGGCCGCCGCGGTCGTGGTGCTCGAAGGACCGGACACGGGCGGTGGGTGAGTCACCGCCATGGTGATCCTGCACGTCGTGGCGCCGAGTGATGTGGGTGGTCTGGAGCGAGTGGTGCAGGGACTGGCGCGCGAGCAGCACCTCACCGGGCACGAAGTCCACGTTGCGGCAGTGTTCACCGGCGCCCGGGCTGACGACGCGTTCCTCGTTCCCCTCAGACAAGCCGGTGTGGTGACGCATCCATACGCACCCGGGAGCCGGGGGTACGGACGCGAGCGTCGCGCGGTCGCCGGACTCTGCCGAGCGCTCCGGCCCGCGGTGGTCCACTCACACGGATATCGCCCCGATGTGCTCGACGCGGGGGTCGCCCGGCGTGCGGGCGTTCCCACTGTCACGACCGTGCACGGGTTCACCGGGGGCGACTGGAAGAACCGCGTGTACGAGTGGCTGCAAACCCGTGCCTTCCGCCGATTCGACGCCGTGGTGGCGGTCTCGCGACCGCTCCAGCTGCGGCTCGTGCAGAGCGGTGTGCCGCTCGAGCGCGTGCACGTCGTGCCCAATGCCTGGAGTCGTGGCGCGCCGGCGCTCGAGCGCGCCGACGCGCGGCGCGCGCTCGGCCTCGCACCCGATGCCTTCGTGGTCGGCTGGGTCGGGCGCTTGAGCCCCGAGAAGGGGCCGGACGTGCTGCTCGAGGCGCTCGAGCAGGTCTCCGATCTGCCGGTCTGCACTTCGTTCATCGGCGAGGGCCCGGCCCGCCGACAGCTCGAGGCGCGCGCGCGGCGCTTGCACCCCGATGGGGAAGGCCGCGTGCGGTGGCACGGCGCCGTCCGTGATGCGGGCAGACTGTTCACGGCGTTCGATCTTTTCGTGCTCAGCTCGCGAACGGAGGGAAGTCCGATCGTTCTGTTCGAAGCGATGGCGGCGGGCGTCCCCGTGATCGCGACCACCGTAGGCGGCGTGCCGGACACGGTGTCGACGGAGGAGGCCGTGCTGGTGCCGCCCGAGCATGCGGCGGCGCTCGCCGCCGCGATCCGCGCGGCGTATCGCACGCCCGAGGTGGCACGGGCGCGGGCGGCGCGAGCCAGGGAGCGCCTGCACCGGGAATTCGCTCCACAGCCCTGGGCTGAGCGCTACGAGCGGATTTATCGGCACGTGACCGCCGGCGCGGAACGCGCGCTCGTCCCCGCGTGACGGACGCGGCTGTCGCGGCGTACGCAGCCCTCGCCGGCACGCTGGCGCTGCCGCTCTACGCGTACCTCGGATATCCGGCGCTGCTCAGGCTGCTGGGCTCCCCACGGCCGCCCGCTCCGACCCGTCCCACTCACACGAGCGGCCTCCCGGTCGTCAGCATTGTCATTCCCGTTTACAACGAGGCGCCCGTGATCGCCGAGACGCTCGAGGCGATCCTGCGTCTCGACTATCCCGCGGATCGACGGCCGATCGTGGTGGTGTCGGACGCGTCGACCGACGGTACCGACGACGTCGTGGCACGTTTCGCGACCCGCGGGGTCGAGCTGCTGCGGCAGTCGCACCGTGCCGGGAAGACCGCGGCCGAGAACGCCGCGCGGTCGCGGGTCAGGGGCGACGTCGTCGTGAACACGGACGCGTCGGTGCGCATCGATCCGGCGGCGCTCAAGGCGTTGGTCGCGGCGCTCGCCGATCCGACGGTCGGGGTGGCCTCGGGGCGCGACGTCAGCGTCGACCGGATGGACGGCGCGGCGAATCGCGGCGAACGGACCTACGTCGGCTACGAAATGTGGGTCCGGGATCTCGAGACGGGGCTCGGGGGAATCGTCGGCGCGTCGGGGTGCCTGTACGCGATCCGCGCCGACCTGCATCGAGAGTTTGTGCCGGAAAACCTGAGCCGCGACTTCGCGGCCGCGCTGATCGCCCGTCGCCACGGGCTGCGCGCGGTATCGGTGCCGGAGGCGGCGTGCTTCGTCCCGCGCGGTGCCTCGCTCCGCCAGGAGTACCGGCGCAAGGTCCGCACGATGGCGCGCGGGCTCCGCACCCTATGGCACATGCGGGCGCTGCTCAATCCGTGGCGGTACGGCGCGTTCGCATGGATGCTCGCGAGCCACAAGCTGTGCCGCTGGCTCGTGCCGTGGTGTCTGGCCGGCGCGGCGGGCGCGCTCGCGTTGCTCGCCGCCAGCGGATCCCCGTGGGCCAGGGCATCCCTGGTCGCTGCCGGCATCGTGACGCTCGTCGCGCTGGTGGGGTGGACGTGGCCCGCGGCCCGACCCCTGCCGCGGGTCGTCGCGCTGCCGGCCTATCTCGTGACCGGAGTGATCGCCGCCCTCCACGCCTGGGTGCTGGCGCTCGGCGGCGAACGGACCGCCGTGTGGGAGCCCACGCGCCGGGGCGAAGCGAGCTTCAGTTAGAGAGGGAAGCCTTACCAGCCACCGCGCCGAAGCACCATCACCGGCACGGTGCGAAGCATGATCTTCAGATCCTCGAAGGCCGACTGGCGTCGGATGTACTCGAGGTCGTAGTTCACCTTGCGGCGCACATCGTCCACCGAGGTGTCGTAGCCCTGGTTGACCTGCGCCCAGCCCGTGATGCCGGGGCGAACGCGCTGACGCCGCTGGTAGCCCTCGATCTGCTCACGCAGGTACACAAAGATCGTCGGCTGCTCGGGCCTCGGGCCCACGATGTTCATGTCCCCCCGGAGGACGTTGAACAGCTGGGGCAGCTCGTCGAGCCGGAACTTTCGCAGCATACGACCGATGGGCGTGACGCGCGCATCATCCGGCAGCGCCCACGTTTGGGCGTCGTCCGGGCGGGCCGGTCGCATCGTGCGGAACTTGTACATGGTGAACGGCTGGCCGCCCTGATCGGTGTGGCGCCGGGTGTTGCCGCCGGCGTTGGACAGGGAGCGACGGTCCAGCCCCACGCGCGTCTGGGCAAAGAGCACCGGCCCGCGCGAGGTCAGCTTGATGAGCGCCGCGATCACCAGCATGAACGGGAACGCGAGGATGAGCGCTGCGGCGGCGACGGCGATGTTGAGCAGCCGCCGGCCCTGCCGTTCCCGGTCGCGGGGACGGAATGGCGCGACGCGGAGCAACGAAAGCTGCGGCCACGTGTGTCGCGCTTCGGCGAGCGAAGTGGCGGGTTGTGCCATAGCCGGGATACGAGGCAAGGTCCGTGCGCGGGCACGTTCCAGTCTGTGCGGCGCGGTCCGCGCCGTCTCAGAAGAAGCGGCCGACGCCAACTCGGCGTGCCGAACCGTCGCGACATGGCGGTCCGACATCGCGTGTTGTGCCCTCGCGACGCCACGCGGCAAGGTGAGGCGTGGGCTCATCGGCCGATGGTCTCCGTCGGGCAGTCGATCTCGAAGAAGAACCGGCTGCCCCAATTGGGCCGCGTCTCGACGCGCAGCTCGGAGCCCATCGCGCGGACCAGCTTGGAGCAGATGGCGAGCCCCAGCCCCGAGCCCGAGAAGCGATGGTGGGATCGGCCGTTGCCGTCGGCTGCCACACCCGTGGGGCGGACGGGCTGGTAGAGGGCCGCGTACGACGCCGGGTCGAACCCGGGACCGGTGTCGCGCACCGAGAACTCCAGGCGCCGGGCACCGATGGGACGGGCCGTGAGCTCCACGAACCCCTTGTCGGTGAACTTCACCGCGTTGGTGGCGAGGTTGAGGAGCGTGCGCGACACCGCCCGCGCGTGCCCCACGCGCCGCTCCGGCACCGGATGCACCAGGCGCACCGCGATACCCTTCTCCTCGGCGATGGGGAGCACCATGCTCCGCACCGAATTGAAGGTCTCGGCGACGGAGAACGGCGCCGGGGACCGATCCATCAGGCGGTTCGAGCCGCGGGCCAGCTCGAGCACGTCGCCCGCGGTGGCGCAGAGGCTGAAGGCCGCGCTGTAGATGAGCCCCAGCTGCCGGCTCTGTTCCGGTGTCACCGGTCCTTCTTGACCCTGCTGCAACGCTTCCGCGATGAACAGAATTGACGTCAGGGGCGACCGCAGGTCGTGCGCCAGCTCGACCACGAGGTCGAGGCCGTTGGACCCGGAGAAACACTCGGCGAGATCGGCCGGTGCGGGATCCGGAGCGGCTCTCACCCTCGGGACGGCGACGACCGGCCAGTCGAGCCGTTCAGCCGTGCTCGTCGTCATGCAGCCTCCCCGCCCGGTTGGCCCACCGAGGCCTCTTCCATCTCGTCGACCGCGGCGCCCACCATCGACTCCGCCGCCGGCGCTGGCTCGCGCTCCACCACCCACCCGGCAGTGGGGCTCCGCTGCAAGCCGTGGCGCTCCATCAAGCGATACAGTGTGGTCCGATCGACGCCGGCGATGCGCGCGGCCTTCGACATGTTGCCGCTCGCCCGGTTGACCAGCCACGTGAGATATTGCCGCTCGAACTGCGCGATCACCCGATCGCGGGCGGCGTGGTAGCTCTCCTCCAGCAGCGTCGAGATCAAGGACGCCGGATTGGACCCGGTGTCGGCCGGGGCCGTATCGCCCGTCAGGTGCAGATCGTCAGGCCGGATTTCGGCGCCGGGCTCGACCACCACCGCTACGTGCTCGATGACGTTCTGCAGCTCGCGCACGTTGCCCCGCCACGGGTACCCGCACAGCGTCCGCAGAGCCGTGTCGGTGAGCCGTGGGAACGGCGCGCCCTTCCGGCGATGCCGCACCCAGTACGTCGAGAGGAAGTAGTCGGCGAGGAGCGGGATGTCCTCCGGCCGCTCGCGCAGCGGCGGGACGTGAATCGGCACGACGCGCAAGCGGTAGTACAGGTCCTCCCGCATGTCACCGGCCTTGGACGCCGCCTCGGGGTCACCGTTCGTCGCCGCGATGAATCGGACGTTCACGACCGCATCGGTCGTCTCGCTTCCCACCCGCCGCACCACGCCATCCTGAATCACGCGCAGGAGCTTGGCCTGGATCGGCTTCGGCATTTCGACGAGCTCGTCCAGGAACAGCGTCCCGCCGTGCGCCGCCTCGAGCAGGCCGGGTTTGTCGCGGACGGCGCCCGTGAATGCGCCCTTCCGGTGCCCGAACATCTCCGACTCGAGCAGCCCTTCCGGCAGCGCCGCGCAGTTGATCGCGATGAAGGGGCGGCTGGAGCGACGGCTGTGGAGGTGAATGAACTGCGCGATCATTTCCTTGCCGCTGCCGCTCTCACCCGTGATGAACACCGACGCGTCGGTCGGCGCCACCTTGCGGGCGAGCTCGATCGCCCGGCGGAACGCCGGCGCGGTTCCGAGCAGCGTGATCTTGTCGGCCGCTGACTGCCCGCGGCCCTGTGAGTCCTGCTGCTCGCGCGTTTCGCGCGCGACGAGCAAGGTGTGCACGGCACGGCCGATCAACACCTGCAGATGTGAAGCCGAGAACGGCTTCGGCAGGTAGTCGAACGCCCCCTGCCGCAGCGCTTCGACGCTCGACTCGACGCTGGGGTTGCCGGTCATCACGATCACGATCGTGTCGTGGTTGGTACCGAGCGCCGTGCGTAGCAGCGCGAGCCCGTCCACCTGCGACATGTACAGATCGGTGAGCACGACGTCGAACGCCCGGCGCTTGAGGAGCTCCAAGGCCTCCTGGCCGCGGCTCGCGACCGTGACGTCGTATCCCTCGTGACGGAGCACGGCGGCGCAGCTCTCGCGCAGCGTGTGCTCGTCGTCGACGACGAGAATCCGGATGCGTGCCTTTGCCTCCGGCCCGATCGCCAGAAGCGCGGCCTCACGTCCGTCGCTCGGTTGGGAGACGCCCTCGTTCGAAATCGGCATAGCCATCGGAGTGGTCCCTCGAAATCGGTTGCCCGCTCCCTACGCAGGCTTCGGGCCAGACTGTCGCGACCCTGCAGCGTGCCGAGATTTCCCGCATGAAATGGGCACTATCTGACTGGCAGGGGGGAGCGCGTCGACGCGGGGCTCGCACCAAGGTGCATCCATGCCCCCTGTCTTGTGCACCGATTTGCGGCATGGCCGTACGTGCTGCGCTCGTCTCGCACGGTATCGGAATTGCCACACGCTCAGGCGACGACTGTTGCACGCCGGCACGAGGTTTCGCGCAAATCCTTTGGAGGCACGCGCCCCATGAGTATCAGCCATCTATCGGCCCACACCCCGGTCCCCGCTCCGGCTCCCGACGCCGGAGTGCAAGGCATCATTCCGATGCCTCGTGCACCGGTGGGGCCCGCGCTCGGGAGTCCCGAGCCGGAAGGGGGGCTCGACTGGCGTCGCGTGCTCGCCGCGGTCCGGCGCTTCAAGTGGCTGATCATGGCGGCGACGGCGGTGGGCACGGCGCTGGGCGTCGTCGCGACGCGATTTGTCAAAGCGTCCTACGTGGCGCAGGCCACGATCTGGATCGATGAGCCCGATCAACGCAACGGTCCGGACCGCGGGCCGATCCGCCCGGGGAAGCTCCTCGACCCCGAAGCCTGGGTAGACTTGCTCAAGTCGTACGTGGTGCTCGACGACGTCGTGCGGGAGCAGCACATGTTCCTCGCGCCCAAGTCGCCCGACGACGCCAAGGTGCTCACGGGGTTCAACGTGGCGGACCAGTACCGGCCCGGCGCGTACCGGCTCACCGTCGATGGCAGCGGCAAGAGCTACACACTCGCCACCGACGAGGGGATCGACCTGCAGCACGGCACCTTAGGGGATTCCATCGGCGCGCGCCTCGGGTTCCGCTGGGCGCCCTCCGTGGGCACGATCGCCGCGGGAAGCACGATCGAGTTTTCCCTCGCCCAGCTGCGCGACGCGGCGCGCCGTCTGTCGGACGCGCTCGACGTCCGTATGGACTTGAACGGGAATTTCCTGCGCATGGAGCTGGAGGGGGATAAGCCCGACGCGATCGCAGCCGTCGTCAATGCGATCGCGGAGCGGTACGTCGCGGTCGCCGCCGATATGAAGCGCCAAAAGCTGACCGAGTTGACCAAGATTCTCGACGACCAGCTCGCCTCGGCGAAGCAGAACCTGCAGCAGGCGGAAAACGCCCTCGAGGGCTACCGCGTCCAGACCATCACGCTTCCGCAGGACCGCCCGGCGCCGACAGCGCCATCGACCGGGACAGCGGCTTCGGGTGCCACGGCACAGGGCCAGCAGGATCCCGTCTTCTCGACGTTCTTCAACACCCAGCTCGAGCGGGATCAGGCGCGCCGCGACCGGGAGGCGTTACAGCGCGTGATCGCCCAGCAGGGTGACTCGGGTCTCCCCGCGGAAGCGCTGTCCGTGGTCGGCTCGGTGCAGCAGAATCCGGAGCTGGTCCAGGCGCTGCAGGAGCTCGGCCAGAAGCAGGCGGAGCTGCGCGCGCTGCGGTATCGGTATTCGGACGCGTACCCGCCGGTGCAGCGGTTAGTGGGCCAGATCGCGACGCTCGAGCGGCAAAGCATTCCCGCGTTGGCCAAGACGCTCGTGGGCGAACTGGGGGCGCGGGACGCGGAGCTCACCCGCCGCCTCGACGCCGACTCGCGCAATCTGCGCGCGATCCCCGCCCGCGCCATCGAGGAAGCCCGGTTGCGCCGCGGCGTGACGCTCGCCGAGGACCTCTACACCACGCTGCAGCAGCGCTATGAGGAAGCGCGTCTCGCCGACGCGAGTACCGTCCCCGATGTGCGCATTCTCGATCACGCCGTCGTGCCGCAGCGACCGGTCAAGAACACCGCCCCGCGGGTGATCATGCTCGGATTCGTCGCGAGCCTGGGGCTCGCTGTGTTCGGCGCGGTGTTGCTCGATCGCGTGGACCCGAAGGTGCGCTACCCCGATCAGGTGTCGCGCGAGCTGGGTCTCGCCATCCTGGGCGCGGTCCCACACTTGCGAACCTTACCGCGTGCCGCGCGCGGACGTCATGGTGGGCGGGCCGCCAAGACGCCCGAAGACGTGCACGAGGTTGTGGAGGCCCTCCGGGGCGTGTGTCTGAATCTGGTTTACGCCCACGGCGGACGGGCCCCCCTGCTCATTACCGTCACGAGCCCGGGCGCGGGCGACGGGAAATCCTTCCTCGCCGCGAACCTGGCCCACACGTTCGCCGACGGAGGGCATCGTGCCCTGCTGATCGATGGGGACATCCGGCGTGGCGTGCTGCACCGCCGCTTGAGCGGGCGCCGCCGGCCTGGGCTGAGCGATTATCTGCGGGGTGAGTCGCCGCTCGACGCGATCATTCAGGCGACGCCGTACCCGGCGCTGTCACTCATCGGCTGCGGCACGCGGGCGTACAATGCGCCCGAGCTTCTCGGCTCACCCGCCATGGGCGAGCTCATTAACGGCGTGCGCTCGGGATACGATGTCGTGCTGGTGGATAGCCCGCCGCTCGGCGCCGGGGTCGATCCGCTGATTCTCGGCACATTGACCGGCACGCTGGTGCTGGTCCTGCGGACAGGGTACAGCCACCGCGACGTGGCGGCCGCGAAGCTCGAGGTCCTGCAACGGCTCCCGGTCCGCATGCTCGGGGCGATCCTGAACGACGTGCCGGCCGGCGGGGCGTACAGCACCTATTCCTATTATCTGCCGGGATACGAGGCGATCGACGAGGACGCCGGGGACCCACGGGTCCCGGTCTAGCCCGGCGAGGAACTGCCGCCTTCTTCGAAGCGTCGCAACCAGCTGTCCGTGTCCGCCCGGCCAGTACGAACGGCCGCGGAGGCGCGCACCAGCAAGTCCACCGGCTCGATAGGCGCGTATCCCACGTTCGAGACCGCCTCGTACCCACAGCGGACTCGGATCGCCGCGCGGCCCTCCGGTGGCTGGCCGGACGTGGTCTTGGCGAGTGAGGCGGCGAGCCGCTCCGCGAGGCGGCGTGCGCCGGCGGCGTCGGTGCCGGGGGCGAGGATGGCGAACTCGGTGCCGCTGAGCCGCCCGATCGCGTCGGAGAGACGGGCGCCGGAGGTCAACGCCTGCACCCGGCGCGCGAGGATCGGAGCCCCGGACCCCGGTGGCGCTCCCATGGCCGATGGCTCGACGTCGAATGCGAACACGACGCAGGCGAGGGCACCGTGGTCGCGGTACGCCTGTGCGCCGAGCTCGCGAGCACGGCGCGCGAGTCCCTGCCGGTTGTACAACCGGGTCGCGCTATCCAGCAGGCCATCGGCGCGCGCGCGATCGGCATCGAGCTTCGCATGCACGTACGCGCCGATCTTGAGGAGGATCTCGTCCGCGTCATGCGGGGGCGCGATGCACTCCCACGCGCCCGCGCGCAGCGCGCCGAGCCGTTCCGCGCGCGTGACCGGATCGCGGAACGACAAGAGGATCGGCGTGCTGTTCGATAGGTGGGGATCGGCGCGGAGCGCGCGGCACAACTCGATGCCCGCCATGTCTGGCAGGACTTGATCGACCAGAACGACGTCGGGGTCGGTCGTGCGCGCGCGCTCCAGGGCATGGTGGGCGGTACGCTCCTGGAGCACCGCGTAGCCCGCGCCTTCGAGCAGGCCCTTGAGCCAGCGCGTCGCATCTTCGCCGTTGCCCGCCAGCAGTACGAGCGGCAGGCCGGCGGTCGGTCCACTTGGTGAATATCGCTCTGTCATAAACTCCAGTCTGGCGGACTGTCCCCCTTCGCGACCGCCGCCTTTTTCTACCTGCAAACCCGGGGCCGCCGTAAGGCGGCCTTCGCCACGCGCCCCGCACCACGCGACGGGCCGCTGGCGCGCGTGCGGCGCGGCCGTGGCGCGGCGGGCTGACGCGCCTACGCAACGCAGCGCGCGGCTCGGATTCCCCGGGCGCGCCTCGGGCCGCGCCGCTAAGCCCTTGTCGCGCCGCTCCGGTATCCGCGGCTCCCCGAGCCCGCGGCCCGGTCCGGGCCTCAAACTTGAAGTAGGTGGTCGGGGCCATCCGTCGGTTGATCCGTCGTGACGTGAGGCTGACCGCCATGTATTGCGAACGATGTGGGACACCGGGAGTCAATGGGGGGGGGAGCACGGGGCTGCGCAGCCGGCGCCGCGCCCGCACGGCGCGATGCGCGCGCTGTGGCGGTCGTCTGTCGGTGCGCCCGATCGGGCCTCCCGACGCCAGGGTCGACACCCACTCGTACCTCGCGCGGTTCGGCCTGGCGATCACCGGCGATCCGCTGCTCGAACTCAAGCGTTAAGGGGGTCTAGAGGATGTGCGGAATCGTAGGGTACGTCGGCCCCGGCGACGCGGTGTCGGTGCTGGTGGAAGGCCTGAGCCGGCTCGAGTACCGCGGCTATGACTCCGCCGGCGTCGCCGTCCTCAACGGCCGCGGCGTCGAGACCCGCAAGCTCGCCGGACGGATCGCCGACCTCCGGGACCTGCTCACCCGCGATCCGGTGCACGGCAGCTGCGGCATCGGCCACACGCGCTGGGCGACGCACGGCGCCCCGACCGAGCGGAACGCCCATCCCCACGTCGATTGCACCGGCACGCTCGCCCTCGTCCACAACGGCATCATCGAGAACGCCGATGTGCTCCGCCGCCGGATGGAGGAGGATGGACACCGGTTTGTGACGGAGACCGACACGGAGACGCTCGTGCATCTGATCGAGGAGTCGCCCGGCCCGACGCTCGAGGAGCGCGTGATCGCGGCGCTCGATCACGTGGAGGGGACGTACGGCATCGCCGTCGTCTCCGAGGCGGACCGCGGGAAGATCGTGGTCGCCCGGCGCGGCTCACCGGTGCTGCTCGGCGTCGGCGACGAGGAGTTCCTGATCGCCTCCGACGCGAGCGCCGTGCTCGGCCACACGCGGTCGGTGGTGTACCTGAACGACGGCGATGTCGCGGTCGTCACCCCGGACGGGTATCGCGTCCTCGACCTCGAGGCGCACGAGCAGGACCGCACCGTGGACGACATCGAATGGGATCTCGACGCCATCGCCCTCGGCGGCTACCCGCACTTCATGCTCAAGGAGATCTGCGAGCAAGCGGACTCCGTACGGAGCGTGCTGCGCGGCCGCCTCCTCCCGGCCGACGGGACCGCGCGCTTGAACGGGCTGAATCTCACGGCCACCCAGTGCAGCCGGATCCGGCGGATCGTCATCGTCGCGTGTGGCACGTCGTGGCACGCGGGGCTCGTGGGCCGGCACGTGATCGAGGACCTGTCCGGGATCCCCGTGTCAGTCGAGTACGCGTCCGAGTATCGCTACCGCCGCCAGCTCCGCATCCCGGGCACCGTCACGATCGCGATCTCGCAGTCCGGCGAGACCGCCGACACGCTCGAGGCGCTCCGCGCCGCCAAGGCCGCGGGCTCGACTGTTCTCGGGCTCGTGAACGTGGTCGGCTCGACGATCGCGCGCGAGTCGGAGGGCGGGATCTACCTGCACGCCGGTCCGGAGATCGGCGTCGCCTCGACCAAGGCGTTCACCGCGCAGGTCGTCGCGCTCCTGTTGCTGGGCTTGTATCTCGGCCGGCGCCGGGGCCTCTCCGTCGAGGATGGGCGCGCGCTCGTCGGACAGCTGCTCGCGCTTCCCGAGCTCGTCGAGCGCACGTTGGCCATCGAGGCCGAAGTGCGCGCCCTGGCCGCGCGCTACGCGGACGCGCCGAACGCGCTCTACCTGGGCCGCGGGCTCAATTTCCCGGTGGCGCTCGAGGGCGCCCTCAAGCTCAAGGAGATCTCCTACATCCACGCCGAGGGGTATCCGGCGGCGGAAATGAAGCACGGACCCATCGCCCTGATCGACGAGAATATGCCGGTCGTCTTCCTGGCGCCCCGGGACTCGGTCTACACGAAGGTCGTGTCGGCCATGCAGGAGGTGAAGGCCCGCGGCGGACGCATCATCGCGATCACGAGCGAGGGGCCGGACGATCTGAGTCATCTCGCCGATCATCAGATCGCCGTGCCGGCCGCGGCGCCGCTCCTGTCGCCGGTGCTCACGGTGATTCCGTTGCAGCTCCTGGCGTATCACATCGCCGTCTTGCGCGGCTGCGACGTCGATCGGCCGCGCAATCTCGCGAAGAGCGTCACAGTGGAGTGAAGCCATGACACGCAAGCTCGTACTGCGCCTGCTGGCGCTGGCTGTTCTCACGGGAGCCGTCCCCACCTTCCTCGTCGCCCAGACCGCGGCGAAGGCGGGCACCAGGGAGGTGGGCCCGCAGAGCGATTTCGAAGCGGGGGATCAGATCCTCCTCGAGGTGGAAGGCGATACGCTGTTCACGCACGCGTTCACGGTGGGGCCCGGCCCGGCGCTCACGCTGCCGGTGATCGGGGCGATCCCGCTGACGGGCGTCCGCCGCGCCGAGGTTGAGACGTATCTCGCGCAACAGCTCGGCCACTACATGAAGAGCGCGGTCGTGCACGCGAAAGTGCTGGTGCGGATCGGCGTGCTCGGAGAGGTCGAGCACCCGGGGTTCTATCCGCTCTCGACCGGTGCGGTCATGTCAGACGCCCTGATGGCCGCCGGCGGGCCGACGCGGGACGCGAGGTTCAAGGACGCGCGCATCGAGCGCGACGGCAAGGGGCTGATCACCGGGAGCGACTTTCAGGACGCGGTCTCGCGAGGCATGACGATCGACGCGTTGGGCCTACGAGCGGGGGATCGGATCGTCGTGCCCAAGCAGAACGACACCGAGCGCACCGTCCGGATCATCGGCATCCTCGTGACGCTGCCGATCGCGATCTACGGCATCACCCGCCTGGGGCACTAGCGCGATGCGCGTCCTCTCCGTCGTCGGCGCCCGCCCCAACTTCATGAAGCTCGCTCCCGTCGACCGCGAGCTCGTGAAGCGGGGCGTGGAGCACGTGATCGTCCATACGGGCCAGCACTACGACCCCGGCATGTCGGACGCGTTCTTCGAGGAGCTGTGGATCCCCGCGCCGGACCACCACCTGGGCGTCGGCTCGGGATCCCACGCGCAGCAGACCGCGGCGGTGATGCAGCGCCTCGAGCCGCTGCTCGTGGAGCTCCAGCCCGATCTCGTGCTCGTCTATGGCGACGTGAACTCGACGGTCGCGGCGGCGCTCGTCGCCGCGAAGCTGCAGGTCCGCGTCGGTCACGTGGAGGCGGGCCTGCGCAGCGGCGATTGGACCATGCCCGAGGAGATCAATCGCGTCGTCACGGATCGCCTCTCCGATCTGCTCTTTCTCCCGTCGCGCGACGCGGCTCTCAACCTGAGCGCGGAAGGCGTGGCGCCGGAGCGCATGCACTTCGTGGGCAACGTCATGATCGATACGCTGTGCTGGGCGTTGCCCCAGGCCCGCACGCTCGACGCCGCCGCGCGCCATGGCGTCGCGGGGCGACCCTATGCGATGGTGACGCTGCACCGGCCGTCCAACGTCGACGAGACCAGCGTCCTCCGGGAGCTGCTGGATGCCCTGGGACGCCTCGCGGCGAAGCTCCCGGTCCTCTTCCCAGTGCACCCGCGCACCCGCAGCCGGATCGGAGAGCTGCGCAAGCTCCCCGCCGGTGGGAGAAAGCTCGAGCTGCTCGCCCCGATCGGTTACCTGGAAATGCTCAGCCTCGTGGCCGGTTCGGCGCTCGTAGTGACCGACTCCGGTGGGCTTCAGGAGGAGACGACGTTCCTCGGCGTCCCGTGCATCACGGTGCGGCCCAACACCGAACGCCCGATTACTTGTACGCACGGGACCAACCGGCTCGTGCTCCCTCGACGCGACGCCGTGCTCGCCGCGGCCGACCGCGCGCTGGCCCGCCGCTCGCCGGCTCGGCCGGTGATCGAGCGGTGGGATGGGCATGCGGCGGAGCGGATCGTCGCTGTGGTGTGCGACGAGGCCCGGTTCGACGTGGACAGTGCTGCGGAGTCGCTGGCCTCACCGGCGCGACGCGCAGCGGCAATTCCAATCCCGCTCGGCGCGAGCTGAGCGCGGAGGATCAAGCGTGCGTAACGAAGGAGGTGTTTGCATGGAAGATGAAGCGCCCCGCGGGGAGCGGACCGCACGCCGCTCCCCGCGGCGCTCTCCCCCGTCGCACTGATCCAACGTCGAAAATGAGACGTGTCGCGCGCGCGTTTCGGTGAGCGCGCCACGACGGCGTCAGCAGAGCTGATGCAATGCCGACGCGCCGCGCCGGCGAAACGCTTCGCGTAACTCTCGCGACCACAGAGGATTCCACACCGATCCGCGGTTGGGCACTTGTCTTGCCGACTCGCCGCCTCCGTAGCCGATGCACTCACAACTCTGCGAGGAGGCGGAGCAATGCTGAAGAACCTGATGCTGCGTTTCACGCCGGGTCTGGCGGCCGCCGCGCTGGTGGCGACGGCATGCCAGGATTCGACGCCGCTCACTTCGGTCGCGCACAAGCCCAACTTCTGGGCCGGGCCGCCACCCGCGTGCGTCACCGGGAAGTGGACGGGCGGCGGGCGTATCGACCCGCCGAACAACGCCGATCTGCAGGACGAAACATCCGGGGGGCAGCCCCCGCGATACTCGGACGGGCTCAGCCCGATGAACGGGAAGGTCACGTTCGGCTTCAACGTCTTTCTCGGCTCCGACGACAACGGGAATTGCGTCGTGAACAAGGGCGAGATCCAAGTCAACTGGCATCCGGGGAAGGTGAGCTGGCACGTGTCCATCCACGACGGAGTGGACGCGTACGACGGCCGGCCGGTGTTCGCCTCGACCTTCGCCGACAACTCGGGTGGCTTCTGTGTCGTGGTCGGCATACCCGAGACCTTCATGACGGCCCGGGTCAACCCGCAGGGGGGGACCGAGCTAACGCAATTCGAGGGCTGCGACAACGATCGGGGCGAGCCGCAGAACAGCCGATCCGATGCGATGCGCTGGCGGAGCATGCATTTCGGGGACACTGGCCTCACGTTCCTCACGGGCGGCAACATCGTCGAGCACGGGTCGTGAACGGGCGACCGCATCCAGGAAAGGAGTCACTACGCATGAACCGCATGAGCATGCTTTGGGTGAACCGCTTCGTGGCCCCCGCGCTCGTCGTCGGACTGACGACGGGGCTCGCGGCCGCGGGTGTCGCCCAGTCGGTGGGCGGTCAGGCCTATGGCACGTATGTCAACACGCCGGCCGGTTTCAGCACCCGGTCGCCGTTGGCCGTGCTCCCCGCGATTTCGGGGACGGACGGCGCCGAAGCCGACGCCCAGGGAAGCACGCTGAACATCGTGGGCGCCCTGTCGTCCGAGTTCCTCAACAGCACCACGTCGGGCGAGCTCGGGACGCTGGAAGCGGGCGCGCAGAGCACCGCGAGCGCCGCGTCCGTCAATATTCTGAACGGCTTGATCACGGCGGATGAAGTCGTCGCCAACGTGATGAGCAGCCGGACGGCGAGCACGGCCGCGAGTAACGCGGACGGCTCGACGTTCACGAACCTCGTCGTGGCCGGCGTGCCGGTTACGTCGGGCGACGCCGCGGTCGCTCCGAACACCAACATCAATCTCCCCGGGGTGGGGTACGTCGTCTTGAACGAGCAGATCCCCGCGGGTGATGGTGTGACGAGCAGCGGCCTGACGGTGAACATGATCCACGTCTACTTGCAGAGTCTGGTGGGTGGCGTGCTCGATCCGCTCACCGGCCAGGTGGTGGGCGGTACGTTGCAGACGACCGGCGAGATTATCGTCGGCTCGGCGACCAGCAACGCGTCGATGTAACGAGCCTGCGGGCTCGAGGACACGAGCGGCCGGGGCCGAACCGGGAGAAAGGGGCGGCCTCCGGCCAGCCCCTTTTTTGTGCACCACGCGACAGCTTGACGCATCAAACTGTTGCGCCGACGCAAAAGTGCAGGTCCGCTGTTATTCATAACACATTGTGAAATAATCTGTTATGATGCCGCGTCCGATGCGGCGGCATGGCACTAGCCTTGCTGTTGCGCGGCGGCAACATTCACCAGCCAAGGACCCCCCGCCATGGCCGCGAAAGGCAAGGACCCAACGCCGCTGCAGGATCCGCTCGCGCAACCCGAATCCACCGCCGCGCTGCTGCGCGAGCTGGTGTCCCACCTCCGGCAGAACCGCACCCAGCTGCGCGAGGAGTGGGCGCGGCGCATCACGCGAGCACAGCTGCTCACGGCCATGACCGAGGAGGAAATCTTCGCCGAAGCGACCTCGGTGTACGACAACTACGTCGAGGCGCTGGAGACCGGGACGTTCGAAGCGTTGCAGGCCTACGCCCGCAACCTGTCGGAGCGCATCATTCCGCGAGGCGTCGAGACGCACGAAGTGGTCGGGATCGTGCTGCTGCTGCGCGACGTGCTCGCCCGCTCGTTGTTCGGCAAGTATCACGAGGACTTCGACAAGCTCAACCGGATCCTCGACGCCTACGAGCCCGCGGCCAACCGCATCGCCAACACGGTGGCCGTCGGATTCGTGCAGGAGCGCGAGCGCATCATCCGGCAGCAACAGGAAGCGATCCGGGAGCTGTCTACCCCGGTGCTCCAGGTGCGCGAACGGCTCCTCATTCTGCCGATCATCGGCGTCATCGATCCACAGCGCGCCCGCCAGCTGACCGAGCAGCTGTTGCGCGCGATTCGCACCAACCGCGCCAAGGTCGTCGTGATCGACATCACGGGTGTGGCGGCGATGGACTCGAACGTGGCCAACCACCTCGTGCAGACGGTCGAGGCGTCCCGCCTGCTCGGCGCGACCGTGATCGTGACGGGCCTCTCACCCGAGATCGCGCAGACCCTCGTGACGATCGGTGTCGACCTGAGCGAGATGGCCACGGTGGGCGACCTGCAGGGCGGTATCGAAGAGGCGGAACGGCTGCTGGGGTACAAGGTGGTCCCGTTGGAAGAGCCGGCGCAGAAGGCGTGAGCCGACTCCCCACTCCGTCGAGGGAGGGTGAGTGGAAGTCCCGATTCTGAAGCAGGGCCACTACCTCATCGCGTCCATCCAGTCCGCGTTGACCGACGCCGACCTCTCGCAGCTGCGCGAGGCGCTGATCGAGCGGGTGGGAAAATTCCGGGCCCGCGGCGTCATCGTCGACGTGACGGCGCTGGACGTGATGGACTCGTTCGCGGTCCGTACGCTCCGGGACATCGCGCACATGGCGCGGTTACGCGGCGCCGAAACCGTGATCGTGGGCATCCAGCCCGAAGTGGCGTTCGCCATGGTCCAGCTCGGCCTCACCCTCAAGGGCGTGTCGACCGCGCTCGACCTCGAGGAAGGCCTCCTGTTCCTCGACCAGCAGGCCAAACTCCGCGTCGAGCGCGGGTCGGGACGGATCGACCGTGGCTGAAGAGCTCCGCATCCCCGTCACGGCCGACGTCGACGTCGTCAACGCCCGCCAAAGGGGGCGGGAGCTTGCCGCGCAGGCCGGGTTTTCGAGCGGCGATCAAACCGTGATCGCCGCCGCCATCTCCGAGATCGCGCGCAATATCCTCAACTACGCGAAACGCGGAGAAGTCCTCCTCAGCGTTGTGACCAACGGCGACCGCCAGGGCGTGATCGTCGTGGCCCGCGATCAGGGGCCCGGCATCCCGGACGTTCAGCGCGCCCTCGAAGACGGCTATTCGACCTCGGGCGGCCTCGGCCTGGGCCTGCCCGGCGCCCGGCGCTTGATGGACGACTTCGACGTCACCTCGAGTGTGGGGCAGGGGACGACCGTGACGATGAAGAAGTGGCGGCGCATGAATGCCTGAAGCCGACGTCGCCACCCTGCTCGATTGGGGCGTCGCAGCGGTGGCGCTCCCTGGCGAGGCGGAATCGGGCGATCTCCATCTTGTCCGACCGATCGCGGGCGGCGCGCTGGTGGCGGTGGTGGACGGACTCGGTCACGGCGCGGAGGCCGCGTCGGCGGCGCGGACGGCCGTGGCTGCGCTCGGACCGCATGCGCACGAGTCTCCCCTCTCCCTGTTCGAGCACTGCAACAAGGCGCTGAAAGGAACGCGCGGCGTGGTGATGAGCCTCGCGCTGATCCGGCGCGCGGACGCGTCGATGAGCTGGCTCGGCGTGGGGAACGTCGAGGGCATGTTGGTGCGCGCTGATGGCGCTGGCCCGGGCACCCGCGCGCGCAGCGCCCTGGTGACCCGCGGGGGCATCGTGGGCTCGGAGCTGCCCCGCCTACAGCCGCAGCAGCATCACCTCGCCACTGGCGACCTCCTCATCTTCGCGACCGACGGGATTCGCGAAGGTTTCGTCGAGGGACTGCCGGGCGATGCGACGCCGCAACAGCTGGCCGACCATATCCTCGCGCGGCACCGCAAGGGCACAGATGATGCGCTCGTCCTCGTGGCTCGGTACCGCGGCCGTACCGGGACGGCCAGATGATGCAACCCCTGCCGCCGACCCCCTCTCCCCGGCCGTTCGGGATGGCGCACTCGCCGCCGTCGGCGATGCCGCGCAAGGAGGACGTGACACTCTTGCGGATACTCGTGGTGCCCGGCGAAGGCACCGGTGCCGCCGGGCTGTTGCAAACTCTGCGACAATGGGCGGACGACGGCCGCCTCGAGGTTGAAACGGTTCCGGATCTCCCGCGCGCCGTTCGCCAGCTGGCGGCGAGCGGCTGGGACGTGGTCCTCGCCGTGCTGGGCGATCATCCCGACGACGATTTGACCTGGTGGGTCGACACCCTGCGGGCTGCCACCGGAAGTCCTCGTCTCATCGCGGCGGCGCAGGCGCCGTCGATGGGGCTCGTGCTCCGCGCGGAGCAGTCAGGCGTGCTCGAAGTGCTTTCCCTGCCGCTCCGGCGGGATGACCTGATGCAAGCGCTCGGACGGCTGCGGGCGGTGGCCACCGAATCGGCGATCCCGCTGCCGGAGGTCGAGCCCGATGTGGTCGGCCAATACGCGCTCGTCGGGCAGAGCCCCGCCATGCTCGATGTGTACAAGCAGCTCGCGCGCGTCGCGGGGAGCACGGCCACCGTGCTCGTCGAGGGGGAGTCCGGGACCGGGAAGGAAGTCGTGGCCCGCGCGATCCACCTCCACGGCCCCAAAGCCGCTGGGGCGTTCGTGGCGGTCAACTGCGCGGCGATCCCCGAGAATCTGCTGGAGAGCGAGCTCTT
>DATLVU010000057.1:0-65023 GCA_035577025.1 Gemmatimonadales bacterium
GACCGTGTCCACCGGCACGCCACCGCGCAGGACCTCCACCGGCTCGATGAGCGCATTGTGTAGGAAGGCGACGCTCGATCCCACGTACCCCGCCCGACGGGCCGCCCACCCTCCGACGAGTAGCACCGTGACGGCGCCGGCCACCCACCATCCCAAAGCTCCCGAGGCGCGGCGCATTTCCCCCGATCGCCGGACCTGTCGCTCCAGCGTCTGGGCGCCAACCAAGCGCGTCGACCCCGAGGCACGGCCCGCGTCGAGCGCCGCCAATACTTCCGCGGAACTCTGGAAACGATCCTCGGGCTTCTTCGCGAGACAACGGACGATCACTGTCGAGAGCCAGCGAGGAATCTTCGCGTCCACGTCGCTCGCCACTGGCACGGGATCCGCGAGGTGTTTCCCGACGATCTCGGCGCTCGAGTCGCCGTTATAGGGCGGCGTGCCGGTGACCATCTGGTACAGCATCGCGCCGAAGGCGTACAGGTCGCTCCGCCCGTCGAGGTTTGCCTGTCCGAGCGCCTGCTCGGGACTCATGTACTGCACCGTGCCCACCGTGAAACCGGTCGCCGTCTTCGCGCCCCCGCCCCCCGTCGCGGCGCCTGGATCGAGCAGCTTGGCGATCCCGAAGTCGACGAGCAGCGCGCGGCCCGTCTTGGCATCGAGCATGACGTTGTCCGGCTTGATGTCCCGGTGCACCAGGCCTTGCGCGTGGGCATGCCCGAGTGCCTGCAGCACGGGTTCGGCAATCTTGAGCGCCTCGTCCACTGAGAAGTGCCCGCGGCGACGGAGCGCGTCCGCCAGCGACTCCCCCTCTACGAACGGCATGACGTAGAACACGAGGCCCTCGCCATCGCCGGTGAAGTGGATCGGCATGATGGCCGGATGGTGCAGGCGCGCGAGGGCCTTCGCCTCCTGGCGGAACCGGGCCAGCATGCCCGGCGTCCAGGCGATTTCGGGATGGAGGACCTTGCAGGCCAGGCGTCGATCGAGGTCCTTGTCCCAGAGCTCGTACACCTCGGCAAAGCCCCCGCGGCCGATGAGACGCCTGACCTCGTACTTCGAGCCCAGGGCCCGGGCGAGGCGATCGGCAGTGGGGACGGCAGGGGTGGCAGAGGCCGCGGGGGTAGCGGCGGTAGCGACAGCGCGCTCGTCGGTGATCACCGTGGGAGAGGCCGTGCCGCACGCCGGGCAGAACGCCGCGCCGCGAGGTATCTCGTTCCGGCACGAAGGACACGTGAGCAGGGTCGTCACGGGACCAAAGATTTGTATTCGAGACCGTCGGTGCAAGTTATTTTGCCCAGATGCTCGCACTTCGGATCGCCGTCGGCCTCGGGCTCGCCTACGCCGTACTCGCGCTCCTCGCCTGGAAGTTCCAGGAACGGCTTGCCTTCCCCGCGCCGCGAGCTCCTGTGCCGGATCCCCAACGGGTGGGGGTCACGAATGGAGAACGGGTGGAGTTGGTCTCGGGGGATGGAACAAAGCTGGTAGGATGGTACCTGAAGCCGGTCGACACCTCCACCAACCTCCACCATCCTCCACCATCCTCCCGCGGCCTCCTCTGGTTCTACGGAAACGGGGAAAACGTCGCGGCAATCTGGCCAATCGTTCGAGAGTTCCAGCCGCCTGGGACGGCCGTCCTGGTCGTGGACTATCCCGGCTACGGGGGAAGCGGAGGCAAGGCGACGGAAGCGGGTCTGTACGCGGCCGCGGACGCGGCCTACGCCATGCTCGCGGCGCGGCCGGACGTCGACCCGCACCGCATCTACGTGTACGGCCGCTCGCTGGGCAGCGCGGTCGCGACGTACACCGCGGCACAGCACCCGGTGGCGGGACTCGTCCTCGAGTCGCCGTTTACCAATGCCCGCGGCATGGCCCGGCATCTGTACGCGCTGCTGCCGCGCTTCACGGTGACGCTCCACCTCGACAACCTGGCGAACATCAAACGCATCCATTGTCCGATCCTCGTGTTCCACGGCGATGCGGACCGCCTCGTCCCCATCGCGATGGGCCTTGAAGTGGCAGCGGCGGCTCCGCAGCCGGCCGAGGTGGTCCTCATCCATGGAGCGGGGCACAACGACACGTACACGATCGGCGGCCGGGAATATCGTGATCGGCTGTGGGAATTCGTCGGACGGGCCGTCCGACCCTAGATCACGACGACGGGAACAATGCGATGGCGCGTGGTCTCGAAGCGGCGCTCGGCGTCATCGAGGGTACGCCGTACGACTTCCGAGTCACCGTCGGTGAACTTGGAGCTCGGAGCGACGCGACCGGTGAGCCGGCGCACGGCGACCAGGGCGCGAGTGACCTCGCAGCGATCCACATCGGGATCCGTGTGGCCCGTGACTAAGAGCTCCTCGAATAGCGGGAGGCTGGCCTCTTCTCCCAACACGTAGAGGGACTCGAGGATCTTCGGCGCGAGGAACAGGCGCAGCAGCTGGTCGCGCCGAATCCTGTGGAAGAGGCGCACCAGCACCTCTGAGTGACCGGGGTAGTAGCGCGCCGCCTCTACGGCGGCCGCGACGAACGCGTGGTGCGCTCCGGGCGTCACGAGGTACCGCTCGAACAACGGCCAGGCACCGTCGGGGTGGCGTTCGGCCAGGGCCAGGAAGGCGAAGTAGCGGCGTCCGAAAGGCGCGGCCGTGTCGGCGATGACGGTCCGAAGACCGGCGATTCCCCAGCGCGCACCCACGAGGGCGGCGGCCGCCGCATGTTGCCAGCGCTCGAGCTCCGGAACCCGGAAGGTCACGAGATGGAGATCGGGAAACGCTCGGCAGCGCTCGAGGACCGCGAGCAGCCGACGGTCGACCTGATGGAGCGCCGGCTCGACCGCCCCGGCGTCCGCGCGCCGGGCCAAGCCGAGCGCTTCCCACGCGAGCAGGTCGAGGGACGCGGCGTCCCAGGTTTTCTCGAAGAGCGCCGCATCGGGAGCCGCGAGCAGCTGCTCCAGGGCACCCGCCAAACGGTACAGTGCGCGCGACGCTTCCATCTGCACCAAGCTACTCGCCAGCGGCCCCGCGGCAAATCGGAGTTGTCCACATCCGTCTGGAAAACTCCGTGGGAATCATGTTGGCCGAGTGCGGAAATGTTGCGCTTCCAAAGCACCCTGCTTAACCTTGCCCCGCGCTGGCTCGGAGAGACCTTCTGCGAACATCGACTCTCGCGCTCGCCGCCCTCAGCCTGGCGGCGTGCTCGCATCCCAGCGGCCCGATCGCGATCGGCCTGGCCGGTCCGTTCTCACAGGCACGGGGCACCTCGATGCTCCGGGCGGCGCAGCTCGCGGTGAACCAAATCAACGCCAAGGGTGGCGTGCGCGGCCGCGCGCTCGAGCTGCGGATCGCCGACGACTCCGGCAACGAGGACACCGCGGTCCGCGTGGCAGAGAAACTCTACGCCGACCAGAGCATCGTTGCCGTCGTGGGACACCTCACCTCGACCGCGTCGATCGCCGCCGCCCGCGTGTACGGCGGAGGCGCGACGCCGGTGGCGATGATCTCTCCCGCCGCGTCGAGCCCAGCCCTCTCCGGAATGAGTCCCTACGTATTCCGGGTGTGCCCGAGCGACTTGCAGCACGGCCCGCGTCTCGCGCACTTCGCCTGGCAGACGCTTCAGGCCCGGCGCGCCGGAATCATCTACCTCAACAACGAATACGGGCGGGGGATCCGCGGTACCTTCGCGGCGGAGTTCACGAGCCTGGGCGGTACCGTGGTCGAGGCGGATCCATACGTCCCGACCACGCCGTCGCTCGAGCCGTATCTGTCGCGGATGCGCCGGGACGGCGTGGACGTCCTGGTTCTGGCGGGGGAGCGCCCGGGCGCGGAGCTCGCGCTGCGGGAAATGCGATCGCTCGGGCTCCGTTGGCCCGTGATGGGGGGAGACGCGCTCACCGGGATCGAGTCGGATGGCTCGCTGGCCGAAGGTGTGCGAGTCTCGTCCGCCTATCTGCCCGACCGTCGCGACGACCGCAACGCCGCGTTCGTGGCGGAGTACGCCCGCGCGTTCGCGGGACAGCGTCCCGATCACCGGGGCGCCGGGGCCTACGATACGATCCTGCTCCTCGCGCGAGCCATCGACGACGTCGGCGGCGACCGTGTGGCGATCCGCTCCTACCTGGCACGCGTCGGTCACGGCAGGTCGCCGTTCGAAGGCGTCACCGGGACGATCGCGTTCGACGCCAATGGGGATGTGCCGGGCAAGACGGTGTCGATCGGGATCGTACGCGATGGGCAGCTCGTGACGCAGGCGGAGCAGTGATGCGAAACCCTCTCGATACGATCCGCACGCGCATCCTGCTCGGCCTCGGCCTCTTGATGGTCGGGCTCCTCGTGACCGCGATCGCGGGGGCGACCACGCTGCGGCGGATGCGCTACGCCGTGGAGGAGGAGCTCGAGGCGCTCCGGACGTCGGGGGAGGTGGGAAGCGGACTCGTCACGACCGTGCTCGAGGAGATGCGGTCGGCGGAGCAGTACCTCGCGTCTCCCGGCGACGAGGCCCGACGTGATTTCCAGGCGAACGCCGAGGAAGCGTTCGAGTACCAGCGCCGCCTGGAGGCCTTCCCCGGCCTGGCCGTCGAAGACCGCCTCACGGTCAACCGCGTCAGACAGCTCCACGCCGCGATCCAGGCCGAGTACTCCATCGCTCATGCGCTCAAGGACCTGGGCCGCGACCAGGAAGCCGTGGCTCGAGCGGCGGCGGTGCGGCCGCAAACGGCGGAGCTCACCAGGCTCGTTCGGGACCTGTCGCGCCGCCAGGCGCAGAAGGCTACAAAGGCAGCCGAACGACTGACGGCGGACGCCGCAGAGCGAGAGCGGAAGCTGTGGATCGGCGTGGGCGCGCTGGTGATCGTGGGCTTCCTCCTCTCGCGCTACACGCTCCAATCCGTGCAGGGGCCGCTCGGGAGGCTGGTGACGGCCGCGGAGCGATTCGGTGCGGGCGACTTGCGTCCGGTCACGACCGGGGATATGCCACGGGAGTTTCGCGTGCTCGCCGACGCGATGCAGCGCATGGGTGACCGGTTACGGCAGATCGTGACCGAGGTGATCGGGGAGGCAGACCGCATCGCGGGCGCGGCCGGGGACTTGTCCGCTGTGGGCGAGCAGCTCGCGGCGTCCGCGAGCGAAGTTTCGACGGCCATGGTGGACATCTCGGGGGGCGCGGACCATCAGCGCGCGGCGGTCAGGGCCATGGGCGGTGGTCTCGAGAAGCTCCGTGCGGCCACGGGCGATATGGCCGATGCCGCGGAGCGCGCGGCGCAGCTCGGGGAGGAGATCCGCGCCGTGGCGGACCGCCACCGCGGCGACGTGGCCGCGGCCGGCACGGTGCTGCTCGACGTGCGCGAGGTCGTACAGACCACCTCGAAGCAGATCGCGCAGCTGAGCGACTTGGGCACATCCATCGACGACTTCGTGGAGCTGATCAAACGGATCTCGTCGCAGACCAACCTGCTCGCTTTGAACGCGGCGATCGAGGCGGCGCGGGCCGGCGAGCATGGGCGTGGCTTTGCCGTCGTGGCGGAGGAGGTGCGCCAGCTGGCGGACGAGTCCGCGCGCGCCGCCGAAGCGGTCACCCGTACCACGAGCTCGATCCGCGAGCAGATGGAAGACGTCACGGCCACGATGGCGGCCGGTCAGGCCAAGGTCCGAGGGATCGAAAATGTGGCCGAAGGCGCCGCCCGGGGGCTCGCGGAGATCGCGTCGGCCGTCGAGCTCGTGGAGCAGGCGGCGTCGCGGGTCCGGATGGCTGCCCAGGCCAACCGGGAGACCACGGGACAGCTGCAGGCGCAGGCGGAGCAGGTTGCCACGCGCTCGACCAGCCACGCCGCGGGCGCGGAGCAGGTGACGGCGGCCGCCGAGCAACAGGGCGCGTCGACCGAGGAAATGGCCGCGGCCGCCGGGAGCCTGCTCCAGGCGGCCGAGAAGCTCCGCGGATTAGTGCGAGGGTTTCGAGTCTAAGGCGACAACATCACTGCACGACGACGGTACCGCTCATGATCACTCCATGGATCGTGCAATGGTACGTGTACGTGCCGGCCTTGGGGAATGGCACCGAATACGTCGCACCCGGCGCTAGGGTGCCGCTGTCCCACTGCTGCGCCGAACTCGAATCCGCCGTCGTCGTGTGATCGATCGTGTCGGTATTCTGCCAGGTCACAGACTGCCCCGCGGGTATCGTCACGACTGGCGGCGAGAACGCGAGGCCACTCACCATCGTGACAAGGACACCGGTCGCTTGGCCCACCCCCACCGGGATCGGCGCGGACGCATAGAATCCAGTAGCTGTGGCCGTCACGTTGGAGGTGCCCTGGACGAGGCCCGTCACGGGGAAGGTCGCGAAGGAGCTGTCGACAGGAATGGTGACAATAGGCGGCACGGCGAGGACGGCCGGGTTCGAGGACACGAGCGTTACCGTCACGGCCGACGGTGCGGCGAATGGGATGAGGACGGTCATCGAGTCGGTCTTGCTGACTGCGAGACCGATCGGAGGCGGGGTGAGGACTAGAGGAGCCGTGTCCACGCTCACCGTCAGCGTATCCGACCGGTAGCCGGCCGCGTAGAACACGATCGCCGCCGATCCCTTGCTGACCCCCTTTACGCCGACGATCCCGACATACGATAGCGCCGCGATCGAGAACGTCGCCGAGTCCACTGCAGCCACCGCCGGCGCCGTCGAGCTATCGCTCACGTTGACGGTTGACGCCACGACTCGTGTGGCGCCGGTCTGGTCTTCCGTAAAGACTGGAACCGGCGTGGGCGGCGCCCCCACGAAGAGGCTCAGGGGGCCGCTGGTCGCGAGGCGCGGCGCCCCAACCGCCACGTTGGCCGTGGCCTGACCGTATCCCGTCGCGCTCGCGATCAGCTGCGCGGACCCCGCCGTTTGTCCCGTCACTGAGAATGGCGAACTGACGCTCGAGCCTACCGGAATCACGACGCTGTTGGTCGACAGGCCGAACACCTGCGCTGTGGCCAGGCTGTCGCTCCTTTGCAGCTGCACGACCAGCGGATTGCCCGTCACCACGTTGCCGACCTGAGCGTACTCACTTTGGAAGACCTGACCCACTCCGGCCGTCACCGTCGTGTACCCGAGAATGAGCGATGGTCCAGTCACAACCGTGGCCAGGAAACTCGCGGGCGATCCAGTGATGGCACCGCCGATGGGCGTGGCCGTGGCCTGGACGTTCACGGGGCCAAGCGCCGTAGGAATCACACGCACGAGCGCGTAGCCCGTATCGTCCGTAACCGTGAAAGGCACCGAAAGCGTCGCGCCGCCCGCGCTCACGGACCATTTCACGGTGTCGTCCTTGAACCCCGCTCCGAGCGCGTCGAGCAGGCGCACGACGAGGGGGGCGCCGAGCGTGCCACCAATCACGCCCCCCTGGTTATCCCCCCCCACCTTGAGCAGCTGGGCAGGCTGGGGGATCAGATGCAGGCGGGTGGAGTCCTTGAGATGCGTGGGCGTCTCGGCCACGACCCACACGCTGTCGCGGAGCGAGCGGGCGGCCGTCAGCGTGGCGGTGTACGGCGTCGGATAGACCACGCTGCCTCGGGTCGCATCGCTCAGGCGATACCCGATCGGGACCCCGCTGATCGCGTTGCCCACCGCATCATACGCCTGGGCGCGAAGCGGGAAAGCGGTCCCTCCCACCGCGGTCGTATCCACCGGGCCAATCACGACGCGCGTGGCGTTCGCTCCCGTGCCGACGTATTGGCCAGTGATGGAGGGCCGCGCGATCGCCCCGGCGGTGACGTCCACGGAGCCGGTGAAGTGATACCAGTCGATCCCGCCGCCGTACATGCGGATGGTGATCGTGAACGTCTCGGGGGACTGCGAGAGGTCCACGTTCACGACGAGCGAGTCGCCCTTCAGCGTGTCGGGGTTGAAGCCGTAGCGCTTATCGAGTGAGACCGAGCCGTCGCTCGCCCGCTGCAGGACGATCTCGAGGCTGTCGATGGGAACCGGCGGAAGCCCGAGAGGAGTCGCGGAACCCGCCCAGGCGCTGAAATCGAACGCCGCGCTCCCCCTCCCCGGATGGTGTGACCCGGTGAGGCCGCGCTCGGTGCACGTTATGACGACAAGAGCCAGCCCAAGGCCGGCTCCGATTCGCAACGTGCGACGCACGAAACCCCTCCGACTAGCGGCGAGACTTCTTCTTCCCTGACTTCTTCGGAGGTGGCTTGGTCTTGACGCCGCGCGCCGCTTTGCGCGTCGTCTTCAGCGCCTCCTGCACATCCGCCAGGACCCGATCGCCCTCTTCCGGGCCGATCAGGCCTCGACGGACGGCGTACCGCACCAGCTCTTCGGCATCCTCGAGCGAGAACTCACCTATCCCGGCCGCGCCGCGAATTGCCTTGACGAGCGCATCCGCGACCGGACTCCGTAACACACTCGCGATTCCGGGAAGGGCCTCGAGCAGCGAGGAGATCTGTGACCCGCCGAGTTCAGCTGGGGGGGGCATCGAGCGCGGTGCTCCGACGCTGAAGGTCGCGCCAAGCTACACTCGGCCTTCCCAAGCGTCAAGGATTCCGACCATTCTACTCCCCATTTACCGCTCATAACGCAGGAAGACCGACGCCCCGTACCCCTGGAGAAAGCTCGAAACCATGGCGGGGCCGCTCTGTGCACGTATCCACCCACCGTCGTAGCGGCCCTGCACGGCGGCCGACAGCCGATCGGTGAGAATGGCGTGCACGGCCAAGCCGCCCGACTTGAGACGACCTCCGCGTAAGCTCTCCGGATTCCATTGTCGGAACGCGACCATCGGCTCGACTTGCACGCGCGGGGTGACGAAGTAGCGCACACGCAACTCGCCGTTGAACACGTTTTCCTTCGTCTCCGGGAACGGCTTTCCGGCGCTGTCTCCCGCCAGGCGGTAGTAGTCCCACGCCGACGCCGTCACCGTGGATCGGCCCACGACTCGTACGAACGCGAACTCACCGATGAAGCGGGTGCCCGGGCTGTAGGAGCCGAAGCCGGCGGTAGTCGCACCCGAATAGACGTCGGTCGAGAACGTGCTCACGGTCAGCCCGAGCAGGAGCCGCGAAGCCTGCCCGAGGAGGCGATCCGCTCCGAGTCGGAAGCGCCCCTCGACGCCCGGGTTGTACGAAAGAGGACTATTCGCAAACGGCTGGTACGTGGCGAGGTAACGCAGGCTGCTCGAGACGCCCACGTTCCACGTCCCCACGTGCTGGGCGTACGCAACTCCGCCGGTCACGCCGAACGCGGTACCGAAATTCGGCACGGGGAACGTGAGGTAGTCGCCACCGATGGCGCCGGCGACACGGAATCCATTCGAGTCAACGGTCGCCTTGCCGGTGGGCAGGTTGAAGGAGAGCGAGCCCACCAGGCGATCGGGATTCAGCGCATAGAGGAAACGCACCTGCGTGTCGGTGAAGCCGCTCAAGGTTGCGCGGGCGCCGGAATAGCTCTCGACTTCACCACTCGCGTAGCGTGTGTTCAGGTCAACGGACAATCGCCTCGTCAGGGGGGCGGCGATGACGAAGGGCAGGCTCCATTCGGAGACCGACTTCGGCTGCTCTTGGGGATTCGGGGCCTGCCACTGGTCGAACGTGTAGCCCCGCACTTCCCAGCCTGTCAGTGCATTGAAGCGGGCATACAGCGCGTCCGATCCCTGGGCGCCGAGCGGGGCGACGCCGGCGGCGGTTCCGAGCATGGCCGCGAGCAGCGCGAATCTTGGACGGGGCATGAGTTACGGCCGGGTGACGATGATGATGATAGTCCCGACGAGCGTCGAGAGCGCGGGCCCCGCGCAATTCGCGCCCTCGCAGATACGATTGGGATCGCTGGGCGGCGGGCCGCTGGGGCCCCCCGCCCCATTGCCCTGCAGGACGACCGCGCCGGACGGGACGGCGCCGTTGATCGCGTTGAACAGCGTAGGGGTACCGGGCGCGACCAAGGGCCCGGGGCCCGCGGCAGGCAGCGGGGTCGCGATGTCGGTCGCCGGAGCGGTCGTCGCGGCCTGGGCATCCTGGCTCGTTGCCGCCTGCTGGCTCGCCGCGCGGAATCCGGGATCGATCCCGGCGGCCCTTTGGAAAGCCTGCGCCGCGGCCACAAAGTCGCCGCGATCCTCTGCTTCGAGCCCCTTGCTGTACAGCAGGAACGCCTGGAGGTCGCGCGTCGGGCGCTCGCTGATGGCCACGCGCTCGGCGGGCGTGAGGGTGATCCCCAGCTTGTCCAGCAGCTGCAACACGACGGCCTTCTCGATATCGAACAGCGCTTGCAGACGGTCGGCGGACGAGCCGGCGGCGGCGATCTGCACATCCGAAGCACGCACTACGGTTGCGTCGATCCGTAGCTGGGCTGCCGGTCCTGTCGTGAACTGGCCCTGCACGACCTGCGCAGCACCGATCAAGCGCCCGGAGCGCGCACCGGTCGCCGCGTCCACGCTGCCCTTCTCCACGAGCTGCAGCTCGTCGAGCAGCACCTGCACGCGCGCCCGCTCCACCAGCCTGAGCTGGCGCACGCGTGACAGGTCGGTGACCACGACGGCGGCAAGCCCGCGTTCGAGCGGCCGGTAGGTACTGTCGCCGCCGGCGTAGTGGAACGGCATCACGGCGATTGTGTTGGGATCGGGCGCGGTCCGGGTGAGGAGCGATTCGCGCGCGATCGCCTGGCGCGCGGCAAGCTGCAGCTCCTTGCGGGTCAAGAGCTCGAGCCGCCCCGAGAGAAGTCGTCGCACTTTGCGCTCGGGCTTTGAGGCGAGGAGGCGCGTATACACAGCACGCGCCTCGGCGTAGCGCGTCAGGCCCTCGTAGGTGAGGCCGAGGTACGCCTGCGTTTCCTGGTCTGCGGGCGCCGCCTGGGCTATGCGCTCGAGGAGCGGAAGCGCGTCCGCGAATCGATCGGCGGCGTAGTACGCCTTGGCGAGACGGAGCGTGATCGCGCGATCCTCCGGATGCGCGGCCGCCTGCGTCTCGAGCGTGGCTATGGCGGACGGGGTGAGGCGCTCCGGTGGCGCAGGGGGTGGGGCGCACGCGCTGATCCCGGCGAGGGCAGCGAGGGCGACGAACGCATGCGTCCCGAGGCGCACGGATGGCCTGTTAAAGAGAAAGGATGGACAGGATACGCGGTGTAGGCGGCCGATCGCGGTGACGCGTCGTGATCAGGGCTTGTGAGCATGCTCACGACGGGCCCGTAGGGCGGCGGCGAGCGGGCCGGCGGAGCGCCGAGAGATGATCAAGTCGGAGTGCGACAGGAGCTCCCCGAGGACGGTGCGCGTGCGTGAATCGAGCGGCATGCCGAACCGGAGGTCGAGCTGGTACTCCGTGTGGTCGGGACCCTGACCCGTGAGCGTGAACCCTTGCAGCTCGGGCCGGGCGGCATCCACCTCGATTTCGGCGAGGGGCTCGTACTGGGTGCGATCCATAAGACCTCCCGGTCCTGTAACGTGGGGCAGGGGGCAACTGCCTACCTGCGTGAGAGATACGCCGCTGGGGGAGGGTGTCAAGCCGCGCAGCGGCCTCTTTGCTTCCAGGGGTGGCTACATTTCGGTCTCGGAGGCAACGCAGCTGTGGGGCGACGCGGGATAAAGGAGTACCGAGCGCCGGAAGCCTTGGCGCTGATTGCGGCGGATCGCCAGCATGTGCCCCTCGTCTGTCCCTCCTGCGCCACCCGCTCCATCGTGCGGGTGCCACGGCGCCGGGGGGCCGCGGCGGGGAAGGAGACATCGCTGGTGGCGGAGCGTGTGACCATGACGTGCCAGACGTGCGGCCGCCATGCCTCGTACATCGAGCGCGGGCCGGAAGCGCCGCGCGACGATACCATGGATCCCCAGAGCCTGCGGGCCTGACGTCGCCCGCGGCGCGACGGGAGAAGGAGCGCGACGGGCGGCGTGGCTGGCGACGCGATACAGATGATGGGGACGGTCACCGAAGTCCTCCCCAATACGACCTTCCGGGTGAAGCTCGAGAACGGACATGAGGTGCTGGCGTACGTCAGCGGCAAGATGCGGAAGAATTACATCCGCATCCTGCAGGGAGATAGAGTCGCGGTGGATCTGTCGCCGTACGATCTGACGCGCGGCAGGATTACGTACAGATACAAGTAGAAGGCGTCAAGAAAAAAACGTAAAGAAAAGACGTGGAGAAGAAATGTAAGGAGGCCGGGATCGCTCCCGGCCTCTCGACGTTCTACGAGATGCTTTCGTTTAGTAGAACAGCATGAACCCAGCGGAAACGTCGATCTGCTTGGTTCCCGGGGGAAGCGGAGCAAAGATCCCCAGAGTCTCACCGGTGGTAAGCTCCTCCGTGCCCTCGACGACGAACTTCAAGGACTTGGTCCACTGGTGATAGAGCCCGACCGTGTACGACGAGAGGTTCGACCGGACGTTTGTATTACCATCGCCGGTTTGGTCGTTGACCAGTCGACTGAAGCCCCAGCTGCCGCCGATGGTCGTCTTCGGAGCGACCTTGAACGTAAGCTGCACGTACCCCCCGTCCGACTTGCGCAGGTCCGTGCCGTTGGCGGCGACTGAGCCGCCTGAGGTGAACATCAGCGCCGTGCCGAGGCCCTTGCCGATGTAGCCGCTCACAACCAGCGTGAGATCGGACATGCCTGCCTTAATGCCGGCAGTGCCGCCGATCGAGCTGGCCGTATTGCCTCCGGATGCAGCATTCGCGGTGCTCTGCCACAGTCCACCGGCCCAGAACGAGTAGTTGTTCTTGCCCGACTTATTGGTGTAGGTGAATTCCCCCTCAAAGCGAGGGATCTTCGTGAAAGTATACGCTGTACCGCTGAGGACGCTCGGTTGGAAGGCTCCGATGCTGAACTGCGCCTCCCCGGGCTTGGTGCTGTACGTGATCTGCGCGTCGAAGTTTGCATACAGATACCCGTAACCGATCCGCCCCAGCGTGGTTCCGGCACCTTGACCAGCGCCAATGCCAACGGCGCCGACCCCGAACAGAGTCATGTCATTCAGAATGTTCTGACGACTGAACAGGCCAAGCTCACGACCGGCGAGGATCTGGGAGCCGTCCTTGAAACCGACCGTTAGGTACACCTGGCGCATGTCGATTTGGGCGCCGGCCTGCGTTCCATTCCCAAAGTTGTCGTGCACGCCCGAGTTGTTGATCTGAGGCGCGAACCCGAAGTGGACCCCCAGGTTCAGCCCGGCCTCTTTGCCGCTCGCTGAGAACGTCGCGAAAGCGGGCAGCAGTCCGGTCCGAACGCTGAAGTTCCCCGGACCGCTGTTGTTGACCTTCGAGTACACGGCGAATGCGTTCACGTTCCCTGAGAACGAGAACGTCCAACCGTTCGACATCTGCATCGTCAGGCCTTGCGCGCTGGCCGTCGTGGCGACGCCCAGCGCCAAGCCCAACAACAACAGCGTGAGACGCTTCATACGAGATTCCCTCCTTGGGAGTTTACATCGACTCATTCTGCCGCTCGTCCTGCGTGGCGCCGACGCTACAATCCCCGGCGCCAAGTACAGCCGAGTGGGAACGTGGTCCTCCCACCAGTAATACTCGTCTGGCTTCTCACCTTCACTTGTACGACTGAAAGGAAAACGGTGTCCACCTCCTCATGAGAGCGAGTCGCACCTGCGACCCCCGCTCCAGCCCGGCTAGTGCTGCGCCGGGGGAGTGGCCGCCAAGGACGGCTGCGGAACCGAGCTCGAGACCACAAGGCGAACCCACATCCCTGCCGCCCCATGGCCCGGAACCCCGCAAAATATTAGGTAGGACCCCCCCTTATCCGCAATAAAGCGAAGGTCATCCCGCCCTTCCGAGGGGATGCCCTCGGCCAGCCGGAGCGTAAAAGCCTTGGGAAATGCTGGGGTAGCGGGCTGAAGGGGGAGGGGATGCACGTCCTCGATCACCTCGGCCGAATGGGGGAGCATGCCGTCGTGATTGCGGAAATGCAGCAAAACGGTCCACCCGAGCGGAACGGTCAGGGTCAGGCCGCCGTCCCGAAAACCGTTGAAATTGAGGGCCCCATTGAGCCCCGTGAGCCCGGCGATCAGGTCGAATGTCGCGGTCCGGGACGCCCCATCGGCCGAGAGCCAGGCCGGGTCGATCGTCTGAGGGGCCGCCTCCTGGACGGCCTGGGCCGCGGTCCGACAGGGCCCCGCTACACCTAAGCCGAGAATGAGACACCCGGCGAACGACCAAACAGCGTTACCCATTTGAACCTCACGTGCCTAAAAGCACGAGGTTGGTGGAGGCACATACCTCCACCAACCTCCACCAACCTCCACCAACCTCCCGAACGCTTACATCCCCGCCTTCGGTAGCCCGAAGACGAAGACCGAATTACCAAGCGGATAGCTGATCTGGAAGTTCCCGCCCGCCGCCACGGCGACGAACTGCTCGCCGTCGACCTCGAACACCGCGGGCGCCGCGTTGACGCCGGCGCCGCAGTAGAACTTCCACAGGACCGCGCCGGTCTTGGCGTCGTACGCCTTGAACCAGCCGTTGCCCTCGCCGGTGAACATCAGCCCGCCCGCCGTGGCGGTCGCACCGCCCATCATCGGGAGATCGGTTTTCTGCTGCCAGGCGATCTTGCCCGTCCGGAGATCGATCGCGCTGACGGTGCCGTACTCGCCCGAATACCCGCCTTTGTCATCGGGGACGCGGATGAACGCGCTGCCAAGCCAGAGCCGGCCGTTTTCCCACGGCGCGTAATGCACCTTGTAGTGCATCGGCTGATGCAGGCCGACCGTGTAGGCATACGCGAGGTCGGGATGCACCGCGATCGGCGACCATTCTTCGCCGCCGTTCGCGCCCGGGAGCATGAACACGCCGTCGGCCGTCGGCTGCGTGTACATGTTCTGCTGCGGTACGAACGCCTGCGAGCGCCGGATGAGCCTGCCGGTCGCGGCGTCGAGCACGTAAACGAATCCGGTCTTGCCCGCCTCGACCACGGCTTTCTTGCCGCCCACCATCGCGATCACGGGCGGGCTCACGGCGTCCAAATCCCACACGTCGTGCGGGACTTCCTGGTAGCCCCACTTGAACTTTCCGTTGGTCGCATCGATCGCGACGATCGACTCCGTCCAGCGGTTGTCGCCGGGGCGGATGGAGCCGTCCAGGTCGGGCGACGGGTTGCCGATCGCGACGAACAGCGTCTTGCTGGCGTCGTCGTACGCCGGCGTCATCCACATCGAGCCGCCGCCGGTCTTCCAGGCGTCGGCGTACTTCGCGGAGTCGGCCCTCTCTTTGGCGATGTCGCGCTTCAGGTCGTCGCCATCGGGCGTCGTCCTCGAGAACGGGCCCCACCAGCCACCGTCCTCGGGCGACGGCAGCGTGTACCACGTCCAGCCCGCAGAACCAGTGGCGGCATTGAACGCCTTCACGTAGCCGCGGATGCCGTACTCGGCGCCCGAGGTCCCGACGATCACCCAGTCGCCGACGACAAGCGGCGCCATCGTCTCGGTGTAGCCCGCCGCGGGGCCGTCGCCCACTTTGACTTCCCACTTGACCTTTCCGGTGGCGGCGTCGAGCGCCACCAGATCGTCGTCCAACGTCGCGACGAAGACGGACCCGCCCGAGACGGCGACGCCCCGGTTGTTCGGGCCGCAGCACGCGGTCGAGACCGGGTCGTTCTTGTGCGTGTACTCCCACAGCATCTTCTGGGTCCGCAGGTCGAACGCGCGCACGATGTTGTTCGGCGTCGCCGGGGACGTGATGTACATGATCCCGGCCACGACGATCGGCGTGGTTTCGAAGCTGCCCAAGGTGCTCGAGCCGTGGGTGTAGACCGCCCGCGGGACGAGATTCTTGACGTTGGTGGTGTTGATCTGCTTCAAGGGGGAGAACCGGTTGTTCCAGTAGTTGTGGCCGTACATCAGCCAGTCGCCGCTCCCCGCGGCATTGAGCAGCATGTCATTCGTCACCATTGCTCGCGCCGGGTCCGCAACGCCCCCCGACCCCTGCGCGCACAGCGGTGCGCCGGCGAGCGAGGCAACTGCCGCCGCCGCGCACCATCGAGCCCAACGCGTCATACCCACCTCCGTTGAAGGAGACCGCGACAGCGAGAGCAAGAGGGTTGGTTTTAACCGCCGGGGCGGGGGTCGTCAAGGGAGCGCTTTCGCCGCGTCGCCGCGCGTGAAGAGCAACGCCGCACGCCGTCCCGCGTAGTTCGCCTGCACGATGTTGATCTGATCGGCATACCGCTCGAACAAGAGCGTCACGCGCACGCGCAGACCGCTCACGCCCTGGAACGACGGCGCCCGCAGGCACAGCCAGAGCAGGTCGCCCGTGCGCCGCAACCCACACCAGGCAATCGCCAGCGGCCGCCCGGCGGGATCGGCGAGCGTGAACGTCGACCGCAGGTAGGCCGCCGCCGTGGAATCCGTCACATCTCCCCCCCCGAGCGCCGCGCGAAAGTCGTCGGCGAATACGCGTACGGTCGCTTCCACCGTTCGATCCGCATCGCGATACGCGAGCTGGGTGAGGGTCGTATGCAACGGGTGGAGGGTGAGTCCGGCGAGCACAGCCAAGAGAAGGTCCACGGCTAGAAGGGGCTCCGCTCCACGGCCCAGCGCGTGGCGATGAGGGCAACGACGGCGGAAACCGCAACCACGCGCAAACGCAACACACTTTCACCCGGACGAGGCGCGACGAGCGCGAACGCTCGGTCAAGGGCGACGAGCGCGGCAGCGGCGATGGCGAGCACCACGAGCTGGCCCAACTCGATCCCCACGTTGAACCCGAAGAGGGGGAGCGCGATCTGGTCCACGAACATGCTGCGCAAGTAGTTCGCGAAGCCCGCTCCATGTATGAGTCCAAACACCCCAGCGAAAACCGGCCGATACCGACTGACGGTCCTCACCCCCTGGAATGAAGGGATGAGGTTGTCCAAACACGTCGCCACAATCGTGACCGGGATCAGGAACTCGATGAGCCGCGTGGGCAGCACGAGTGTCCCGGTCACCGCCAACGCCAACGTCACGGAATGGCCCAGGGTGAATGCCGTGACCACCCACAGACTGTCGCGCCAGTCGCGAAGCCGGTAAATGGCCGCGAGCGCGAACAGGAAGAGGATGTGGTCCATCGCCTCGAGATCCGTGATGTGGCGGAACCCGAGGGTGATGTACGCTGCGAGCTCGCTCATGGCGCCTGAAGGGCCGAGTCGATAGCGGCCGCATGCTGTCGGAGCTGGGGATCGAGCGTTCCGAGCGCGAGGGCATGATCCATGGCGTCTCGCGCCTCGCGATCGCGGTGAGACTTGTGGAGCGCCCAGGCGAGCAGATCGTAGCCGTACACATCACGCCGGGTGCGTAGCTCGTCCCGTACTCGGGCGAGCACCTCCGGCACCCGCCGATCGTGGTCCAGGAGATAGAGGCTCCACGCGCGGTGCCACTGGCCCGGTTGTCCGAGCACCGCGATCTCCATGGCGTGAGCGTACTCGGCGGCACCCCGCCCATCGCCCAGGCGCGCGTAGGCGTCGCTGATGATGCCAAACGTGGCCGGATCCGGCACCATGGCCACCGCGGAGTCGCCATAGTCGATCGCGCGGTGCCAGTTCCCGCGAGCGGCCTCGAGCCGTGCGAACCCCGCCAGCAGACGATAGTCCCCGGGAAACACGGCGAGCCCGCGGCGAAACGCGAACTCGGCCTCGTCGAGGCGCCCCCGCCCCGTCCGCAGCGCCAGGTCTCCCACGCGCAGATGGAACCAGGCGAGCTGTTCGGGCGGCAGGTCGCGGCGTGTCTCGGCGTCGGCGAGAGCCCCGACGAGCAGCCGTTGCGCGACGTCGACGTGACCCGTCAACTCGGCCCAGCGCGCCAGCCGCGGTGCCACAGCAAGCTCGTGGCGTGCCGGCCAGAGGGAATCGAACAGCGCGCGCGCTTCTTCGTAGCGGCCCAGCTCGAGCGCGATCTCCGCGAGGAGCGCCTGGTGACTCGCCACCCCGGGCGCCCGTCGGTCGAGCGCACGGGCGGCCGCGTACGCCTCGGTGAAGCGATGCTGGGCCAGGAGCGCGTTGGCGAGCAGGGCGTAAGTGTTCTCGTTGTGCCCCACGCGCAGCGCCAGTGAGCGCCGGGCGAGGCGCTCCGCCCGACGATAGTCTGTGTAGTCCGCCGTCTCACGGGCCCGTTGCAGGTACAGGGCCGCCAGGCGGGCCCGGTCCGCCGCGCCGATCGGGTCTCGGGCCACTCGCCGGCTGAAGAAAGCGACGTCTTGATCGCGGCGTGCCGCGCGGGCGGCTGCATCGTGCGTGACCGCTACGATCCGTGCCGCGGCGGTGGTACGGGCAACCGCAGTCGCCGCGCCCCCAATCCCGACCGCCACGGCCACCAGGATCAGACCCGCGCGTAGCGGTCTCACGGCAGGTGTGGCGCCGCGAGGTAGGGGAACGTGCCGAGGAACGGCACGTCGTTGGCATCGACGTGGTCGCTCTCGAGACCGGGGCTCGTGTTGTTGGGGTCGAGCAGCGGCCCGAAGATCGCGTCGAGCCCGGCGTCCACCACGTCGTCCGTCAGCTTCCGGCCGCCCCAGCCGTTCGCGAGCACCCAGGAGAGCCATCCCGCGGTGCCCGGATCTTTGTCGGTCTGAATGATCAGCTCGTCGGGCAACAGCACGGCCGCGAGCGTGTTCTGTACCGTCGCGTTCCGGCCCGCCACGTTCGCTACGAACGCCTTGAGTTCGGCCGAGATGAGGGCGTTGTCCTGCGCCGGCCCGGTGCTGCCGTGGACCGGATGCGACCGCTTGGCGAGAAACACTTCGCTCACGAGCGGATTGCCGAGCCGCTGGACCTGATTGAACGTCCGGACGGTTGTCGGCTGGAACGCGTCCGGGTTACAGGCCCAGCCGCCCACGAGCACCACACTCAGGACGGCGGGCATCACCCATTTGCTGGTACGCATCGCTTGCTCCTTGTCGTCGAAGTCCGGAATGACAGAACGCGTCACTTACTGGTGGTGCCCCACACGCCGATCTTGGGATTCCCGCCGGCCGTGAGCGATGCCGTTGGCAGCTCGATCACGATCGACAGCACGTTGAATCCCGCCACGTAGTCGATCCCCGGCGTGCGGAACGCGCTCGCGCTAGGCGTATCGGGGAGCTGGGCGAGCGGTCCCGTGACCGGTTTGCGATCCGGGATGATCCGAAAGAACTGTTCGAGGTCGATGAAGAACGGGTCGTCCCGCCAGCCGGCGAACACCTGCATGCCGGCGGCGCTACCCAGGACGGTATTGATCGGCCCGGACACCGCGGGCGGCACGGTGGCGATCCGATTGCCCATCGCGCCCACGACGGGAGGGACGAGCGGTCCGCGAACCGAGACTGTCTGGTCGGACCCGGTGCCGTCGAACGTGATCTGAATGACCTTGTCTTCGACCCCGTCGGTGTTGTTGTCGATCTTGAGCTGATACAGCACGTTGGGATCGAAATACGTGGTTCGAGTCTGCGCGGGCGTGATGAACGCCCAGGTGTTGAGCACCAGGACCGTCCGATCGTCGGATGCGCCCGGGAACGCGTAGACGTCGGTCATATCGGTCGCCGGGTTGAGCTCCACCTCGGGCGTGTCCTGGTGATCCGACCCGCGTGCCAAACGAATGACGCCGGCGGTGCCGACGGTGGCGACCGCGAGGGCGAGGTATACGAAGCGCTTCATGATTCCTCCGGCCTCAAGGGATGTGCAGTTTGTACGGCGCCAGTGGGTGCGACACGCCGACCTGGTAGCGGACGCGCGCCGTCTGGAGCCACGGAACCCCCGCCTGCGCGTAGAGCGTGACTTCGTGCAAGGGTGAGCGGTACTGCGCAGTGACCTGGCTCCAGCCGCGCATCACGAACGCACCAGGGCTTGTCTCGCCGATGCCCTGGCGGTAGTCCACGGCGCCAACACCGACGGCAATGTTGAAGGCGCTCGCCTGTCGCAGCGCCCACGCCTTCAGCCCGAGCTCGAGCTCCGGGGTCGCGCCGTCCGCGGGAGTGAAGGCCAACTGCGCGTAGAGGCCCACGTGAGGCACGAACGACCCGATCTCGAGTCGTCCCCGCACCAATGGCGTGGTCTTGTCCGACGTGGCGCTCGGAAGGTCGGCGCCGGCACGAAACAGAGCGGCGCCGTCCAGGTACAGCCGCGGGGCGCACAGATCGCAGGAGCCGGGCTTGTCGTAGTCACCCGAATCGTGCTGGTGCATTTGCGCCGCCGCGGCGTGGGTCGCGAGCGTGAGCCCGGCCGCCACGGCCAGGAGGGTCAAAACGGATCGAGGCATCGTCCTACGCTCCGATGAGGTTTCCCCATCTACGCCGGAGCGCCGATGCCGGATTGCTTAGTCGGCCGGGGAGACCTTACCGACGAGGAACGGCGTTTGAGTGGGTTGGGGCGACCCGCCCGCGGGCTCTTCGGTGACCGCGGTCAGCTCGAACTTGAGGTCCACCGGGAGCGGCATCTCGGCGACGAGCCGACCGTCCGGGCTCGTGTTGAAGACGCCGATGCTGACCGGCTTACCCTTGGCGATCGCCCACAGCTGATAGGTCCGGCCCACCGGCGCCGGCGGCAGGCGGAAGACGGCCATCACCACCCGGTGCCGCGAGGGACTCCACGTGACCCGGGCCGAAGGCGCTTGTCCGGTCGCGGCGAGGGCGGCGGTACCGGCGTCGGGCGAGAGGAGCGTGGCGACGAGCGAGTCACGGGCAGCGATGGTATCGCGGCTCGCGGCGAGCGACTGCACCGTTCGCTCCCGTTCGGCACGCTCCCGCAGGTACGCATAGCCGAGCCCGAGAGCGAGGACGAGGCAAGCCGCTGCCGCGAGCCACGGCGCACGTCCGGGGCGGCGCGCGCCGATCGGCCGGACACGGCTCGCCTCACGCAGGACTCGATCGCGTAGCGACGCCGGAGGCGTGGCAGCGGGCGCCGACTCAGCGAGAAGGACCGCGACCTCTTTCAACGAACGAACCTCCGCCCGGCACACCGCACAGTCCGCCAGGTGCGTCTCGAACCGCGCGCGCTCTTCGGGGTCGAGGGCGCCGAGCGCGTAAGGTGCGGTGAGCTCAGTCCATTGGTGATCGGTCACGACGACCCTCCCACGAGCAGCGGCGCGAGCGAGCCGCGCAGCTTCTCCATCCCGGCGCGCATGCGCGTCTTGACCGTCCCCAGCGGCTCCTGCAGCTCGTCGGCGATTTCGGTCTGGCTGAGGCCGCCGAAATACGCGAGCTCGATCACGCGGCGCTGCGGCTCGGGCAGCTCGGCGAGGGAGCGGGTGACCAGACGCCGCGCCTCGTGACGCTCGATCTGCCGATCGGCCCGGTCGGCCGGCGTGCCGAGCGGAGTCGCTAACCCATCCGGATCGGCCCGCGCGGCCCGCTCGACGGCGCGGGTCCGCCGTCCACGCGCCCGCACCAGGTCGAGCGCGCGGGTGCGAGTGATGGTGGCCAGCCACCCGGCCACGCTGCCACGGCCCGCGTCGTACTGCGTCGCACTGCGCCACACTTGCCCGAACGCGTCCGCGACGACCTCCTCGGCGTCCGCACCCTCGCGCACGATCGCGAGCGCCAGAGCGTACGCCATGCCCCCGTGGCGATCGTACAACGCGCCGAGGGCACGCTCTTCACCCGCCGCCATACGCTCTACGAGCGCGCGGTCGGGCACACCGGCCTTCACCTGCTGGTCATCCGGCACGGCCTCGAAGTTGGCGTCGGTTCTGTTCTTCCGCAACGCGAATCGCCCGATGGTCTTACGCCGCCCGGGGCAGGACGGATTGGCGCAACGGAGGCGAAGCTGGTCTCGGGGTTAGCGCGGCCGTCGCAACAACCGGTTCCAGCGGATGCGGAGCGGTTCGGTCGCGATGCTGAAGTAGATGAAGAGCGGCTTTCCTACGATGTGCGATCGCGGCAGGAATCCCCAGTAACGACTGTCGTACGACTCGTCCCGGTTGTCGCCCATGACGAAGTAATGCCCCGGCGGCACGACGATCGGACCCCAGTCGTGCGTGGTCGGATGGTAGTGGACCGTGTCGCGCCCGGCGTAGTAGCGCAGCTGCCACGCCCTGATCTTGCTCAACTGGACGTCATCCACGTTTCGAGGGTCGAAGTGGAGCGCGTACGGCTCGTCGAGGCGCGTGCCGTTCCGGAACACCGTGTCGCGCACCATCCGGAGCGTGTCGCCCGCGGCACCCACCACGCGCTTCACGATGTCGAGGTTGGGCGTCGAATCTTCCACGGAGCGGAACACGACGATCCCGCCCCGCTCTGGCTCCGCGTACCCCGGCAGGCGCCAGAACCGGATGCCCGTGAAAGGGATCTCGAGCTCGCCGCTGTAGATCGCCTTGTTGACGAATAGAAAGTCACCGACCAGGAGAGTATTTTCCATGCTCGCCGACGGGATCCGAAAGGCCTCGATCAGGTAGGAGCGCAGCACGATCCAGATCAGCACCGCGATCGCGATCGAGCCGGCCCACCCCTTGGTCCAGCGGTTGAAGGCCTGCAGCCTGTTGCGTATCCCCGTCAGAGATTCCATGGAGACCGAAGCTAGACGAGGCCCGGATTCCGGGCAACCGTCCATCATTTTTCTGGGTATAATTGACCGCGATGACCGATCAGAACGCGCCCCGCCGCTCGCAACCGCCGCTGATGGATGCCCTGGGTAAGCTCTGCACCGAAGGCAAAGAGCTCGCGGACTACCTGTGGCAGGTCCCGAAGGACGCGGCGGTGCGCCAGAAAATCATCGCCGTGCTCGACCAGATCGCCGCCGAGGGAACGAAGCAGGGGCGCCACGAGATGCCGCGCCTGTGCGAGGAACTCAAGACCGCCGCCAAGGCCAGCCCGAGCCCGCAGCAGGTGGACGTGCTCGTCACGGGGTTCGACCGTCTGGTGAACCTGTGGCAGGCGGCCAAGTCCGGGCTCCTGTGATGAAACCGGCTACCGACGCCGCCGCGCCGCCCGCCGCCACGACGAGCCCCGGCTCACTCGATCAACTTTGCATCAACACGATCCGCACGCTCGCAATGGATGCCGTGCAGCGTGCGGACGCCGGGCACCCGGGGACGGCGATGGCGCTCGCGCCCGTCGCGTACGTCCTGTGGCAGCGACACCTCCGCTACAATCCCGCCAATCCCGAATGGTTCGGGCGCGACCGCTTCGTGCTGTCGGCCGGCCACGCATGCGTGCTGCTGTATTCCGTGCTGTACTTGACCGGGTACGATCTCTCGCTCGATGACATAAAGCAGTTCCGCCAGTGGGGGAGTCGCACGCCAGGACATCCTGAGCACGGGCTCACGCCCGGCGTCGAAGCCACGACGGGCCCCCTGGGTCAGGGCATCGGGAATGCGGTCGGGATGGCGCTGGCACAGGCGCATCTCGCCCAGCAGTTCAACCGGCCGGGACACACCATCGCGGACCATCACACGTATTTCATCTGCTCGGACGGCGACCTGATGGAAGGCGTGTCGCACGAAGCGGGCTCGTTGGCGGGCCATTTGAAGCTGGGTCGCTTGACTGGGATCTACGACGACAACCACATCACGATCGACGGCAAGACCGACCTCTCGTTCTCCGAAGATGTCGCGAAGCGGTTCGAGAGCTATGGCTGGCGCGTGGAGCGCGTGGCGGATGCGAACGATCTCGACGCGCTGGACGCGGCACTCACAAGCGCGAGGCAAACTACGGACCGCCCGTCGCTCATCATCGTCCGCTCGCACATTGCCTACGGCAGTCCCCACAAGCAGGACACTCCCGAAGCACATGGAGCGCCGCTCGGTGAGGAGGAGGTCAAGCTCACCAAACAGAATCTGGGCTGGCCGAGTCTCGAACCGTTCTACGTCCCGAGCGAGGCTTTGGACTACTGGCGGCAGGCCCGCGAGCGCGGCGCGCAACTCGAAGCCGAGTGGCGCGGCAAATATGAGGCGTATCGAAAGGCATTCCCGGAGCTCGCCGCCGAGCTCGAGCGCAGGCTCGCGGGCCGGCTCCCAGAAGGCTGGGACGCCGAGCTGCCGGTGTTCACACCCAAGGACGCGCAGGCCACGCGCGCCGCATCCGGGAAGACCCTCAACGCCATCGCCGCGAAGGTCCCCGAGCTGTTCGGCGGCTCCGCCGATCTCGCGGGCTCGACCAGTCTCGCCATCAAGAACGGGGGGGACGTCGCCGCGGGAAGCTGGGGGGCGCGCAACGTCCACTTCGGTATCCGTGAGCATGGTATGGGCGCGATTCTCAATGGACTCGCGCTGCACGGGGGCATGCGTCCGCTGGGATCGACATTCCTGATCTTCTCCGACTACATGCGGCCGCCGATCCGGTTGGCCGCGATGACGCACCTTCCCGTGATCTACGTCTACACCCACGACTCGATCGGCCTCGGCGAGGATGGCCCGACGCATCAGCCGATCGAGCAGCTCGCGGGCTTGCGTGCGGTTCCCAACCTCATCGTCATGCGGCCCGCCGATCCGGCGGAAACGGTCGAAGCGTGGCGGGCCGCGATGTTGCGGCAGGACGGCCCTGTGGCGCTGGTGTTGACGCGCCAGAAGGTCGCCGCGCTCGATCGCACCAAGTACGCGCCCGCGAACGGCCTCCGCCTCGGCGGCTATGTCTTGGCGGACGCTCCCGGCGGGAAGCCGAAGGTATTGCTCATCGCCACCGGGTCCGAAGTCGAGCTGGCGATCGGGGCGTACGAGCGGCTCGTCGCGGAAGGGATTCCGGCCCGCGTGGTGAGCATGCCTTCGATGGAGCTGTTTGCCCGGCAGCCGATCGAGTACCGCAACGCGGTCCTACCGCCGTCGGTGGGGGCGCGTCTCGCCATCGAGGCCGCGGCTCCACAGCCCTGGTACCGGTGGGTGGGTGACCGCGGAGCCGTGCTGGGTATCGAGCGGTTCGGTGCCTCGGCGCCGTACCAGCGGATCTACCAGGAGCTGGGGCTCACGGTGGAGAACGTTGTGCGGCGGGCGAAGGAGCTGCTGACCGCCTAACGCGCGTCAGGTACAGCTCGCGCCCCGACCCCACCGACGGATCGTTGCTCGGGGCGGAGCCGAGTCGCTCGAGCAACCCAGCCTCCAAGCGCGGGCCGTCGGTCCCCGCGAGCTCCACGGCCCGCGCCGCCGACCGGAGCACGATCACCGACTCGATCCCGGCGATATCGTCGAAGAACCAGCCGCACGACGTGAACATCCGGAGCGCGTGCCGCTCCAGCTCGAGCAGCTCGTGCGCGCGGACACGTCCGCTCGAATCGTCGGGTCGTCGCAGCCACTCCCCCAAGAACCGCGTCACCTCATCAACCGGCGCGGTCAGCACGGCGCCATACGCGTCCCGTGCCGCCCATGGATCCCGGAACAGGGCGCCCCCTTCCCGCTCGAACACGCCGTGCAGCTCCGCCGCGAGCCAATCGAGCGCGGCGCGAAGCGGGGCGCGCCAGCGCTGGTGCATGCCGCGCTCAGGGTGCATGCGGCAGCCGCACTCCGCACGCCAGCGCTCGACGCCATGCGGACAGCTCCACGAGCTGGGGGCGACCAACCGCACATCCGCCGCGGGCGGGTGCGCCGCGAGGAAACGGGCGAACGTGTCGATCGCGACGTCGCCACGCGCGCGAAGCTTCTCGAGCACTTGGGCAAGCGCGTCGGCACCGTTTCGGTGGTGGTGCCCGAAGGTTTCGCCGTCTGTCGCGATGGCCACGAGCCGCGGCGGGCCCGACGTGAGCCGCTCCGCCCACGCGGAGGCGTCCTTGAGCGACGGGCCGAACGCCACGTCGTGTGATGCGGGCCCATCGTAGGGGAAGAGAGCGATGCGCCGGCCGCTCGCGGTGTGGTACCGGCCGGGGCGCCCGCCGCCCGGCGCGCCATCCACCTGGTGCGGCGCAAGGACCGTAAAGGCGATCCCCTCGGCCGCCAGGACGTCGAGTGTCTCGTCGTCCACACCGGTCTCCGGGAGCCACATGCCTTCCGGCTGGCGCCCGAATCGCCGTCGAAAATCGGCGATCCCCCAGCGCACTTCCGTTTCCTTGTCGCGTCGGGGGCTGAGGGGGAGGATCGAGTGGTGGTAGGGCATGGCGATCGCGCCGCGGCCGCGGCGGTCCGCGTCGAGGACACCCGCATAGGTGCGGGGCGCGGCGCGCTCCATCCAGACGAGGAGCGTCGGACCGAAGTCGAAGCTCAGCGCAGCGAGACTCGGTAGGACCCGCGCGTAGCACTCATGCTCGATGCGCTCATTCCAATCGTGAAACGGTGCGGCGGTGGGCTCGAGGGGAATAGTCCCGAGCCAGGGATCCTCGCGGGGGGGTTGATAGAAATGGCCGTGGATGATGACGGCTCGTTCCGCCGCCGTCACGCGCCGAGCGCCTTCGCCACCGGCTCCAGGACGTCGGGGAATAGGGCATCCCGCTTCGCCAGCTCGGCCGCGTCACGGCGCCCCCTGTCGAGGGCGCTCTCATCCCCTGCCTGGCTTGCGGCGATGGCCGCGATCAGGCGCTCAGCATCGTCACAATGCAGGCTGAAGCGCCGCTCCGCGTAATCGACCACCGCCCCCGTGGAGATGATGAACTGCCAATCCGACGCCTGCGCGAGCAACAGCTCGACCGCCGCCTGCGCCAGTACCGGCCGCGCGGCGTCCGACCGCAGCGCCGCTCGCGCGACGCCCCAGAAGGCATCTTCGAGCGGCCACAAGCGCTTCCACGTCCACGCGGTCCCCTCATTCAGCCACATGCTGTGATCGCCGTTCGCGCCCCAGGATCCCTCCGCCAGGCGCAACGCTACCTGAGGAGGATGACGCACGAGGTGCTGGGACGCGGTCACGGGCTGTACGCCCCTCTGGCGGCGCAGCGCGCGGTAGGTGGCCCTGAGGAAGTCCACGCCCTCGAACCACCAATGGCCGAACAGCTCCGTGTCGAACGGCGCCGTGATGACGCCCGCGCCGTTCGCCCGCTGCTCGCCGGCGACGGTCGCGAGCAGGTCGCTGAAGTGCGACCCGTGGAGCGCGGCGCGGCCGGCGGCGGCGGCGGGATCATAGGGCCGCTTGCCTCCCAGGTCCACGTTGGCGCCGCTCACCCGCCAGAGCTTCAGCCCACCGGGCCAGCGAATCTTGTGGAACTCAAGATACCACTCGTCGCCTGGATAGCCCTGGTGGCGGCTCCAGATCTGCGTCGTTGACCGGGGGTCGCGGACGAGCGCGTCCACCGGGCGGGAGGAGACCCGGTAGCCACGATACGGCGAGCGCTGCGCCGGTCCGAACGGCCGGGACGTGACCTCATGCCGCTCGGCGTCGAACCGCTCCGCGCCGAGCGGGATCTCCGCGTACGCGCCGAGCGGGCTCCCCGCCTGCGCCAGATGCGCGTCCGTGAAGAAGTACCGAAAACCGGCGTCCGCCACATGCTCCTCGATGCCGCGCCGCACACCGCGGCGCGGTGCACCGGGCTGCGCCCATGTTCCCGTCGTGCGATAGGCGCACTCCGGGAGCCAGCAGCCGGCCGGAGGGACGCCGAAGAGCCGCTGGTGCGTGGTGCGGCCGACTGCCAGCTGCAGCCGGATGCTCTCGTCCCGGCCCAGGAGCGGCAGGTACGCGTGCGTCGCCGCCGACCCGATGATCTCCAGGCGGCCCGCCTCCTGCAGCCGGCGAAAAGCGGCGATCAGGTCGCCGTCGATGCGGCGGAACAGCGCCTGCAAACGCCGAAGCCGGGAGCGCCAGAAGTCGACGAGCGGGAGGAGCGCGGTGTCCCCCGTGGTCGCGAGGGACCGCGGTGCCTCGTCGCAGGCCTCGAGCCGTTGCGCGAAAAACGCCTCCAGCTCGTCGGGGAAGTCCGGGTGCACCAGCTGGCTCGCGAGCACCGGCGTGAACCCGATGGTGACCGGCGCGGGCGTGCCTTCGTCCGCCAGGCCATGCAGGCCTTCGAGGAGTGGCAAGTACGTATCGACCGCCGCCTCGCACAGCCAATCGCTGCCGTGGGGCCAGCGACCGTGGTGCAAGACGTACGGCAGATGACTGTGGAGCGCGAGGATGAACTCCATCCGGCGCTTGCTCCCTCCTTCAGGCGGTCGGAGTGTCGTCCCCGGTGAGCTCCCGCCGAATGGCGGGAACGTAGTGCTCGGTGACGTACTGGCGCACCATGCGGTCGGACGTGAACTGCTGGAGCCCGACGCGCAGTGCGTGCTTCATCTTCTCTACCCACCCGAGGGGGATGCCACGCTGGTCCTGCGTGTAGTACAGCGGCACGATCTCGTCTTCCAGCAGGCGATAGAGCTGCTCGGCATCCGCCGCATCGCCTTCGCCCCCTTCGGGGGCGGCCGGAATGGCCCACCCGTTCTGCCCATCGTATCCCTCCGCCCACCATCCGTCCAGAGTGCTGAGCTGCGGGACCGCATTGACCGCCGCCTTCATACCGCTCGTGCCCGACGCTTCGAGCGGCACGCGCGGGAGGTTCAGCCACAGGTCCACACCCTGCACCAGGCGGTGCGCCAGATGCATGTCGTAGTCTTCGAGGAACGCGACGCGGCCCTCGAAGCGGGGCTCGCGAGTCTGGTGGTACACGCGCCGGAGGACCTCCTTGCCGGGCTCGTCGGCCGGATGCGCCTTGCCGGCGAACACGATCTGTACCGGCCGCCACGGATTTACGAGCAAGCGCTCGAGCCGGCCGATGTCGTGGAAAATCAGATCCGCCCGTTTGTACGTGGCGAAGCGCCGCGCGAACCCGATCGTGAGCGCATGCTGGTCCAGCAGCGTGCCCGCCCCCACGAGGTGGAGGGCTTCCTTCCACTGGTCTGCCCAACGCCGCCGGGCCTGCTCTCGGATGCTCCGCATCAGGTGGGACTTGAGCTCGCCGTGCACCGCCCAAAGCGCGGCCGGGTCGAGCTCGAGTACTCGCGCGGCCAGCGCGGGGTCACTCATACGCCCGAGCCAGTCCGGGCCGAGTTGCGAGTCGAGGAGCAGCATCAGGGCATTCGCCATCCACGTGGAGACATGGATGCCGTTGGTGATGTGCCCGATGGGCACGCGGGCCGGCTCCCGGTCGGGCCAGAGTGGACCCCAAATGTGGCGCGACTCCGCGCCGTGGCGGCGGGAGACGCCGTTCACGCGCGCCGAGAGTCGCACGGCCGCCACCGGCATGTGGAAGCGGTCGTGGTCGAGTACTGGGTGATGGCCGAACCGGAGGAAGTCCTCCCGACTGATCCCCATCTCCTCCCACACCGGGCCTGTGCAGTGCTCGATCTGTTCGGGTGAGAACGTGTCGTGGCCGGCCGGCACCGGCGTGTGGGTCGTGAACAAGCTCGTGGCGCGGACACAGCGGACCGCTTCGGCGAATGGCGTCCCACGCGTGACGTGCTCGCGCACGCGCTCGACCAGCATGAACGCCGCGTGCCCTTCGTTCGCGTGCCATGCGGCGGGATCGTATCCCAGGGCCCGCAACACGCGAACGCCGCCGACGCCGAGGATCCACTCCTGTCGCACCCGTAGGTCCGGCCCGCCCGCGTACAACCGGTGGCAGAGCTCGCGGTCCGCCGGGTCGTTCGCCTCGAGGTCGGTATCGAGCAGAAGGATGGGGACCCGTCCGACCATGACGCGCCACGCGCCGACGCTCACTTGGCGTCCCGACATCGCGATCGTGGCGAGGCAGGGGTCGCCTTTAGAACCTCGCACCTGCTCAAGGGGCGTCGCCGAGACGTGGAAGCGCTCTTCGCCGTCCTCCTGCCAGCCGTCCAGGCGCAGCCGCTGATCCGAATACCCCTTCGTGTAGAACAGTCCGACCCCGACGAGCGGCACGCCAAGGTCCGAAGCCGCCTTGCAGTGATCGCCCGCCAGGATTCCGAGACCGCCGGAATAGATCGGGACGGAGTTGTGCAACCCGAACTCCGCGCAGAAGTAGGCGATCGGACGAGAGGCGACGTCCTGATACGATGCAGCGTACCAGGTCGTGGACGAGGCTGCGCGGGCCGCGTCCTGGACAACGGCGTCGTAGAGCCGCAGGAAGTCCGCATCGGACGCGCATGCCGCGAGGCGCTCGGGGCGGACCCGGCGCAGCAGCTCGATCGGATTGTGGCGGCTCAGGTGCCATAGGGGTGGGTCGATGGCGCGAAACAGCGCCCGCGCGTCGCGGTTCCAACTCCAGGAGAGATTCGTGGAGATCGCCCCGAGCTGCATGATTCGGTCCGGGAGGCCCGGGAGTGTCCCCGGGAGCGGGGGCGTTGTCATCACCGCAGGAAGCTAAGGCACCCCGGGCCGGCGAAGCCAGCGCCCGGAGCCGTTGCAGAATAGCAACGCTCCCAGGCCCGAATCGCCCCAGCCGTGGCGCTCCTCAACGCTGGATCACCCGAGCGGCCACCCTCCCCGACTTGACGCACGCCGACACGCCCGCACCGTCCACTCCCGCTCCCGCGATGGCGAGGGGGGGGAAACGGGAGAGCGACTCGCGCACCTCGGCCAGCCGCTCGGCGTGGCCGCGATGATAGCGCGGGAGCCCACGCGGCCATTCGAAGGCACGAGTCCATACCGGTGCCCCGCGAAGCCCGAGGATTGGGCTGAGCTCTGCATGGGCGATCGCGCCGGGGTCGCCGTCCACGGGCGCGAGGAAGGCACGTAACAGGGCATAGCCGTCCGGGGCTCGACCGGGAAATTTCCGCCACGCGTACGTACAGGCACGCACGGCTCCTTCCCACTCCACCGCCGAGACGAAGCCAGAGCCCTCGAGTCCGGCAGGCACCTGGCTCGTTCGGTAGGCGAGCGACACCGTGAGGCTGGGATGGTACAACACCTCCCCCAACGATCGTGCCTTGACCACGCCCACCGAAGCCAGAAGGCGTGACGTGACCCAGGCCGGGACCGCCAGCACGACGGCGTCCGCATCGAGCGATGACCCTCCCGTCATTGACAGCCGCCAGCCGCTCCCAGCGGACACGAGGCCCGTCACACCTTGGGCCCGCCGGATACGCTGGCCGACCTTCCCGACGAGAGCATCGACGATGTCGGCCATCCCCGAGGCAAAGCTTCTGAACCCCCGGCTGAGATCGGCCTCCGCGGGCGCCTGAATGCCCAACAGCTCCGCTGCCCGGCCCACGGCGAGTGGCTTGAGCCGCTTACCGGTCCAGAGCGTGGATCCGTTGACCGCTTGATCCACCAGCCGATCGCCGACTCCGATCTCCCGCGCCAGATCCTGAATGTCGGGCTCAGCCGCGAGAAAGCCGTCGGGGCCTCCCTCGACGACGAAGCCGTCGCGGCGTTCCGTGACGATGAGTCCACCGGGCCGTCGCTCGGCGTCGAGCACGATCGCGTCGGCGCCGCTCCGCGTGAGCTCCCAGGCGGCCGACAGACCGGCGATGCCGGCGCCCACGACCGCGACCGTCACATCCACCCGCGCCCCGCGGCGGCATTGTGCGCGAGCTCCGCCAGGGCACCGGCGAGTGCAGGATCGTCGTTGAGCGACGTGGTGCGCTCGAGATGCACGCCGAGACGCTGCGCGAGGGAACGGTAGACGATGTCCACGTCGTAGAGAATCTCCACGTGGTCGCACACGAACCCAATCGGCACGATCAAGAACGCCTTATGGCCCCTTCCGGCGAGCTCGGTCATGACCGCGCCGGCCTCCGGCCCGAGCCACGGCTCGGACGTCGCGCCGGCGCTCTGAAACGCGAAGTGCCACGTGGCGAGCCCCGCCCGCTGCGCGACGGCCGCCGCGCTGGCGCGGAGCTCGACGGCGTACTGGTCTCCCGTCGCCAGGATGCGCTCGGGAAGGCTGTGCGCGGTGAACAACACCTGCACGGCCCCGGGCGACGGAAAGCGCTGTAGCGCTTGCGCGATTCGCTCCACGACCAGATCCAGGAATCGGGGATGGTCGCCCCAACTGCGCACTAGCGCCGTCTCGAGCCGACCATCCGCGGCCTCGAGCAGCTGCTTCTGGTACGCGCCGACGGACATCGCCGAGTAATGCGGGGCGAGCACGATCCCCACGGCGCGCCGGTGGCCGTCCGCCAGGATTTGCTTCACGACATCGCGGATGTAGGGGTGCCAGTGCCGCATGCCGACGTACACGGCGAAGCGCTCGCCCAGCGTCCGCTGCACGCCAGCCGCTTGCGCTTCCGTGAGCTCGCGAATTGGAGAACGCCCGCCGATCTGCGCGTACCGGGCCTTGATCTCTTCCACGAACTGGGGGCTGGTCGGCCGGCCGCCGCGGACGTCGAGCAGGTAGGGCTCCACCTCGTCCAAGCTTCCTGGTCCGCCGTACGCCATCAGCAGAACGGCGATCCGGTCACCCGCCATGGACCCACTCCACCACGGCGCGAACCGCGTCCACCGGGGTCTCCGGCAGGATGCCGTGTCCGAGGTTGAAGATGTGCCCCGGCCGCCTGTTCGCCCGCGTGAGGACGTCGCGCACCTGGCGCTCGAGCTCCGCTCGTGGCGCCAGCAGAGTGACCGGGTCGAGGTTCCCCTGAATGGCTTTCGGGCCGATACGTTCCCAGGCGACGTCGAGAGGAATGCGCCAGTCCACGCCGATCACGTCGCCGCCGGCGCGGGCGAAATCTGCGAGCAAGGTGGCCGTATCGGTGCCGAAGTGGATCACCGGGACACCCGCCTCACTCGCCAGCTGCAGCGCCCGCTGGCTGTGCGGAAACACATAGGTCGCGTAGTCGGCCGGCGAGAGACAGCCCACCCAGCTATCGAACAATTGGACCGCGCGGGCTCCCGCCAGCGCTTGGGCGGCGAGATACCGCCCTACGAGCTCCGCGAGCCGGCGCATCAGCTCGTGCCATGCGCGGGGCTCGGTGTACATGAAGCGCTTGGTGACGGCGAAGTTCCGCGTCGCCCCGCCCTCGATCGCGTAGCTCGCCAGCGTGAACGGCGCGCCGGCGAATCCGATGAGCGGGACGTGCGGCGGCAGCGCCCGCACGGCGAGCCGGACCCCGTCCATCACGTAGGCCAGGTCGGCCACGGGGTCCACGGGGGGCAGCTCGAGCACCTGCTTCGCCTCGCGGATCGGCCGCGTTATTTGCGGACCTTCGCCCGCCGTGAAAGTGAGCCCCAGGCCAAGCGGCTCGAACGGCAGCAGGATGTCGGCGAACAGGATCGCGGCATCTACGCCCAAGCGCTCGACCGGTTGCAGCGTGACCTCGGCGGCGAGCTCGGGCTTGTGGCAGAGCTCCAGGAGAGAGTGCTTCTGACGCAGTGCGCGGTACTCCGGCATGTACCGTCCGGCCTGCCGCATGAACCACACCGGCGTGACGTCGGTGCGCTCGGAGCGGCAGGCCTTCAGGAAGCGGCTGTCAGGAGTGAGGGGCAACCGTCGGCTCGCGCGCCTCGGCCGGCGTGCGCGGGGGTGGAGCGATGAGCACCGTGTCCCCTTCGACTTTCACCCGATATACCGCCACCGGCAGCGCGGGCGGCCCGCCCAGCACCTGACCCGTCTCGAGCGAGAACACTCCCTCGTGCCAGGGGCACGTTACCGCGCAGCGCGCGGCTTCGATCGTACCTTCGGAGAGGCTCGCCCGCGCGTGGCTGCAACGGTTCGCGATGGCGCGCACCGTCCCGTTGATGTTGAAGAGCGCCACGGCATCGCTCCCGAGGTAGACGCGCCGGCTCGCTCCGGGCGGCAGGTCGGCGAGAGTCGCCACCGGCGCATACCCGTCTTCCCGCGTCGGGCGCCGGGCAAGCGCCTGCACCGAGCCCGCCCCGCCCAGCGTGTCCAGCATGTCCCAGAGGGACATCTGCACGCAGGTGAATGTCGGCGTGTCGCGCAGCGTATAGGAGGACGCCTTGCTTTCCCGCAACTCCATCACGAGATCGAGGAAGTCCGCCGGGTTGTCCCCCTCGAACGCCACGATGAACTCTTGATCGTCCAGACCGTAGGAGTACGTCGTATTGAGCCGGATCGTGGGATATTGCCGTCCAACCCTGACGTGCTCGTCCATCATGGTCTGACGCTCCGCCTTCGGCAACATGTACCACTGGCGCGTCTTGATGAAGGGATACACGAACAGGTAACGGGCATCGCTCGGTCGAATCACAAGGCGCGAGGGCTGCCCCGGATCTTCTGGAAACTCGTAGATGGAGCGGCGGGTCATCGCGAGGTAGCTGTACGGCACGCTGAGATAGGCGCCCAGGTCGGTGCGGTTGAGGGCGGTCTGCAGCGCCACGAGCGAATCGAGGTCCTCGGCCACTTGCCAGAGCAGAAAGTCGCAGTCACCCCGAATGCCCACCAGCCCGTACGGCCGCAACAGCAGGCGCCCGCCGAAGCTCCCGATCGTCTCGCCGAACTCGATCTTGGAGCTCGCCTGGCGCTCGGCCGACAAGCGCCGCCACGTGCTGTCGAGCTTGTAGAAGGCGAAGCGGACGACTTGACGCTTCTCAGAGGGCTTCGGGTTCATGGAAGGCAATCTAACAAGGGAGTAGGGAGCCGGGAGCAGGGAGCCGTTATCGTTCCGTCAGCGACTGCTCCCCGCTCCCTGCTCTCCGCTCCCGTGTCTCTCCTTCCAGATCTTCTTCAGCACCAGCACTCCGATCGTTCCAAAGATCAGCACTGGCGTGAGCGCCAGCAGCACCGCGGCCCAGAAGTACAATAAGTCCAGCTTGGGATCGTCTCCGTGCAACAGCACGAGCAGCGTGGCGATCATCGGCCCAAAAAGCGCTTGAGGTGGCGCAGATAATAGCCCAGCGCCACGGTCGCCGCCGCGAACGCGAGCGCGGTCAGCAGCATGAGCAGCTCGCCCGTCTGGCGGTAGCTCCACGCGGCCCAGATCGTGAACCCGCCGCAAAAGACGATAGCGGTCGAGATCAACAAACGGTGGAACGGGATCATAGGGGGCCGCTCAGGCCAGGACCTTGTCTACCACCATGAGCGTGAGGAGCGCCGGGAGGTAGACGATGGACACCAGGAACACCCGCCACGCGCGGGCCGTGGTGGTCGCGCGTGTCATCGCGACCGAGACTCCGGCGTAGGCGAGGCTGAGCAGCAAGGCGCCGTAGAAATACAGCGAACCGGTCACACCGAGAAGCGTCGGCAACAGGCTCACGGGCAGGAGCGCCACCGCGTACAGCAGCACCATGCGACCCGTGTGCTGCCCGTCGGGGTCCGAGACCGAAAGCATCGCCAGGCCACCCCGGCGGTAATCATCCCGGTAGATCCACGCGAGCGCCAGGAAGTGCGGCAGCTGCCACAGGAACAGGATCCAGAACAGCGCCGCGACCGCCGGTCCGATGGCACCACCGGCGGCCGTCCACCCGCCGACGATCGGCAGCGCACCGGGCACAGCGCCAATGAGCGTATTGAGGGTCGTCTTACGTTTGAGCGGCGTGTACAGCAGCACGTAGCTCGCGAGCGTGAGCGTGGCCAGCCCCGCCGTGATCAGGTTGACCGCGATCGCGAGATAGACGACGCCCGCCACGGAAATGATCCCGGCGAACACGCCGGCGGCCCGCGGCGTGAGACGGCCGGACGGGAGCGGCCGCCGCTCCGTCCGGTGCATGCGCGCGTCCACATCCCGCTCGCGCACCTGGTTGAAGGCGTTGGTGCCCGCGGCGACCAGGGCCACGCCGATGAGCGTGCTGACGAGCAGGCGGACGTCGATCCCGCCGGTCGAGCCGAGGTAGAACCCGGCCGCGGCGGTGAGGAGCACCAGCTGCGTGATGCGCGGCTTCGTCAGCTCGAGAAACGCTACCAGATATGCTCCGACATCCCTGCCAGGATGAAGATCACGGCGAGCGGCAGTGGTATCAGCGCCATGATCCGCAAATTCCAGCGTTCGAACTTGAGATGCATGAAGAACAGGCCTACCAGCGCGGCCTTCCACACCGCGAGGAACAGAAGAAGAATCAGCTTCCAGTTGCGCGAGATGGGCAGCTCGAAGGCGAGCCCCAGCTCGGCGGCCGTGAGGACCGCCAGATACACCCAGATGAGGATGTAGTTGGGTCGCTTGTGTGCGGTCTCCATGGCTCCTCAGATCAGGTAGACGATGGTGAACAGGATGATCCACACCAGGTCGACGAAGTGCCAATACAGGCCGACCGTCTCGATCCCGCCGTAGTCCTGCTTGGAATACTTGCCCGGGAGCGCCTTTGTGAAGTACAGGTACGTCATCGAGATCACGCCGCACGTCACGTGGAAGCCGTGGAACCCGGTCATCGTGAAGAACGTGGAGCCGTACAGCCCCATGGTGGCCGCGGGCAGCGTCCCGTTCGCCACGAGCGCCGCCAGCTCGCTCCCGTCGCGCACGCCGCTCGGCACGAACCCGTGCTCGATGAGGTGCATGTACTCGTAGACCTGGATGCCGACGAATGTGGCCCCACCGAGAATCGTCATCAGGAGCCAGAAGCGCATCTTCTTGGGATCACCGTCCTGGATCGCGGCGTACGCCTTGACCATCGACACGCTCGAACAGATCAGCAGGAACGTGTTGAACGCGGTGATCTTGATGTTGAGGACGATGCCCGGCCTGGCCCATTCGCCCGGCGCCCCGAACCGCAGGATGATGTAGGTCCCGATCAGGGCGGCGAAGAACATCACCTCCGAGGCCAGGAAGATCCACATCCCCAGCTTCTTGTTGTAGACGTCGAGCCCCCGCTCGGCCGGGTACGGGGGCCGCATCTGATCGACGGTGGCAGCTGCGTGCGTCATCGGTCGTCCCCTGGTCAGTGGGTGGCGGCCGACGCAGCGGCCGGCTCACGGTCGGTGGGCAGCTTCTTGTTCTGCGGCAAGTAGTCCTCCGCCACCTGCGGCGAGCTGAACTCGTACGGGCCGCGATACACGTTCGGCACCTTCTCCCAATTGCCGTGTGGGGCCGGCGACGGTAGGGACCATTCGAGGCCGTTGTCCTCCCACGGGTTCAGCGGCGCCTTCTTTCCCTTCCACAGGCTCCACCAGAAGTTCACGAAGAAGATTGCTTGGGTCGCGAACAGCAGGAACGCGCTGATCGAGATGAACACCCTCATCGGCTGTAATGGCTGCAGGAAGGTGTACTGGTTCGGGTCGTACAGCCGTCGCATCTCCCCGGCCATCCCCGTGATGTGCATCGGGAAGAAGGTGCAATTATAGAAGATGAACGTGAGCCAGAAATGGACCTTGCCCCAGCCCTCGCTCATCATGCGGCCGAACATCTTCGGATACCAGAACGTGATCGCGCCGAACAGCGCGAACAGGCTGCCGCCGAACAGCACGTAGTGCAAGTGCGCCACGATGAAGTAGGTGTCGTGGATCTGCATATCCACGGGCGTCGCGGCCATGAAGATCCCTGACAATCCGCCGATCACGAACATCGCGATGAAGGCCACGGCGTGCAGCATCGGAACGTGGAAGCGGAGGTTACCGCGCCACATCGTCCCCATCCAGTTGAACGTCTTCACCGCCGAAGGCACCGCGATCACGAGCGTGGACACCATGAAGGACGACCCGAGGGTCGGGTTCATCCCGCTCACGAACATGTGGTGGCCCCACACGATCCAGCCGAGGAACGCGATCGCGATGATCGCGAACACCATCGAGTGATAGCCGAAGATCGGCTTACGGCTGCCATTGGAGATGATATCGGATACCATCCCCATGGCCGGCAGGATCAGGATGTAGACCTCGGGATGCCCGAAGAACCAGAACAGGTGCTGCCACAGGAGCGCCTGGCCGCCGGCGCCGGGATCGAAGAAGTGGGTGCCGATGATCTGGTCGAACAGGAGCATGATCACCGCGCCCGACAGCACCGGCAGCGCGAGCAGGCCCAGGATCGCGGTGATGAACAGCGACCAGACGGAGAGCGGCAGCCGGAACCACGTCATGCCGGGGGCGCGGTTGTTGATGATCGTGGTGATGTAGTTCAGCGATCCGAGAATCGAGGAGAGTCCCACAAAGATGATCGAAACCGACCAGAGCTCCTGGCCGATCGACGCGCCCGAGTAGTCGTGTCGCGCCGAGAGCGGGGCGTACATCGTCCATCCCGCGCGCGCAGCCCCGTCCGGCACGAAGAAGCTCGAGAGCATCACGAGCCCGCCGATCAAGAAGGTCCAAAACGACCACATGTTGATCCGCGGGAACGCCATGTCGTGCGTCCCGATCTTGAGCGGAATGAGGAAATTGGCGAACACCCCCACAAGCAGCGGCATGATCGCAAAGAAGACCATGAACGTGCCGTGCATCGTGACGAGCTGGATGTAGTACTCCGGCAGGATCACCCCGCCGGGGGCCATCGTCTCGGGGAGCACGCCACCGCCCGGCATTGGCTGTCCCGGGAACCCCAGCTGCCAGCGCATCTGCATCGCGAGCAGTCCCCCCACCAAGAGGAAGAACAGGCTCACGAACAGGAACTGGATGCCGATGATTTTGTGATCGGTCGAGAAGATGTATTTCCGGATGAAGCTCCGGTCGTCGTGATGAGCGGGTACCGTGTGGCTCGTGGCGGCGACGGTCGTCATTGCGAGGCCTCCTGAGCAGCCTGCTTCATCCAGGCATCGTAGTCTTCCTGGGTTTGCACAAACACCTGCGCTCGCATGCGGTAGTGACCCAGCCCGCAGAGTTGCGAGCAACCGAGCTCGTACGTTCCGGGGACGGTCGCCTGAAACCAGGCCTTGATGTCCATGCCCGGAACGACGTCTTGCCGCACACGGAACTGCGGTACGTAAAACGAGTGGATGACATCTTCGGCCGACAACTGGACGACGATGGGTCGGCCCACCGGCACATGGAGCTGGTTGCGAATCGTGAAGTCGTCGGCGGTCCCGAGCTTGCCGTCTGCTCCTGGATAGGTGATCTGCCACTCGAACTGCTTCGCGTGTACGCCGATGGGATAGGCGTTGGCCGGAATGCTGTTGCGCCCTTTGATCTCGACCCAGTAGTGGTTACTGATGAGCCCCAACGCCACCATCGTGACCGCGGGGATCGTCGTCCAGATCACTTCCGCGCGCGTATTCCCGTGCGTGTAATAGGCCTTCCGGCCCGGGCGCTCCCGATACTTCACGATGAACCAGATCAGCCCGACCTCGACGAGCACGAACGCGATCCCGGTGATGATCAGGATCGCCAGAAACAGCCCGTCGATCGGCCCGGTGAATGTCGAAGCCTTGGCCGGCAGCCACCAATGCATTGGCCTCTCCTCGGTTTAGTTCACTTTGCCGCGAAGCTGAAGTCCGCCGTCTTGGTCTCGCTCCCCGCCACGGTCACCGTCGCGGTCTGGCTCCCGTATTTCTCGTGCCAGGCCTCGATCGTGTAGGTCCCGGGCGGCAGCCCCTTGATGCTGAAGCTCCCGTCGCTACCCGACACTGCGAAGAACGGGTGCGGCAGAACGGCCAGCCACGCGTGCATCCAGCCGTGGACGTTGCACTCGAGCGGAACCATCACTTCGGGCGCCGTGAACGTCCGCTCCGACGTCATGATCGTGGGCTGGCTGATGTTGAAGGGACGGTTCTTTGTCCCCTTCGCCTTGATGTTGTGGAGGATGCCGTCCGAGTTCTTGATCGCGAGCGTCTGGCCGACGAGAATGCCCAGCACGTGCGGATGGTAGCGGCAGCCGTCCTGGTCGAGCGTCACCGGGCCGGCCGGTGCCGGTGCCTTGTAGCTCGCGGGCAGCCCTGACTTCACGTAGACGAACACGTTGGCGAGGGTGCCGTTCGGGTTCACGACCACGACCTCTTCCGTGGGCACGCCCTGGTACTTCGCCTTGCACTTGGGCTCCTCGCTCATATCGATCTTCGGATTGGCGGGCTTGGTCCCGGTGAACTTGATCTTTCCGGCGATCGTGGCGCCGTCCGTCGCCGGGGCTGGCGGCTGCGCCGCCCGCATCGACTCCGCAGCCTGCGCCACGCCCGACGACGACCCGTCCCGGGCCTTCCCGCATCCTGCGATCGTGATCGAGCCCCAAACAACAGCAATCACTGTGCGTCGCATTGTCCCTCCGAAATTGAAACGGCAGATCAGGCGCGCCGCCCCTGAGCCCTCCGCACCACCACGACACCAAGACCGAGAGTTAGGAGCATGGCGACCAGCGGCGTCACGAACACCCCCGACGGGGTCGGTTGGTCAAGCGCCAGGAAGTACCAGGTGCTGAGGGCCATGCGCGAGCCGTGCTCTCCGCTGGACCCGTCCCAGGCGAAGAATGCCACCGGAATGGCCCGGCCAGCCTCAAGCTGAACTTCGTTGCCCGTGTCGGGCGTCGCAAGGGCGCGGGTAAGGACCACGCGCCACTCCCCGTGGTCGAATGCCGCCTGCGCGGCGGGCGCCTCGGGCAGGGTGTCGAACTGATCGATCCCTCGGGCCAGACCGGCTATGGCGCGTCGCGGCTGGCTGGTCCAGCGCCACTGGTACACTGGGTCGGTGGCAGAGCCCATGAGGAAATAGGGCCGCTCCATTCCGTCCGTGAGGTGGCGGGGGAACTGGACGGCCAGCTGGTCGGGCCAGGGCTGTGCCTTGGGAGCCTCGGAATCGTCGCTCGCCACGGTTTGCATCAGCCGCTGCTCGAACCCCAGCCACGCCGAGTCCGGGCTCTGCGTGCGGTCGTCCCAGCTGACCCGCATTGCCAGCGTCTTGCCGTCGTGCACCGCCTGCACCCACACCCCGGACACCGCGGGCGCGAACTCGCGCGCCTTGTGGATCACCTGACCCACGAGCGGGAACCAGTACCAGTCCACGTGGGCCCACGCCGAGTCGTCCGGAGAAACCGGCGGGGTCGAGGTGATCTGCGGCGCATGGATCACGTCCCGGACGTCGGGTGACTTGGCCGGCGAGAGCGAGCGCACGTACTGCGCGAGCCGCCACAGCTGCTCGTCGGTCAGAAACTTCTGATCGATCAGGTCGGAGAACGACGGCATCGGCGTCCCGTCCAGGCCGGTGCGCAGGCGGTGATAAATGTCCTCGACCCCGGCGCCGCCGCGGAACCGCCAGTTCTGGTGCAAGTCCGCGGCGAAGATCGGGAAGCCGGCGTCGTCCTTCAGCGTCGGCGCCGAGGGGCCGTCGCCCCGACCCTGGTCGCCATGGCACTTGCGGCACCCAATGGAATCGTAGAACTGACGGCCTTCTTTCAAGGCTGCCGCGCCCGAGCCGCCACCGGGAGTGCTCGAGAACTTGAGCGCCACGACGTGCTGGCTCGTATCGGCGAAGAACGACGAGAACGTCTTGAGATACGCCATCACGTTGCGCCGTTCACCGTCCGACAGCCGGCTCTTCCACGCGGGCATGGCGCTGCCGGGGAGCCCCTCGTCGATCGCCCGCATCAGGTCGGCGTCGGTGGGCAGCTGGCCGCTCGCCGTCGTCCGGATCTTGTAGACGGCGCCCGTGAAGTTGCGAGGGCGGGGCAGCATCGCACTGGCCGCCGGACCGTCGCCGGCGCCGGTCTCGCCATGGCAACCGGCGCACCATTTGACGTAGATCTGTTTGCCAGCGGTGGTGTCTTGAGCCAAAAGGCGGCAGGGCGGCACCGCGGCAAGGAGTGCTGCCGCTATGCCTGCCGCCATGCCGCCATGCCGCCCGAGGCTCACTTCGCCTCCCCCGTCTTTTCCCACGTCCTCGGCTTCCATCCGGTCTGATCGTACAGGAAAAGAATCACCGACCAGATCTCCCGCTCCGTGAGGAAGTCCTCCCATTTCGGCATCGCCGAGTTCCACGGCGTCCCCTCGCGCGGGAGGCCGGGCCCGCCCTTGGCGACGCGCCAGAAGACGAAGCTCTCGGTGAGCTGGGCGATCGTGCCGTTGTCCTGGAAGTTGGCGGGGATCGGGTTGAAGCCCGGCGCGAAGTGTCCCTGGCCGTCCAAGTGGTCACCGTGGCAGGGCAAGCAGTTCTGGTAGTAGACGCGCTTGCCTTCCGCGATGTACGCCGCGAGCGAATCCGGGTGGGCATGCAGCGGGTTCTCGAGTCCCGTCAGCGTGATCGACTTGCCGCGAAACGTGATCTCTGAGGGCGGCGCCGGATGGATCGACCGGAGATTGGGCGGCGCCGCGACCGTCGTCGCGACCTGCCCATAGGCAATGAGGCCGACGAGCGCCGTCACCACCACGAGGAGCGCGGTCCGCACCATGCGGAGACGCGGCTCCACCAGCACGGCGTGGATCGGCCCCTTGAACTGCTTCCAGCGGGCCTCGTTGTCGCTCACATAGATGAGCACGCCTACGAGCACCGTGAGCATATACTGCAGCACGACGCTCTTCGGGACGATCGCGCTGCCCGGCAGGATGGGCACGACCCACACGATCACGATGAAGGCAATGATCAGGATGCCCACCGCCTGCCAGAACGGGTGCGCGAGGTAGCGTCTCACTTGTGCGCCGCCAGGAATTGCGCCAGCGCCTCGAGCTGCGAGGCGTTCATCATCGTGCCGAACGTCTTGGGCATGATCCCGGCGAGCTTCTCGTACCCTTTGGCGATCGACGACATGGGATCGAGGACCTTCTTACGGATCGACTCCGCGTCGCGGCGCGAGCCCACGTGCGTCAGGTCGGGCGCGATGGTCTGGCCCTGGCCGTCGAGCTTATGACAGGCAAGACAGCCCGCGGCCTGGATGATCGCTTTTGGGTCCGTGCTGCCGCCTGCAAAGGCTGCTCCCCCCGCACCACCCCCACTTCCGGTAGAGGTCGTAGAGGTGGTAGAGGTTGCTGGGATGTCGGAGGCTGTGACGTCGATAGTGCCGCCTTGTGACTCCAGGAATGCGATCACGGCCCAGATCTGTTGCGGCGAGAGCTGCTTCGTCATCACGGGCATGATCGGCTGATAGCCCGCCACGATGTACGCCGTCGGCTGGTCGAGCGACTCGTACAGGTACTGCTTGCAATTCTTCCCCGCCTCGCGCTTGCCGCAGCGGGCGCCAATCGGCCCCGTCCCCTTTTCATCCGTCAGGAGGTTGGGCGCGCGCGTGCCGAGCCCGTGGCAAGTGGTGCAGCCACCGATGCCGTTGAACACCTTCTCCCCCGCCGCCACGAGCTGCTCGGGTGTGACGTTCGCGCCCAGCGTGAGGGTCTGGGGCACCTCGGACTGGACCTGCGGGATCTTGTTGGCGATCAGGGTATAGACCGCCAGCGTCCCGAGGACGATGCCGACGATCTTGAGATTAGTGGCCCACATGCCCGGGCCCTTTCTCCGCTACATACGTCGACTTCTCCGCCAGGCCCCCGAGCCAGAACACGAAGGCCACGAGACTCAGGAAGATGAGGACGCACAGGCTGATCATCTTCGACGCGTACCCGAGCGCCGGCGTGGCGGCGTACTTGCTCGTGTCCTGCATCACCTGCCACACGTGCCAGTACTGCCGGATCCCCGACCGCGCGAACCCCATCAGGCCCATGAGCCATGTGAACGTCACGGCGAGGATGAACAATGCGTACTGCGATCGGGGCGGCATCTTGCCCCACTGGATCGTGCCGAGCGACTGCGCCCCGCGGGCCATCAGGACGTCGATCACGGTGACGAACAGAATGCACGAGAGCACGGCGAGCACCTGATACACGCTGAACCCGATGCGCACGATCGCTTCGACGAAGTAGCCGCGGATCCCGTAGAACAGCACGATCGCAGCCGCGATGGCGAACATCGCCGCCTGGATGAGCGTCCCCGTCCGCGCCCAGGGTACCACCGGTCGCTTGTTGGCGCGCCGGTACAGGAGGAACGACAGGAAGGTGGTGAGGATCATCAGGTTCACGGCCGTGTTCTTGGCGCTCATCACGCCGAGGGCGCCGAGGAACGGGTGGTGCGAGCCGCCCATGGCGGCGAGCTCCTTCGAGTCGGCGATCATCGTGTGCGGCGTGCCCCAGACGATCGCGCCTAATACCAACACGATCAGCAGGTACTTCGTGTAGGGCTGGAACCGCTCGGCGCCGGGAATCCGGCCCATCCCGATCCAGAGATAGTAGTTCCCCGTGAGGAACAGCACCGCGATGAGGAACGCCTGGATCACCCACAGCCAGCTCATGAACCCGCCCATCATCGTGATGCCCATCGACTGATCGTACTGATAGATCTCGCGCCCCAGCCAGTAGCCGGCGAACGGCAGCACGATGAGCGCCGACATCGCGATGAAATTCCCGACGTACCCCATCCAGTCGTAGTGGGCGCGCTCCTCGTCGGTGCGCGCCGCGAGGAAGCGATAGCTCGCGTATGCACCAACGATCGCGCCGCCGAACACCACGTTGGCGATCAAGCGGTGCACGTTGATCGGCATCCACGTCGCGTTCGAGATGGCATGCCACAGCTTGATCGTGGTCGGGTCGGTGGTGGGCGTGATATCGCGCGGCGGGGACATCATGTAGGTGAGCCACGAGTTCGCGATGAACATGACGATCGTGCCCCACACATTGAGCAGGATGCCCAGCGTCCAGTGCCACAGCTTGGCCCGCCCCTTCTTCCAGCGATCCCAACCGTAGTAATAGAGGTAGAGCGTGAAGGACTCTATGAGGAACAGCGCCGCGTACAGCCACATCGACGGCGCGAAGATCGCGGTCAGGTACGCCCAGAACCGGGGGTACAGGGTCGAGAGCGCGAACACCAGCATGGTGCCCCAGATCGCCGTCGCGCTGTAGGCCACGAGCAGGAGCCGCGTGAACTCCTTGCTCAGCCGGTCGTACCGGTCGTCGTGGCCGAAGATGCCGATCGCTTCGGTGACCACGGCGAACATCGGCACCCCCAGCACGAAGGCCGCGAACATGAGGTGCACCTCGGCTGTGATCCATATCCATTGGCGCGCCCCTAGAAGGGGGAATTCGCCGTAGGCGTGACTCGTGTCCGCCGCGGCCTGGAGGGCCAGGAGCAGGTGTGCCGTCATCCGTTGTCCGTGACGAAGAACGGCTTGCGTTTCGAAAAATCGATCGGCATCGCGCGGCGCACTTCGGCGAGGAGCTCGGGCGTCACCTGCCAGTGTCCGTTGCGGCGGGCGTAGTCTTCCACCCGTTGCATCACCACGCCGCGCACGAAGGAGGGGATGCGCTCCATGCGCTCGCGCGCGGCGTCGACCCAGACCAGAACCGGCGTGAAGTCGTCGCCATACGCGAGGACGCGGGCCGGCTCGATCGGGGCCATCCCGCCCGTCGGCTCGTAGGCGCACGACGGATCGGCGGCGAGGATGTCCCCTTCGAGCGCGAAGGCCCGCGCCCGGCACCCACCACACAACGCGCGATACTCGCAGGCGCCGCACTTTCCCCCCAGCGTCCCTTCACGCAGCTGACGGAACAGCCGCGAGGACCGCCAGATCTCGGCGAAGCTCTGCGTCCGGAGATCGCCCGCGACCTCCGGGAGATACGGGCACGGCGTCAACTTGCCGTCGGGCGTGATCCGGCAGTACTGCGTCCCGCACGGGCAGCGGGTTTCGTAGTTGAGGATCGGTGAATCGGGATCGGACTTGTACACGTGGCGCATGAAGTGCGGCGCGCACTTCGCGCGCACCATCATCCGGCCGCGATACTCCCGCTGCCACCGGGCCAGGTCGCCGAGCACCGCCTCGGTGTCGGCGGGCGAGAGATCGGTGAGCGACGCGCCACGGCCGGTGGGAACCAGGAAGTAGCAGTTGAACGCGACCGCGCCCTGCTCGGCCGACCACGCCACCAGCCGCTCGAGCTCGCCGCGGTTCCCCTTTGTGACCGTCGTCTGAATGATGAAGTCGAGCCGGGCTTTGGTGAGACGCGCGAGGGCCGCCTGGACGTCCGCCAACGCGCCGCGACCGCGGCGGAAGTTGTCGTGGTATGAAGGACGCAAGGAATCAACGCTCACCGCTACACCGCTCACGCCCGCGTTCTTGAGCCCTGCGATCCGGTCGTCGGTGAGGAGCGTCCCGTTGGTCCCCACCACTACGGTAGCGCCGTTGGCCGACGCGTATTGAGCGATCTCCGTCAAATCGTGCCTCAGCAGCGGCTCACCGCCCGACAGAATAAGCATCGGTGCGGGATTCACAGCGAGCAACTGGTCGACGATCTCGAGGCACGCAGCCGTGTCGAGCTCGCCCGCCGCGGATTCGTGCGGGCCGGCCGCGATGTAGCAGTGCGCGCACTCCAAGTTGCAGCGCTTGGTGAGATTCCAGGCTACGACATGAGGCACGTAGTCCACGTCAGTCCCCGGCTTGCTCGGCCAGCAGGCGCTCCATGGCCGCCTTGGCCTCCTCGGGCTTCATCGCCTTCAGGTCCACGGGGCACTTCCCCATCTGCGCCTCGATGTCGCGAATCGGGCAGCGCGTGATGCCTTGCGCCTTCGCCTCCTCGATGAACGCGCGCATCTCCGGAGACAGCCCGTCCTTCCCTTCTGCCTCGGCGCGGATCTGCTTGGCGCGCAGCTCCTGGAACATCACCATCATGGTGTCGACGTCGAACTCGTCCGCGGCGATCATCGCCTGCTTGTTCTCATCCATCACGAGCGTGGTGACGCGCCAGATGTCGTGACCGCGGGCGAACCGCTCCACGGTGTTCCGGGCGAGGGGCCGGGCAATGAGCGGCACGAGCTGCAACCGAGCCCAGGCTTCTTCGGTCCAGACGATCGGGTCCGTAGCGACGCGGGCACGCGTGCTCTCAACTCCGGTCACCGGACACCGGACACCGATGACCGGTGTCGCCGGCTCCGGATCGGCATCGTGTCCCTGAACCTTGGTGGCCTTCATTTGCTCTTGAGCTTTGACTTCCGCGAGCGCGATCTCCTCCGCCGTCCCGATCCCCATGATGAGCTGCATGTGCGTGGGCAAGAGCTTCCGGATCGCCTCGTCGAGCCACTTGTTGGTCACCGTGGCGGGCTCGCCGTGCGTTTGCTCGAGCACGTATTCCTCCACCGCCCGGCGGGCAATCCCTTGCGCGAACGGCGGGACACGGAGAATCCGTACCTCCGCCTCGGGCGCCCAGGGGAGGCCGGCCACACCGTCTTCCTCGATCCAGGGGATGTCTTCGGGGCGGATACCGACGGTGCCCGTGAGGAGCGTGTTACAGGGAGCAATCCGCACGAGATTCTCGGCCTGCGAGCCCAGCTCTGTCCCCTCGATGCGGTGGGCGCCGTGTCGAGCGAGCACGAGGAGCGAGGGCTTGATCTCCTCGGCCCACTGCATGATCACCTGGAACGGCTTGCCGACCAGGATCTGTGTCTTGATCGGGACGTCGGGGAACTCCTGTGCCATCACCTCGGCGCGCTTCAGGTTCGCCTGGCACAACTTCAGGAGTCCTTTGTCGATGATGTTGTTGTGCAGCTCCTCCTGCTCCTCGAACTTGAAAACTTTGGAAGCTTGATACGAGAGAACATCCTTGATGTTGTGAAACACGACGTGGTGGTACTCGACGTCGAACGCGCTGCAGACGTACAGGGAACCGCCGAACGCCTGCGCGAGCTCGAGCGCGGCTCGCATGGCCCGGTAGCTGTACGACGACCCGTCCACGCACACGAGGAACCGGCCACCGTCGAACGGCCGGTCGTCCCGCACCAGCAACACGTCCCGTTCGATACCGCGCAGCACCCGCGACACGACTCCGCCGAGCTGCGAGAACGACTGGCGGCCGAGCCCGTGAGCCCCGATGGCGAGCAGGTCGTACTCGCGGCCCGACGTGCCGGCGAGCCGTCCGGCGGCGTCTTCGTCCTCCGCCACCAGCCGCCCGTTCTCGCCGATCTTCACGTCGGAGCGGACCCTGTCCCCGCCGTCGTAGCCCGAGGCACGGTCGGGATCGAATCCGATCAGGCCCGGCAGGCGACCCGCCCCCCGGTTCACCTCGTTGACGATTTCCTCGTAGTTGATGCCCTCGAGGAGCTGCCGGGTGAGACGCACGCCGGAGGCTTCGCAGCGCTTGCCCAGTTGATCGAGGAAGCTGTCGGCGATGAGCTGGAGGCCTTTTTCGATCAGCTTGTCGTGGATCTTGCGCTGCTTCTTGATTTCCTCAGGGGTCTGGAACCGGGCAGGGAGGCCGGTCTCGAGCTGGCGGAAGCGGACATCGTGGAGGCGGGCGGCGTAGACGTGGTTGCCGGTGATTCGGCCGTCGGACCGGCGACAAAGCTCCATGGCGCGGTCGACAGCCCAGTCGGAGTGCGACGAGTTGTCGACCGGGACGAAGATCTCGCGATACACCGGCACCTCCCCAATTAGTGCGGGGCGAGTATGTGAGCGCCTAAACAGGCTGTCAAGGACGGACTATCCTGGAACTAGTTGCGTGCCCTCTGAATCCCAGACGGTGATCGCGTCGACCGGGCATGCGTCGCACGCGCGCAGCAAGCGCTCGCGCTCTACGTTCTCCGGCGTGACGAAGACGGCGATCGTTTCCTCGTCCAACTTGAAACCGTCCGGGGCTTCCTTGACGCAGTCGCCGAACCCGACGCATTGGTCCCGATCGATCACCACGCGGAGCCCGTGAACCGTCCGCTCCTCGAGACTCACATCCCCTCGAGGCCGAGCTCAGTTCGCGCCGTGTCCATGATAGCCGGTGTGATCTCGGTGATGCCGCGTTCCTTGGCGTAGTCGAGGTAGATCCGTTTGACCATCCCGCGCACGAACCCGGGAACGCGCGCCAGGCGCTCCTGCGCTTCCGTTGACCAGATCGTACCTCTCCCCTCTCCCCTCTCCCTAATGTCATCGAAGGCGTCTGCCCTCCCAGTCGCGACCGTACCGCGGATCGTCTCCATCGGCTGCGAGTCAATCGTCCGGCCGCCGATCTTCACGCCCAACGATGCGACCAGTTGCGTCTCCATCGGGTTGGTGAGCAGCGCGACCACGCGACCGCACGCGGGACACTTGAAGGCCGCGGCGAGCGTTCCGTCGCCCGGAAGCTGACGCTCCTCGAATAGCATCTGACGGTCGCATTCGACGCAGAGGAACTTCACAGCCGCCCCGCCAACGCCGCCCAGGTGTCCGGGGTCGGGTGCCAGGGGATGCGGGCGAGCAAGGGAACGTCGAACTCTCGAGACAGGTCCTCGCCCGCCGTTCCTGAAAACGGTCCCCCGACCATGTTCTCGACGACGCCGAGGAGCGTTGCACCCCGATCCACGGCGCCGCGGACGGCGCGGCGCACGGCGTCGTGCGATTCGGGCGTCGGAATGGTCACGGCGATGGCCGCAGGAGGCGCAGGCAGGAGCTCCGTCAGCTCCTGGAATCGCTGCACGCCCGGCGGCAAGTCTACAAGCAGATCGTCGAGAACGCCCCAGGCGACATCCGCCAGGAACTCGCGGAGCGTGGCCGCCTCGAGCGCCCCCCGCCACACGTGGCTCTCGACGTCCGGCCCCCGAAACCCGAGCGGATGTCCATCCTCGAGCAGCAGTGCCATCGAAAAGCACCGGATGCCGTCGGGACTCACCGCCGGTTCGATCGCATCGTCGTGCAACGCGCAACGGGCAACCGGAACGTGGAGGAGGGAGGCGGCAGTCGGCCCGTTGAAATCCGCGTCGAGCACACCGATCGCGCGGCCGGCTCGGGCCAGCGCTCGGGCGACCCCGGCCGTCACGAAGCTCTTTCCCACGCCGCCTTTTCCACTCAATACCGCCAGCACGCGCCCCACACCAGCCATCCGGAGCGCCACCCGCTGGCGCTGGGCGGCAATTTGCTCGCCCAGGCCGGAGCGATCGGCTTCGGTCAACTCATGGTAGGTCCGGATGTTGAGGGGCATGGAGCAAGGATATTAGACGGCTAGACGGTTAGACGGCTAGGGCAGCGACACGCAGGCAGGCGTCCTCTAGCGGTCTAACCGTCTAACCGTCTAACCGCCTAGATTTCTTGCCCCATGATCGACGAGCTGAAGGCCAAGCTCCAGGCGGAAGTCGAGCGCCTGAATCACGAGATCAACTTCGTGCTCCCGAAGGAGATCGAGCGGGCGCGCGCGCACGGGGATCTGCGCGAGAACTCCGAGTACAAGGCTGCACTCGAGCGGCAGCAGTTCGTGACGTCCCGGTTGAGCCACCTGCGGCTGCGGCTTTCCAAGCTGTTGAGCGTGCGGGAAGCCGACATACCGCGCGACCGCGTGGGGTTCGGCTCCCGCGTCACCGTCCAGGATCTCGATACAAAGAAGAAAGAGACCTACGCGTTGACCCTGGGCGAGTTCATCGAGGGTGATGACGACGAGAACGAGATGCGGGTCTCCATGGCCTCACCGCTCGGCACCGCGCTCTTAGGTGCGAAGGTCGGCCATGCGGTGACCATCGCCCTGCCGGCGGGCAAGCGGCGACTCAAGGTCCTGGAGCTCGAAACGGTGCACGACCTGGCTGAAAAGCGCCCCTAGAGCATCCGGTGGAAAACCATCGGTCCGCTCGGGCTGGTCGACCCGCCCCGTGGCTCGATGCTCATCGCCGCTCCCATCACCCGCCCACCGCCGCTCGGCATGTCCAGCGCCATCACCATCGGCTGATCGCGGTCCATCGGCATCACGGCCGCGGTCAGCATCCCGGTCTCGGTGATGAACCACAGCTGATAGGCCTGGTCGCGTGCGTTGGGCGCGAGGCCGTCGCACCGCACGAGCCAGCGGTGCCGCACGCTGTCGGCGAAAATCGTGACTGACCCCACACGACCGCCCGTCGATACCGGGATCTGGATGAGCTCCGTGGCCGAGCCGTGGATGAAGGTGGCAACGGTGTCCTGGTACGCCTCCACGCGGCCGGCGAGCAGATCGCGCTCCGCGGCAAGGGCGGTGATGTGGCGATACGCCCACCATCCTCCGCCCACCGCGGCGAGTACGAAGGACGCCGCGACGGCCAGGGGCCAGCGTCGCCGAGGCGCCAGCGCACGCTCGAGGACCCGCCCCTTGAGGTCGGGGGGTGGCGTCCGCGCCGGTGCCAGAATGCCCAGCCAATCCATCATTGCAGCCAATCCTTGAGGTGTTTCAACCGTTCCGTCAGCCGGTGCTGCGCCATCCGCATCCGCGTCTTCACCGTGCCGAGCGGCTGATGCAGCCGACGAGCGATCTCGCGGTGCGACAGCCCCTCGAAGTACGAGAGCAGCACCACGCTCCGCTGCTCCTCGGGCAGCGCGGCAAGCGCGGCGTGCACCTCGCGGTGCACCGGCCAACCGGGCACCGACGCCTCGTGTGGCGTCGACGCCACAATGTCATCAGGCGCTCCCTGAGCCTGGGCGATGCGTTCCGTCTTGCGCGACCAGCGCCGTCGGCGTCGTAACACGTCGAGCGCGCGGTTACGCGCGATCGAGAGGATCCATGGCACGAGCGGTCCGCGCCTTGCGTCGTGTTGATCGATATGGCGCCACACCTGCACGAATACATCGCCTACGACCTCCCCCGCTTCGTCCTCGTCTTGCAGAATGCGGAAGGTCAATCCCATCACCCAGGGGGCGACCTGGTCGTACAATTCCCCCAGGGCGCGCTCGTCCCGCGCCTTGAGCCGGCGTTCGAGTGAGCGCTCCTGCTCTTGACTAAGACGTTTTGGTGAGGTCACTTAGATTCCCATTGTAGCCACCAAACCGCGCCAGTCCAGCCCCAGCGTTGTATGTTGAAAGGTTGGCGCGCTCTGGTTCACCCGAGGGGGTTGGATGGCGGTTCACGAGATGGTTGACGACAGCGGGTTCTCGTTCGAGGCCTTCACACGCCACCCGTTCTTCACCGAGGTCAATCGGTGGATTGTGGAGCGCGTGATCTGCCCCGGGCGACGCAAGATCGTCGACCTGGGGTGCGGCCCGGGGGCGGTCACGAAGCTCATTCTCGAGCGCCTCGGTGACGCCTGCAATGCGGAAGTAATCGGGATCGATCCTTCCCCGTCTGCACTCGATAAAGCGCGCGCAGCGATCCACTCCAAGGTGGTCGAGTTCATCGAAGGCAGCGCCGAGTGGGTGTCGCGTCTCGTCTCCTCCGCTGACGCGGTGGTCTTTCTCAACGCGATCCACCTGGTTCCCGACAAAGCCCAAGTGATTGCCGAGATCCGGAAGGCCTTAAAGAAGGACGGCGTGTTCGCGTTCAACACGACCTTCTTCAACGGGGCGTACGTAGAGGGGACCGGGGCGTTCTGGCGCCGCTGGATCGTTCGCGCGGTGCAGGCGTTGCGCGAGCGTGGCCTCGACGTTCACCATTCGGAACACGCGGTGGCGCGGCAGTTTCTCACCCCGCAGGAATACTCTGAGCTCTGCGTGCAGGCCGGGTTCGCCCCTCCGTCCGTCGACCTGGTACGGATCGAGATGACGCCCGAGAGCATTCGCGACATCGGGCGGTTCTCCCTCTTCATCGAGGGTGCGCTGCCGGGCGTGCCGCTCGCAGAAGGATCCGCCGCCCTCGAAAAGGGTCTCGAGCGGGCCATGGACGAGACCGGTGTGTCGAGCGTGCCGCGCAATTGGTTGGAGTGCGTCGCGACGGCCGCCTGATGTAGGGGCGCACATGCTGCGCCCTACTCGAAGACGAATTCCAGCCTTCGATGCGCCTCGCGCAGCGCAGCTTCCACTTCTGCAGGCCTGTCCCCCCGCGCGAAGATGAACCCCGGGTAGCGAGACCCCTCGGGCCACGGGACGAGCGCTTCGCCCGGGTGGGCGGTGATCTCGACCGCGTCGATGAGTGGAATAGCGCGCGCGGCTTCGATTCCCCCTACCTCCCGCAACACGCCGGCGCGCGGCACCGGGATCATCATCACGCCTGACGCACACGCTTCCCGCTCGAGCCAGGCCATCGGCATCGCCAACGCGTGCCGCAGGATGATTTCTTCGAGCGACGCCCCAACCCCGAGTCCCGAATCCCGAGTCCCGAATCTCAACCCCGCGCTGCACCGTCCTCCGATCGGCCGCGCGGCCATTTCGATCAACCACGGCCCTCGGTCGTTGTAGCGGAGCTCGACGTGGACCGGACCGGTCGTGAGGCCGAGCGCTCGCGCCGCCCGCTGCGCGCACGACTCAAGCGCGTGGTGGGCGTCAGACCGCAGACGGGACGGCGTGACGTAGATGGTCTCCTCGAAGTACGGCCCGTCGAGGGGGTCGGGCTTGTCGAAGAGCGCCAGCACCCGCAGCTCCCCGTCGACGAGAAGCCCCTCGAGCGCGTGCTCACTGCCCGGCACGAATTCTTCGACGAGTATCAGGCGCGCCGATTCGCCGCAGGCCAGGATGTCGGGCGCCGCAAGGATGCGCCGCAGTCGCTCGAAGGCCGCCACGAATTGCGCCGGCGCGTCGGCGCGGATCACCCCTCGACTGGCGGACAGGCGAAGCGGTTTGACCACACAGGGATAGGGCACCCGCTCGGCAAAGGCGCTCGGGTCCTCATCCACCCGATGCAGCGCGAATCGTGGCACCGGCACCTCGGCTCGAGCGAGGCGCGTCCGCTGCTCGAACTTGTCCCGAGCCGCCTCCGCGGCGGCTACCGGGTTTCCGCGCAGGCCGATGGCTTGGGCAATCGTCGCGGCGACCACCGCGGTGTCGTCGTCCACGCCCACCACGCCCGCGACCGGGTGCACCCGGACGAACTCGCGGGCCTGTTCGGCCGCTCGCTCGGGATGGGCGAGATCGAGAGTAATGAGGCCGGTAGGGTTCGCCGCCTGGAACGTACTCGGCCGCTCTGATGCGACGGTCAGCTCCACGCCCAGTCGGCGCGCGGCCTCCACGAACGCGGCGGTGCGGTAGGTCGCCGTCGGGAGGAGCAGCAGGAGCCGCGGCATGCGGCGCCTTACTTCTTGGCGGCGGCGAAGTAGGGGTTCGAGCCTGCGGTGTGGTCCGTGATGTCCACGACGCCCCGCACCTCCGGGACGTGTTGCTGCAGCATCGCTTCGATCCCCTGGCGCAGCGTGACGTCCGCCATACCGCATCCCTGACAACCACCCGCCATACGGACCATCACCACGGAGTCCTGAACGTCGATCAGCTCCACGCGGCCCCCGTGCCGCGCAACCATGGGATTCACCTGCTGGTCGAACAGGTCGGCCACGCGCTCATACAGCGCGTCGTCCGGCGTCCCACCGCCACCAGCCGCGGGAGCGGGCTTGGCCGCCACGGCGGGTCGATCTCCGGCGAGCGCACCGCGAATCGCCTGGCCGACCGCCTTGCCCACGACGGGCCATGGCGTCGCGCTCTGCTTGACGACCGTCAAGAGGTTGCCCGACACGATGACCTCGGCCACGTCCGCGCCCGGAATCGAGAAGATCGCCTCCGCCAACGGGGACCCCTGAGCCTCCTCGCGGGAGGCGAATCGGCGCACGCCGCCCGCGTGCAGCGGCTCGCTCACGAGGAACTTGCAGCGGCCGTTGTCGATCGGCTCGGCAGTGATACGGATTTCGTTCTGGGACATAGCTCAAACCTAACTTGGTGCTCCGGTCGCCGCGCGCACGGGTCGCAATTGCCGGGCGGCCTGTACCATGTTGCGCAGCGAGGCCAGGGTCTCCTCCCACGCACGAGTCTTCAGCCCGCAGTCGGGGTTCACCCAGATCTGCCGGTCGTCGAGCACCTCCTGCATGCGCTTCAACGCTTGCACGATCTCGGCGGTGCTCGGCACGCGCGGGGAGTGAATGTCGTACACGCCGGGCCCGATCTCATTGGGATACCGGTACTCCTTGAACCCCTCGAGCAGCTCCGATCCCGAGCGCGCGTTCTCGATCGAGATGACGTCCGCGTCCATCTTCTCGATCACACGGATCACGTCGTTGAACTCGCTGTAGCACATGTGCGTGTGGATCTGGGTCGCGTCCGACACGCCGGCCGTGGCGAGCCGGAACGCGTTCACGGCCCATTCGAGGTAGGCCGGCCAGTCGGCCCGCCGCAGCGGGAGACCCTCGCGCAGGGCGGGCTCGTCGATCTGGATCACTCGGATCCCCGCGGCCTCGAGATCCCGCACCTCGTCTCGGATCGCCAGGGCCAGCTGCTTGGCCGTCTCCGAGCGTGGCTGATCGTCCCGCACGAACGACCACTGCAGGATGGTGACCGGACCGGTCAGCATCCCCTTGACCGGACGCGACGTTTTGGATTGGGCGAACGTGCTCCACCGCACCGTCATGGGCTTCGCCCGCGACACGTCGCCGAAGATGATCGGCGGCTTCACGTAGCGGCTGCCGTAGGACTGCACCCACCCGTGCTCGGTGAAGGCGAAGCCGTCCAGCTGCTCCCCGAAGTACTCGACCATGTCGTTGCGCTCGAACTCGCCGTGGACCAGCACGTCGAGGCCGAGCTCTTCCTGCAGCTTCAGCGTGCGGGTGATCTGCTCGGCGATGAACGCATCGTACTGCTGCGGTGTCATGGCCCCGTCGTGCAGCTTCTTGCGGGCCGCCCGCACGTCCGCCGTCTGCGGGAACGACCCGATGGTGGTCGTCGGAAAGACCGGGAGCCGCAGCTGTTTCTTGCGCCGGTCGCCATGGAGCGACGCCCGGCGCATGTCGGGCTCGGTCACACCACGTGCGCGCTGCTTGACGGCGGGGTTGTGAATGCGTCGCGACGTGCGCCGGCTGGCCAGGGCACGGGCGTTGGCGTCGAGTTGCGCGGCCACGCTGTCCCGGCCATCCCGGAGCGCGCGCGTGAGGGTCGCGACCTCGATCAGTTTCTGCTTGGCGAACGCCAGCCATCCCTTGAGCTCGGTGTCGAGCCGCGCTTCCCGATCGAGGTCGATGGGAACGTGCAGCAACGAGCACGACGGCGCGACCCAGAGTTGGGCAGCACCCGCGCGCTCCATGGCCTCTTCGAGCTCCCGCAGGACCGCGCCGAGATCGGCCTTCCAGATGTTGCGTCCGTCGATCACGCCGAGCGAGAGGACCTTGCCCTCACGCCCTCCTCCCACCGGCCATCCCCGGAGCAGCGCGTCGAGACGGCCGGAAGCACGTACAGTGTCGAGATGCAACCCCGCCACCGGGAGCTCGAGCGCCGCGGGCAGGTTTTCGTCCAGCGAAGCGAAATACGTCGCGACCAGGATCTTGACCTTCGGGACCCGCTCCGCGAGGAGCCGATACGCGCGCGCGAACGCCGCGCGCTCGGCGGGCGTCCGGTCGAGCGCCAGGCACGGCTCATCGAGCTGCACCCACGTCGCCCCAGCGGCCCCGAGACGCGAGAGGATGTCCGCGTACACGGGGAGCAACGCGTCCAGGAGCGTGAGCCGATCGAATCGGGCCGTGCGGGCCTTTCCGAGGAGCAAGAACGTCACCGGTCCGATCAGCACCGGCTTCGTTTGCAACCCGAGCGCCTTGGCCTCCTGGAACTCGTCCACGGGTTTCGTCGAGGACAGACGGAAGGTCTGGCCAGGCTCGAACTCGGGCACGATGTAGTGGTAGTTCGTGTCGAACCACTTCGTCATCTCCATCGCGGTAACGTCCCGCCCGCCCGATTGGACGCCACGCGCCATCGCGAAGTACGTATCGACGTCGACCGGCCCGCCTGCCCAGCCATAGCGCTTGGGCACCGCGCCTATCAACGCGCACGTGTCGAGCACGCGGTCGTAGAAGGAGAAGTCGTTGGACGGAATCAGATCGATGCCGGCATCCTGCTGCAGCCGCCAGTGCCGAGCCCGCAGCTCGGCGCCGGTGTTCAGGAGATCCTGAAGCGAAACCTTCCCGCCCCAGTAGCCTTCGGTAGCGCGCTTGAGCTCGCGGGAAACCCCGAGCGGTGGGAAGCCGAGATTGTGGGAGATGGGCATAGGAGAGGGAATCTACCTACACCCGTAAGCGGACGTAACGCTTGTTACGGCCTGTGCGGATTGACCGGTTTGCCGCTCTTCGCTTGCCCGGGCGGGACAGGGGGGCGACCCGCGGCTGCCGCTCTAGTAAGGCCCGCGGCAGCCTGGGCGGGCGTCGCCCCATGGCTAATGCCGGTCTCCACCTCGGCGGGCAAACCCATCAAGTCACCGGGCGAGCGGCCGGCACTGATCATCGCTTCCACGAGCTGGAGCACCTGGTTCGCGGGAACACCGAGCGCGGCGAGCGTCGCCGCCACGCGAAGGGTGAGCGCGGGGTCGTATGGCGGGCGGCTCGCGCGGACCAAGTCCTGCACGTCATGATTGCTGAGCCCGGCGTTGATCGCATCAGCGCCACCCTCCACGACGTCACCAGTCGGGGCCGACACGCCACCTTCGCGCAGAGCGGTCATCGCGTCGCCCATGCGACCGGCGAGCGCCCGCACCGCCGCGATCACGCGGTCGGCCGGTACACCCTTGGCGCCACCTTCGATCGCTTTTTCCACGAGCGGATCCACTGGCAGCCCGCGCGCCGCCGCGTCCGCGGCGATCTTCACGACCGCCTGCCTCACTTGGGGAGGGACGCGGCCGTCGAGCCGCGTCGCGACGCCCTGTGCGGCGAGCGCTCCCGGCAGCGCCGCCACGAGAACGAGCTGGAGGAAGACCCGGACGCGGCTCACAGGATGTGCGTCCCGCGCGCCACGGAGACGAGGCTGTTGCGGCGGCCGAAGCCGTCATCGACGGATGGTGCCGCGGGGTCGACCACCCAACGCTCGCCATCGACGACGAACGCGTATTGATGCTGGCCGACGGGAAGGGCCAGCGTCGTCGTCCACACGCCGCTCGTGCCAGCCGGCACGAGGGGAGCGGCGCCCTGGTCCCACTGATTGAACGTCCCTGCGACGGCGACGCGCCGTGCGCCGGGGGCGTACAGCACGAACCGGACGAACACGGAGTCTCGGGACGCGAGTTGTGTGCCCGGGGTCGGGGAGGCAGAGGGGCGCATGAACAGGATTGCCAACGCCGCCGCTACGGCGAGCGCACCGCTCCAGACCACCCAGGGCCGGACGCGCACTCGCAACTCGACGTCACGCGGTGCATGGAGCCAGCGCCACGCCCGGCGAGCAGGTGAAGACGCGTGCGCGCGAACCGCGGCCATGACGCGCTGCTCGACCGCCGGCGACAGGGTGACGGGAGCGTGATTCGCCGCCTGAATCAGGCGGACGGCGTCCTCGCCTTCGGCGCGGAGGTCTCGAGGCAGGTCGGCGAGCGAGAGCTCTCCGTCCAGCACTTGCTTCACCAGCGGGTGGTAACCGGTCATCTATAGGTGTCCCTTCATCAGGTCCCGCAACCGATCATACGCGCGATGCATCCGCATCTTGAGCGATGCGACAGTCGCGCCCGTGATCTGCGCGATCTCTTCGTATGCCATTCCCTCGACATGCTTCAACACGAAAACCTCTCGCTGCTCCGCGGTCAGGTGTCCGAGCGACCGCTCCAACGCCGTCTGGCGCTCCAGCTGGTCATACGCGCCGTCCGGCCGATCCGGGGCCGCCAGTCCGTCATCTCCCGGACCGAGCGGCCGCTCCCGCTGTCGCCTCCTGCGCTCCGCGAAACAGCGGTTGCGCAGGATCAGGAACAGCCATCCGGCGAACTTGTTCGGGTCGCGGCAGTCAGCCAGCCGATCGAACGCCCGGACCAGTGCATCCTGTACCGCGTCCTCGGCGACGTCCCGCGACCCCAGCATGCGCGCGGCGTACCGGGCATACCGATCCCGATAGCGCCGCACCAACACTGCGTACCGGTCGACGTCACCCGCCAGCACCGCCCGCACCACGTCCGCGTCCGATGCTTCGGCTTCGAGACCCAACCGACCCCCCGCCGAATATGTGACGCTGATGGTAGGGGACTGGGTCGACGCGGGCAACCGGTCCCAGCCTAAAGAGTGCCATCGCGCAACCAAGGTAACGCTCTGCCCCAGGGGCACTTCCGTGGGCGGCGTTACCTGAGGGGGCCCCGAGCCGTCTTCATGGGGAAGGGGAGGTGCGTAAATCGTGGAAAAGACGGTGCCGTTGGCAGATCGCCATCTATTAGGCAGCATTGCGCGGGGCGACGTGAATGCCCTCCGCACCCTCTGTGAGCGACACAGCACGAGCGTGTACGCGCTCGCATTTGCCATTCTGATGCATCCCCAGGAAGCCGAGGAAGTGGTGGCCGAGACGTTCTCCTATGCCTGGAGCGCGGCGGCGCGGTTCGCCGACATGGCCAACCGATCCGTGTCCGGATGGCTGATGGAGGTCGCCCGCAGCAGAGCGAACGGCCTGCTCCTCGCGCGCCGTTGGCCGGAGCGGGGTCACGCTATCAAGGAGTTCGCATGATTCGCACTGTTCTTGCTATCGCAGCGACGCTTGCGCTGCCGGCCGCTCTGGCCGCGCAAACGCCACAGATTCCCAACGACCATGCGTCCGACCAGGGTAAGGCGATGGTGGCGCTGCATTCGCAAGGCGCCGTGCATCGGGCGACGCATCGTCGGGGCGATGTCGTGACGCCTCCAGCAGCTCCCGGGACTAGCAACCCGAACGCCGCTACGCCGGCCGTTCCAGCGACGCCCGCGGTCCCCGGTCACGGGGCCGGTCCCACGATTCCGGCAAAGCCGGCCACTCCGGCGGTTCCGGCGCACAAGGGCGGTCAATCGGGTAACCACCGTCCCTAGCTAGTCAGTAGTTTCCTTCGACGAAGGGGCGCGGCCTGCTGCGCCCCTTCTCGTTTTTCTCTACCTTTGCACGCGTGAAGCGTGCTGTAATCGGGTTGCTGACGGCTACCTGCGTCCGTGCGGCGCCGGGGGTCGCCCAGGTCGAGCCGTCTCTTGGCCTGGGCGTCGGCACCGTTCGATACGCTGCCGGGTCGAGCTTCGGCTCGGCGGTCGTGTCACCCGGTCTGCGTTACTCCTCGACGTCCTTCGTGGCCGAAGGATCGGGAACGGTCGCGTCACTGCCGTTCGCATGGTCCAGTCAGGCCCGGGCAAGCGTCTGGGGCGTCGTGGCGCAGCTCCCGCGCGGGCTGCGCATCGCCGGCGAAGCGACGTTCGCGGGCACCACGCTGAGTAACGGAGGCGGCTCGACGGCCGAAGCGCACGGTGTCGGCGAAGTGCTGTGGACGCGCTCGAACTGGGGGCTCGGTGTGGGCGCAGGGCCTTCCACCGGGATGATCAGTGGCGCGCTGCCGGTGGTGGCCCTGCACACTCGCGCGCGGGCGTGGTGGCGGCTGGGGGAGGAGGAGGCAAACAGCTCCACTGAGCTGCAACTCATCGCGGAGCCGACGCATTTTCCCGACGGCTGGTTCACGGACGTCGGGGCCGGTGCCACGGTGGAGCGCCGGCGGATGGTCGCCTCGGTGTGGCTCGCCGGGCGGCTGGCCGGTGGGGCGGAATCCAAGGCCGCGGGTAGCGCAATGGTCCAGATATACGTGAGCCGGCGCGTGTCGATCGAGCTCGGGGGCGGCAGCTACTTGAACGACCCGTACCAGGATCTCCCCCGTGCCGGTTTCGTGACCTTCGGCGTGCGGCTGCACGGGACCCCGCGGCCGATCCACGCCACTCGGACCACGCCGCTCATCCCGCTTACTCCCGAAGTGCGCGGCGACAGTCAGGTCGTGCAGTTCCGGATGCCGGGCGCCAAGCAAGTGGCGATCGCCGGCGATTGGACCGCCTGGCAGCCGTTGGCGCTGCGCACGCTGGGCGACGACGTGTGGGAGGCCGCGCTGCGTCTCAAACGAGGCGTCTATCACTTCAACCTGCTGGTCGACGGGTCGGACTGGGTCGTGCCGAACGGCGTCGCGACGGTTTCGGACGGGATGGGAGGGATGGTGGCGGTCCTGATCGTGCCGTAGTGTAGAGGGTCCTCTCTCCGGAGTGCGCCATGGGCAAGATCAACTGGGGTCGGGTGATCGCGGGCGGGCTGATCGCGGGGCTGGTGTTGAACGTCGTCGACTGGCTGACGTACGGCGTCTGGCTCAAGCCCGACATCGAAGCGGCGATGGCGGCGATGGGCAGGCCGGCGGGCGCGATGGACAAGGCGATCCCGATCTTCGTGCTGGTCGATTTCCTCTACGGGATCGGGCTCCTGTGGCTCTATGCGGCGATCCGGCCGCGCTACGGCCCGGGTCCGAAGACCGCGGTCATCGCGGGACTCGCATTGTGGGTCTTCGCGGGTCTGCTCCAGGCGATCAGCCAAGCGCCGATGGGAACGATGCCGCAGCGCGTGATGACGATCGGCACGTGCGTGGCGCTCATCGCGTTTCCGGTGGCCGGGGCGGTGGGAGGGTCGGTCTACAAGGAAATCTGAGCGCCGATCCCGAAACACGACAGGGCGCGGAGTCATCCGCGCCCTGTCGTTTGTTCACACCACTGGCGTGCTCAGCTTCTCGGGGGTTGGCAATTATCCCCGAGTCCTCGCCGATCGCACTCCCCTTTGGGAAGCGGCATGACTCGTGGGACGAACGGCAAGCTCGGCGCTTCGTTGACGATATCGGTCAACCGATTGAATCGGCGAGCGTCGAGCCAGCGGGTCCCCTGCTCCCACAGCAGCGAGTAGCGGCGGTTGTAGATTAGCTCCTTCACGAAGTCCGAATCCGGACTCGAGGCCGTGACGGTCGTGACGGCCAGGCGACCGGCGCGCAAGCGAACCAAATTAAGATCCGTGATCGCCTGGAGCTTGTTGGACGCGCTGCGGAACCATTGGGCTTCAGCGTCGAGGAGAACCAACTCCTCGTTTCGAATGATAGGGATCGCGTGACCCGGGTCCGCCTGCCCTCCGGTTAGATAGATCGTAAACTTTTGCGTACCGGAAATCTGCGGGATTCCGCCGAGTTGCTGCGCCGGACCCACCTTCGCCGCGATCTTGTCGAGCACCCGCTGGTCCGATTGACCGCCGGGTTGCAGCTGTGCGTCCACGCTATCGGAGGGGTGCGCGAAGAACGTGACTCCGTTCAGCGGCTCGGACAGACCGTTCACGATGCCTCCGGCCTCGCTGGCGAAATCGAAGTAGACACCGAGGCCGAACTGAGTCGAATCTGCTACGAAGAACGACCCACCAAGCGCCGTGATCGCCTTGTCGTAACACGTCATTCCGCACCCCGCCGCGCTGGCTCGCATCACTTCCGCCTTCGCGGCCAGGGCGCGGTTGAACGCGCCGAACGTGGCGGGCGTGTCGAATCCCGTAAAGCCCGGCGGGACGGGGAACCAGAACGTGTTCGCCCGCGCGAGATCGGCGTTCGCCGAGTCGAGCAGCGCCAGGGCGTACCCGTAGACACTGTCCTTCGTGACGAACGGCGCCGGAGGCGCGGTGATCGGCTGATCCACGTCGACCGGTGCGCCGATCGTATCGCGTGTGAAGATCACGTACATGAACGCGAGCGCCTTAAGCGTGTTGGCCATCGCGCGCCCGGCCGCCTTCTCGGAATCGGACACCTGCGCGGTGCTGATGCGAGCCAAGGCATCGAGAAAGACGCTCAGGTTCCGGATGTGCTGGTAGCGGTCCGTCCATTGGGACCCACCAAAGCCGGTACTCTGCAACGGGCCGAAGTAGGGTTCCGAATAGTCCGGCTGGTTGTTACCGGAGAGATTGATGCCCTCGCGACCGAGCGACCCCAGGCGCCAGATGTACGCCTGGATTCCCGAGCGAGCGCTCGAGAAGATGCCGGTGGCGGCGCCGATGAGCTTGGCGCGGGTGGGGTTGTTCACCAGGTCTTCGAGGTTCGGCTGATTCGTATTCGGAACGTCGAAGAACCCCGAGCAGGCAGACAGTAACGTCAGCGCGGTGACCAGGGCCCCGGCACGCACCGAACGGAGAGTCAGTGTGGTGGTCATGGTCAGAACCCCGCCGTGATCGAGAAGAAGAAGCTGCGCGAAGGCGGATACGGCCCGAGATCGATGTTCCGCACGATGGCCTGCTGGCCGTAGTTCGAGACTTCCGGGTCGTACCCGAAATAGCTCGTGAAGAGCAGCAGGTTTCTCCCGGTCACGCTGAGCCGGGCGTTGCGGGCGCCAAACATGGACGCCCAGTTTTCCGGCAGCTCGACGCTGACGCTCGCCTCGCGAAGCTTGAGGAACGTCGTGGACTGTACGAACGCCGGTGCCGCCTGGGTGTCGTTGCACGACTCGTACCGACCGAGACCCGTCGGCGTGAGAAGATCCGGTGCCAGGCCGTTGCAGTCGTACAGCGACAGCGTCTGGTTCTGTGCGACGCCGCCCGCCTGCCAGTCCCACAGCATCGAAACTGACACACGCTTGTACGTCACGTCGTTCGAGAACGACATCCGAAACTTCGGGTTGGTCTGACCGAGATAGCGGGGGACGGTCGTACAGGAAATGCTGCCGCCCGACGCGATGCTCCCACCGCTTCTCACGCAGCTCCCCGGTACCGTATCGGTCCCAATGATCTGCGTGATCGGCTTGCCCTTCTGGATGAAAAACTCGCCGAACGCCAGGCCGAACCCGGCATTGGCGGGTCGGAACGCGCACGCCACGGTGGTATCCGTGAGCGACGCGACGGTGCAGACATCGGGCACGGGCAGCTCCGTGACACGGTTCTTGAGCGACGTGAACGTCGTCCGGAACACCCAGTTCAGATCCTTGCGCTGAATGGGTGTGATGCCCGCGGCGATCTCGATCCCCTCGTTCCACAGCACGCCGCCGTTCAGGATGCGGGTGGTGAACCCGGTCGAGGGGGCGGGCGTCGCCTGGAGCAGCAGGTCATAGGTATGCCGCGTGTAGCCGGTGATCTCCAGCGTCGCGCGCCCGTTCCAGGCGCTGGCGTCGATGCCGGCCTCGAACTCCTTCACGCGTTCCGGCTTGATGTCGGGGGCCCCAGCGACGCCGGTCACCACAGTGCCGACCGAGCCGTTGATCACCGTGCTGCTCAGCGTGGTGAACTTCTGACCGAACAGCGGCTGGTTGCCCGTCTCCCCGTACGACCCGCGCAGCTTCACCTCCGTGCCGTCGCCGAGCAGGTTCGGGAAGCGGAAGGAGGCCGACGCCTTGGGGAAGATGTAGTACTTGTTGATGTCGCCGTTCGCGCTCGAGCGCTCGGCGCGCAGCCCTGCGGAGAGCAGCAGCCGTTCCTGCAGGGCGAGTCCCTCCTCCTGACCGTAGAAGGCGAGCGTGCGTTCCGTCGCGTTCAGCTCGAACGGCGTGAGGGCCGATCCCTGGTCGATGTTCGATTGCCCCGGGAGCAGGCCGAAGGCGGTCACGCGGGAGCGGTCGAGCGCGCGATCCTCGACCTGGACACCCGCCGAAGTGGTGAGCTTGAACGGTCCGGGCGTGTAGGTATGAATCGCGTTCAGGTTCCAGTTCCATTGCCTGCTCGTCGCGCTCGAGAGGGCCGATATCCCGGGCAGGGAGCCCCCCTGCTCGAAGAACAGCTCGGGCGGGCCGATGACCGTCGCGTCCTGCGAGTAGAAGTCGAGACCGCCGCCGAGCGTGAGCTGCATGCTCTGGCGCTCGCTCTGCAAGGCCTGATAGGTGAGCGTACCACCGCCCGTGAACCGTAGCACGGTCTCGTCGTTTCTCCCGAGCGCGATGGTCTGCAACGGGTTCGACGCGAGATACGTGAACGCAGGCTGAGGATACACCCCAGCCTGGGGCTGAATGTTGACGAACCCGGGGATGTAAGCGATCGCGTAGGTGACGCTCGCGCCGTTGTTGTCGTTATTGGTGAACCCCTTGTCCGTCTGGTTGCGCGTCCACGCCGTGTTCATGTTGAGGCGCAGCCGGTTCGAGAACACCTGCTCCACGTTCGCCCGAATGTTCTGGCGGTTGTTGAACGTGTTGTCGACGATGCCGCCGTCGTGGGCGTTGCCAGCCGACAGGAAATAGTGGGTGTTCTCCGACCCACCGCTCACATTGATGTCGGTGTGATACGCGAGGGGCTTTTTCCCTGCGATCTCTTGCAGGTGATCGTAGTTCGGAATCGCCCCGTTCACCGCATACGACCGGACGACGCTCGAATCGTACGGGAAGAACCACGGTATCGTGTCAGGCCCGAGGGCACCGTGGTCCACGATCACCGGAGGACCCGGCGTAAAGACTCGCGTCGCGGGCCCGCGCTCCAACGCGAAGAACCCCAGACTCTGCGTGATCGTTGCTCTGGGGGCACCGGCCTGGCCGCGCTTGGTCTTGATGACGATGACGCCATTCGCCGCCTTCGACCCGTAGATCGATGCCGCCGCCGCACCCCGCAGCACTTCGATGGACTCAACGTCGTCGGGGTTGATGTCCGCCAGGCGGTTGACCGGATCGTCCTGGAGCTCACCGTTGCCCCGATTGGAGGAGCTGCCCGTGACGGTGAACAGTCCGGTGGGAAGCGCCGCGTCACTGAAAATCACGCCGTCCACGACGAAGAGTGGATCGGGATTCCCGATCACGGTGTTGTTGCCGCGCAGCTGGATCTGCGTACCCCCGCCCGGCGCGCCCGAGTTCTGACTGATGATCGCGCCAGGAACGCGTCCGGCGAGCGCCCGATCGATCGCGGGCGCGGGCACGCGCGACACCTCTTCACCGGTGACGGTGGTCGTTGCTATGGCGGCGTTGCGGCGCTCCACGCCCGTCGCCTGGCCGGTGACCACCACGGCCTCGAGGTTGAACACGTCGGGATCGAGCGTCACGTCCGCCCCGTTCTGATCCGCCGGCACCGAGACTTCTTTTCGCTTGAACGCGATGCGACGGA
>DATLVU010000058.1:0-204998 GCA_035577025.1 Gemmatimonadales bacterium
GGACCCGGAAAAGGGTGGCGACGCTAAGAAATCACAAAGATCAAGTCCAAGTCAGGCTGTGACTTCCGTGCGTTGGAGAGGTCTTACCATAGCGGTGCAAGTCGGAACCTCCTCCCACTCGGACCGGACCATGCAAGGACGTATGGCTACCAGAGAGAAGACTCCCAGCGCCCCCCCTCCGTTGACGTTCGCCCCGCTCGGTCAGGCGGTGATGGATACCGTGACCGACGGTATCGTGGTGTTCGACGCGTACGGCCGCGTCGTCTTCGTCAACCAGCGCGCGCGCCGAACGCTCGATTCCCTGGGCGACGCAGCGAGTCGGCGCGGTGAGAACCTCCGCGAACGGCTCATAGCGGTCGGTGGCCGGGCCCGCACGCTGAAGCATGGCTCGATGGAATTGGGTGAAGTGGTGTTCTTGCCCGAAGGCGATGGCAACCACACCCTCGCCGAGCGGGAGCGCCAGGCGATCCTCGATACACTCGAGGCGACACACGGGAAACTCGCCGAGACCGCGCGCCGGCTCGGCATCAGCCGCACCACCCTGTGGCGCCGCCTCCGCGCCTACGGGCTGCGGCCCAACGGTCGTAACGGGCACTGAGAGCGCGGTTCGATCCTAGCGTCGAGGTTTGAGGTCTTCTAGCTTCCCGGTCGGTTCCCACCGGCCGGGAAGCCATGCCCGCCACACCGTTCGTCATCGAAGAGTATGTCCGCTGGTCCGACGTGGACTTCGCGGGCATCATCTTTTACGGCGCGTACGTTCGCTTCTTCGAAATCGCCGAGACGGAGTTGTTCCGCGCCTGCGGCCTCGCCTACGCGCAGGTGTTCGATCGTTACGACATCTTCCTCCCCCGCAAGGCGGTGCATAGCGAGTTCTTCTGGCCCGCCCGTCTAGATGACCGGCTTCGCGTCGCGACGTACGTGGGCCGTGTCGGCACGAAATCCATGACGCTTAACTTCGACGTCCTGCGGGACGACCGCCCGACACTCGGCGCGGCCGGATGGATGGTGCTCGTCTGCGTAGATCGAACAGCGTTGAAGCCACGTCCATTGCCTGAGGGGCTCGTTTCCGCGCTCGCCCCACACACGCTCACGACCGACGAGGCGCGCGCGCAGCTCGGCGTGGTGCCCTTGCCCCGGACGGCATCCTCTTGACGCATCGCATGGTGGTCGTGGTGACGGCGCTGGGCGTGGCGTGCGGCAGCGCGCCCGCCCGGCAGAAGACGGCAGTGGCGCGAGCCTTCGTCACACGCGCGCCCAAGGATACGGTGCGCTTCACGGCGCCGGCGATCGCGACCCCGTGCATCGGGGGCATCGGGCGCGGCCTGCTGATCCGAGGATCGACCGGAGGCAACGGCGCGATCGCGTGGCTGCGCACCGCGGACTCGCTCGCGCCCGGCACCTGGCCGCTGCTGCAGCGTGGCGATACGGTTTCTCCGCGCGGCGCGACCGTCGGTGTCCGATTCATGCTGGGAGACATCGCGCACGGCGTCGCGCTCGACTCCGGCGACGTGACCGTGACGTCCACACATCCCGCGGTGACGCTTCTCGTGCGCGGCGCCGGGCTCGCGGTGGCGGCCGCCGGACGCGTGGTAGCCGAAGTGGCATTCGACTCGGTGCCCGTGCAAACGGACACGGTCTCTTGTCGCGCGCACCCGTGAGCCTCCGGGTCGGTGTGATCGGCACGGGCTTCGGGCGGCGCGTCCAGCTTCCCGCACTGCGCCTCGTTTCCGGGGCGGAGGTCACCGCGATCGCGAGCTCCAGCCTGGAGCGCGCGCGCGCCGTGGCGGCCGAATTCGGCGTCCCTCACGCGCTTGGCAGCGGCGAAGAGCTCGCCCGGGCGTCCGACGTCGACCTGGTGATCGTTTCCTCGACGCCCGACTCGCACGCCCGCCACGCTATCGCGGCGCTCGATGCGGGTAAGCACGTCCTGTGCGAGAAACCGATGGCCCTGGCGGCCCGCGAGGCCGAGCAGATGGTCCAGGCCGCGGTGCGGAGTCGGGGGACGTCGCGCATCGATCACGAGCTGCGATATGAGCCGAATCGCCTGAAGGCGCGGCAGCTCATTCGCTCGGGGGCGATCGGCTCGGTATGGCACATCGAGTTCGTGCTCAAGCCATACCTGCGTGGTGACGGCCGGCCCCAGGCGCTCGACGCGCCGTGGAGCTGGTGGTACGACGCCTCGCGCGGCGGCGGTATCCTGGGTGCCGTCGGGTCACACCTGATCGATCTGTGCCGCTTCTGGACCGGAGAGGAAATCGCCGATGTGCGGGGCGGTGTGCAGACGTTCGTCCGCGAGCGGTTCGACGAACGTCACATCGCCCGGCCCGTCACCGCAGACGATTTCGCGAGCTTCGTGCTGCGCCTCGCCGGCGGCGCCGCCGTCACCGTGACGCTCTCGACCGTCGCCACACATGGGCCCGGGCACTTCGCACAGGTCACGGGAAGCGAGGGGACGCTCGTGCTCACCGGCGAGACGAAGCTCGAAATCGGCCGGCGCGCGGGGGAGCTCGAGGACATCAGCGTTCCTGATGATCTGTGGGAGCGCACCACGCCGAACAACATGTGGGCCCGGTCGTTCGTCCGGCTCATGCGTGACCTGGTGGGCGTCCTGGCCGGCCGGCCGGCGACGGGAGAGCCGGCGACCTTTCACGACGGCCTCGCCGTGCAGCGCGTGATGGACGCCGTGCGCGCGGGGAGTGGCGCGCGGTTAGATTGACCGCGTGGAGCAGACCTACTTTCGACGGGGCTTCGGGCTCAAGGGCCATATCGAGGGGGCGCTGGCGGCGGACTACCACAGCCGAGTGGTGGACCAGATCCGCGCCCGGGGCTATGTCCTGACCGTCGGCGATCTGACCTTCAAGCTGGCGGGCGAGTTCGGCTTCTGCTATGGCGTGGACCGCGCCGTCGAATACGCCTACGAGACGCGCACCAAGTTTCCCGAGCGCCACGTCTTTCTGGTGGGCGAGATCATCCACAATCCCCACGTCAACAAGAAGCTGCAGGCGATGAGCGTGGAGTTCCTCCGGCGGCCCGACGACGGCGAGTTCGATTTTGCCAACGTCACGCCGGCCGATGTCGTCATCCTGCCGGCGTTCGGCGTCACGGTGCAGGATTTCGAGCGATTGCGGGCGATCGGCTGCGTGCTCGTGGACACGACGTGTGGCTCGGTGTTGAACGTGTGGAAGCGGGTCGAATCGTATGCAAAAGACGGCTTCACCGCGGTCATCCATGGCAAGTATCACCACGAGGAAACGAAGGCCACGGCTAGCCAGGTGAGCAAATACGGCAGCGGGAAATACGTGGTGGTGCGCGACATGGCTGAAGCCCGCGAGCTGTGCACCTACATAGAGGGAGCGGGGAGCGGGGAGCGGTTCCTTCGGCTCTTTGCGGGCAAGGTGTCCATGGGATTCGACCCTGATCGCGACCTCGTGCGTGTGGGCGTGGCGAATCAGACCACCATGCTTTCGGGCGAGAGCCTGGCGATCGCCGCCGAGATTCGACAGAGCATGGCCAAGCGCTATGGCGACGGAAGGCTGGCGGAGCACTTCCGGACGTTCGACACCATCTGCTCGGCAACGCAGGATCGCCAGGACGCGGTGCTGAAGCTCATCGCGGAGCCGCTCGACCTCATGGTGGTGATCGGCGGGTACAACTCGAGCAACACCACGCACCTCGCGGCGATTTGTCACGAGAAGGCGCCGACCTACCACATCGAGGACGCGACGTGCATCGATCCCGAGGCGGGCGCCATCCGCTTCCGCCCCGTGGGCGGGAAGACAGAGGAGCGACGAGCGGGCTGGCTCCCTGAGGGACCGGTAACGGTGGGAGTCACTGCGGGAGCCTCGACCCCGAACAACAAGATTGGCGAGACCGTCGAGCGCATAGCAGCGACCAGAGGGGTGACCGTGGACGGCGTGCTGGGCAGCTAAGCCGGTCGCGACTTCGGGAAATCTTCGCCATATTTCGATCATGTCCCTGTCTGGGTTCCACCCGGTTATCGCTCGTTGGTTTGAATCCCGCTTCCGGGAGCCGACGGAGCCACAGCGGCGCGCCTGGCCACTGATTGCGGCCGGCAAGAACGCCTTGATCGCCGCCCCGACGGGGTCAGGCAAGACCTTCGCCGCCTTCCTCGCCGCTATCGATACGCTCCTGCGCCAGGGGCTCGAGGGTTCTCTCGGCCACGAGACCCAGGTCGTCTACGTCTCACCGCTCAAGGCCCTCTCGAACGACGTCCAAAAGAACCTGGCGGAGCCGCTCGCGGAGATCCGCCGGGCGCTCGAGGGAGCGTGCCTGCCGGATGTAGAGATCCGGACCCTGGTTCGTACCGGCGATACGCCGGGCGCGGAGCGGCAGGAGATGGTGCGCCGGCCGCCGCACATCCTGGTCACCACCCCCGAGTCGCTCTACCTCATCCTGACGTCCGAGCGGGCGCGCGAAATGCTCCGGACCGTGCGCACGGTGATCGTCGATGAGATCCACGCCGTAGCGCGGGACAAGCGGGGGAGCCATCTGGCGCTCTCGCTCGAGCGGCTAGAGCACCTCGCGGGGCGCCGGTTACAGCGCATCGGGTTGTCTGCCACTCAGAAGCCGATCGAAGACATCGCCGCGTTTCTCGCGGGCACCAGACACCCGACACCTGACACCTGTATCGTCGATTCCGGCCATTCACGGACCCTCGACCTCGCCATCGAGATCCCCTCCTCGCCTCTCGAGGCCGTCATGGCCGCGGAGGTGTGGGACGAGATCTATGAGCGCGTGGTGCAGCTCATCTCGGAGCACCGCACCACGCTCGTGTTCGTAAACACGCGGCGGCTGGCCGAACGGCTGACCCTGCATCTCTCCGAGCGCCTCGGCGCCGACCAGGTGACCTCCCACCACGGCAGCCTGTCGAAGGAAAAGCGGCTCGATGCGGAGACCAGACTGAAGGAAGGGAAGCTCAAGGCCCTCGTCGCGACGGCGTCGCTCGAGCTCGGGATCGACATCGGGACGGTCGACCTCGTCTGTCAGATTGGCTCCACGCGCTCGATCGCGACGCTGCTGCAACGGGTCGGGCGGTCGGGTCACAATCTCGCCGCGGTCCCCAAGGGCCGGCTGTTCCCGTTGTCGCGAGACGAGTTGATCGAGTGCGCCGCGTTGGTGCGGGCCGCGCGCGGGGGAACGCTCGACCGTCTGATCATTCCGGAGCACCCGCTCGACATTCTCGCGCAGCAGGTCGTCGCGGCGGTCGCCTGCGACGAATGGGAGGAGGATGCGCTCTTCGAGCTGGTGCGCGCCGCCTATCCGTACAGGGACCTCGCGCGCAAGGACTTCGATGCGGTCGTGCAGATGCTCGCCGAAGGTTTCACGACGCGCCGGGGGCGTCGGGGCGCGTACGTCCACTACGACGGGGTCAACCGGCGGCTGCGCGCCCGGCGCGGCGCCCGGCTGGCGGCGCTCACGTCGGGTGGGGCCATTCCCGACATCGGCGACTATCGCGTGATCCTCGAGCCGACCGAGACGTTCGTCGGCACGCTCAACGAAGACTTCGCGATCGAAAGCACGCCGGGCGACATCTTCCAGCTCGGCAACACGTCGTACCTGATCAGCCGCATCGAGTCGGGGCAGGTGCGCGTGGTCGACGCGCGGGGACAGCCGCCCTCCATCCCCTTCTGGCTCGGCGAGGCCCCGGGCCGCACGAGGGAGCTGTCCGAGCAGGTGTCGCAGCTGCGGGAGGACCTCGCGGGCCGTCTCGACGCCGAGCCGAGCGAGGCGATTGGATGGCTCGCCACGGAGATCGCGGGTCTGCCCGAGCCCGCCGCCCGGCAAGTGGTCGAGTATCTCGCCGCGTCCAAGAAGATCCTCGGCGTCATCCCGACGCAGGAGACGCTCGTGCTCGAGCGCTTCTTCGACGAGGCGGGGGGGATGCAGCTCGTCTTGCACGCGCCGTTCGGGAGCCGCCTGAATCGCGCGTGGGGCCTGGCGCTGCGCAAGCGCTTCTGCCGGAGCTTCAACTTCGAGCTCCAGGCCGCCGCCACCGAGGACGCGATCGTCCTGTCGCTCGGCCCACAGCACAGCTTCCCGCTCGAAGACGTCTTTCACTACCTCAAGCCCGAGACGGCCGAGCATCTCCTGGTGCAGGCGATGCTCGATGCGCCGATGTTCGGGAGCCGGTGGCGGTGGAACGCGACGCGAGCGCTCGCCGTGCTCCGGGCGCGCGGCGGCAGGAAGGTGCCCACGCCCCTCCAGCGTATGGACGCCGAGGACCTGGTCGCCGCCGTGTTCCCGGACCAGCTCGCCTGTCCTGAGAATCTGGTGGGCGACCGGGAGATCCCCGACCACCCCCTCGTCAACCAGACGATCACCGACTGCCTGCTCGAGGCGATGGATTTCCCGGGCTTGAAGAATGTGCTCGAGGGGATCGAGGGGGGCCGCGTGCGCCTCGTCGCCCGGGACACCACCGAGCCGTCACCCCTCTCGCACGAGGTGATCAACGCGAAGCCGTACGCCTTCCTCGACGACGCGCCACTCGAGGAGCGCCGCACGCAGGCGGTGATCACGCGCCGCGGGCTCGATGTGAAGACCGCCGAGGAGCTCGGCAAGCTCGATCAGGCGGCGATCGATCGGGTGCAGGAGGAGGCGTGGCCGGAGGTTGGGTCGCCGGACGAGCTGCATGATGCGTTGATGGTGATGGGCGCTCTCTCGGAGGGCGAGGGAGCGGGGAGCGGGGAGCGGTCCGTGACGGTGCACTTCGCGGCGCTGGTGCAAAGTGGGCGAGCCACCGTGCTGGCCCAGCCGCGACTCTGGGTGGCGGCCGAGCGGGTGCCGATGCTCCAAGCGGCGTTCCCGGACGTGGCGACCGAGCCGGTTGTAGCGGTGCCCGAGCGGGATCGCGCAAAGACGTGGACTCGTGAGGACGCGATTCGCGAGTTGGTGCGTGGACGACTCGAAGTGGTCGGGCCGACCACCTCCGCCGCGGTCGCGACGGCGCTCGGCGTGCCGGTCTCGGACGTGGACTTCGCGCTCGGCGCGCTCGAGCACGAAGGGTTCGTGCTGCGGGGGCACTTCTCGCCCGGCGTCGCCGAGCTCGAGTGGTGCGAGCGCAGGCTGCTGGCCCGGATCCACCGGTACACGCTCGACCGCTTGCGGCAGGAGATCGAGCCGGTCACGGCGGCCGACTTCATGCGGTTCCTGCTGCGGTGGCAGCGCGCGACCCCCGACACGCGCGCCGAGGGTCCCGAAGGCCTCGCCGCGGTGCTCGACCTGCTCGACGGATACGAAGTGCCCGCGGGCGCGTGGGAAGCGGACGTGCTTCCCGCGCGGCTCGGGGAATACGATCCCCTTTGGCTCGACGGACTCTGCCTCTCGGGGGAGATCGCCTGGGGCCGCGTCAGCCCCGCCGGGCCGGCGAACGGACACAAGTCCGGCCCCATTCGCACCACGCCCATCTCGCTCTTCAGGCGGGAGCGGGGAGCGGTTTGGCGGTCGGTGACCGCCACGGCGGATCCTACCGAGCTATCGCTGTCCCATTCGGCGCGCGCGCTGCTCGAGGCCTTGGGCCAGCGCGGCGCATCGTTCTTCGGCGATCTCGTCAATGCCACCGGCCTGCTCCGCACGGAGGTCGAAAAGGCGCTCGGCGAGCTGGTGGCCTGGGGTCTCGTCACGTCCGATAGCTTCGCGGGGCTACGGGCGCTGCTCGTGCCCTCGGATCGGCGCCGCCCCCTCGGCGTGGTGGGGCTGCGGCGGCGCGGCAAGATCGCGCCGTTCGGCGTCGAAACGGCGGGTCGGTGGTCACGCGTGCGAGCCCCCGCCGCGGTTCCGGAAGACGCGGTCGCGGAGGCGGTAGCGTGGCAGTTGTTGCGGCGCTACGGCGTCGTGTTCCGGCGGCTGGTGACACGTGAGACGCTGCTCGCTCCGTGGCGGGACATCCTGCGGGTGTACCGCCGGCTCGAGGCGCGTGGGGAGATCCGAGGCGGGCGGTTCGTCGGCGGGTTCTCAGGCGAGCAATACGCGCTCCCCGAGGCGGTCGGCTCGCTCCGCGGCGTGCGGCGGGAAGCGCCCGGCGGAGAGCTCGTGGCGGTGAGCGGGGCCGATCCGCTCAACCTGGTGGGAATCATCACGCCGGGCGACGTGGTGGCCGGGCTTGCGACCAATCGCATCTTGTACCGCGACGGGATTCCGGTCGCGCTGAAAGAGGGAGCGGGGAGCGGGGAGCGCTACCTCGTGGAGGCCACGCCGGACGAACGGGAGCGACTCAAGTCCGCGTTGGTGCGCGGACGCGTCGCGCCGCTCGTGCGGACCTATCTCGGCAGGACCGGCCCCGGTCCGCGGCCGCGCGCGGCTAGTAGTTGACGAAGCTGATCGGCTGACGGATCACCGCCCGCACCGGCTGGCCCCTACTCTTCGCTGGCCGGTATGTAGACCCATTGACGACACGCAAGGCCTCCCGATCGAACGCATGGTTCGGACTCTGGGCGATCTTCGCCGACCCGGGTACGACGTGTCCCGACGCATCGAGTGCCGCTTCCACGACTACCGTGGCCGCGATCCTCAGCGCTTGCATCTCGGGCGGATAATGGATCGATGGGTGGGAGAGGAGCACCGGCTGCTCGTCCACACCATCGAGCGCCGTCGGCGCGGGCATGTCGCTGCCGGGCGCCTTGGTCGTTCGGTGGGCGAGGCGCACTGAGTCCGCGAGGCGACGCAGGAACGGTGCGAGGTCCACTCCGCGTGCGACGAGGCTCTGGTATAGGGCGACACCACCCTCGAGGTCGGGGCGCGCGGCGCTATCCTGACCCGCTTTCGACGCGGCGATGCCGCGGACGAGGAGTGCGTACAGTCGTTCCCCATCCGTCGGATGTGTCAAGGCCGTATCGAGCGCGATGCCGAGCAATCGCTGCGCGCTGTCGGCGTGGCCAGCGGCGAGCTCGGCGCGGGCCCTGCCCGTGAGCTCCGTCGCATCCATGCGAGGCGGTCGGACGTCCACGTCCATCTGTACCATGACCCGAACCGCCGCGCCTTTGCGATGGCCGGGAGTGAATTGCGTCGCGAGCATCATCTGCTTCGCCGGGCCGATCAGCGCGGAATCGGGTGTCGACAGCACCTCGACGGAGGATGCCTCCGGCCGGCCCGTGGTGTCGATCACGGCCGTGACCTCGACGAAGCCCTGCACATGGCGCCGTAACAAGACCGGAGGGTACGCGATCGGTGGGCCCGACAGCCGCCGCGGCGGATCGTCCACGTCGCCGGAGACGTACACTGCTTTTCTTCGAAACACCCCCGCCTTCTCCTCCTGGAAGATCTGCGACAACTGGTGCGACATCTGGTCAAGGCCCTTGACGTCGAGGCCCCCATCGAGGGTGCATGCCTCCCGGAACGCGGCGCGTGTGCCGGCCTCGTCACCTTTGACGAATTGGACGATCCCCGCCCACACGAGCGCGTTGACGCGCTCCCCGGTCGTGGCTCCGGTGCTGCTGTCGAGGGCCGCGCGGAGCAGGGCGGCTGCGCTGTCCGCATGACTGGCGGCGAGCTGCACTCGCGCGGAGTCCACGAGCTGGGCGGCGCGTGACTGGCCCGTCAGTCGAGCGGCGCAGAGCGCCAACGCGAGCGCGAGGCAGGCCGGCTTCACTGCCCTATGGACGCGTCAGGTCGACCGTCACCACCGGCAGGTCCCAGTGCGCCAGGAGAATCTCGAAGCGCTCTTGCTCCTCGCGCTTGAACGTGTCCTGGTCGGGGAACAGCCGCTTGAGCTCTGCTTCGGGGAAGGGCTCGTGCGGCGCCGCAGCGTTCTTCCACACGATCGTCACGCGATAGTCCCAGCGGCCGTCTTCGGTCCCGTGGAACCTGGGAGCTTCGACCACGACCTGCTGGATGTGACCCAACTCCATCTCGCGCCTGAGGACGGGGAAGTGGTTCTTCTTGAAGAGCCGGATGAATTCGTCCGCGTGACCCCAGCGCGCCTTGTAGTAGTACTCGACGACGAACGGTTCCGTCGATCCCGCGGGCGGTGCCTGCGCGATCGCCATCGTCGGCGCGACGAGCACCCCAAGCATGAACCAGCGCAGCATTCCTGCCTCCTCCGGCCTGATCAGGCGGGTTGCTTCAATCGATCGAAATAGAGCTTCCGGACCTTTGCCACTTTCGGCGCGATGACCGCCTGGCAGTAGCCCTGCGTCGGGTTTCGGCGGAAGTAATCGCGATGGTACTCCTCCGCGGGATAGAAGGCCGTGAGCGGCTTGAGCTCCGTCACGACCGGCTCGTCCCACAGCTTCTGCGCCTGCAGCTCGGCGATCACGCGCTCGGCCGTGGCCTTCTGCTCCGGACTGTGGTAGAAGATCGCCGAGCGGTATTGCGTGCCTACGTCCGCGCCCTGGCGGTTGAGGGTGGTCGGGTCATGAATCGTGAAGTAGACGTGGAGCAGGTCCTCGAAACTGACGACCTGCGGATCGAACGTGATCTGCACGACCTCGGCGTGGCCTGTGGTCCCGGTGCAGACGTCCTCGTACGACGGGTTGGCCACCCGACCACCGGCATATCCCGATTGGACGTTCTCGACACCCTTCAAGTCCTGGAAAGCCGCTTCGAGGCACCAAAAGCAGCCGCCGGCGAGGGTCGCGACTTCGCGCTGCGACATCCGAACACCTCCCTAGGGTCCAGCAAGAAAATTAGCCCCAATCCTTCGACTCCGGCGCCACGCGGCGCATGGACTTGAGAAAAGCGAATGCGGAGTGCCAAGTGGGGAGTGCGGAATCGTCAGACTCTCCTTCGACTCCGCGCTCCGCACTCCGCACTCCACACTGCAGCCCCTGCGCTTCCTCCGCCAGCACGTTCACCGTCCCGTCGTCCTTGGCGAGGGTGCCCCGGACCCACAACAGCGGCTCGCCGCGGATCGCCGATCGGTACCGGTCGTACACGTCCGGGCGGACGATCACGTTCGTCATCCCCCCCTCGTCCTCGAGAAGCACGAAGACGAAACCCTTGGCGGTTTCGGGGCGCTGGCGCGCGACCACCAGCCCGGCGACTTCGACCGGGGAATCGTGCTCGAGCCGGGGGAGCGCGTCGCTCTGCACCACGCCCGGCGGTAACGCACCGCGCAGGAGGGAGAGGGGGTGGCCGCTCGCCGCGAACCCCAGGACGTCGTATTCAGCGAGCAGCCGCTCGGCCGCCTCGAGCCCGCCGAACCGGAGTCCTTCGTATGGATGATCGAGCGCAAGCTCGAGCTGACGCCGCCCTCCTACCACGCCGCTGCGCTCCCCTTCGGGTGGGAGCCAGAGCCCCACCTGCCATAGCAGCTCGCGACGAGTGAGCCCGAAGCCGTCGCAGCCCCCCACCCACACCAGATGCTCGATCGCGGTGCGCTTGAGCTTGGGCGGGGCGCGGCGCACGAAGTCGCCGATACTGCGGAACAGACCGACACGCTCCCGCTCAGCCACAACGCCGGTCGCCGTCTCTTCGCTCCAGTCGCGCACGAACCCGAGCCCCACTCTCACTGCATCGGAATGAACCGCTCCCTGCTCCCCGCTCCCTGCTCCCATTTCAATCGTGCACCACGCATCACTCAGATTGACATCGGGCAACCGGATCCCGACCCCGTTATGCTGTGCATCCCGTCCCAGGACATCGAGCGAATAAAACCCCATCGGCTGGTTATTGAAGAGCGCGCAGTAATACTCGGCCGGGTGGTAGTGCCGCAGCCAGGCGGACTGGTAGGCGAGCAGGCCGAACGCGGCCGCGTGTGATTTCGGGAAGCCGAACTCCGAGAACGCGATCACCTGCGTGAAGACACGCTCGGCGGTCCGCTCGGGGACGCCGCGGGCCGCGGCGCCGTTCTTGAACTCTTCCCAGAATCCCTCCATCAACTCTCGGCTTCGCCGCCGGCTCATCGCCCGACGTAACGCTTCGGCTTGCCCCGCGGTGAATCCCGCGAGCGCTTGGCAGACCTGCAGGACCTGGTCCTGATAGAGAATCACGCCCAGGGTTTCGGCGAGCGCGTCTTTGAGCAGGGGATGGTCGAGCGGCGGCTCGTACGGGCGGCCCGCTTCCCGGGCGCGACGCTGCTCCTCACGGCGCCGCACGTAGGGATTCACCGCGCCGCCCACGATCGGCCCGGGTCGCACGATCGCGACCTCGACCGCCAGGTCCTCGAGGTTTCGGGGGCGGGTGCGACGAATCATCTGCATCTGTGCCCGGCTCTCGATCTGGAACAGGCCGACCGTGTCGCCCCGGCAAATCCGATCGAAGACCACCGAGTCCTCGAAGTCGATGCGCGAGAGATCGGGCGGCGTTCCCTCTCGTGTCGCGACCAGCTCGACGCACTCCTCCACGAGCGAGAGCATGCCCAGGGCCAGGAAGTCGATCTTGATGAACCGCGCATCGTCGCAGGAATCCTTGTCCCACTGGCACACCACGCGGTCTTCCATAGCGGCGCGCTCGAGCGGAACGATCTCGACGAGCGGCCGGCTCGAGATGACCATCCCGCCGACGTGCTGGGAGACGTGCCGCGGCAGCCCGGCGATTTCCTCCGCCAGCTCGCACAGCTCTTTCCATAGTGGAGCGTTGCGCCGGCCGGTGAATCCCGGTAGCTGCTCGATCTCCTCCGACAGTCCCCCCGACCGCCGGTCCGCCAGTTTCGCAACCTGCTCGATCTCGCCAAGGGGCAGGTCCAGCGCCTTGCCGATCTCGCGCACCGTCGAGCGCAGCCGGTAGGTGGGAAACGAGCAAACGAGCCCGACGTGCTCGTGGCCATAGCGCGTGTACACGCGCCGGATCAGCTCCTCGCGGATCTCGCGCGGGAAATCGAGGTCGATGTCCGGCACCGAGGCGAGGGTCTCGTTCAAGAACCGACCGATAAAAAGCCGTGTCGCAACCGGATCGATGTGCGACAGGCCGAGCAGGTAGCACACGACGGAGGAGACGGACGAGCCCCGTCCTCTTCCGGGTAGAAGATTCGCCCGGGCACGCCGGGAGCCGCGCCGGACGTCTGCACCGACCTCGCGGGCCAGGTCGAACAAGTCGTGGTAGACTAGAAAAAACCCGCTCAGAGCATGGTGCTCGACCAGTCGCAGCTCTTCGGCGAGCCGCCGCTCCGCCTCGTCACGGTGCGGGGAGCCTGCCGGGTAACGCTCGTCGAGACGCGCCCGACACAGCTCGGCGAGCGCCCGCGACGCGGGTGCGTGGTCGGCTCCGTGAAAATCGGGGAAGCGATACCCCAGGTCTCGCGTGAGATCGAAGCCTTTGCAGCGCTCCGCGAGGATCAATGTAGTGTCGACAGCATCTGGACAGTCACGAAACAGCTCATGAACATCTTCAGGCGGACGCAGGAAGAACTCACTGTTGGCACGGCGGACGTTGTGGGAGCCATCCAGCGTCGTCCGGTGACGGATCGCCACCAGCACGTCGTGCAGGCGGTGACGGGGGCGGGCGTGATAATGCACGTTGCCAGACGCTACGACGCTAAGTCGTACGTCTCCCGCAAGGTCGATCAGCGCCCGGGTGAGCCCCAGATCACCCCGGACGTAGTTACGCTGGATCTCGACGAAGAACCGGTCGCTCCCGAACACCGCACGGCACCGCTCGGCGATCCGGCGCGCCGCCCCGCGCCCCTGCGACCGCAGGACCGTGGGAAGCAGCCCCTCTCGGCAACCGGACAGCACGATGAGTCCCGCATGTCGCGCCTCGAGCGACGCGAAGTCGAGCCGCGGATCGCGCCGGTCGTCCCGGCCAAGGTGCGCTTCGGTGATCAGCCGGCACAGATTCGCGTACCCCTCGGCCGTTTCGGCGAGCAGCGTCACGTGCGACCCGTCGAGCAGCGTTACTTCCGCGCCGGTGATCGCCTGGATGCCGAGCTGCTTCGCCTCCTGCGCGAACGCCATCGAGCCGTACAGTCCGTTGTGGTCGGTCAGCGCGAGCGCGGTGAGACCGAGCTGCGAGGCGGTGAGCGCGAGTTGTTCGGGAAGCGAGGCGCCGTCGAGGAACGAGAAGGCAGAATGGCAGTGGAGCTCGGCGTACATCGGTGAGCAGTGAGTGGTGAGCTGTTATGGTTTTTGGATCCACCACTCGCCCGTCGTCAGGTCTTCGAACAGCACCACGTGCCTTCCACCTTCCAGGACTCCGTCGAAGCAACGACGCGAGATGGGCTGTCTCCACCACTCGTCGTCGATGCGCCAGGTCTCGAGGACGGCTTCGACGGTGATCTCCCCTGCTGTCTTGGGAAGTCCCTCTGCATCGAGCTCCACTTTCACCCGTTGCGGTACGTTGAGTGCCCGAATTCTGTCATTGGTTTTGCCACTCACCGCTTACCCTCTCACCGCTCACGGTTCATAGTCGATCAGCGCATACCGCCGCTCGGGGAGCCGCGACCATGGTTGCACCTCGATGATGTGATACAGGAATGACCGCTTGACCCGCAGCTTGATCTCGCGCGCAGCGCCCTGCAGGGCGTGCCGTCGGGCGGCGCGCGCCGCGGAAGTCGCATCGCGGGCGAACAGCTGCAGCTCCTCGGTGCCCGGCACGAACGCGGTGAACTCGACTACGAGCCGCTCGACCGCACCGGCGGGTGGCGACCGCTCGAGCTGCGTCTTGAGCGGGGCAGCGATGCGATCGCGATCGGCCGTAGGCTCTTTGAGCGTCACCGCGGCGAGCCACGACGCACCCTGCTCGAGTCCGGCGCATGCACGCACCGCCTGCACGCGCCAGCCGATTCGACGCGGATCCTTGAGCGCCCGCTCGATCAACCGATCGAGCGCCATCTCGAGCAGCTCCCTCCCGGCGACCGGAGAGAAAAACGCGAGTGCCGCGACGATCGGCTCGGGCGCGACCCGCCCCACCACTGGCTCCGACACTCGTCCCGCCGCGAGCCGCCACAACCGTCGTCCGGTGGCGCCGAACTGCGAGGCCACCGCTTCCTCCGGAAGCGCCGCCAGCGCGCCGAGCGTCTTCAACCCGAGCTGCCGCAGCCGGCGATGCGTGTCGAGATCGAGCGGGAGGACGGAGATCGGTTGAGAGGCGAGGAATTTCCCCTCCTCCCCAGGCCGCACGATGATTGCCTGTCCCGGTCGCGCGCGAGTCGCCGCGACCCAGGAGACGAACTTCCCCTTGCCCCACCCAATCCGCAGTGCAGCCTCAATTCCGCACTCCGCATTCCGCACTCCGCACTTTATTTCTTCGACGATCTTCTCGGGCGTACCGTAAATCCCCTCCAGACCATCGGTGCCCACGAAACCCCTCCCCAGCTCCGCGGGCTCGATCACCGGACTCACGTGGGAGAGCGCCGCGAGCAAGCGGGAGAATTCCCCGTCGTAATGCACGGGATCGGGCTCGCACAGCTTGAGGGCGGGGCAGACTCCAATGGCCTGGCTCACCGTCATTCCCGGCTTCACCCCGGCGCGCCGGGCGAGCGACGACAGCTGCCACACCCGGCGGGTATTGTCGGGCGCGATGAGCGCCACGGGGTGCGACACGAGCTCGGGTCGTCGAGCGGTCTCCGAGCGCAGCGCGAACTGGGGGATCCAACAGCACGCCGCAGAGTCGCTCGTCAGGTAGGACTTTCGGGCCATGGCGGATCGAAAATGGGACCCGAATATATCCCGAAGATCGAGATTGTCGCAAGCCTGCTGACCGACGAGGTAAGCCATTGGTATATTGTGACTTCTAATGGCTCGCCGTAATCAGCCGAATCTCTTCGACAACCTCGCCGCCCTTCCGGCGCCGCGCGCGGATCTCGTCGCGCTCGCGCGGCGCATTCCCTCCAACATCAAGTTCGGGGTCTCCACCTGGACCTACGACGGCTGGGCGGGCGATGTCTATCACCGACCGTATCGCGGTGCGGAACCAGCCCGGCGACTCGAGGAATACGCCCGCTATCCCCTGTTCGGGACGGTAGGGATCGACAGCGCCTACTACGAACCGCCGACCGAGGAGGCGCTCGCGGCGTACGCTCGCGCGCTGCCCGGTGGTTTTCCGTGTGTGAGCAAGGTGTGGGACCGCATCACGGCCAAACGACTCGATCGGCAGCTGAACACTGATTTCCTGAACGTCGACCTGTTCAAGGAGGCCGTGCTCGGGCCGTTCGCGCGGGTTTTCCGGGACCATGCCGGCTGCTTCGTGTTCGAGTTCCAGCCCATGCGAGGCAGGGACCTGCCTGGACGCTCCGGCTGGGTGGAGCAGCTGGACCGCTTTTTGAGCCAGCTGCCGCGCGACTTCCGCTACGGGGTCGAGCTCAGGAACGCGGAGCTGTTGTGCGAGGAGCACGGCGCGGTACTGGCGCTGCACGGCGTCGCCCACGTCTTCAACTCATGGAACGAGATGCCACCGATCGGCGAGCAGCTCGAGCTGCCCTGGACGTTCCCAGCGGGGTTCACGGTCGTGCGGGCCCTGCTCCGGCCCGGCCGGGCGTACGCCGACGCGGTGAAGCTATTCGAGCCGTACGACCGTATCCGCGATCCCCAACCTGAGGTCCGCCAGGACCTGCTCCACGTGGTGGCCGAGGTGATGCGGAGGCGGCTGGAAGCGCTGCTGCTCGTGAACAATCGGTTGGAAGGGAACGCCCCGGGGACGATTCGGGCGTTGGTGGAGGCGATGGGAGGAGGGTAGTGACGTTTCAGTTCGAACAGCTCGGCGGTGGACGCGAGTCTGTCGCGCGCTTGCACCGGTCTAGAACTGATGGTAGGGTAGGCCGTGTAACATCAAGCAAACCGCACAAATTGCACGCCTCGGGGGCGTCGTATGAACGCTGGTCGCCGGAGCGTTCCGACGTTGCCCGTCCCCATCCTGCGCGACGCTGTCGCGCGCGAGACCGTGGGCTTATCACTGCGCAAGGCCGCCGCGGAGATCACCGTCAGCCCGAACGGGCTCCGGAACTTCCTGAAAGGCTCCGTGCCGCATCCCGCGACGCGCGGCAAGCTCGAGCGCTGGTTGGCGGCACGAGGGCGGGGGAGCCGGCCGCCGCACATCGGCCAGCTCGTGCGCTTGCTGAACGAGCTCGCCGCGGATCTTTCTCCCGGCCAGGCGGCGCAACTCGGCCGCGACATCGCCGATTTGCTCGTGCGGGCGTACGAGGCGCGCCGACACGTCGCCCCGCGCTGGGTCCTCGAGCTCGTGCGACATTACCGGGGGCGGAATCGCAAGAGCGAGTCCGAAGTCGCCTGAGCTGGGCTTCCTACAAGTCGAGCGATCCCTGCACGGACGCGTGACGCGGTCGATAGCGATCCACCATCCCGCTGTTCACCGGAAAGCCGAATCGCGCCTGTAGCTTCTTGACGCGTGTAGCCAGCGCACGTGCGTACGCGCGCGGCGCGCCGCTCCGACCGTCGTACGCTCGGCGGTAGCGCGCCACGAGGTCCGGGAAACCTTCCACGAGCATCGGGAGGAAGCGGTCTCGCACCGCCGGGTAGAGGCGCAGCGGGCCCGCGTGCACGAACTTGGCGCCCGCGTCGCGCGCCGCGCGAAACAGGGCTTCCAGACGCGGCATGTCGTCCGAGATCCCGGGCAGGACGGGCGCCACGATCAGACCGGCGCGCACGCCCGCGGTGGCGAGCTTTTCGAGCGCTCGCAGCCGCGTCGCGGGCGTGGGCGAACGGGCCTCCACGCGCTTGATGAGCGCCGCGTCGACCGAGATGAGGGAGACGTGGACTTCGAGGTCGTTGCGCTGCTGGAGCGTACGGAGCACGTCCACGTCGCGCGCGATGAGCGGGCTCTTCGTGATGATGCCGACGTTGAGCCCGTCGCAGCGGGACAGGCGCTCCAACACGTGCCGTGTGATGCGGAACCGGCGTTCCGCCGGCTGATACGGGTCCGTGGCGGTGCCGATCACGATCGGCGTGGGCTCCTCGCTCCCCGCGTTGGCGCGAAAGTAGCGTCGCAGATCCACCTCGAGCGCGTCGAGCACGCGCTCCTTGACGAAGATGCGCCGCTCGAATGCCTCCCAACCATGCTCCCCGCGAAAGTCGCGGAACTCCATGTCCGACAGCTTGCCCGCGTCGTGCGCGCGCTCGACCGCGTAGCGGTGCGCGTAGCGGGCGTAGCAGTACGTGCATCCGAACTCGCACCCGACGTAGGGATTGAGCGACCAGAAGTCCACGCCCGTTTGCTCGGGCGAGTTGAGGACGGAACGGGGGGTGAGCTGCACGAATTTCGTCCCCCGGAGGCGCTCATCGAGGACTGGTAAGGCGACGGAACGGACAACAGACGGAACGACGGAAAGAGGGAGCGAGGTCTGGCTCGGCTCCCGAATTAACGTTCCGTCTTCCGGTCGTTCCATCGTTCCGTTGCCTCTTTAGCCACACCTCGCCCACCCGCACTGCACGCACACCAGGCACCCCGACTGACGCGTCACCCCCGCGCCGCAGTCGGGACACGGGACCGGCGGTGGGGGGGACGGGAGGGACTGCGGGCGACGGGAGGGGAGCGGTGTGAGCGGCAGCTCGAGCGGTTCGGCCATCGACGGAGCCCTGTGGCTTCGGTATTTGTTCGGGTGTCAGGGCTCAATATCACCCCCCGAACGATGATCCAGCAAGGGCGACGGGTACCGATGCTAACGCATTGTTGGCGCGTTAGTTTGGCCTACCATCGCCCGCCAGGCGAAGTACACCCCGACCCCGATCAGGACGAGGACCAGGCCCAACACGCTGTAGGTCCGAGTGGCATCCTGTGCGACGAGGTCGGCGGCGATAACTGCGGTCGCGAGTACATAGAGCGCGGGAAACCAGGGATAGCCCGGCGCACGCACCGGGCGAGCCGCGGCCGGCCGTTTCACTCGCAGCACGAACAACGCGACAGCTGTCAGTCCGTAAAACACGAGCGCCGCGAAGATCACGAAGTTGAGGAGCTGGGTGTACGTGCCCGAGAGACACAGGAGACACGTCCATACGGCCTGGACGATCAACGCCACGGTGGGCGTCTTGTAACGCGGATGCAGGACGCCAGCCGACTTGAAAAACAAGTCGTCGCGAGCCATGGCGTAGTAGACGCGCGCGCCCGAGAGGATGAGGCCGTTGTTGCAGCCGAAGGTCGAGATCATGATCGCCGCGGCCATCAGCTTGAGACCTGGCGCGCCGAGAATCGCTTCGAGCGCGGCGGTGGCGACCCGGTCCTGCGGGGCGGTCGCGATCGCGTTACTGGTGAGCACGCTCAGATAGGCGACGTTGGCGAGCACGTACAGCACCGTGACGATCAGGACTCCAGCGCCCATTGCGATCGGCAGGTCCCGCTCCGCGTTCTTGAGCTCGCTGCCGGCAAACCCCACGTTGTTCCACGCGTCCATCGAAAAGAGCGACCCGACCATGGCAGCGCCGATCGCGCCCAATCCGACGGCAACGCTTCCGGTCGCCCAGAAGTTGGGTCCGAAATTCGCCGCCAGCGCCTCGGCGTGCCGGCCGATCGTGAGGCCCAGGAGTATCAGCAACGCCAACGCTCCGGTCTTCACCGCGGTGAGCGTGGTCTGGATGATCGCCGCCGTGCGCACGCCGCGCACGTTGATCCAGGTCAGGACGATCACCGAGATCACCGCGAGGATGCGTTGCGGCGACAGGCCCACCGCGATATCGCCGATGGGTTGGGGGAAGTGGACCGTCCCGCCCAAAAAGACGTCGGGTGTGAGCGCGGGCCAGAACACGGCGCTGAAGCGCGCGAACGCCACGGCGACCGCCGCGATCGTGCCCGTCTGGATGACCGTGAACAGGGTCCAGCCGTAGAGATAGCCAAAGAGGGGAGAAATCCCCTCGCGGAGGTAGACGTACTGACCGCCCGCGCGTGGGAACATCGCCGCCAGCTCACCGTAGGTGAGCGCGCCCATCAGCGTGACGACGCCCGAGGCCGCCCAGACCACCAGCAACAGCCCCGGAGCGTGCACTTCTCGCAGGATCTCCGCCGAGACGATGAAGATCCCGGATCCGATCATCGAGCCGACGACGAGCGCCGTGGCGTCGAGCCGGGAGAGCGCCTTGACGAACTCCGTCTGCTGCTGGGGGGGAGTGGTCGCCATGCGGTGGTCTCCGGTCGGTCGAGGTGGAGCGACTAACCTAGTGAGTCCCGCCGCGGCCCGCTATGTTTTCCGCGGATTTTCCCCATTGCTCGCGAGGACCACCGTGCGCCTGCTGCCCCGGGAAGAGGAGTTTTTCGATCTGTTCGTCGCGGTCGCCACACGTAACACGGAAGCAGCGCAACATCTGCGCGAGTTGTTCGACGCCGCGCCGGACCGTCGCACGCCGCAAGTGGAAGCGATCAAGCGACTCGAGCATGAGGCGGACCAGGTCACGCACGAGATCGTGAACCGGCTCGACCGCACCTTCATCACGCCTCTCGACCGCGAGGATATCCACCAGCTCGCCTCCGATCTGGACGACGTGATGGACGCGATCGACGGGACGGCCCGCCGCTCGCAGATCTTCCGGCTCGGTCCCTCCCCGCAGGGCGTCAAGCAGCTCACCGAAGTGATTCAACAAATGGTGGGCGTGCTGGCGGAAGGCGTAGGCCGCCTCAAGAAGGGCGACGATGTGCTGCGCTTCTGTATCGAGGCGAAAAAGCTCGAAGAAGCCGGCGATGCGATCTACCAGGAAGCGCTCGGCGAACTGTTCAAGACCGAGCGTGACGCGGTCGAAATCATCAAATGGAAGGAGATCTACGACAACCTCGAGCTGACGCTCGATCAGGGAGAAGACGTCGCCAACGTGCTTGAGTCGATCACCATCAAGCACGCCTGATGTTCGCCTCCGTCTGGTTCGTCCTCGCGATCATCCTGGTCGCGCTGGCGTTCGACTTCGTCAACGGCTTCCACGACGCGGCAAACTCCATCGCCACCGTCGTCTCCACCCGCGTCCTCTCGCCCAGCTTCGCGGTGGTGTGGGCGGCGTTCTTCAACTTCGTCGCCGCGTTCATTTTCACCACGGCGGTCGCGAAGACCATCGCCAAGGGGATCGTGGATCCGAGCATCGTGGATTCGAGCGTCATACTCGCCACGTTGATCGGCGCGATCGCGTGGGACCTGATCACGTGGTACGGGGGCATCCCGTCGTCGTCCTCCCACGCCCTGGTGGGTGCCCTGGCGGGCGCGGCGATCGCCAAGGCCGGCGTGGCATCGCTCGTGTTGCCCGGGAAGTGGGTGGGCACGATCGCGTTCATCTTCCTGGCGCCGCTCCTGGGCATGATCTTCGCCCTCACCCTGACGGTGGCGCTCTCCTGGCTGTTGCGACGTGCTGTGCCGCGACGCGTGGACAAGACGTTCCGGGTGCTCCAGCTCGGATCGGCGGCCGCGTTCTCGCTCGGCCACGGGGGGAACGACGCGCAGAAGACGATGGGCATCATCGTCGGCCTGCTCGTCGCCGAGCAGGACAAGTTCACGAACTTTCCCATACAGGCATTCCATCTGACGACGCACGACATTCCGCTCTGGGTCATCCTCGCTGCCCAGGCGGCGATCGCTCTCGGCACCGCAGCGGGCGGCTGGCGGATCGTGAAGACCATGGGCCAGCGGCTCACTAAGCTCGCACCATTCGGCGGATTCTGCGCGGAGACGAGCGGGGCGGCGCTCCTCTTCATCTGCACCTATGCGGGCATTCCGGCGAGCACCACCCATACCATTACCGGGGCGATCACCGGCGTGGGCGCCGCCAACCGGCTCTCGGCCGTCCGCTGGGGTGTGGCGGGGCGGATCGTGTGGGCCTGGATCCTCACGATCCCGGCGTCCGCCGGGATCGCGGGGCTCAGCTACCTCGTGTTGCGGGGATTGACCTAGAACCTCACAGCCCCAACACCTCCACGACAGCCTGCGCGATCGCGGCGTCCTGCACGCCGACGCCCGTCAGGTCGGCGATCGTCACTTCCGTCGTGCTCTCCCGCCCCGGCTTTCGACCCGCGGCGAGGTCGCCGAGCTCCGCGTAGACCTTGTCGGGCGTCATCACGCCCGCGGCGACGGCGTGGTGCAGGTTGCCGTACCGTTCCGTCTGGAAGACGCGGTCCGCGACGAGCTTGTCCGCGCGCGCCAGGAGGGCCGGCTCGAGCTCGATCTTCTCCGGGCTCCCCGTGCCCACCGACGTGACGTGTGTTCCGGGACCCACCCATGAGGCCATGACGAGGGGTGTCGTGCTGGCCGTCGCGGTTACGATCACGCGGTTGTCGCGCACGGCCGATTCGAGCGCGGAGGCGATACGCGTGTCCACGACCTGGGCGAGCTCCCGGGCCAGGCTTTCCGCGCGCTCGCGCGTGCGATTCCACAGGGTCAGCCGCGCGAGCGGCATCTCGGCGATCATGGCCCGCGCCGTGAGGCGGGCCAGCGCCCCAGCGCCGACGAGGAGCGCCTCGCGAGCGTCTTTCGGTGCCAGGTATCTGAGCGTGAGTGCGACAGCGGCCGCGGTGCGCAAATCCGTCAGGTAGCCGTGCTCCTCGAGCAGCACGTCCGGGACGCCGGTGGCGGCGTCGAGCAGGAGGAACATGCCGTCGCCCGACGGGAGGCCCTTCGACTGGTTCCGGTAGAATCCGGTCGCGACCTTGAGGACGATGTGACGCGCCCCCTTCAAGTGCGCGCCTTTCACGTGCACTTCCGCGTGCTGCTCGCGCAGCTCGAGCACCATCGGGTCGGGCAGCGCGGCTTCGCCCAGCCCGAGCGCCCTGAACGCGCGCTCGGCCGCGGCAATCGCTACCGAAAAGGGGATCTTGTCGCGAAACGCCTCGAGCGGGACGACCCGCATCTCAGTCGGCGAACGCTCGCTTCAACCCGCGCTCGGTCTCACCCAGCGCTTCCCGGAAATGATGGAGCTCCTCGCCGAAACCGAGTCGCAGGTAGTGCGGCAATCCGAAATGCTCGCCTGGAACGAGCAGCACGCTATGCCCGGCACGCATGCGCTCGACCAGGTCGAGGCCGTTGATCTCCGGGCGATACTTGACGAGGCAGATGGCCCCGGCTTGCGGGGCGTGCCAGCTGAACGTGTCGCCGAAGCGCTTCAACCACTCCTCGAGCACGGGGTAGTTCGCGACGAGGATCCGCCGGGTGCGTTCGAGCACTTTGCTCCGCACCTTGGGTTCGAGCGCGACGGCGGCGAGATAATCGCTCGCGCCCGCTGGTCCGATCGTCGTGTAGTCGTGCCGGGCCCACGCCTCGGCCGAAAACGCGGGTGGGGCCACGATCCAGCCGATGCGCAGGCCGGGCAGGCCGTACGCCTTCGACAACCCGCTCACGACGATCACCCGCTCGTAGCTGCCCCAGAGCGACGGCGTGGTCACCCCGTTGCGCTCAGCGCCCTGGTACACCTCGTCGGCGAGCAGCCACGCCCCGACCTCCGCGGCGCGGCTCACGATGAGCTTGCGCATCTCGTCCGAGAGGACGTGGCCTGTGGGATTGTGGGGGTTGGTCACCACGACGAGCTTCGTCCCGGGCCCGATCGCGCTCCGCACTTCGTCGGCCGCGGGCTCCCACCCAGCCTCGGCGTGCAGCGCGAACCCGCGCACCTGACCGCCGAAATTCTGGGCCAGTCCCCACGTCTGCAGGTAATTCGGAAGCATGACCGCCACTTTGTCGCCCGGCTCGATCAGCCGCCAGCAGACGCAGAAGTTCGCCTCCGCGCTGCCCGTCGTGACGAGAATTTGCTCCGGCGAGACGCCCGGATAGAGCGCGGCGATCCGGGTGCGCAGCACATCGGTGCCGTTCGACTGGCTGTACCCGAGCCGGAGGTCGAGGAGTGGCTTCGCGGCCGCGCCCGCGAGCTCCAGGAGCTCTGCAATCGAGAGGGGATGGACACCCGATTCAGAAAGGTTGTACCGCACGCGGTTTTCCCAGGTGCTCTGCCAGCGCTCGAGCTCGAATGAAACGAAACGCAAGGATTCCTCCCGGTTTCCGGTGTCAGATGGCGGGTGTCAGTAAACTGAGGTCCGCGGGCGTTTCCAGCCAGTAATCGGGGTCGAGGTCGGCAAGGTGGGAACGGTCGAACGGTCCCCATAACACGGCCGCGGTCTTCACGCCTGCCGCTCGACCGCATTCGATGTCATGGCGCGAATCCCCGACAAAGACCGCGTCTGCCGCGCGCGCGCCCAAGCGCTCCAGCGCCATGAGGACCGGCTCGGGATGAGGCTTGGGGTGCGTCACATCGTCCGCACCGACGATGACGGTGAATGCGTCCTCGAGTCCGGCCAACCGGAGCCCGCGCAACGCCCCGCTTCGGAGCTTGCTCGTGACGAGGCCAAGCGCCTTGCCGCGGCGCTCGAGGGTGCGGACCGCGTCCACCACGCCCGCGTACGGTCGTACCATCTCGTCGTGATGCGCGAGGTTATAGGCGCGGTAGGTCGCGACCATGGCTTCGATTTCCGCCGGATCCTCCGTGAACTGCCGAAACTGCACCCACAGTGGCGTGCCCAGCCCATTCATCCACACGTCGTCGCCGGGGTCGTGCCCACGGTGGGTGCGCATCGTATGGCGATACGAGCGCAGGATCAGGTCGATGGAGTCGATGAGTGTTCCATCGAGATCGAACAGGAACGTGGAGAGAGACACGCCAGAAGGTAACTACCGGTTGGCGAGATACCAGCGACAACCGGCTGAGAGCGGGCACGCATCGCACCGCGGGGCCGCGCGCTTGCACAGCTCCTGCCCGTGGCGGCGGAGCAGCTGATGCGCCGCGATGAGCCATGCGAAATCGGCCGGGAGCTCCGCCTGCACTGCGATCGCCGCCGAGCGATACATCCGCTGATAGTTGCCGCTCTCCGTTCCGTAGCCGATCCGGACGAGCACGCGCAGCACGTTGGAGTCGGGTGCGAGCGTCCGTCGACTCTTGGCAAACAGGAGGACCTTGTCCGCTCCTGGCTCGCCGATTCCCGGAAATCGGCGCAGCACCTTTCTCGCCTCCAGCGGATCTCGCCGGACGAGGCGACGGAGCCCCGCTGGCCCTCCCGCGACCTCGAGCGCGATCTCGGCGGCGGCGTGCAGCTTCTCCGCGCGGTGCAGCGCGAGCATCCCGCCGTCCGCGATGATGTTCGCAAGGGCAGGGAGGGGCGTCGCGAGGATCTTCGCAGGATCGAGGCCCACCGTGCGCTTGAGCTTCGCGAACACCGCGGCCCGCCGCGTGTCGTTACCAGATAGGCGCAATTCTCCCAAATCACCAGCGCGAACGGGTCCGTGGCTGGCGGGCGGGGCAGCCGGCCGTACAATTTCGCGAGCCGGGCGATCGCGCCGCGCAGGGTGAGGGCGGCCATGCCTCCAATCTGTCGTTGGAACCGCGACTCCGTTTCCGGCGTTCGGAGCGAATAGCGTGCAGAATTTCGAGACCGTCCTCGCGCTGTTGGTAGGCGTCACGTTTCTTGCCCTCGTGTCGCGGCGGCTGGCCATTCCCACGCCTGCCCTGCTCGTCACCGGCGGGCTGCTCGTCGCCCTCCTTCCGGGACTTCCCGCCGTTCGGTTCGAGCCGCAGCTGGTCTTTTTGATCTTCATCCCGCCGCTCCTGTATCGGGCGTCCTTGCTCGCGTCCTACCGAGATGTGCGTGCCACCTTCCGCCCGATTCTGTCGCTCGGCGTGGGACACGTGCTGTTTGCGACCCTCGTGATCGGCTGGGTTGCACACCGTGTGATCCCGGGGATGCCGTGGGCCTCGGCGTTCGTGCTCGGCGCCGTGGTCTCGCCGCCCGACGTGGCGGCCGCGACGGCGTTCCTGCGGCGGCTGCCGATGCCGCGCCGCATCGTGACCGTGCTCGAGGGCGAGAGCATGATCAATGATGCCGCGGCGATCGTCGCCTACCGCGTGGCGATCGCGGCCGTGGTGACGGGCGCGTTCTCGCTCGTCGCCTCGAGCATACGGTTCCTCTGGGTAGCTGCCGGCGGAATCGCGGTCGGGCTCGTCGTGGCGTGGCTCCTGGGCAGGGTGCGCCGGCACATTCACGATCCCGAGGTCGAGAACACCATCTCGCTGCTCTCGGGCTACGCGGCGTATCTCCCCGCCGAGCACTTCGGGGTCTCGGGAATCCTGGCCGTGGTCGCCATGGGGATCTATCTCGGACGCGTGGGGCCGCGGTTCGTGGCGGCGGACACGCGCGTACAGAACGTCAGCATGTGGGATGTCGTGGTGTTCATCCTCGAGGGGCTCATCTTCATCATAACGGGCCTCGCGTTGCGCCCGATTCTCGAGGGCCTGACCGCCGCGAGCGCGCTCGAGTTGGCGAGGGAAGCGGCCTTGGTGGGCCTCGCCGTGATCGTGGCGCGACTCCTCTGGGTCTATTTCTCCGGGAACTTCCGCTGGCTTCTGGGTCCCGCGCTACGGCCACGTGAAGCGCGCCCGCGCTGGCAGACCCTCACGGTCGTGGGCTGGGCGGGCCTGCGGGGCGGCGACTCGCTCATCCTCGCCGCCGCGGTTCCGATCGCGACCGCCGCGGGTGCGCCTTTCCCGGGCCGCGACGCGATCATCGCCGTCACATACGGCGTCATCGTCGTGACCCTGCTCGGGCAGGGGTTCACGCTCGCCCCGCTGCTGCGCTGGCTCGGCGTCAAAGAGACCGGAGAGGAGGAGCGCCGTGAGGAGACGGATGCACGGCTGCGGACCGCGGAGGTGGCCCTGGCGCGGCTCGAGGAGCTCTCCAAGGAGCCCTGGGTGCATCCGTATACGCTCAACGACACGCGCGACCACTACCGGCATCGAGCGCGCCGGCTCCAGAGCCGGGCGGATGGCACCGTGGACGGAGTCATGGAGGCAAAGTCGGCCGCGCATCGGCGGCTCGCGCGCGAGCTGCTGGCCGCCGAGCGACGCGAGCTCCTGCGGCTCCGCGATAGCGGCGCGATCAACGATGCCGTGATGCGCCGGGTTCAGCGGGACCTGGATCTCGAAGAGCTCCTGCTCGAGGACCAAGACCACTAGGCGGGCCCGAAGACCACTGCCGCCACCAGCTCGACTTGAGGTACGGCGACGTCTTCCGTTGCAAGGGGAGGGCGGAGCCGCTCGTGCCAGGCGAGCACGTCCCGGACCGAGAGCGCCGCCCGCCGAGTCACCAGGTCCTCGAGCAGGAGCTCTTCACCCGCCGTCATACCGAGCGCGAGCCGCGAAACGAGCTCGTCCAGCCGATGCAGCTCGGCCGGACGGCGCTGGACCGCCGCCCGGCGTGCGGCACTCAACACCCAGGGGATCAACCTGCGGCTCAGCCGGTCGCGATCGGCGGCGCGCCAGCGGGCTGCCTCGACGGCGTCGAGCCGCCGACGACACAGGGGCCCGACCTGCCGGAGCACGCGATCGAGAAACGGTCGCTGCGTGGGAGCGTCGGGCGCGCGCTCGGCGCGAGCCGCCCGCTCGAGCAATAGCGCAGCCTGCTCGGGATCGGCCCGCACGCCCGCATCCGTCCCGACGAACCCCTCCACCCGACCGCCGATCCTTATCACTAGGACGGCCGCTCGCTCCCGGGCAACAATCGCGGTCCACGAGCGGTGAGGAGCCGGGATCGTGGTAGCGATGCCCTGGAGCCGGTCGCACCAATCGAAGCCCTCCCGGCCGCCACCGGCTCGCGCCTGCACGCGCCGCTTCACTGCCAGCCGCCGCTCCACCGCCAACGCCGCGGCGAGCGGCTCCGGTGGGAGGAACGTCGTCGTCTCGATGCGTGAATGAGGCGACGCGGCGCGATCAATCCGCCCCTCTCGCTGCGCCAGACGCGCCGGGCTCCACGGGAGATCGTAGTGAATCACCCGGGCGGCGTCTTGCAGATTGAGGCCCTCGCTCAGGAGGTCGGTGGCAATCAAGACATCGGTCGTGAGCGCGGCCGTGGGAGGGGACGCTCCCTGGGCGCGTGGTGCGAAAGCGCGGATCACCTCTTCGCAGCTCGCGGCCTCGCTCCCGAACCAGCCCCGATCGCCGGCAACCGCCGCCACCCGCCGGCCGCGCAACTGGCGCATCAGATGATGGAGGGTCGCCCGAGCCTGCACGAACACAATCGTTTTCACATCTCCTTCGTCGAGCAACCTCCCGAGCGCCTCGGCCTTGGGGTCGATGTTAGACCGCGCCCGGTCTTTCAAGTAGCGAACCAGATCGCGGTCTCGCTCGCTCGTGGTGGAGACCCCCCCCTCGGGCGGGAGCACGAGCGGCAGGAACACGAGCTGCAGCTCCTCGGTCCCGGCGGGAAACAGCCGCCGAAAATCGGCCCGGGTGAGCGTCTTGCCGTCCGTCGCAGCCGCGGCGCCCTGCTCCAGGAACGCTTCGTAGCGCCCGAGGCTCGCGCGAAACGCGGGGAGACTCGAGGCGAGTTGTGACAGCAACACCAGACGAAATAGCGCCGCCGCATCGCGTCCGCCGTGGAGTCGCGCCACACCGGCGGCCAGCTCTCGGAGCACCGCGTCCGGCGCGCACCCCACACGCCACGACCGACCCGCCGCCCGGATCGGAAATGCGAGCGGCACGCGCCCCAGCCCGTATCCCGCCCGCACCCGGCCGCGCGAGCGCGAGACCGCCAACCGCGCGACGGCGGCCGTCAGCGCGCGCCGGTCGCAATCCCCGCGGGCCGCCTTGAGCAACGAGGGGACTCCGAGAGCGGTGAGGTCGTGATCGCGGAGAAACAGCCGAAGCAGGTGGCAGATATCGCCAATTCTGTTGTGCACCGGCGTGGCGGTCACGAGCAGCACGCTCGCATCGACGACCAGACGAGCGAGCACGCGATAGCGCCGCGTGCCCGGGTTCCTGAAGCGGTGGGCTTCGTCAACAAGAAATAGTCGGACAGTCGGACGATCGGTCAGTCTGACCGTTGAGCCGCTCAACCCCTCGTGAGTGATGATCGGCGCCTCGGCTCCGTGCTCCTTGAGTAAGGCACGCCACTGGGAGACCAAGACCGCGGGGACGACGAGTACGAACGGCTCCCCGCGGGCGAGCGCGACCGCAAGCGCCACGTACGATTTGCCGAGGCCCACGGCGTCCGCGAGCAACGCGCCGCGGTGCTTCCCGAGAATGGCCGCCAGCCTCTCCGCGGCTGGCACTTGATGCGGGGCGAGCCAGCCAGGCCACCGCCGCTTCTCTATTTCCTCGCTCGATGGGAGGTCGAGCAGCGCGCGCGCCCCGAGCGCGGCGACCCCCGCCGGTGCCGCGATCGCCCCCGCCCCCGCCCCCGGCGCGAGGAGACACGCGAGCGGCTCGGAGAGCGGCGCGAGGTGCTCAGACAGGATCCGCGGTATCGAGAGCACGGCGATCCGCCGCGTCGAGCTCGTAGAAGTCGGCGATGGAGGCATCGTCGGACGCGTGGCGGCGTCCTTGATCTGCGAGGCTCCGCCATGCGGCCGCGTCACCCGACGGGATGGGCAGCCCACCCACGACCCGCGCGTTGAACCGTCGAAACCCTCCGCGCGCGGGATCCGCGTGCAGCCGCGCCAGTGCGGTGAGCCAGCGGGAGTTGAACAACGCCGCGAGCGCGTAGGCGTCGTCCACTTGGCGGGTGGCGATCCCATACGTCGTGTTGAGGGGAACGACGCCCGCGTCGGGCACCACGGCCTTGAGCCTCCGCGCCAGGTCGGGCCAGATGACGCGGTATGGCGCGTCGGCGAGGGCCGTGCGGAACAGCTGCCAGGCCGGACCGCTGCGGTAATCGCTGCGGCGACATAAGCGCTCGAGATGTGGGGCGAATGTTCGCGCTAGCTCAGCCGGAAGGCGCGCCAGAGGGCGGCCGTCGGGACCATGGGTCCACAGGAGGTATGCCGCCGGTGTCGCTCGCCACGGCTCGATGTCCCGACCGCGCAGGGCGGGTCGCGTCGCGGCGCTGGGTTTCCGGACGAGGAACACGTCGTCGGCGCCGGTCTTCACGCCGAGCTGCGGGGTCCATCGATCACGGACGGTCGGGTACGCAGCGCGCAGGCGCTGCGCCACGCGCGTCGCGTCGTGGGCCAGGATCCACGGCCCTTCCGCCGCCAGAGCCCGTTGTGGGATCGACGGGACGGTGCTCTTGGGGCCCAGCGCGATCGCGACCCGCTCGCGTCCGCTCGGCTCCATCCGCGTCGCGATGAGCGCCAGGGGATAGACGGCGGCCGCGAACGCCCCATCCGATGGGGGTATCGGCGCTACTCGCTCGAGTCGCGTGCCCCGAGCGAGCCTCCGCCGCAGGACGGCCGCGTAGCCGCTCGTGGTGAGCTTGGCCGGGAGGAGCAGCGCCGTCGTGCCTCCGGGAGCGGTGAGCTCGAGTGCACGCTCCACGAACGCCACGGCGAGATCCGGCAGGTGCGCGAACCCGCGGCTCTGGTCCGGCCTCCAACTGGCATAGCGCGTGGCGAGCGCCTCGCGCACCTGGCCGGGCACTCGCTCACCGCGCACCCACGGCGGGTTGCCCGCGACCAAGTCGAACCCGCCGCGTGCCATCGCGTCGGCGAAATGCGACTCGAACGCGAAAAAGGGCGCGCCGCCATGCTTGGCGAGATCGCGGCTGGCGGCCCGAAGCGCGCGCCGACTGGCTCGCACCCGGCGCAGCAGCGTGCGCTCCACGGCTGTGAGACCACGGCGCCCGCCGAACAGGTCGCGATCCTTCGCGGTGGCGACGAGCTCGGCGGCCCGCCGATCGAGGGCGGCGGTGCTCGCCGCGAGCCAACGCTGCGCCAGCGCGCTCTCTGCGCGGCCGAGTTCCGCGACGGCCTGACGCTTCGCCGATCCGGTCAGCGCGAACAGCACCCGGCGGGCCACAGCAAGTCGTTCCACCTCGAGGGCGGTCGCGGCGGTGCCAACGGCGCTGGTCCCGGCCAGCGAGCGCGCCGTCGCCAGGGGATCGAGCAGGGCGTCTCCTTGTCGCACGTGCCCGTCGAGATTCGGGAGCGGCGCGACACGCGCGAGGTCGGTGTCGTCCTGGTCGGCGATCAACGCGAGCCACAGGCGCAGCTCGGCGAGCCTGACGGCCGTGATCTTGAGATCCACGCCGAACAACGAGCGCGCGATGACGTCGCGTCGCACCGCGAGCACCGGGCCTTCACCTCCGGTGCACCGCAGGCGCGTGAGCTCCTCGAGGGCCCCGAGAAGGAAGGCTCCCGACCCGACCGCCGGGTCGAGAACGGCGATGCCCCGCACGTCGGGCGGAGAGTCCGGGCACGTGCCCTGATAGATCCAACCCTCCGCCGCCCCCGCGGCGAGCTTGAAGCGGTGCTCGAGCACTGACAGCAGACCCGCTCGTACGATTTCTCGCACGAGAGCGGCCGGCGTATAGTAGCTCCCGCTGCTCCGCCGCTCGACGGGATCCATCACGCCCTCGAATACCCGGCCCAGCATGTCGGGCGCGATGGCGTCCCCGCTCTCCTCCTCCCGCGCGGAAAAGTGGAAGCGCTCGAACAGATCGTCGAACGCGTCACGCCAGTCGAGGTTCGACCAGCGCGCCGGCCCGAGACGCCGCTCGAGCGTGGTCGGCTCGAACAGCCCACCGTTCAAGAACGGCACGTCGCCCAGGGCGCGCGCCGCTCCCGACCGATCCTGCGGCGGGCGGTTGAGGGCCCCGAAGCACAGCGGATCGAATACCTGGCGATGAAACGGGCGCCGGGCGGCGGCGCTCGCATCAAAGCGATGGATGAGGTAACGCCGATCGCCGTCGAGCCACCCCTTTGCCTGGACGAAATAGAGGAAGAGCACGCGGGTGAGCGCGGTCAAAGCGAGCACGTGGCGCTCGGACCGGCTCCGCGGCGCGGCCAGCCGGTCGGTCAGCCGCTCCAGCGTCGACCGGAATGCCCGGAAGAAGCGGGGTGTGACTCCCTCGCTCGCGAGCGCTTCGCCGATTCGCAAGCTGAGGGCGAGCGAGGTTTCGCCTGGGAGAGGGCTGAGCCGCTCCAGCGTGGCGATCGACGCACCGGAGGGGCGCTCGAGCGGGATGGCGGTGGAGCGGACCGGGGACCCGCGCGCGGCGGGCCGCCAGGTCGCGCACACCAGGCGGCGCGGGCCCGAACCGAGGGCACACGCGAGCCCGCGCTCCGCGGTGGCCGCGAGCCGCCGGGCGGCCGCCCGAGCCGCCCGCTCCGGCTCCCGCGCGTCGAGGGCGAACACGCGGAACGCCTGGTGGCGCGCGATGAGCGTCGCGCGCCGCACGCCCGCCGCTTCAGCCTGCTCGGGACCGAGCCAGGGACCGGGTGGCACGTGCTCCCACGCCGCCTGGAACCCGAGCGCCCCAAAGAGGTGGCGAAGATCATCGATCTGCTCGGTGCGGGCGAGAAGGTCCCGCAACACCACGGCGCCCCTGGTTCGGTCGAGGGCTAAGGTGATGCGCTGATGGCTCGGATTACGTACCGCGGTTCTGCAGGGAGGGCTGAATTACTGCGGGAGCGGGAGCGGGCGCGGAGGGTACTGCTCCCCGCTCCCTGCTCCCTGCTCCCGTTTCTTCAACCGGCTTTTCTGAGCTTGATGGATCCGTTGACCGTGGACAGATCCAGCCGCCGCCCGCCGCTCCCGATCGTTCCGTTCAAGCGTCGCGGTCCGAACTTTCCCGTGATCGTCAGGGGAAAGTCTGTTTCGATCTCGCCGTTCACGGTCGTGGCCCTCACCTCGGTCGAAAGGTTGGCGGGCAGATCCAGCGTGATCCCGCCGTTCACGGTGGCGAAGTCGAGCGCGTCGGTCCACGTCGCCTTCCCCATCGACGCCACGATCGAGCCGTTCACCGTCCGCGCCTCGGCGTACCCCGTGGTCGAGATCCGGATGCTGCCGTTCACCGTGGTGGCATCGACGTCGCTCGAGAGGTTCGCCGCCTCCACTTTGCCGTTCACCGTGGCGCCCCGGAAGCGCACGCCCTCCGGCACCCGCACCGTGAAGTCGACTCGCACGTCGTTGTTTCGCGTGCTCGTGTGGTCGTGCTCGCCCGGCTCGCAGGTGTTCTCCCGGCGACCGTCGCTCGGGTACACCGCGCAAATCGTGACGCCGTCCTCTGAGGGCACGACCTCGATCTTCACCTCGTCGGGGTCACTGCGGTGCGCGCTCTTGACGCCGGTCACCTCTACGTCGCCCGACCCCGCCACGGCATCGATGTCGCCGTTGATGCCTTTGATCTCGATGGTCTTGCCCGCGGCGATCTTCCCCTTCCAGTGGAAGTCACCCTGCGCGGCGACTCGCGACGCGGCGAGGGTGAGTCCAATCGTGGCGAGCGCCAGCGTGACGACGCGCATGGTCATTCCTCCTCCTGATCGTCGTGATCCTCGTGCTTGCCTTTGGCCACCTGCCCGGGACGGCACAGCCGGATGTCGCCGTTGAACGATTCCAGCTCGATCCTCGCGCTGCCCGAGCCGATGGTGAAATCAAACCGATGCTTGGTCTTCCGGCTGAGCTGCACCGGGAAGCAGGAGCTGAAGTCCCCGTTGAACGTGGCTACAGACACGGAGACGCCCGCCTTCTCGGGCACGGCCACGCGCAGGTCACCGTCGTGGGTCGAAAAGCGATAGCGCCCGCCGTCCTTGATGGTCCCGTCGTAGATGATTTCCCCGTTGACCGTAGTGGCGTCGGTGTTCGCGGACTCGATCTGGGTCATCCTGATGTCGCCGTTCACGGTCTCCGCCGATAGGTCTCCAGAGATACCGCTCGCCGTGATGGCTTCATTCACGCTGCTCAAAGAGATGCGGCCCCGGGCGTTCTCGAGTGTCACCTCGCCCTGCACGGACTTGAGGGAGACGTTCCCAGCTCCACCCGAGACCTTCACCGACCCCTCGACGGTTTCCACAGTGACCTCCCCCTGCGACCCGTCGACGGAGATGTCGGTGTAGACGCCCGAGAGTGTCAGGGCCATCGAGGCAGGGACCGTGATGTCGTAATCGACCAGCTGTGAGGGTCCCCGCCGGCCCTCCGACTTCACGCGTACGTACTGGTCCGTGGCGTCGATCGAGATCCGATCTCGGCCCGAATGGGTCGCTTGAACGCGCACGGCGCTCTTGTTCCACGTCTTGACGGCGATCTCGCCTCCGAAGTTCGAGACCTCGAGGCGAGCACCTGCCCGCACGGGGATGGTCGTGTCGGTCTGTTGGGCGATCCCGAGGGCGGCGATCGTCGCCAGGGTCATGAGCATGCTGGTTCTCTTTCCTCTCTAGCTCCGCGCGCTGGCGAGCGTCGCCGCCTGGCGCAGGAGCTCAAGTTTACGCCGTGTTTCCTGTGCAAGATGCTGGTTCAGATACGGGTTCGCCGGGTCGGCGGCGAGCGCGCTCTGCGCGTCTCGGATCGCCCGGTCGATGATCCCCAGGTTTTTCTCGATCACGCGGACGGTAGCGGTGTCGAGCCGGTCGCGATTGCGCGCGAGCGTCTGCTCGAGCGCTGCCACGGAGGCGGCGGTGCGGGGGTCCAGCGGGGACATGCCCACGTTGCTCATGGCGGCGGTGGTGCCCGGTGCCGGGGAGGGGAGCGTCGGTCGATTCCGGAGTGCGAGCCACACAGAGCCGGCGGAGAGGAACGTCAGCACCACCGCTGCTGCGGCGAGCTGTGGCACCGTGAACGACAACCGCCGCCCGGCGCGCCGGGACGCGAGACTCACTACACCGATGTGCTCCGCGACCCCGGGCCACAGGTCGGCCGCCGGCGGCCGGTCGTCCAGGGCTTGCGCCCGGGCCACCACCCGGCGCAGATCCTCCAGCGTCTGGCGGCACGCGCCGCACGCCGCCAGGTGCGCCTCGAGCGCCGTCCGCTCGGCCGGCGTAAGCTCGCCGTCCACGTATTCCGAAAGTCGATCCGTCCACTGGTCCTTCATACGTCCTCCACCCTGATTCGGACACCGGACACCGGCCACCGGATACCGGACACCTGCCTCATCGCTCCAAATGTCTCCGCAGCGCCATCCGCGCATGATGCAGCTGCGACTTCGACGTCCCCGGCACGATTCCCAGCATGTCCGCGATCTCCTCGTGGCGATAGCCTTCGATGTCGTGCAGCACGAACACCTGTCGCGCCCCGTCCGGCAGCTGCCCCATCGCTTCCTCGAAATCCATCGACATCTCCAGGGCCGGCGGGCGGCCCGCCACCGCGTCCAACGCGTGCTCCGAGTCGTCGTACCGGCTCCGCTCGGTGCCGACCGTGGATCGCCGGGCGAGAATCACATTCACCGCAAGGCGGTGCAGCCACGTCCCAAACGCCGCATCGCCTCGGAACGTGGAGAGCTTGTTCCACGCCCGGATGAACACGTCCTGCGCGACGTCGTCGGCGTGCTCCGGGCCGATCATGCGCCGCACCAGGCTGTGCACTCGCGCCACGTGCGTCCGGTACAGCCGCTCGAAGGCACTGCCGTCGCCCGAGGCCGCGAGCGCCGCGTCTGCAGTTTCCGCATCCTTCGCCGCCTGGTTCGGATCTCTGCGCAGTGTCGCCACCCGGGGGATGGTGAGCTCCATGTGCGGATTTCGATAGGGGATAGAGCTAAAAGGTTGCAGGATAGGAGGAAAGACTAGGCGTCTCCCTCGATGTATTTTTGAGCCCTATGCGATCTCCTCTGCGGTGGGTCCCTCTCCTCCTGTTGATCGGGTGTCTCGACACCTTCGCGCCAGCGGGCGCCGTCGAGTGGTCTCCGCCCCAGGTGTATCGGACCTGGTGGTCCGAGATCGAAAACTGCGCCGGGATCTGGGCGGACTTCGATCGTGTGGATTGGTACCAGGTGCCCGGCTCGAGTTACCCCTGCCCGGCCTACGAAGGGCGCTGCGAGGGGTGGTGGCAGCCCCCGCACACCATTTACATGGCGCAGGACCAGACGAGCAATCGCATGCTAGCCGAGCACGAGATGCTCCACGACCTGCTGCAGCGGGGCGACCATCCACCGGTCTTCGCGGCGTGCAACGTCTCGACTCAGAGGGAGTGGTAGGTCCGGCCGCGCCACTCGATCCGGCGGGAGCCCCTCAGGGCCGAGCGTATCATGATGCACGCCACCGTCGCAGCGCCCAGTGGATAGAGCAGCGCGTAGCGAAGCGGTGCCCCCGCCACCCGGTACACCATCAGCCAGATCACGAGTGAGATCGCGGTCGTCAACGCGGCCCAGCCCCACGCCCACCCGGACAGCGCCCACAGGATCGGCGGCCCGATCCAGACGAGTGCGGGCAGCGACATGACGTAGGGCGCGAGCTTGCGGAGCCAGGGGATCGGGGGAAAGGCCAGCGGTATGCCGGTCGCGAGGTTCTTGGTCCACCCCTCGAGGATGCCGGCGAGGCTCCGATACATGCGCGTAGCCATGAATTCTTCTGCGTGTGTCAGAAATATGTCGCGATGGTGTCGTATAAATGTTTGAGCCAGCGCCATATCATCCACCACGCTGTTCCTCACGGTCTCATGCGTTCCAACCATCTCGTACGCCGCCCGGCTCGTCAGGATGAATTGGCCGTTCGCGATGGCATCCCACTCGACCCGCGTGCGGTTCACGCGGCGTAAGTCCCCCACCCGCGCCGCGAGGGCGAAGAAGACGTGGGGCTGCACCAGCCGTTCCCAGAACGACACCATCTCCTGTCGCGAGAGCACGCTGAGCAAGTCGACACGCTCGACCTCGAGGGCTCGCACCGCCCGGGGCAGGAGCTCGGGGTGCTGGCGGGTGTCGGCATCCAAGAACAGAACGAGCTCACCTTGCGCGGCGCGATACCCCTGGACCAGCGCCCACTGTTTGCCGAACCAGCCACCCACCTGTGGCAGGTCGGCCCCGCGCACGAGCCGGACTCGCCCCTGCGTCTCGGGGGTGGAGATCAGACGCTCCACGATCTCGCCCGTGCCGTCCGTCGAGCGATCGTCGACGACGATTATCTCGACGGCCTTGTAGCTCGTCTCCGCCGCGGTTCTGATACAGCTCTCGATGTTCGCGGCCTCGTCCCGTGCCGGAATGATGACCGACACGAGGGGTCCCTCGAGCTGTGGCGCATAGGCGCTCAATCGGGGACGACGAGTGGCGTGACGATAGACGAGCAGCACGAGCAGCACGGCATAGGCGGCGGGGATGGCCCACGTCATTCGAGGCTCTCGCCCTCCGCGGCCGCGACGACCACAGCGCCGGTCAGCTCGCCGACCACGTTCGTCATCGTGCGGAACATGTCGGGGATACGGTCGAGCCCGAGGAGTAGCGTGAGCCCGGCCAACGGCAGTCCAGTCGTGGCGAATGCGGGCGCGAGGCTCACGATGCTCGCGGAGGGGACGCTCGCCACCGTGAGCGACGTGAGGAACACCGCGGCTCCCGCCTGCGCTCCGCCGAGGATGCCGAGCTCGACACCGTACAGCCGGGCCATGAAGAGGACGGCGACGGTCTGGAATAACGCGCTCCCCGCGCGTCCGATGCTCGCGCCCACCGGCAGGACGAAACCGGCCACCGTCCGCGAGATACGCAGGTCGTTCTCCGCGGCATCGAGCATGACCGGAAGTGTGGCGAGTGACGAGGTGGTGGAAAACGCCATCAGCGCCGACGAGCGAATCGCCCGGAGGTAGCGCCCGACGCTCAGTCGCGTCGCGAATGTGACGGTCGGCAGGTACACGCCGCCGATGAAGACCGCGAGTCCGACGATCACCGTCACGACGAACACCGCCATCGTCGCGACGAGCGACCAGCCGAACTGCGCCACTGCTCCCGCGACGAGCGCGAAGATGCCGAGCGGTGCGAGCAGCAAGACCCAATGCACGATGCGTGTCAGCGCCTGCGTGGCCCCGTCGGCGAGCTCGGTGAGGGTGCGCCGCTTCTCGTCGGGAAGAGCCGTCGTCGCTACGGCGAAGATCGTCACAAACACGATCAGCGGCAGGAGACTTCCGTCGACCGCGGCGCGAACCGGATTGGCCGGGATCAGCTCGACCGGGATCAGCTCAACAAGGAAGCGCGCCCCGCCGGGAATCGAAGAGTCTGCGCGCGCCGCGGCGCGTAGCGCCGCTTGTTGGGCGGGCGTGACGGCCGTAAAGGGCAGGAGAAGAGCCCCCACCAGAAACCCGATCGCGATGGCTGCGATAGCGGCAGCGCCGAAGAATCCCAGCGTGCGGACGCCGAGCCGGCCCACCCGACGGAGATCGCCTAGTCCTGCCACGCCGACGAACAGGGCGGTCGCGACGAGCGGGATCACCACCATCGAGAGGAGATTCAAGAACAAGGTGCCGAACGGCCGGAGCCAACCGACCAACGCCACCAGCACGGGCCACTGCGTCAACGACGTGGCGAGTCCCAGCGACAGCCCGGCGCCGAGTCCGACGGTCATCCAGATGTGGCTTCTCATCGCTCGCGCGGTATTATTGCCGGGCACTATGATCATCCGCCTTACCCGCCGCAACGGCTGACCTCTGGCCACTCCGCGCGTGCCTTGGCTGCTCACCCTCGACCATGTGCGGCGGGCGTTGCGCGGGCACGAGGCGCGGACTGTCGAGATCGCGGACGCGCGTCTCGCCGCCGTGGCGCTCGTGCTGCTCGACGGCCCCCCCTCCCCCCCGGCCACCGGGCTCGAGATCCTGCTCATCCGGCGGGCGGAGCGCGCCGACGACCCCTGGTCGGGTCAGATCGCCTTCCCGGGCGGCCGATACGAGCCCGACGATCCCGATTTGCTCGCCACCGCGATCCGGGAGACCCGGGAGGAAACCGGCGTCGACCTCACGAGCGCAGAACAACTCGGCCCCCTGGACGATCTGCATCCCCGGACCCCCACTTTGCCTCCCGTCGTCGTGCGTCCCTTCGTTTTCGCGCTGGGCCGACGTCCCCCCCCGCTCGTCCCGAGCGATGAAGTCCAGCGAGCCTTCTGGTTGCCGCTGTCGCGTCTTGAGGAGGCCGGGGTTCGCCGCGAAATCACGCTCACACTGCGCGGCGTGGAGCGAACGTTTCCCGCCTATCTGGTCGACGACGAGCTGATTTGGGGGATGACCGAGAGGATTCTGACGCCGTTTATCGAGCTGCTTGTGACAAAATTGTAGCGCCTCAAAATCCACATATTTGCTTGACAGCATCAGTTTATTAGTATAAACTAAGTGCCGGTCGTCTACGCTATCCAAGCTGTTGCCTCGACGCATCATACGAAACCTTACTAGCCTGCCCCTCCGGCAGGGAGAAACGGCATGAGCGCTCTTACCCGAGACGCCAACCCCCCGCTGACCCGCTCTGTCGAGGACTATCTCAAGGTCATTTACCACCTCTCGAGCCAGGGCGGGTTCGCGACCACCTGCGACATCGCCTCCAGGCTGGAAGTAGCTCCCCCCTCGGTAAGCGGCATGGTGAAACGGCTATCGGATACAGGCCTGATCGAGCACGTCCCCTACCGGGGAGTGCAGCTCACGGCCCAGGGGCGGCGGGAGGCCCTTCGGATGATCCGCCGGCACCGCATCCTCGAGCTCTTTCTCACGCAGCAGCTCGGATACGACTGGGATGGCGTGCACGCCGAGGCCGAGCGCTTGGAGCATGCGGTCTCGGACGTGCTGATCGAGCGGATGGCCAGCGCCCTCGGCCAGCCGCAGTACGACCCGCACGGCGATCCGATCCCGACGGCCGCGGGTGACATCGAGGAGGCGGAGCTCGTGCCTCTTTCCGATGCCCCGGTCGGGGCCAAGCTCGAGCTCCGGCAGGTGGGCACACAGGATGCCGCCCGGCTCCGCTACCTGGCGGAGCAGGGGCTCACGCCGGGCGTCCTGATCGTCGTGAGCGACCGGCAGCCGTTCAACGGCCCGACCGCCGTCTCGCTCGCACCGTCGGGCGATCCCCGCATCGTCGGACGCGACCTGGCTCAGCTGTTGTGGTGCCGCGAGGTGCCGGTGGAGGATCATGGCCGCCCCGCTGCTTGAGTCGGAATCGGGATGGCGCCGCCCGCGCGTCGCACCGAGCCTCGCCGAGGTTTACCGCACCGTCCCCGTCCGGCCCGGGGGCTGGTGGCGCAAGGCGCTCGCGTTCGCCGGCCCCGGGTACCTCGTGGCCGTGGGCTACATGGACCCGGGGAACTGGGCGACGGATCTCGCGGGCGGCTCCCGCTTCGGCTACGCGCTCCTCTCGGTCATTCTCCTCTCGAACCTGATGGCGATCCTGCTTCAGGGACTCGCGTCCAAGCTCGGCATCGTCACGGGACGCGACCTGGCACAGGCGTGTCGCGACCACTACTCACGGCCGACGTCATTTTTCCTCTGGGTCATCTGCGAGATCGCCATCGCCGCGTGCGACCTGGCGGAGGTGATCGGCTCCGCGATCGCTCTGAATCTCCTGTTCGGCATCCCGCTGCCGTGGGGGATCGCGATCACCGCTCTCGACGTCCTGATCGTGCTGTTCCTCCAGCACAAGGGGTTCCGTTTGCTCGAGGCACTGGTCGTCGCCCTGATCGCGACGATCGCCGGCTGCTTCCTGTTCGAGATCATCATCTCGCGGCCGGACCTCGGAGCGGTCGCGGCGGGGTTTGTGCCGAGCGCGTCGATCCTCGCCGACCGCGACAAGCTGTACATCGCGATCGGGATCCTCGGCGCCACTGTGATGCCGCACAACCTCTACCTGCATTCGTCCGTCGTGCAGACGAGGGCGTACGAGGAGACCCCGGAGGGAAAGCGGACCGCGGTCAAGTTCGCGTTCTTCGATTCGACCGTGGCCCTGAGCTTCGCGTTGTTCATCAACGCCGCGATCCTCGTGGTGGCCGCCGCGACGTTCCATCGCGCGGGGCACACCGGCGTCGCCGAGATCCAGGACGCGTACCAGCTGCTGACCCCGCTGCTCGGCGTCGCCGGCGCGAGCGCCGTGTTCGCGCTCGCGTTGCTCGCGTCCGGTCAGAACTCGACGCTGACCGGTACGCTCGCCGGACAGATCGTCATGGAGGGGTTCCTGAACATCCGGATCCGTCCCTGGCTGCGGCGTCTCATCACCCGCTTGATCGCGATTGTCCCCGCCGCCCTCACCGCTATCTTTTTCGGCGAGAGCGGGACCGCGCGGCTCTTGATCCTGAGTCAGGTGATCCTCAGTCTCCAGCTGTCCTTCGCGGTGTTCCCGCTCGTTCTGTTCACCTCGGACCGGGCCAAGATGGGCGAGTTTGCGAACCCGGCATGGCTCAAGACGCTGGCCTACGGCGTGGCGGTCGCCATCGCGGCGTTCAACGTCTGGCTCATGGTGCAGACGTTCCGGGGCTGGGTCGGCTGATGTACCGCCGCATCCTCGTCCCCCTCGAACACTCCCCCGCGGACGAAACCATCCTCGGGCACATTCGCACGCTGGCGAAGCGGCTCGGGTGCGAGATCGTATTCCTCCATGTCGCGGACGGCTGGGTGGCCCGCAACATCAAGGAGCTCGACCTCCGAGAATCCGAGGAGATGCGCGAAGACCGGGTGTACCTGGAGGACATCTCCGCCCGTTTCGAGGCGGAAGGCTACAAGGTCGATGCCGTGCTCGCGGCTGGTGAGCCCGCCGAAGAAATCGCGGCGGCCGCGGAGCGCGAGAACTGCGACCTGATCGCGATGGCGACCCACGGCCACCGCCTGCTGGGGGATTTGGTGAAGGGCAGTACCGCGACAGCATTACGACATCAAACGACTATTCCTATCCTGATGGTCCGGGCGGACCGCAAATAGCCTAGGCGGTGCGGGCCTGCTCGAGGGCTCGGAGGATGCCGTCCAACCGCCGGTCTCGCGCTTCGCGGAGCTCAGTGACCTTCCCTTTGTAGGCGCGCTCGATGCTGTGGATGATGGCGCGCTGCTGTTCTGGGTCGAGCCGCTGCCACGTCGCCAGCTGTGTCCACCAGGTCTCGAAGCTGGCGAGCAGCTGCTGCAGGAAGAGCGTCACGCCCCCATCGCCCGCGGCGAGGTGGTACGTGAGGAGCGGCCCGGCGGCCGCCCAGCCGAGCGCCGGCCCGAGCGACACCGCGCGGTCCAGCTGGTCTACGTCGATCACGCCTTGCAGGACCAGATCGATACATTCGCGCCACACCGCCGCGGCGATGCGCCCCGCCACGTACCCCGGGATCGGCTTGTTGAGGACGATGGGGATCCGGCCGAGTGCGCGGAGATACTCCTGCGTACGAGCGAGCGTCGCGGGGGACGTGCGGGTGCCCGGCACGACTTCGACCAGGGGGATCAGCTCCGGCGGATTGAGCGGGTGGGTGACGATGCAACGGTCCTGGCGGCGGCAGCGCGCGAACACGTCGTTCGGCAGCAGTCCACTCGAGGAGCTGGAGAGCAAGGCATCCGGCGGCGCCACCTGCTCGATCGAGTCGAACAGCTTCTGCTTGGCGATCTGGTCTTCGGGGATCGCCTCGATGATCCAATCGGCGTCCTTCACCGCTTGCAGCAGGCTCCGCGCCTGCTCGAACTCGAGGAGACCGCGCTCGACGATTCCCTGCGTCGCTCGCCCGAGCGCCACCAGTGCGCGCGTCCGGCGTGGCACGTCCGCGGCGGCGCGCTCGAGGCCCCGCGCGCTGGCGTCGAACACGGTCACTGGCCATCCGGCAGAGGCGCAGAGGGCCGCCCAGCCACAACCGATATCCCCACCGCCGATGACCGCGACTTTGCGCGGCATCGGCGTCATACCGAGGCTTCCTCCCGCTCGATCGGCGTGGGAGCCTTCCGAACCGCCCAGCGGAACACTCGCTCCGACAGCAGCGGCCGGACGACGGCGAGGTCCACGTGGGTGGCGACCTTGACGGGCGTTCCCGCCGGATCGACGCGAGTGTGCCCGCGGTGCTCGCCGTCCTCCAGGTCCACGACCAGGCGGCGTTCTTCAAACCCGAGTGCGCCCGGCTTCACCAGGGCGGCGATCGGCAGCACGTCGTTCACGATGCAGCCATCCAACCCCTCTTCGCTCTTGTGGAACTCGATGTAGAAGCGCAACGCGTCGTGTAACCACTGGGCCTGTGGCGCGCCCGAATGAGTCAGGCGTGTCAGCTCGTTCGGGACGAGCACCATCTGTCGCGTGACGTCCAGGCCGACCATTTCCGTAGGGAGGCCGGCGCGCAGCACCTCGTCCAGTGCTTCCGGGTCGCACCAGGCGTTGAACTCCGAATAGCGGGTCGTGTTGCCGCGCTCGGCCACGTTGCCGATCATCGCGATGTGGCGTCCCACCTTGCCGCGCACGAGCTCCGGATCGCGGCGCAGCGCGAGGGCGAGGCTCGTGACCGGGCCGAGCGTCACGAGCGTGACCGGCTCCGGCTGGTCGGCCAGCAGGCGATCGAGCGACTTCACGAAATCGAGGATCACTCCCGCCGGGGGAACCTCCGCGTAGCCCAGCCCCGATTCGCCGTGCGTCTCGGCCGCGACCACCAGGGCTCGTTTGAGCGGGCGGCGGGCGCCCACGCCCAGCGTGATGCGCTTGTGCGCCCGGCGCATGATCTCCACGGTGTTGCGGTACGCGTTCTCCACGACGGTATTGCCGTAGGAGACGGAGATGCCGCGCACATCCAGCTCCGGCGACGCGAGGGCCAAGAGGAGGGCCATCGTGTCGTCGATACCGGGATCGGTGTCGATGAGGATCGGGAGCGGTGTGCGCGAACGGGCTTGTGCGATCACTGCTCAACGGTAGGGAACGCGAACCTCGTTTGCAATAGTCTTATGCAGCTCACGGAACTCCTCCGGACCGCCGAACCCGAAGATGCGCTCGACGATTCGGCCGTGGCGATCGAGCAGCATGGAGTAGGGCAGCCCCCGATAGTGGTACGTCCCCTTCATGCGACCGCCCCCCACCAGAATAGGAAAGGGCGGGTGATACTGCGCCACGAAAGCGAGCATCTTCGCGTGGTCCACGTCGTCTGAAATCGCGGCAATCTCGAAGTCCGCCCGACCGAACTCGCGATACAGCTCGGCCATGAGGGGGAATTCCTCCCGGCAGGGGTCGCACCACGAGGCCCAGAAGTTCACGAGCGTGACTTTGCCGGCGAATCGAGACTGCGACACCGTATCGCCGTGCGGGTCCGGGAGCGCGAACGCCGGTGCAAAGAGCTCCCGCTCGTTCCCGGTCCCTCCCCCGGCGCTCATGGCCGCCAGCGCGGAGTCCCCGTCGAACGCGACGAGCTGGCCCTTTGGGTCGAGCGCCACGGCGCTTTCGCGCGGGCCGAGATGGCGCGTGGCCACGATCGTGCCCGTCGCCGTGTCGACCACGTCCACGCGGAGCCTCGTCGCCGCCGAGTCGTCCCCTCCCAGCGCGAACAGCCGGCCGTCCGGTCCGAGCACGAGCGCGACGCTCACCAGGGCGTTCCGCACGCGTAGCGTGCTTCCCTTGGCGGGCAGAAAGACCGGATCGGCCTCAGTCCGGTATAGGCCACGCTTGACCATCCAGGAAAGCTGGCCGCCGCTCGTGTACTTCCGGATCTCGTCGCGTACCAAAGGCGCGTAGTACACGGCGCCGCCCCCCCCACCCGTCGCCACGGCGCCCGCGTTCACGAGGTCGGTGAGGATCGGGAGGGCAGGTTGACGGATGATGGCGAGTCCACCGGTCACGTGGCCGAGCGAGTCCAGGACGCGAATCAACGGTGCGGTGTCGGCCTCCGGCGTAGCCACCTGCGGCACGTAGTACGGGGAGCGAGTCGCGACCACGCGAGGCCCGCCACCCGCGGCGTACAACGAGGCGACGTCCGGGCTGTCCCACTCGCGCAGCACCGCGCCCGTGGTATCGAGCACCACGCCTTCCCCGGTGCGCTCGGTCACCAGCAACCGCCCGTTGCCGAGCGATGCCACGGCCATCGGCGTGGCGAGCCGCGGATTCGTGAGCTCGCGCACGACATGCAATGTCCCGTCGAACGCGACGATACGGCTCTTATCGGGATCGGGCGCCCATGAGCGGCCGGCAAGCGACGCGGCCGGCGAGCGACCGAGAAACAGGAGGGTGAAGCCGCTGGGGGGAGACGCCGGCGCGCGACAGCTGGCCAGCGCCGCCAGCAAGACGGCGCCTGCCCCCAGCGCACGGCGCATCAGGTCGCGGCAGCGATCGTCTTGATCTCGATCGTGTGCAGCCCGCTCACCATGCGATGCATGCCCGTCACCTTCACCTTGCCCTCGGCAAAGGGCTCGAGCTTCGAGTTCTGCGGATCGCCGGGCTTCGAGCTCACCGGCAGGTAAATCGTGCCGTCGCTCGCGAGAATGCCGAGCGGGACGCCCGCCTTGGCGCACGCCTGCGCGCAGGCCTTGTGGGCCGCGCCGGACGCGCCATTCGTCGTGTTACAGTTCAAGTCGACCACCTGGCCGGTGATCGTCATTTCGTTGCCCGCCGTCGCCGCATGACCCTGCGCCGCGAGCGGCAGCGCGCAGAGAGCCAAAACGGACGTAGTGGCGAGGATGCGCTTCAACATCGTCCATCCTCCTGTGTACGGTAGGGTGACAGATTCGCCTTCGTGTACCATACGTCCCAACCCGGGGTTCCGGATTGGCGTATATTTGGCCCGATGCAACAGGCCTATCGTCAACTGCTGGAGACATTTGGCCGCGGATGGGAAAGCGGCGCAGTCGACGAAATCGCATCGGTATTCGCTCCCGACGCCGTGTTCCGCGAAACGCCCTTCGGCCAACCCAGCGCTGGCCTTGAGGCGATCCGCGCCTATTGGCGCGACGTGCCGGCCAATCAGGCGGAGGTGACGTTCAAGGCCGGGGAGATTTACATCGCCGGCCCGTGGTTCGCCACCGAGTTTCGCTGCACGTATCGGCGCCGCCGCACCGGCGACTGGGTCGACGCGCGGGGCGCGATCTTTTGTGAGACCAAAGACGGCAAAATCGGCGAGATGCGGATGTACTGGCATCGCCAGCCCTGAGGGTTCGAGCTCCTAGTTTCCCTGCTTGCTCCGCACGTACTCGAGGGCCTGCTCCATCAGCTCCGCGCTCCGCAGGCCCACCCGCAGCGCCTGCTCGACCGCCGATTCCTCGTCCAGCCCCCGGTCCAACATCAGGTAGGGGAGGAGGCTTCCCCCGACGCGATTCCCGCTCCCGCAATAGATGAAGACGGATCGTTTGCCGGCGAGCTCGCGCAACGCGTCGCTCATCTGGGCGAAGGTCGTGTCGCTCACCCTGCCGTGGCCCACGGGAATGCGGCGGTACTCGAGTCCCGCCGCGACCACCGCGTCCGGTGTCCGGTACGGCTGCGGCTCCATCGGCTCGCGAAGGTCGATCACGACCGCGCATCCCGCCTGCTTCAGGGCGGCGAGGTGCGCGGGTGCGGGCTGGCCTCCGGTGACGATCCCGGGGAGGGGCTCGCAGGCGTTGGGGACGCCCGCGATGGCGTCGAGCAGTTGGCTCACGGGAACGATCGGCGATAGCTTTCCGCGCATAATCTAGCCTCCAACGGCCGGTATGGCTCCACCCCGGGTTCCTCGCCGTCCCACGCTCCGCGCGCACTTGAAGCCGCATCACAAGCTGTGGCTCAACTGGGATGGGGCGTTCCTGATGGGCCCGCGCTACATGCGCTTTCTCGAGGCGGTCGATCGCACCGGCACCATCCGGGCGGCCGGGCAGGAGGTCGGGTGGAGCTACCGCACCTGCCTGAACCGGATTCGCGAGATGGAGCGCGTGCTCGGTGCCAAGGTGCTCGCCACGCGGCGCGGCGGCGCGAGCCGCGGCGGATCCGGACTCACGCCCGCCGCACGGCGGCTCGTCAAGCTGTTCGACCAGTGGCGGCGTGAATCGCTGCGCCTCAGCGACGTCGCATTTCGGAAGCTCATGCGCCGATAGGCACCTGCTTGCCTATCGGTCGTGGCCGCCGTACCTTCCCGACCTACCGCGGTTCGTTCCTCACCCAAGCACGGGAAGGGCGTTCACGTGCGCTCGCGATGCGTCGCTGCCGTTCTCGCGTTCACCGCCGCGCTCGGCATGCCGGCCCGTAGTCAGACCCCCCCCCCGGGATCCACCTCGCCCACGCCAAAGCTCACCGGCTACCTGCAGCCGCGCTTCCAGACGCTCGGCGACACCGCGTCGTACTTCCTCCGGCGAGCGCGGTTCGCCGTGGAGGGCAGCATCACGCCGTGGGCGACCTATCGCGCGCAGGTGGAGCTCCGAACGATCGGCGCGGCGCCGACGCCGGCCTCCTCGCCGCTCACCCTCTCCGCCACCGACATCTGGATCAAGCTGACACATGGGAATTGGGGTGGTACGGTCGGGCAGTTCCGTGTTCCGTGGGCCCTCGAGGGCCTGCTCGGCTCGACCACGCTCGAGACCACGGAGCGCTCGCGTATCGTGAACGCGGCCAAGCGCGACATCGGTATGCAGGGCGAGTGGCGGCTGCCCGACCATATCGTCCTGCAGGGCGCCATCGTCAATGGCGAGGGACCGAACCGCGCCGTCAATCCTGATAACCGTATGGCCTACTTCGCGCGCGCCGTGATCACGCCGGTAAAGGGGCTCGACGTCGGCGCTGCGTTTCAAGGGTACTCGGACAGCGCGGGTGTCGACGCGCAGGGCACGTACCGGTCAGGGCGGTCCACCGCGCGTGCCGAATACATCGACGAACACAATCGGCGAACGGGCGTCCACACGCGCGGCTGGTACGCGCTGGGCGCCTACATGGCGGTGCCACGCCGTGTCGAGCTCGTCGGTCGCGTGGAGCAGTTCGACCCGAGCGATCGGGTCATCGGCGACCGGGAGACGGGATATCTCGCCGGCGTGCAGTACTTCTGGCGCGGTGACGACTTCAAAATGATCGCGGACTACGAAGTCTTCCGGGAACAGAGAGTGCAAGTCGGTAACAATCGGGGCGTGATTCAGATGCAGGTGCGCTGGTGAGCGGGAGGTTGTGGAGGTTGGGGGAGGTTGGTGGAGGTTGGTGGAGGTGTGTGCCGCTACTTGCCACCGTGTGGCTTTCCTCCACTGTCCTCCACCAACCTCCACCATCCTCCATCGTCCAGTCGAAGGACATCATTCTCGCCACCACCACCTCCACCCGCGACGCCGGGCTGCTCGATTCGCTGCTACCCATCTTCGAGCAACGCACCGGGTATCGCGTCAAAGTCATTGCCGTCGGCAGCGGGCAGGCGCTCGCCATGGGGCGCCGGGGAGATGCGGACGTGGTGCTGTCCCATGCACCGGAGGCCGAGCGGGCGTACGTCGATTCGGGCTACTTCGTGCGCCGGCAGCTGGTGATGCACAACGACTTTCTCATCGTCGGCCCCGCGAGCGACGGAGCCGGGCTGCATGGACTGACCGACGCCGTGGCCGCGTTCCGAAAGCTCGCGGCGAGCGGCGCGACGTTCGTCTCGCGCGGCGATCAGTCCGGCACGCATCAACGTGAGCTGGCCCTTTGGAAGGACGGGAATTTGCCGAGCCCGCCGCGCGCGGCTTGGTACGTGGAGTCGGGGACGGGCATGGGCGCCACGCTCCAGCTCGCCGACGAGAAGCGGGCTTACACCCTTACCGATCGCGCCACCTACCTCACGTGGCGCGACAAGGTGCAGCTCGTCCCCATGGTCGAGGGCGACCTGCTCTTGTACAACGTCTATCACGTGCTCGAGCTCAATGCCAAGAACGCTCCTCGGATCAACGTGACCGGAGGGAAGGCGTTCGCGGATTTCATGGTGTCGCCCGAGACCCAGACGCGCATCGGCCAATTCGGCAAGTCCCGCTTTGGGATCGGCCTGTTCGTGCCGGACGCCGGGAAGCAGGACCGATGGTAAATTGCCCGAGATGCCTCGGCTCACCGCGCTCGTCGTGCTGGCGCTCGGCACGCCGGCCGCCGCCCAGATGCCGATGGGTATGCCGATGCCTTCTGTCGGCGTACTCGGAATCTCCGACTCCCGAGCAGGCTCGGGCACGTCGTGGCTCCCCGATGAAAGCCCCATGCACGCCGCGCATTACCAGGCCGGCGCCTGGACCCTCATGCTCCATGGCGCGGCGTTCGCGCTCTACGACAACCAGGGCAGTCCGCGCGGGGCCGATCGCCTAGCCGCGACCGACTGGGGCATGCTCGCCGCGAGCCGGACTCTCGGTGCTGGACGCGTGTCGCTGCGAGCGATGCTCTCCACCGAGCCCTGGACCGTCGGGAGCCGGGGCTATCCCTTGCTGCTCCAGTCGGGCGAATCCTACGGTGGCGCTCCGCTGCACGATCGCCAGCATCCCCACGACCTGTTTGTCGAGCTCGCGGCTCTTTACGAGCGACCGCTGTCCAACGACGCCGCGTTCTCACTCTACCTCGCGCCCGTCGGCGAGCCCGCGCTCGGGCCGGTGGCGTTCCCGCACCGCCCCTCCGCGGCGGCCGACCCATTCGCGCCCCTCGGCCACCACTGGCAGGACGCCACGCATATCACCTACGGCGTCGTTACCGCGGGGCTGTTCACCCGAACTGTGAAACTCGAAGGGTCATGGTTCAACGGACGCGAGCCGGACGAGGATCGGACCAATTTCGACTACGCCGGTCGCCGACTGGACTCATACTCGACACGCGTGACGGTGAACCCGAGCTCCCACTGGAGTCTGGCGGTCTGGTACGGTTACCTGGCGAGCCCAGAGGCATTGGACCCCGCTGAAGCCGTGCATCGCTTCGGCGCATCGGCGCTGTTCAGCGAGCGGCGTGGCGCGCGCGGGCAATGGTCGACGGCTGCGATCCTTGGCGCGAACGGGATCATCGGCGCGGACCAGACATTGCCGAGCGCGCTGGTCGAGACGACCCTCGATCTCGATGGGACAAACACGGTATTCGGACGGGTCGAGTGGGTGCGCAAGCGAGCGGAGGACCTGGCCGTTCTGGGTGTTCCCGCGACAGGTACGTACGATGTCGGCGCCGTGGTTGGTGGGTACGCGCGCGTGCTGGCGCGGCCGGGCGGCATGGACCTGGGGCTAGGCGGTCGGGGAGCCGTGAGCTTCGTTCCGAGCAGCCTCGAGGGCCTGTACGGCTCCCGGACGCCCGTTGGAGGCGCCGTGTACCTTCGCCTCGGTTTGTCCCGATAGGAGACATACTTGTCTCCCAGGTGGGTCAAAGCGCCTTGGCCGTTAACCTTGCATGGGCTCAGAGCGTCGAACAGGAACCGGCATGCTTCTTGATCGGTTGCCAAGGTTGAGGGTATATAGAGGATAGCCTATGATGCTCGCCCTACTCGTTACACTCGTCGGCTCACCTGCTCCTAAGGCAGCGGTTGCGGCCGTCCGAAGCGATGATCCCCCTGTCAAAGTCTGGCTGAACAACGACAACAATTTCCGACGCGGCGACAAAGCCCGGGTGAACGTCCGGCTCGCCGAAGACGGCTATGTCGTCGTGCTCCGCGCCGACGCCGACGGGCGTGTGCGCGTGCTGTTCCCGCTCGATCCAACGGACGACGATTTCGTCCGGGGACACGAGACCATCGAGGTGCGCGGTCGCGGAGATCGCGAGGCGTTCTACGTGGACGACCGTCAGGGCTCTGGCATCGTCTTCGTCGCCAGGTCCGTCGCGCCCTTCAAGTTCGACGAGTTCGTGCGCGGCGATCATTGGGATTACCGCGTGCTCGATGCGCGCAACGCGGGGGATGACAAGGAAGCGGCGTTGCTCGACATGGTGCAGCGCATGGCCCCCGACGGTCACTTCGACTATGACGTGGTGACGTATACGGTCGAGTCTCAGCGCGCGTACTATGACGACTACTATCCCTCGACGTACGTGGGATTCGGCTACGGGTGGCCGTACCGCTACGGCGGCTATGGCTACGGCTTCTACAGCACCTGCTACGATCCGTTCTTCTTCGATCCGTTCGTCTGCAGCTACCCGTTCTCTTACTCGCCGTACCGATACACGTTTGCGTTCGGATTCGGTTTCCGGCCGTACATCTACCGGCCGGTCTTCTACCGGCCGTACGTCAATCAGCCCTACTTGCACGGCGGCGGGTTCTTCGTGAACCGGCTGCGTCCCGGAAACACCGGCTCGCCCTTGTATTATCGGAGTCGGGTGGGCACGAACGTGGCGTTCAACGGGAATGCTCCCCGCTTCCGCTCACCACAGGCTACCCAGCGCAGCTTCGTGCGCGGAGGCGGTCGGCGTGGCGGCTTCGACGGCGAGACCGCCATCGAGGGCCGCGATCGGGGCCGCTCGATCGGAGACCGCAACGACCGGCCGTCTGACCGCTCGGCACCCGAGGCTCGCGAGCCCGACCGGCGGGGTGGAAGCAGGGACCCCGGTATGTCGAGCGCTCCCCGGGGAGGCGGCGGCGGTGACCGCGGGATGTCCTCCCGGCCGTCGAATCGCGTCGGTGGTGGGGGCGGGGGTGGGGGCGGCGGCGGCGGCGGAGGTGGGGGTCGGCGAAGCAGCGGTGGTGGTGGCGGCGGCCACTCAGGCGGTGGTGGCGGGGGCGGGGGCGGAGGACATCGCCGGCCGTAACACCGTCCAGTCGACGTAACTGAAGGGGCGCGGCTCGCTGCGCCCCTTCGCATTTCATGGCACATTCTCGGGTCCTCATGACCGAGCTCAAGAAGTCTCTCCGTCTCGTGGACGGCCTCGCCATGGTCGTCGGCATCACGGTGGGGTCCGGCATTTTCCGGACGCCCGGTCTCGTTGCCGCGCGGCTCGGCCGGCCCGGCCTCACGTTCGTCGCCTGGATGCTCGGCGCGGGCCTCGCGCTGCTCGGCGCGCTCTGTTTCGCGGAGCTCACCACACGATTGCCGCGAGCCGGCGGCAAGTATGTGTACATCCGCGAGGCGTTCGGGCGGCGCGGCGCCTTCGTCGTCGGCGTGATGGAGAGTCTCGCCATCAACGGCGCCGCGATCGCCGCGATCGGCGTGGCCGCGGGAGAGTTTCTCATCCGCCTGGCCGGCTGGTCGCCCGGGCTGGCGCAGGCGGTGGGCGCGGGGTTCGTCGCACTCTTCACCGCGATCAACCTGTTGGGCGTGCAGTCGGGGCGCTGGGTGCAGAACGTCGTCACATCGGCGAAGATTCTGGCGCTCGGCGGCGTGGTTGTCATGGCGTTCGCGCGTGGGACCGGCGCGGGCTGGCACGGCGCCCTCGCCGAGGCCCCGCATGGATGGGCGGTATGGGGCGCGCTCGCGGCGGCGTCGCCCGCGGTGATCTGGACCTACTACGGCTACCCGGACCTCGCGAAGATTGCCGAAGAGGTGGTGGACCCTGGTCGCACGCTCCCGCGCCTGTTCCTCGGCGGGCTGGCGATCGTGGCCACGCTCTACCTGCTCCTGAACGCCGCGTTCTTGCAGGTGCTGCCCATCGAGCAGATCGCGGCATCCAAGCTCGTGGCCGCGGACGTGGCCACTGCGATCCTCGGCGCGAGTGGCGGAGCGGTCGTCGCGGCGCTCGCCCTGCTGGTGGTGCTCGCTTCCCTCAACGGTAACGTCTTCGTCACCCCGCGCGTGCTCTTCGGGCTCGCTCGAGATCGCCTCGCGCCCGCGCGCCTCGCCGAAGTGAACGCGGGCGGCACGCCCTGGGTGGCCATGCTGCTGGTCGGGGCGGTGGCGATCGCGCTCGCCACGACCGGCACGTTCGAGTGGCTGATCGGTCTCGCGATCGTGTGGATCCTCGTGATCGACGGCTGGGCGGTCCTGGCGCTCTTCCGGTTACGGCGGCGCGAGCCGATAGCGCCGTTTCGCGTCCCCCTCTATCCATGGGTGCCGCTCGCATTATTCGCTGTGTACGGCGCGCTGTTCGTGGGCACGGCCGTTGCGCAACCGATGCTCATCGTGCAGGCGCTCGCGGTGCTCGCAGGAGCCTACGGGCTGAGCTGGACCGTCGACTCCGCGGCGCCGTGAAGGGTTAAGGTCGTGGGAGTCGCGAGTTATGAGGGGCTGAAGCCCCTGCTCGGCGTGGTGTGCGCCCTTACAGGGCGCGCTCCGGGCCGAGCCCGCCCTTCAGGGCGTGGACAACGGTGGGCGCTACTACCGTGACCCAGTGGATACTTCTCGGGGCAGCCGCATTCCTTGCGAGCACCCTGGCCGCCGTCGCGGGATTCGGCGGCGCGGCAGTACTGCTTCCGGCGCTCGTGGCCGTGTTCGGCGTGCGCGATGCCATCCCGATTCTCACGGTAGCGCAGCTTGTGGGGAACGGCAGCCGGGTGTGGTTCAACCGGCGCGAGGTAGCGCTGCCGGTCGTGGCGTGGTTCTCGCTCGGCGCGGTGCCGCTCGCGCTGCTGGGCGGCGTGCTGTTCGCGACCGCGCCGCTGGGCGCGCTCAAGCGCGTGATCGGCGCTTTCCTCCTGCTAGTGGTCGTCTGGCGCCACGCACGCGGTGCCCCTACGTGGCGACCGAGCGCGCGAGCGTTCGCTTGGCTCGGCGCCTTGTTCAGCTTCATCTCCGCGCTCACCGGCAGCGTGGGGCCGCTCATGGCGCCCTTCTTTCTTGCCTATGGACTCGTGAAGGGCGCTTATATCGGTACCGAGGCGCTCGCCACCGTCGTGATGCACGTGGTGAAGCTCGGCGCGTACACAGGAATGGCGATTCTCACGGGACGCGCCGTGATCGCCGGACTTGCCCTCGGACCGATCATGATCGTGGGGTCGTACGTCGGGAAGCGGATCCTCGACCGGCTGCCGGAGCGAGTGTTTGTCGCGATCATAGAAACGGTGCTGGTTGCGGCGGGAGTTTGGTTTGTGATTGGGCGGTAAGGCCCTAGCTTCCTGCCGCCGTGCCGCCCTGCCGCCCTTTAACACGTATCTTTGTCTTATGCCCCGTTTAGCAATCGCCCAGCTCCGCCCCAAGAAGGGCGACTACGCCGCCAATCTGGAGAAGATCGGCGGTGTGCTGGCGCAGCTCGCGACGCTCGAGCCGGCCGTCGACCTGGTGATTTTCCCTGAGACGGCCACGTCTGGCTACTTCGTGGAAGGCGGCGTGCGGGACGTTGCGGTGACGGCGGGGACCCTGTTCCGGGACCTGACGCTCGCCCACGAAACGGCCAAAGCGCCACCTCTGGACCTCGCCGTCGGATTCTATGAGGTGTTCCAGAACCGCTACTACAACTCCTGTCTCTACGCCTCTCTCGGCAACGCTTTATCCGGGAACGCCTCACCCGGCCTCGCCTCACCCGGTATCAAGCACGTCCATCGTAAAGTCTTTCTCCCCACCTACGGCGTCTTCGACGAGGAGCGGTTCGTGGAGCGCGGCCGGGACATCCGCGCGTTCGATACCCGCTGGGGCAGGGCCGCGATCCTGATCTGTGAGGACGCGTGGCACTCGGTGAGCGGGACGATCGTCGCACTCCAGGGCGCGCAGCTCGTGATCGTGCCGAGTGCGTCGCCGGCGCGAGGCACGGGGATGGACGAGGAAGGCATGCGGCTGCCGACGAGCGTCGTGCGGTGGGAGCGGATCGTGCGGGGGATCGCGGACGAGCACGGCGTGTGGGTCGCCCTCGCGAATCTGGTCGGGTTCGAGGGGGGCAAGGGATTCCCCGGCGCCTCGGTGATCATCAACCCGTCGGGTGACATCGTGCTGCGCGGGCCGCTGTTCGAAGAGGCGGTGCTGACGTACGATGCCGATTTCGACCAGCTTACCAGGGCGCGGGCGGAATCGCCGCTCCTCGCGGATCTGGAAGTCAACTTGCCGTACCTGGTGAAGAGCCTGGGGAGTGGGGAGCGGGGAGTGGGACGCTCCAAGCGCCGGCCCGCCGCGGTGAAGTTTGACCCGGCCACGAATGGAACCACTCCCCACTCCCCACTCCCCGTTGCTCCGATTCACGTGTTCGGGAAAGGAGTCGAGGAAGGCGATCCCCTCGCCATCGATCCCGATCTCGCACGCCGCTGGCTGGTCTCGTTTCTGAAAGACGAAGTCGTGCGACGTCGCGGCTTCACCAAGGGGATCGTGGCGCTTTCGGGCGGCGTGGACTCGTCGCTTACGGCGTTCTTGGCCGTCGAGGCGCTCGGGAAAGAGAACGTCATCGGCGTACGGATGCCGTACCGGACGTCGTCCCCCGAGAGCCTCGAGCACGCCCAGCTCGTGATCGACAAGCTCGGCATCGAGTCGCTCACGGTCGACATCAGTGCCGCGGTGGACGGCTACCTGGCCCAGGTGGGAGACGCCGACCCGACGCGCCGCGGCAACGTGATGGCGCGCGAGCGCATGATCGTGCTGTTCGACCTGTCGGCGAAATACAAAGCGCTGCCCCTCGGCACCGGGAACAAGTCCGAACGCCTGCTCGGCTACTTCACCTGGCACGCCGACGATACACCACCGGTGAACCCGCTCGGCGACCTGTTCAAGACGCAGGTGCGCGCGCTCGCGCGTCACGTCGGCGTCCCCGAAGAGATCCTCCGCAAGCCACCCACGCCGGACCTCGTCCCCGGGCAAACGACCGAGGGCGACTACGGCATCAGCTACGACAAGGTGGATCGCATTCTCTATTATCTGATCCGCGGCATGAAGCCTGAGGAGGTCGTGGCTCGTGGGTTCACAACGGAAGAGGTGGCCAAGGTGGCGGGGCGGCTCGACTCCACGCACTGGAAGCGCCGTCTTCCCACGGTGGCGATGATGTCCCAGACGGCGATCGGCGAGTTCTACCTGAGACCGGTGGACTACTGATGCAGCCCCGACATCCCCGCGAGTCGGAAGCCGTCATGTCGGAGCTCATGATGCCGCAGCACGCGAACATCATGGGCAACGTGTTCGGCGGCGTGGTCCTGTCGCTCATCGACCGCGTGGCCGCGGTGGCGGCGATCCGCCACGCGCGCAAACCCTGCGTCACCGTCTCCGTCGACAAGGTCGACTTCAAGGAGCCGATCCACGTGGGCGAGCTCCTCACCGCGTTCGCGCGCGTGAACTTCGCGGGCCGCACCTCGATGGAGGTGGGCGTCAAGATCATCGCGGAGAACGTGCTCACGGGGGACAAGCGGCACACGAACTCCTGCTACGTGACCTACGTGGCGCTCGATGACAAAGGCGTGCCGACGGAAGTCCCCCCGATCGTGCCCGAGACACCGGACGAGAAGCGACGCTACGACCGGGCTGCCAAACGGCGCGCTGGGAGGGTGATGGATCGGCGGTACGCGACGGGGGCGGGAGAATGACAAGTGCGGAGTGCGGAACGCGGAGTGCGGAATTGAAGTGGGAGGTCGTGGCGCAGCACGAACCTCACCCTGACATTCCGCATTCCGCACTTCGCACTCCGCACTAGGGCGTGGGGTGAGGGTAGTCGCGGCGTTTGGTGGGGGAGGGGCAAAAGCCCTCGCCCACGCCGGCGCCTGGAAGGCCCTCCTCGAAGCAAGGCTCGTCCCATCGCATATCGTCGGCACGTCAATGGGCGCCGTGATCGCGGCCGCCTTCGCCGCGGGGTCGACGTACGATCAGGTGGTCGGAACGGCGCTCGCGTTCCAGAGGAAAGACTTCGCCGCGGTGGACGCGTGGTCGGTGGCGAAGGGAGTATTCGCCGGAAACCTGTTCAAGGCTGAGCCGTTGAAGCGCACGATCGCGCGGCTCGTTCCGGCCCCGCGGTTCGCCGACCTGAAGACCCCCCTCACGATCACCGCAACAGATCTGGATTCAGGCGAGCTGGTGCTATTCGGGGCACCGATTGAGAGGGCAGTATCGGACGAAGTAGGGACGCAGCTGGTTCACCTCGGCGATGACGTACCCTTGGTCGACGCGCTCTACGCCTCGTGCGCGCTTCCCCTGTATTTCCTGCCGGGGCTGATCGACGGGCGGCGGCTGGGTGACGGGGGGCTACGTGCGGTGTTGGGGCTGCCCGTTGCGCAAAGGGTGACCGCCGATCTTGTGGTGGCCGTGGACGTGGGCCCGGGGTTCGACGAGCCGCCCGTCGACAAGAAGGCGCCGGTCCCGCCGCTGATCCGCGCCCATGGTGAGGCGATCCGCGTGATGATGGCCGCCCAGACGGAGCGCGCCATCGCCGACTGGCCCAAGGACGCGGCGCGGCTGGTCGTCGTTCGCGCCGTCGCCGAGCGCGAGGCTACGTTCGCGATCGGACAGGGAGAACGGTACTTACAGGCCGGCTACGAAGCTACAAAGCGAGCATTGGGTGATAGATTAGACCCACAGACGCAGCAGTAGTCCTGGAGGTTCGTTGCTAGCTCGCGAAATAATGATCCCCGAGCCGTTTGTCGCCGCCGCCGGCGCCACGAGCGCCGAGGTGGCGCTGTTGATGCAAATGAAGGACATCTCGGTCGTGCCGGTGGTGGACAACCCAAAGGACCGCCGCTATTTGGGCACGATCTCGGACCGCGATATCGTCACCGGGTGCGTGGCGGCGGGACACGATCCTACCACGTGCAACGCGCAGACGCACGCGCGGCAAGACACGATCGTGGTAACGGGTGAGACCGAGTTAACAGGGTACAAGATCGAACAGTTGGATGAGAAGGACACACACATCCGGTCGACGATTGTGGTCGTGGACGGGAACAAGAAAGTGATCGGATTCATACCGCATCCGGAGTTCATACAGGGGATAGTGATTGTCAGGGAATAGGAAGTATTTCACCCTCGCCGAAGCCAACCGTACTCTTCCGCTAGTCCGGCGCATCGTCGCCGACTTGGTATCTCTTCACCCTCAATGGCGCGATCTGGTGGCGCGATACGAAGTCGTTGCCGCCGGCGCTCGTCCCGAATGGGGCGAATCGACGGAGCAGCTCGCGCTCCGGGCTCGCGTCGAGGACGTAGCGCGACAGATCAACGATTATCTGCTCGAGCTGGACCAGGTCGGCTGCGTATTCAAGGGTTTCGATGAAGGACTCGTCGACTTCTACGGGAAGCTCGACGGGCGGGACATCTTCTGGTGCTGGAAGGCGGGCGAGGAGCGCATCGAGCACTGGCATGAGCTCGAGTCGGGCTATGCCGGACGACGACCGATACCCGTGGCGGTGGGAGGTGATGGATGAGGGGTGTGTGGCTGCTGGTGCACGTGATCGGGTTCACGCTCTGGCTGGGCGGCGGGATCGCCACGATGGTGGCGGGCGTCGGCGCGAAGGGCTTCGGCGCGGCGGAGCGTCTGTCCGCGTACCGACTAATCGGCGCCATTCAGAAGATCCTCGTCGGACCAGGCGCGATCGCCGTCGTCCTGTCGGGCATCTTCCTCGCCCAGCCGTACATGAAGGCGGGCACCGTCCCCGGCTGGCTCGGCGTCATGATGATCTCGGGGATCCTGGGCGCGCTCGGTGCGGTGGGGATCAGCGTGCCCACGGCCGCCAAGCTCGCGCGGCTCCAGGCCGAACGCGACCAGCTGCCGGCGGCGTTTCAGACGCTCAGAAAGCGGCAGATCTTCGCGGCGACGATCGCGGGGACTTTCGGCCTGATTGCGATGTTTGCTGCGACGCTAGGTCGCGGGTGAGTTACTTGGCGCCCTCAGCCGTGAGTCGCACCAGGCGCTGACGAACGTCGCGAACGAGCGGCTGCAGCTCTGGATCCGCATTCTTCCAGAGATCGATGAATCGTCCGTAGTAGTCGCGGGCCTTGTCGAGCTGACCGCGATCCTCGTACAGCTCGCCCAGGCGACGGTACGTGGGGGCGAGGGTCGTGGCCTGATCGAACAGCAAGCCTAGGCCGTTCGTGTTGACCGAGCGCTCGTACAGGGCGAGCGCCGAGTCGGGTTGACCCGACCGCTCGTACGCGCGCGCGAGCTCGAACATGCCGCACACGGCACAGTTGTCTTCCTCGTACCAGGCGCGGAACCCCGAGATGGCATCCGGGAGCCGGCCCTCCGAAAACGCTATCGCTGCTGCGGCGCCGAGCCGCCCCGGCTGACCCCGGCGCACGTTCTCCGGGATCTCCCGCTCGTATTCGGCGAAGAGTGCCCGCCCTCGCGCCGGGTCGCCGGCCATGGCGTAGAAGGCGGTTAAAAGGAGGTACGGGCGATCGCTCGCGGGCATCGACGAGAGGGGGTGGCGCTTGAGCGCCGCCTCGACCGAGGCAAGCGCGCCAGGCGTCGCGCTGCGATAACGGATCTCGGCGAACCCTTCCTGGATGGCGTAGCTGAGGTAGTTCCCAGGCAAACCGCGCCGCTCCGCCGCAGCCAGCGCCTGACGCAGGTCTCCCTGGGCGGCCGCCATCTTGCCGCGAATCTCGTCGAGTCCGGCCAGCCCGAGGGCCCCCGCCTCCTGGAATCCCATATCGGGCTGTTGCAGCAGCCGCCGGGCGTACACTTCGGAGCCGTCGAAGTCGCGCCGCGATGACGCCAGCCCGCCTCGGAGCACCGTGACGACCGGGTGCGATGGCGGGCGGCTCTCGGCGTACTGATCGATCGCCTGCGCCGCCGCTGCAAACTTCCCCTGCGCCACGCGCGTCTCGACGACGTTGATGGTCAGTGCTCCGGTTTGTGACGACGCCTGCGCCAGGCCCCGGACGACCAGCGATTCGGCGGCCGCCCAGCGGCGTTGCCGGATGTAGACGAGCGCCAGGTTGTTGAGCGCGATCCCGTTTTCGGGGTCGACCTCGAGAACCGAGCGGTACGCGGACGACACCTTGTCCGGATCGTAGTCCACGGTCCAGTAGTAGTACGCGATCGCCAGGTCGCGCTCGATCGGCGGCAGGCGGTCGCGGTGATTGAACGCGGCGGTCGCCGCGACGTTGACGCGCGAGGGCGAGCGGCCGGTGTTGCTCAGCGTCACGGCGAGCTTGCGGTACGCCATCGCGAACCCGGTGTCGAGCTGCGTCGCCTCCTCGAGCAGGGCGATCGACTGCTCGGCGTCCCCTTCCTCCCAGACCTTCACGCCCTGCGAATACTTGCGCAGGGCATCGAGCGACCCGGTCGTGACCTCCTCGAGCGGCTCGCTCGCCCGGATCGTCCGAAGCGACTCGCCGATGCGCTCGCGCAGCCGGCGCGACAGGCGATCCACGGCCTCGATGATCGCGCCGTCGTCCTTGGCGTTCTCCCGCAGCGAGAGCAACACCGCGCCATCTGCCGCCTTGATGAGGTCGGCCGAGACGACGTACCCGCGGCCCACAGGATCGATCTGGCCTTTCACCACCGCCTTGGCGTTCTCGCGCTGCGCCAGCTCCCGCGCGACGGTCAGATCGAGCGGCGTGCTGGGCGGCCGCCCCATGCGGCCCAGCGCCTGGGTGATGGCAGCGGCATCGAGCAGCTTTACCACATGCGATTGTGCGAGATCGACCCGTAAGGCCTCTGTAAGCGACGGGCCGAGGGTCGAATCCGTCGTGCGGTTCTCGACGTCGGCGAGCACGAGGCGATCCTGCTCGGCGAGGACGCCACTCGCGACGAGCGTGCCCACCGGCCCGATGCCGAACGCTCGCATACCCATGTAGAACGCAGTGGTGAGTCCGAGCGCGGCGAACGCTGTCACGCCGCCCGTGAGCGCCCGGCGCCAGGTGAGCCAGCGGTGCACGCCCCCCGTCGGAACGACCGTCCCAGCACTGCTCGAGCTCGCGAGCGCGCGCCGTCGCTCCATCATTCCCGTGAACCACACGATCGGGAGACCGATCGCGAGCAGCAGGGCCACACCCTGCATCACCCAGCCGGGCAAGGCCAGCTCGTGCATGAGACCGTACGCCGCGCCGAGCACGGCGAGCGAGGCGACCGCGAAGAGCCCCGCGACTCTGACGGGATGCGACCGCTCGGCGGCGGCGAGCGAGGCCGCCGTGTACGCCGCGCTGCCTCCGCTCGGCGTGGTCATCGGCTCGAGCTGCTCCAGGATTTCGTTGGCGGACTGGAATCGGTCCGCCGGGCGCTTCTCGAGGCACCGCATGATCAGCGCGTCCAGCGCCGGCGGCGTGTTCGGCCGGTACTTCGTGACGGGATCGGGCCGCGTGCTCACGTGCTGGGCGAGCACCGACGACGGGCTGGGCCCGATGAACGGCGGCCGGCCGGCGACCATCTCGTATGCCAGGGCGCCGACCGCGTAGATGTCGGCGCGCTGGTCGGTGCCGGGGTCGGCGGCGGCCTGCTCGGGTGCCATGTAGGCGGGAGTCCCCAGGGCCACACCGAGAGAGGTGAGCGGCGAGTTGTCGGTGCTTTGGGCGACCGCTTTGGCCACGCCGAAGTCCGTCACCAGCGCGTGCTTGCCCGAGAACAGCACATTGTCCGGCTTCACGTCGCGGTGCACGATGCCGTGCCCGTGGGCGTAAGCGAGCGCGTCGCACACGTCCCGAAGGATCCGCACCGCTTCGCCGATCGGCAGCTCGTGCTCCTGCACGAGCCGGGCGCGGAGCGACTGCCCCTCCACGCGCGGCATGATGTAATAGAGGAGATCACCGCTCGCACCGGCCGTCAGGAGCGGCACGATGTGGGGATGCTGCAGCTTGGCGGCGAGCTGGATCTCGCGCTCGAACCGCTCCGCGCTCACGCCCGCCGCCCATTCGGGCGGCAGCACTTTCACGACCACCTCTCGGCCGAGCCTGACTTCCTGAGCGAGGAACACGCGGCTCATGCCACCGCCGCCAAGCTCAGAGTCGAGCTTGTACGAGTCTCCTAGCGCAGCTTGCAGACGGTCCTGTAAGGATGACATGGCCCCTTATGATAGACCGCTAAGACGGGGAAAGGCAAAAGCTAGACGCAGCAGACGCACAGCGGTGAACAGTACGGAGTGAACGGGTCAAACGGTTCACTCAAACTGTTCTCCCCTGTGCGTCTGTGCGTCTAGCCTTGCCTGTTCTACATATCGGTCTTACAGGACACTCTGGGCATTTGGGCTTCTTCGCGACACAAACCAACGCTCCGAGCTCCATCACTGCCTGATTGAATCGCCACGCCCGCTTTCCATTTCGTGGCGTGAGCATGCGCGCCAAGTCCCACACTGCTCCGGAACGTACCTCTCCCCTCTCCCCTCTCCCAAAGAAGACTCTCCGGTAGACTCTCGACACATTCGTGTCCACCGCCGGAACGGGTTTCTCGTAAGCGAACGAGGCGACGGCGCCAGCGGTGTAGGGGCCGATACCTGGAAGCTTCAGTAGCTCTTCGGGATCATCGGGCACCTGACACCGGACACCTGACACCTGCTTGGCGAGCTCATGCAGATTCCGCGCGCGCGCATAGTACCCCAGTCCGTCCCAAGCCTCCCTCACGGCGCGCGGCCGAGCTCGGGCCAGCGACTCGAGATTCGGGAACCGCTTCAGGAATCTCGGATAGTACTCCTCCACTCGACTCACCTGCGTCTGCTGCAGCATGAACTCGGAGACGAGCACGCGGTACGGATCGCGCGTACGGCGCCACGGCAAATCGCGCGCCGCGCGCGACCACCAGCGGAGCAACTTGCGGGTAAACGCTTGCGCGTTCGCAGGAGTACGGGCTCGGGGGGTAGACGAACGGGCCATGGCTCCCCAAGATACAGCACATGGCAAACGGGGCGGAGCTAACGCTGAGCCCGCTACGGCTGGTCGCGCGCTCGAGCCTCCGCTCGTTCGACCACGTCGGCCGCTTCAGCATCCTCGTCGCCGACATGTTCCGCGGCCTCGCGGAATGGCGCATCTGGATCCCCCGCACGCTCGAGCAGGCCACCGCCATCGGCTACGGCTCGCTCTTCATCGTCCTACTCGTCGCGGGCTTCGCGGGCGCCGTGACGAGCCTCCAGACCGGCTACCAGTTCACGGGCACCCTGCCGCTCTACTACGCCGGCGCCGTGATCTCGGAATCCATGATCCTCGAGCTCGGCCCCGTGCTCACGGCGCTCATCCTGGCGGGCCGGATCGGCGCCCGCTACGCCGCCGAGCTCGGGACTATGCGCGTGACAGAACAAATCGACGCGCTCGAGAGCCTGGGCCGGTCTCCCGTGTCGCACCTGCTCATCCCGCGCGTGGTGGCGGGGCTGCTCGTCGTGCCGGCGCTCACCATGTTCGCGAACGCGACCGGCATCGTGATCGGCTATCTCACCGCCAAGGGATCGCTCGGCCTCACCTACGCCGACTTCGAGTACGGCGCGCGCTATTTCTTCCGCCCGCTCGACCTCTGGTACTCGCTGATCAAGAGCTACTGCTTCGCCGTCGCCGTGACCACGATCCCCTGCTATCTCGGTTTCAACACGCAACAGGGCGCCGAGGGCGTGGGCCGCTCCACCACGGCCGCGGTGGTGGCCGCGTCGGTCGCGATTCTCATGCTCGACGCGCTCACCACGAAGCTGCTTCTGGGGGTGAAGTGATCGAGCTGCTCGACGTTCACAAGCGGTTCGTGCACAACGTCGTGCTCGACGGCGTCTCGCTCGAGGTGAAGGACGGCGAGACGCTCGCGCTGCTCGGCCCTTCCGGGGTGGGGAAGAGTGTCACCCTCAAGATGATCAACGGCCTGCTCCGGCCCGACGTGGGCGACGTGATCGTGGACGGGCTGCACGTGCCGAGGCTCACCCGCCAGGAACTCGCCCAGTTACGCTCGAAAATCGGCTACGTGTTCCAGTACGGTGCGCTGTTTGACTCGATGAGTGTGGCCGAGAATATCCGGCTCGGCATCACGGACGAGACGTGCTATAACGACGAGTCGTACTGCTCGAACCGCGTGCTCGAGTGCTTGCGGCTCGTGAACCTCCCGCCCGACGTGGCCGAGAAGTTCCCCGCCGAGCTGTCGGGCGGCATGAAGAAGCGGGTGGGCATCGCGCGAGCGATCGCGGGAAAGCCCAAGTATCTCCTGTACGACGAGCCGACCTCGGGGCTCGACCCGGTAAACGCGGACGTCATTGACGGTTTAATCGAGCGCCTGCGCGACGAGCTCGGCGTGACGAGCGTGGTCGTGTCGCACGACGTGCGCGGCTCGTTCCGCGTGGCCGATCGGGTGGCGCTCCTGTGGCAGGCGAAGATCCGGGTGGTGGGGAAGCCGGAAGAGATCCTCGCGTCCAGGGATCCCGCGGTGCAACAGTTCCTGGAGCGCGACCTCGAGATGGCGCTCGTGCAGGGAGGGTCGCGTGGACCCGACGTATAAACAGGAAGTCACCGTCGGCGCCCTCGTGCTCTTTGGGTTCGTGGTGTTCACGGGCTTCATGTTCTGGCTCACGGGCCGCTCGATCGTGTCCAAGGCCGTCCCGGTCCAGGTGGTCTTCAAGAACATCAGTGGACTGAAAGAGGGCGACCCGGTGCGCGTCTCGGGCGTGACGAAGGGACGCGTGGGGCAGGTCCGGTTGGTTCGCATGGGACAGGTATTGGTGACGCTGAACATCGACCCCGAGGTGCGGCCCCACAAGGATGCGCGCGCGTCTGTCGCCTCGGCCGATTTCCTCGGCGCCAAGTTCGTGGACTACGATCCCGGCGTGAACGACACCCTGCTCCAGAAGAACCACTCGATTCAGGGGGTGACCGAGGAGCAGTTCGCGGACGTGGCGCAGGGGGCGGCGAAGAGCGCGCAGGAGCTGATCGCCAACATCAACAAGGGATTGAACCCGGGCCAACTCGCCACCGATATCCATAACACGCTACTCGCCACGCAGCGCGGCATGGACGCGCTCACGCAGGCGACGAACGGTCCGGCGATCCAACAGACCCAGGCCACGCTCAAATCGCTCGAGCGCGTGATGTCCCACCTCGACACCTTGCTCGGCTCCGCCAATCCGTCATCGACCGGCAAGCGCCTGGACACCTTGAGCACCAATCTCACCCAGCTCACCGGCCGCCTGGCCGACGCGACCGGGTCGCTCAAGACCCTGCTCGACAAGATGGACAAAGGGGAGGGGACGCTGGGAAAAATGGCTACAGATACGGCTTTGTATAACAATCTGAATGCGACGCTCAAGTCCCTAACGGAACTCCTAACTGATCTGAAAGAACGGCCCGGAAGGTATCTAACCGTCAAAGTCTTCTAAGTCGGTAGAAGTCGGTAGAGGTCGGTAGAAGTCGGTAAAGAAAACCTCAACCGACCTCTACCGTCCTCTACCGTCCTCTACCGACCTTCCTCCCATGCGAATCCGTAGTCCCCTTCTCCTGACGGCTGTCTGTCTCGGCTACTTCATGGCCGTGCTCGACTCGACCGTCGTCAATGTCGCGTTGCCCGACATGGCGCGGTCGCTCGGCACGGGGATCGCCGGGATGCAGTGGGTGGTGGACGGGTACGCGCTGTTGTTCGCGAGCCTCATGCTCATGGCCGGGACGCTGGGCGATCGGTGGGGCAACAAGGAGACGTTCGCCGCGGGCTTGGGCCTCTTCACGCTCGCGTCGGGTCTGTGCGGCATCGCGCCTAATCTCGGCACGCTGATCGCGTTCCGGGCGCTGCAAGGTGTGGGAGCGGCGGTGCAGGTCCCGGCGTCGCTGGCGCTGTTGCGGCATCACTATCATGACGCCCGCGAGCGGGCCGAGGCGATCGGGATCTGGGCGGCGGCGACGGGCGTGGCGGTGGCGGCGGGTCCCGTGGTGGGTGGGCTCCTGACGCACGCGTGGAGCTGGCGCGCCGTGTTCCTCGTGAACATCCCCGTGGGGATCGTCGGGATTTTTCTGACGTTGCGATACGTGCCCGCGGTGCCGCGCGTGGCGCACGGGGATCTGGACATCGTGGCGCAGGCGCTCGCGTTCCTGACGCTGGCGGCGCTCACCTTCGCGCTGATCCAGGGAGGGGTGTGGGGGTGGACGTCGGGACCGGTGCTCGTCGCCGCGATCGTGGCAGCAATCGCAGCCCTCTACTGGTACGAGGGCGAGCGCCGAGCGAAGCATCCGATGTTGCCGCTCGAGTTGTTTCGCGATTCCACCTTCTCGGCGGCGACCGCGGTGGGGGCGATTCTCAGCTTCGGCTTCTACGGCGAGCTGTTCCTGATGAGCCTGTTCTTCCAGCAGGTCCAGCATCGCACGGCGCTCGCTGCCGGCCTGGCGCTGTTGCCGCAGACGGCCGTGGTGAGTCTCGCCAACTTGGTGTCGGGCCGGCTGACCGCGCGGTACGGCTCGCGGCCCCCGATGGTGGTGGGACTCGCGATCGGCGGCCTCGGGCTGGGAGGCCTCGCGTTGATCACCGCCCGCGCGTCGCTCGCGGCGACGGTCGGGCCGATGGTCGCGGTGGGGTTCGGCGCCGCGCTCGCCATGCCCGCGATGACGGCCGCGGTGATCGAGCACACCCCGAAGGACCGAGCGGGCATCGGCTCGGCGGTGCTCAACGCCAGTCGCCAAGTGGGCGGCGTCGTCGGAATCGCGCTCCTGGGGGCGCTGGTCGGAGGGCGGGGGCGCTTCGTGGCAGGCTTGCATTCGGGGATGCTGGTCTGCGGGGCGTTGTTCTTGATCGGGAGTGGACTGACCTATGGGTCGGTAGAGGTCGGTAGAGGTCGGTAGAAGTCCTAGAGGATGTAACCTCTACCGTCCTCTACCGACTTCTACCGTCCTCTTCCGACCTATATTCTCCCCCCATGCTTTCCGTCACTTTCCTCGGAACCTCCGCCGCTCGCCCCACCGTCGAGCGCAACGTCTCCGGAGTAGCATTGGTTCGCGAAGGGGAGACCCTTCTCTTCGAATGCGGCGAAGGCACCCAGCGCCAGATGATGCGGTTCGGGGTGAGCTTTGCGTTGTCCGAGATCTTCTTCACCCACTTTCACGCGGACCACTTCCTCGGCGTCATCGGGTTGGTGCGCACGCTCGGCTTGCAGGCGCGCGCCGAGCCGATGCGGTTGTACGGGCCGAAGGGGGCGAAGAAGCTGCTGACGCAGGCGCTCGCGCTGGGGGTGGAACGAGTTCCGTTCGACGTCGACATCGTTGAGGTCAAGCCCGAGCAAGTTGTCGAGGTGCGGGGAGGCGCTAGTCGGGATGGATACGAGATTTGGACCTTCGCCACCGAGCACGGGGGCGGGGGGGGGGGCGGATCGGTCGGTTATGCCCTGCGGGAGCATCAACGACCGGGGCGGTTCGACCCGGAGAAGGCTCGCGCCGCGGGAGTTCCGGAAGGGCCGTTATGGGGGAAGTTGCAGCGCGGCGAAACGGTGGAGCTTCCCGACGGGCGGAGCGTTCCGGCGGCGGGAATCGTCGGCCCCAACCGGCCCGGTCGACTCGTCGTGTTCACTGGCGACACGCGCCCCTGTGCGTCGGTCGTCGACGCCGCGCAGGGAGCAGATTTACTGATTCACGAGGCGACGTTCGGGGAGGAGGAGAAGGATCGGGCGAAGGAGACGGGGCATTCGACGGCGCGCGAGGCGGCGCAGATCGCGCTCGCCGCCAAGGCTCGGCAGCTGGTGCTGAGTCACGTCTCGGCTCGGTACTCCATCAGCGCCGAAGAGCTAGTAAAAGAAGCCCGTGAGGTCTTTAAGGAGACTGCTGTTGCTAAAGACGGGATGACGGTCGAGGTACCCTTCGCGGATTGAGCCGGTGTCGTCGGGGGCTCCCTCCGCGACAAAAATACGCAGTCGCTCCGGGAGCCCCCGACTTCCACCGGCAACGCCTCATCCGGCAACGCGGTATCCGGGAACGCCTCACCCGGCAACGCTTATCTCCCCAAAGCTTTTCTCAAATTCTGCAACAGCCCATCGAACATCCGGTGAGCACTGCGCCGTCTGTAAAACTGCCCCAGCAACCATGCGCGCCACGACGCCGGCGTCCACACGTACTTCATCGTGATCCGCGTCGAGCCGCCCTGGAATTCGAGCTTGAAGTACGTCTTCGATCCGCGCCGGTGGATGATCTCGACCCAGCCGTAGCTCGTGGGGGGAGCGAACTCGATGACTTCGATGACCGCGTCGGCCTTGCGGCCGTTGCGCTCGAAGTGCAGCCGATGGCGGTCGCCCTTGCCTTTGCCCTGCGGCCCCGGGACCACAGAGACGCAGTTCGGCAGCCACTCGGCCATGCGGGTCGGGTCGGTGAGCAGCTTGAAGACCGCCTCGATCGAGACGCCGACGTGGCCGGAGAAGGTGAGGGAGACCGGGCGCATGGGAGATAATATGGCGGTAGAAGTCGGTAGAGGACGGTAGAGGTCGGGAGAGGACGGTAGAGGACGGTAGAGGACGGTAGAGGTCGGTAGAGGTCGGGGCGGTGATGCCCGACACGCCGTACTTCTACCGACTTCTACGACCTCTACCGACTTCTACCGACCTGCCTGTCGGCGCCGCGGTGGCTAGATTGGAGGGGTTGCTAGCGAAGGGGGCCGGCGTCTAAGTTCCGCCTCCGCGCGGGGCTGTAGCTCAGCTGGGAGAGCGCCTGGATCGCACCCAGGAGGTCAGGGGTTCGAGCCCCCTCAGCTCCACTGTTTCCTACCAGTCACTGCGTCCGCGCCGGCAGCGTTGTCTCGATCGGCGGACGAGATTCCGCTACCAAGCGATCGAAGCGCTGATCGGCCCGCAGGGCATCGAAACCGGCCGGCCGCAACCAGAACCATAGGGCCGCGCCGCGCGGCCGCACGCGCGTGAGGACGTCGAAGGCGCGCCCTCTCTCTCCTGCCGCAACGAGCGCTTGAGCCACCAACGCGCCCTGCAATGGACTGGGTCGACTGTGGCCGAGCCTCTGGAGCATCCGGGTGGCACGCGCCCGGGCGGCCGGCATGCGGCGCTCCCGCGACTCGATGAGGACGAGCAGCGATTCCTCCGCTAGATGGCTCCCGGACGGCAGCTGCAGGGCCACCTGGGCGTCCGCGCGGGCACCCGCCGTATCCCCATCGTAGAGTCGATAAAAGCCGCGCGAGACGTACGCCTCATAGAAGCCAGGATCGACGGCCAGGGCGCTGTCCGTCCATTGACGGGCGACGTCGTACCGCCGCGCCAGTGCTGCCTCGATGCCGAGCAGCGTGAGGGTCGTGGGCCGATCGGGCTCGAGCAGGAGGGCCTGACGGAATGCGCGCACGGCTCCGGAATCGTCGCCCAACTCCCGCAGCGTGGCGCCCAGGACGTTGTCGATCTCCGCGTCCTGGGAGTCGAGCGCCAGCGCGCGTTCGTATGCGGCGATCGCTCCATCGTAGGTGCGGGGATGCAGCACCTCGAGGACCCGACCACGCGCGAGCCATGCCTCGGCCAAGCTCGAGTCGGTCGCGAGCGCGCGGTCGGCGTTGACCCGCGTCAGCGTGAGCAGGCTGTCCGTGGTGAGCGAATGGTACGGCCATCCGTAGTAGAGAAACAGCGCGTAGCCGTACGCGAGGCGGGCCAGCGCCTCGACGAACCGCGGATCGATGCGCACCGCGGTGTTGTACTCCGCGATGGCGTGCTCGACTCCGCGGGGCGTGCGCTGCGCGAGATAGTGGTTCCCTCGGAGGTAGTGATCGTGGGCGAGCGGGTCCCGGGTCGGGGGTGAGGTGAGCGAGGCCCGCTCGGACGGCGTCAGCTGTCCCGCCGTGGCTCGCGCGACCGCCGTCGCGATGCTCTCCTCGAACCGCAGGGCCGCCGTGTCGGGACCGTCGAACTCGCTGCCCCAGACGCGCACGCCCGTCTTCGCCCGCTCGAGCACGACGGTGACGCGGAGTCGGTGCCCGTCCCGCCGCACACTGCCGCCGACCACGTTCGCCACGCCAAGGGCGCGGCCGGCGTCATCCGATGGCTTGCGGCAGAAATGCGAGCCGGACGTGCGGGACTTGACCTCGAGTCGTCTGATTTGTCCAAGGCGAGCCGTGATCTCCTCCGTGAGTCCGTCGGCGAGATAGGCGTCCGCCGAGTCCGGGGACAGGCTCGCGAAACACAGCACCGCCACGCTCGGTGCCGGGCGGCGGCGCAGCCAGCCGACAAACCCGCCGACGGCCACAACGATCGCCACCGCCCCCGCCACCAGGGCCGCCCGCGGGACCCTGCGGTGCACGGGTTGCGGGAGCGGCTCCGCTCCGAGTGTCAAAGCCGCGGCGAACGCTGCCCCACTCGGCCAGCGGTCTCCCGGTACCTTGGCGAGCGCTTTGGCGACCGCGTGCTCGAGCTCCGGCGGCACGTCCGGTCGGAACGACGTGAGCGGGCGCGGTGGCTCGATCATGTGCTGCCGTAAGACGCTTTCGGCGGTTGCCCCTTGGAACGGGGGCACGCCGGCGATCAGCTCGTACAACACGCAGCCGAGCGAGTAGATGTCGGCTCGGCCGTCGACCTCGCGACCCGCCGCCTGTTCGGGGCTCATGTAGTGCACCGTGCCCACGGCGAGCCCGGCGTCGGTGAGCCGGTCGCCTGGCGCCGAGGCTTCGAGCGCCCGCGAGACCCCGAAGTCGGCCACGAGGGCGTGGCCCTCGGCGAGCATGATGTTCTCCGGCTTGATGTCCCGATGCACGATGCCGTGCCGGTGTGCATAGTCGAGCGCGTCCGCGACTTCACGCGCGATGCGGCACGCGTCAGCGAGCGGCAGCTGCTTCTCGCGCTCCAATCGCTGGCGCAGCGATTCGCCCGGGACGTACGGCATCGCGTAATAGAGGAAGCCGTCCCGCTTCCCTGAATCGAACAACGGCAGGATGTGCGGATGGGCCAGGCGTCCGGTGACCCGGATTTCTCGGAGGAATCGCTCCGCGGCGAGGGCCGAGGCGAGGTCGGGACGGAGCACCTTCAGCGCCACCGTGCGGTGGTGCTTCAGGTCTTCCGCCTGCCACACCGTCGCCGTTCCGCCGTGGCCCAACTCGCGCTCGAGCCGGTAACGACCTTGCAGGGCCGCACGCAGCCGGACTAACTCGTCGGTCATCGAGGCTTTAGCATAACGCTGGGCGTCCTGACTGGCACGCGTGCCCGGTTCGCCGTATGCTTTCCGATTCCGTGCGGGAACTGCATCGCCTAGAACTGCAGTGTTTTGGGGCACCGAGTGCTCGCCTCGATGGGCAAGCGGCCCCTCCGCAGGTGTTGTGGCATAAACACCTGGCCTTGCTGGTGTACCTGGCACTATCGCCGAACCGCACCAGGACTCGCAGTCACCTGCACGGACTCCTCTGGCCGGAAACGGCCGAAGATCAGGCCCGGCACTCCCTGAACATGGCCCTCAGCCGGCTCCGTCTCGAGCTCGGCGAGAAGCGCTTCGCATCGGCGGGCGACGGGATCACCTTGTCCGACCACCGCCTCGACGTGGATGCGCTGCGATGCGACGCCGCCTTCGAGACCGATCCAGCCGAAGCGATTCGCCTGATGCCCGGCGACTTCCTCGAGGGGTTCGACGTCGACGGAGCCCACGCGTTCGAGGAATGGTGCACCGAGCGACGCAGACACTACCGCGCGCAGGCGGTGATCGCGCTGGTGCGCGTCGGAGAAGACGCCCTCGCGCGTGCCCGCTACGCCGATGCGGTCTCAGCCGCCCGCCGCGCCCTGGTGCTCGAGCCGTACTCCGAGCCCGCGATGTCGCTCCTGATGCGGGCGAGCGGGTTGAGCGGCGACCCGGCAGGCGCGCTGGCGGCATTTCGCGATTTCGAGGCGTGCGCCGCGCACATCGGGGAGAAACCGAGTCGAGAGCTCACCGAGCTGGCCGACCGTGTGCGGAGCCAGCGGTGGCGCGCTTCTCGGCCCGGCAGGGAAGGGCAGACGCCGCTCATCGGTCGCGAAGCCGTCCACCGCACGGCGTTCGGCGTCCTCGCGGACGGCATGCGGCCGGGAGGAGGCCCGCGTGTGCTGCTCATCACCGGTGACCCCGGCACCGGAAAGACGCGGCTGTTCCGGGAGTGCCTGGATCGGCTGGCACTCCAGGGAGCCGTGGTGGCAGTCGCCCGGCCGCTCGAGAGTGATCAAGACGCCCCGTGGAGCACGCTGTGCTCAGTGGTGCGCGCCGGTCTGCTCACGGCGCCAGGCAGCGCTGCGGTCGATCCCGGCGCCCTGCGCGTGCTCACTCGCATCGCCGAAGAGCTGCCCGGAACCCTTCCGACCGATGTGGCGCAGGTCGGGGCCGCGTTGGGATCGCTGCTCCGTGCCGTGGCGGATGAGCAGCCCGTCGCCCTGGGCATCCACGATGCGCAATACAGCGACGACGCGAGTCTCGACGCGCTCGGCGCGGCGATCACCCACGTGGGCGAATTGTCGGTGGTCGCCGTTCTCACCGCCACGGCGACGTGGGATCAGGTGCCTCCCGCGCTACTGCGGATCCGGGCAGAGCTGGGGCGGAATCTGCCCGGAGCCGAGGTGCGCCTCGAGCCGTTTAGCGACAGTGAGACGCGGCAGGTGGTCTTCGCGCAGAGCCCGTGGTGCGTCAGTGACGGCGAGCGGGAGCGCCTGGCGCGGCGCGTGTTCTTCGAGACGGGCGGTAATCCGTTTCTCGTGAGCACGCTGTTGCGCGGGCTGGCCGACGCGTCGTCGCTCCGGGCCGAAGTGCTCGAATGGCCACCGCCCGGGGGCACCGACCAGAGCCCGTTGCCGATCTCCGTTCCCGTCATGGCGCGGCGGGCGACCACGGCCCGCATCGCCAAGCTCGACGAGCCGACGCAAGCGGTGCTGAAGGCGGCGAGTATCGGTCCCACCGCGATCGACGTCGATCTCGTGGTCGCGCTGACCGGTCAGTCCCGGACCGCGGTCGAGAACGCGCTGGGAGCGCTCGAGCGCGCGCGCCTGGTGACGTTCACGGGCGATCGCTATGCGGTGGCGGCGCCGCTCATCGCGCAAGTCGTGTTGTCCGAATGGCTCCTGCCCGGAGAGCGGCGACTGCTGCGCGAGCGCGCCATCACTGCCCTCGCGGCGCGATCGGACATCGAGGCCCGCGTGTTCCGCGCCGAGCTGGCGGCGGCCGTCGCCCCCGGGCCCGCCGCGTTCGACGCGGCCATTGAGGTCGCGCGTCTCGCGGTCGCCGCGCATTCACGCCGCACGGTGCATCAAGCGCTCGGGGCCGCGGAGCGCGCTCTTCCCCCCGACGACGAACCCCGCCGTCTCGCGCTTGCGGAGATGCAAGCCGCGTCCTCTGTAGCAGACTCGTAAGTGACTCGCCGGCCCGGCCAGGTGACCGGGTCGTGACTCCTCCTCGCTAGGTTCGCGCCCACAGTCAACACGAACCACTCGCAAAGGAGGATGTGTGAGCAGTGCCCTGAAGTTCCCTCGTGCAGTCCTGGCCTTCCTGGCCGCTTTGATTCTGTGGCAGGCGGCGCCCGCCACGGCGCAACAGCCCACCCGTCAAGGGTTCTGGGCGGCGTTCGGGCTGGGCTACGGTGCCAACAGTATGACCTGCGGCTCGGGCTGCACCGTCCTTTCGGATGCCAAGGGCGGAAGCGTAACGGCGTCCATCAAGATGGGTGGGACGCCGAGCCAGAAGCTGCGCCTGGGCGGCGAAGTGAACCTGTGGGTCAAGGACTTGAGCAATGGCGTGACGGAATCGGTCGGCAACGTGTCGGCCGCGGCCTATTTCTATCCCTCACCGCGCAGCGGCTTCTTCGTGAAGGGCGGCGTCGGCCTCGCGAGCCTGCAGCTGAGCCAGGGCAGCTCCACCGGCTCTACCAACGGCATCGGATTCCTCGCCGGGCTCGGCTACGACATCCGGGTGGGCCACAAGGTGGCGCTCTCACCTGTCTCGAACTTCTACTTCGGTCATGAGGGCGACTTTCAGCACGCGATCGTCGACTTCGGGCTGAGCATCCAGTACAACTGAGGCCGCCATGCTCACTCCCCTGCGTCTCCTCGCCGCCGGTTTCGGCCTCGCCATGGGGCCGGCGGCCCTCGCCGCCCAGTCCGACACGCTGTGGCGGCACACCGATGCCGCCGATGTGCGATTCACACGGGTGGATCCCGCGGGCCATCTCCTGGTGGTGACGGACCAGGCGGTGACCGCCCTCCACCCCGATTCCGGCTCGGTGGTCTGGAAGTACCCGGCGGCGGGACAGGTGCGTCTCCTCGGCGTCGACCCGCTCGGCCACCTGCTCGTGGGCTACGCGGGCGTCGTCGCGGCGCTCGACCCGGTGACGGGCGACATCATCTGGCGCCGCACCGACCTGCCCGATCTCGAGCACGCGACCTTCCGCACGCGCGCCGAGGATAGCACGGCCCTCGTGCGGACGCGGAACGGGATCGCGGCGCTCAACCTCGCCACTGGCGCCACGCGCTGGGATTCGACCGCTCTGCCTCCGTCCACCATCGTGCGGGATCTGTTCCGGTTCGCGAATCACAACCTGCTGGTGCTGGTGGCGCGTACGCCGAAGAGCGAGGCGTCGCTCCTCGCCGTGACGCTCGACTCGGCCCGGCTGTTGTGGCGCGACGACTCGCTGTTCACCGCGAACCCCAAGTTCGAGCGACCGGGGGACGTGGAGTACTTCAAGGAGTTTCAGTACCCCCTCCTGCTCGCCGACACGAGCCTGCTCCTGTACGTCTCGCGCGACGGACCGATCTCGCTCGACGCGCGCACAGGGCGGGTGCGCTGGCGCGCGACGGAGCTCGGCGGGCAGGACGTGCCCGGAGTCGACCAGGACTATCCCGAGCTCCAGTTGCGGGACAGCTTGATTCTCGTGCCGACGGGCAAGCAGCTCGTGGCGCTGGACACCGCGACCGGGAAGGTCCGGTGGCGGACGACCGGCGAATTTCGGGACAAAGTGAGCTGGCTCTACTCGAAACCGACGCCGATCGTGGCCGGCGGCGTGGCGCGGGAGAAGCCTTTCCTGCAGGCGGTGGATCCGGCCTCGGGCGCCGCCGTGTGGCCGAGCCAGATGGAGCTCAAGCAACCCGCGTACGCGTACTACCTGCGCGACACCCTGTACGTGGCCAGCGATGGCCACTTTATGGCGGTACCGCTCGCGACCGGCGTGAGCCGATCGCTCACCGAGCTCGGCTTCGAGGGAGGCGACGAGGCGCTGGGAATGGATACTGTGGAGGGGGGCGGCTTCGTGCTGTGGAACCGGCAGAACATCATGCGCGTCGGGTTGGACGGGCACGTCGTCTACCGGAAGTACTACAAGGCTCCGGGCGCGAGCTTCCTCAAGAAGCTCGCCTCCACGGTGGCGCTGGTGGGCCTGAGCGTCGCGTCCATCGCGCTGACGCCGCCCGGCGGCTTCGCGCCGATCGCCACGAGCAACCCCGTGCTCTCGGCGCGCTACGCGCAGGCCAAGGCGGCAGAGAATCACTATTACGTCTTCACGGAGTCACCGGACAGCGCGGGCCGGAAGGGGTACAGCCTGGTGCTGGTGGACCGGCGCGACGGGCGCGAGCTGGGCCGGATGTGGTTCAACGAGAAGACGCCGCACTATGCGATCGACAACGCCACGGCGACCGTGTACGTGCGGCAAGGGGATCACGACATCGTGGCCAGGCGGTTTAAGCCATGAGGCCCTGGCTCAAGTCGTACGAGCCCGGCGTGCCGCCGGTGCTCGACTTCGAGCCGCTGACGGTGCCGCAGTTCCTCGAGCGCGCCGCGACCCAGCATGGCGATGCGACCGCCGTCATCTTTCTCAATCGCCGGCTCAGCTACCGCGAGCTCAAGCAGCACGTCGACCGGTTCGCGACCGCGCTGGCGCGACTGGGCGTCGCGCACGGCACGCGGGTGGCGATCCAGCTGCCCAACATTCCGCAGACGGTCGTTGCCTACTACGCGACGCTGTCGCTCGGCGCGCAGGTGGTGATGACCAATCCGCTGTACACGCCACCCGAGCTGGAGCATCAGTGGGCGGATGCGGGCTGTCGCGTGGCCGTCGTGACCGACTTCCTGTACGAGGGCCGGATCCGGGCCGTGCGGGACCGGCTCCCGATCGAGCATTACATCGTCGCGTCGATTCCGGACTACTTACGGCTGCCGCTGCGCTTCTTTGCCCGGCTCAAGCTGGGCCGCGCGCAGCCACCGCGCGTGGCTCGCGTACGGGCCGTGGCGGGTGTCCATTCGTTCGGGAGGCTCGTCAAGAAGACCAGCCCCGAGCCGCCCGAAACGCCGCCCGTGCCCGACGATCTCGCCGTGTTGCAATACACCGGGGGCACGACCGGCGTCGCCAAGGGCGCGATGCTCACGCATGCGAACCTGTCGGCGAACCTGCAGCAGACGCGGGCGTGGTTCACGGGTCTCGAGCCCGCCCGCGAAGTCCTGCTCACGGCGCTCCCGCTGTTCCACGCGTTCGGGATGACCGCCGCGATGAATTTCCCGGTGTCGATCGCGGGGGCGATGGTGTTGATACCCGACCCGCGGGACATCAAGACGATCGTGCGGAGCATCGCCCGGGAACGTGTCACCCTCGTCCCCGCGGTGCCGGCCATTTTCAACGCGATTCTCAATTATCCCGGGCTCGCGCACTTCGATCTCACGAGCGTGAAGCGCTGCTTCTCCGGCTCGGCGCCGCTGGCGGAGGAGGTGTTGCGCCGCTTCGAGGCGCTGACGGGCGCGCGCATCGTGGAGGGGTTCGGCCTCTCGGAGGCTTCCCCGGTCACTCACATGAATCCCCTCCAGGGCGTGCGGAAGGCGGGGAGCATCGGGATCCCCATTCCCGATACGGACTCGAAGACCGTGAGCCTGGAGGACGGGGTGACGGAGACGGCGCCCGGCGAGCCGGGGGAGCTGGTGATTCGGGGACCGCAGATCATGCGCGGCTACTGGAACATGCCGGAGGAGACCGCGCAGGTGCTGCGCGACGGATGGCTCCACACCGGCGATCTGGCGGTGATCGACGCGGACGGATACCATCGGATCGTCGGGCGCACGAAGGAGATGATCCTCGTCTCGGGCTACAAGGTGTTCCCGGACGAAGTCGACCGGGTGCTCGCCGGCCATCCAGCGGTGCTCGAGGCGGCGACCATTGGCCTCCCGGACCCGAAGCGCGGCGAGCGCGTCAAGTCGTTCGTGGTCTTGAAGCCCGGCAGCACGGCCACCGTGCAAGAGCTGCTCGCCTTCTGTCGCGAGAATCTGGCCGCGTACAAGGTGCCGCGATCGATCGAGCTCCGCGCCGAGCTTCCGAAGAGCGCTGTCTTGAAGACTCTGCGTCGGAAGCTCGTGGAGGAGGAGCTGGCCAAGTCGACAGCGGGGACAAGGGGGGAGCCCGGGCCGTGAGGACGTCGAAGATTCCGCTGTGGCTCAAGATCGCCTACACCGCGTTCGTCGTGGTGCTAGTGCCGTACTATTGGCGGACGTACGGGCCCGTGAATTTCCTGTGGTTCTGCGACATCGCGCTGCTCGTGACGCTCGCGGCGCTGTGGCTCGAGAGCCCGTTTTTGTTCAGCGTGGAAGCGGTGGCGATCACCCTGCCGCAGCTCTTGTGGGTGGTGGACTTCACCGCGCGCCTCGTGGGGATTCACTTGATCGGCGCCGCGGCGTACATGTTCGATCCGAAGATCCCGCTGTTCGTGCGCGCCCTCTCGTCGTTCCACGGGTGGCTGCCGATTCTCCTGGTGTGGGCGGTGTGGCGGCTGGGGTATGACCGACGCGCACTGGCGGTGCAGACGCTGGTCGCGCTCGTGCTGCTCCCCCTCTGCTATTTCTTCACCGCGCGCCCACCGGCGCCGGTCACGAACCCCAACGCCGCGGTGAACCTGAACTGGGTATTCGGGCCGGGTGAGAGCACGATTCAGACGTGGATGGCGCCGGGATGGTATCTGGTCCTCCAGATGCTCTTCTGGCCGCTCGTGATCTACGTGCCGACGCATTTGCTATTCAGGCGGCTGTTCCAGAGACCTGCGACGCCGTCGTGAGGAACGTGTCCCACTCTCCTTCCCTCCGGCTGGCCCTGCGCGGGGTGTGGCTCCTGCTGGCACCGCCGCTCCTGTCCGCGCAAGGCCCGTCCACCACCGCGCCGCTGCGGTTTGTCACCCTCGGCCTCGGCGATTATCGGACCTGCGGCGTGACCGTGACGGGAGCTGCGTACTGCTGGGGCCAGAACGAATTGGGGGAGCTCGGCACCGGCTCAGAGCCGCGTCCGACGCCCGCTCCTCATGCGGTAGCGGGCGGTGTCACGTTCGTCTCGGTGGAGCCTGGCGGCATCAGCTCTTGCGGTCTCACGACGACCGGAGCGATCGATTGTTGGGGTGGGAGCTTCTTCCACGAGTTCGTCTTCGATTCCTCGCTCCGCCGACCTGTGACAAAGAACCGCACCGTACCCACACCCATCCCTGGTGGAATGACATTCGTCGCGCTGCGTGTTGCCTCTTACCACGCATGCGCGCTCACGGCGGCAGGCGCCGCCTACTGTTGGGGGTCGAACCGAAGCGGTGCGCTCGGCACTGGCGACACCCTCGCCCCGACGGCTCCCGCCCTGGTTGCCGGGGGTTTGGCGTTCAAACTGGTCAGCGTGGGCGGCAGTCACACGTGCGGACTCACGATGGCTGGGGCCGCCTATTGCTGGGGATCCGACTTCGATGGCGAGATCGGGCGCGCCGCTCCAGAGAAGTGCGGCGTGGGTCTTCGGTCGCCGTGCGCGACGACGCCGCAGGCGGTGCCGGGTGGGCTGGTCTTCACGGACATCAGCGCGGGTTCCTCGACGACGTGCGCCATCGCGGCGGACAGCACGGCGTATTGCTGGGGCAGCAACCAGTTCAACCAACTCGGGGTCGGTGCCGCGAAGGTCCATTCCAGCGCGCAGCCGCTTCCGGTCGCGGGGGGTCTTAGGTTCAAGACCATAGGTGTCGGCGATTACTACGTGTGCGGGTTGGTGACCGACGGCGAGGCCTATTGCTGGGGGTGGAACATTCGGGGCCACGTGGGCGTCGCCGCTCCGGAGAAGAGCCCTGTGCCGGTGCCCGTATCCGGAGGCTTGACTTGGCAATCACTGGTGGTGGGGACGTTTCATACGTGCGGCGTCGCGACCGACGGCGCGACTTATTGCTGGGGTGAAGGCGCGCTGGGCAATGGCCGTCCTCCCGACATGAGCAACAGCAGCTCCACGCCAGTCAGGGTCATCGATCATTGATCATTTCTGGGCGAGCCAATGCCCCACCATCGCGGATCGTGCCGGCGGTGCTGCTCTTGTTGGTGATGGGCGGCTCGGCTTGCGGGCGCCGGGTGGCCGGGCGTACGGCCGCGCAGCGCCTCGAAGAGCTGGCGAGGTTGACAAGCCCAGGACGGGCAATCTTGAACGGCGGGGTGCACGTCCGCCGCTCTTCGTTTGCCCTCCGGTCTCCCCGCGCGACAGCGTATCCCGGTTAGCGTACAAACCCTGCCATCATCGATAGTGCAGCGGTCGTGCCGTACTTAGGTGTTATTTCGGGGTCGCCGGCCTCAGCACTTGTGGCCACACTGCACATCTCGCTGACGTCCTTGTCGGTCAGGTCACGCACGTCGAGGTCGTGCCCATGCCCGCCATCCTGCCCGTGACCGTGTCCGTGAGGAGGCCCGGTCCCGTCGTCATCGTGTCGTGGATCTCCCCTCGGATCCTTTGCGATCCGGTACCAAGCCTTCACGGGGTGCATCTCGAAGTAGACGTCGTGCTCTACGTCCATGATCCAGTCGCCGATTACGCATACGAGATCCCCGACCTCATCCTTGCTGCCTCTTGCGTCCGCGTCCGGTACCTCGGGGAGACCGACCGAGATCGCGCCCGCCTCGCCGTCGTTGGGATCATTGAACACCTTACTCAGTAACCACGTGATGAGAGCCACGAATAGAGCCGCGACTGCAGCAACCGCGGCGCATGCTAACGATAGTCCGCCGACAGCTGCAGAACACAGGTAGCAAACCGTTGCCCACGTTGCTCCAAATGCGAAGATGGTGAGCTTGAGGTTCTCGATGCCGCGCGCAAACCGGTTTCCCTCAACCTCACAGTGCATGTATGGCACGAGCCGTTCCTCGTGTGGTTCCTCCATCGGCTCTCCGAGAAGCCATTCACAGAATACCTCGGCGATGAATGGCGGAGGGGGGCCTGGCTCTCGCTCATAACGGAACATGGGATTCGGGTCGGCACTGGCGAGGTCATCCGGCGGGGAGTTCAGGTAGGCCGGATCTCCCATTACCACCCGATCCCTTACGTAGTAGTGAGCCTGAAATCGGCGATTGGGATAGGGCGCAAACATCTGGTTGTGGACGACGTCGAGATACAATCGGCGGCGCTGAGCATCGTTAAGGGTGGAAAACACATACGAAAGACGGGAAGCCCTGCTGTTGACAAAATCTGGCGGTGGAGCGGGGAATCCAGGGTTAGCGGCGCTGAGCGCGGTCGCGGAGGCCTCGAGCATCTCGCGCTCGACCTCTCTGAATCCGAATGGCGCGATGAGTATATCAATCTTCCGGTCTCCGTCACACGCATCGAACGGGTCGCCGGCTACGGTACCGACTGCGCACCTGTTCGGGCGGATACACATCAGGCGTTCGTTGTAGAACCAGTAGTTGAGGTTATCGAGCGCCGCTATAAGGCCTACGCACAGAGCGGCAATGGCGGCGCATAGATTCAACAGAGAAACAGTGACGATGGCCAACGCGATGTACGCGACGAGGCCGACTGCCATTAGCGTAGTGATCGCGTCGCCGGCCGTGTACTTATACGCGGCTCCGGGACTCGCGCATGTGGTGAAGTGTGGCAGGTTATTCGGCATGGCGACCTGTTCCTACACTGATGATGAGCGTCATCCCACCGAGGAGACCGCGTCCGGGATCGGTGGCGTTGATATTGATCGGGACGCGCGTCCGCGGGGCGACGTTGCCTGGGACAGCGACCACGATCTCCAGGTCGCGCTCTTCCATTGGCTCGAGTGTCAGGCCCTCCCGCAGGTCCTTTCCATCCACCGTCACCCGCCACCCCGGAGGAAGGGGCGTAGCCGCCTTGCGCTGGGCTTCCTCGAGCGCGCCGCGACCCTGGTATTGGTGGCGTTGTAAGCGCGGGAACCGACCCGCCGTACCCGTGATCCAGCGTCGCAGTCCTGCCAGATGGGTCGCCTTTTCCTCGCGCGACAGTAGCCTCCCGCCATGGCCGAGCAGAAATGTTTGCGTACGACGCCGGAACTCCCATTCCTGCTCGCGCGGCTCGTAGATGTCCGCTTGCAGACGGACCGCGGCGCGGCGCCGAGACGGATTGAACATTCGGACGACCACTCGAGCGCGTTCCCCCGCCGCCACGCCAAGCACGGTGGTGTTTTCCTGGCCGACGTTGTTCGCTGTGTTCAGGTCGTCAGGGTGGGCGCATTCAACGCGAAGACAGATGTGTCCTCCCTGCGGAGGCGTTGTCCATTTGAACTGGGCGGTGCGTGAGGAGTAGGGTGGAATGTTGAGGATGACCACTCTCTCAGTGCCGTCAGCATTCAATTCGACCGGCGTGAAGTCCGCAGCGTTGATGCCCCGGCTACGGCGGTAGCAGCGTACCTGGACGCCCAAGGCCGCGTCGAAGGAAGCGTCCCAAATTCGCCCATTGACGACGTATGTATGGCCTGCTTGCAGGTTGTCCGACTCAACCGGTGTGCCGTCCAACTCGGTGAGCCAGATGTCGGGGTTGTTCCAGGTGACCGGTATTCCTTGCTCCATGAGATAGTGCTGGCTGTACAGACAGGGGTCCGGTCGCCGGCGAACGTGCGGCGGAAGCTCGTCGGGGCAGGGGCATCTGACCGGTGCGGGCTTCGGAGGACGCCAGTCCTTCCCGAGTAGGAGCCGGACAAGAGTCCAAAGCAGCCAGAGAAGGAGCAGCAGCAGAAACAGAAGCAATTGCAGCAGCATGAGCGGCAATCGCAGGATGGCGCGAACTAGGTGCCGAATTGCCGCTAACAAGGCTATTGCCCGGTTCCGGGGCGAGTCGATGCGACGGCCTTGCGGGTCAGTACTCGGCCAGCGCCGTCGTTGGCCACCGGTGCGCCACGGACGCTCGACAAGGTGGCTGGCTTCTTGAGCAACGACGACAAGTTTCCTGTGCGAAGCAGACGAAACAGGGCCGCCGCATTGACGAGTGCCGTAGCCAAGCACACGACCGCGAGCCACCGGGCGGCACTCCCCTGCGGGAATGCTGCAAGCACCGCGGGCGCAAGGAGTGTCAGGGCGAGGAAGGCAACTGCGAGGTATCGACGCGTGTAGATGGTTCTCGCGAACCACGCGAGGAGGGACGCCGCCAGCAGCTCAAAGAGGCCGAAGTCGAGAACGGGCTCCATACATCAACGAGCGTAGGGTTGCCACGATGTCTCGGCTATCACAGTCTGAGCACGGCGTGGGCCCGGCGTGTATAACAGTTTGAGCGCGCCGGTCGCGAGCAATTGCCACACTGCGCTCCATTGACCATCATTTCATTTCGGAACAGATGGGTGCGGACATGCTCGCGGAGTCTTTGGCGGCGATTCGGGTCATCCGTCCCGGGATGACGCTCGTCCCGCGCGCCATTGTCGAGGCAATTCTCCTCTCTGAGGGCTCCATTGGCTCGGCGCGGATCGTCGCCCAGCTACTAGGCTTTCGAAATCGGTTTCAGCTCGCGCGGATGCTCAAGCGCGAAGGCCTACCCCCGTTGCACCGTCTGGCCTCCTGGACCACGATCCTGTCCTGGGTTCGAGCCGCCGAGCGGGACGGCGTGTGTTTGTTCCGACTCGCATTCCGCTCCCATCGCCACCCCGCTGCCTGCTACCGCTTGGTGAAGGAGGTAACGGGTCTCTCGTGGACGGAGGTGCGTAGTCGCGGCTCTCGCTGGGTGGAGCGGATGTTGATGAAGGAGTTCCCGCGGTCGTCCGGTTTCCGCTTCGACCACCATCGCGACTGCCGCTGGGAGCGGGAACGGTCGTCGTAGGGTTCTTGCTCCGTCGTCTTCGGGAACCGCGCACTGAGGACCGCTCACCGCGCACCGCTCACCGCCTTCAGTCCACCAGCAGCAGATTCTCGAGCAGGTGGCCCGGTGGGTAGAGGTTGGGCGCCGGGCCCCAGCGGTGAAACTCGTGCCAGAAGCGGTCCCATTTGTCCTCTCCCAGCTCGGCGTACGTCCGGCTGCCCCGCAGGAGATGGTCGTGCAGCGCCGCGCGGGTGAAGGCGCGGAGTCCGGGGGTGGCGTCGAGGGTGCGGATGAAGCGTTGGTGCTCGGCGAACTCGGTCGCCTTGTGCAGGTCGAGGGCGATCGTGGTGACCTGTGTGAGGCAATGTCGATACCACGCGCAGTCGGCCTGGGCGGCGCGCTCCTTGGCGGGATAGTCGAAGGGCCCGGCGGCGGGGAAGCGCGAGGCCAGGTGCCGAGCCACGAGGGCGGCGATGCGCGGGCGCTGCTGCGGCTCACTCGCCATGAACAGCCGGACCTCGTCGCACTTCTCGAGCAGGATGGAGCTCGAGAGGGCCGGGGGGTTGAGCGAGAGTTTGCGGGCGTAGACGCAGTCCGCCTCGGCGCGCACAGCCGGGTCGTTGAAGATGGGCACCACGACGTCGTTGACGATCGCGTGCCGGGAGAGATCTCCGTCACCTTTGCCGGCAGCGAAGCGCCAGTAATAGAAAGCCAGTGAAGCGTGCTGTGCCTCCACGCCCGAGTCCCCATGTGAGTGGTAGTAGACAGTCTGGAACCGCGGCGAGCGCGACTGCAAGGTCGGGGCCGGGGGGGACCGGATCGGTGTAGCGACCGGTCAACAGGGAAGGGAACATGCTACCGCAGGCGACGGGATGCGACTATTTTGGCGGTACTCTGCCCCTTGGTGTAACTGGCAACACGCCTGACTCTGGATCAGGAGAGTCCTGGTTCGAGCCCAGGAGGGGCAACTTGAAAGCCGCTCGGCGTTCGCCGGCGGCTTTCTTCGTTGCATGCCGTAGTTGTTCGCCGACGCGGTGATACGGGGCTAACTTCGTACCTCCTCAACTTCGAAGCGACGCCTGCCTTCTTCTGATCTACGCGACCAGCTTCAAGCGACCCTGAGCGGAAGCTATACGCTCGAGCGCGAGCTCGGCGGCGGTGGGATGTCGCGCGTGTTCGTCGCCGAGGAGACCGCACTCGACCGCAAAGTCGTGATCAAAGTGCTGCCGCCGGAGACCGCGGCGCAGGTCTCGCTCGAACGTTTCAAGCGCGAGATCCTCCTTGCGGCCAAGCTCCAGCATCCACACATCGTGCCGCTCCTCACGGCGGGTGAGTCGAACGGCCTGCCGTACTTCACGATGCCGTTCGTGGACGGCGAGTCGCTGCGGGTTCGCCTCGCGCGGCACGGCGAGCTGCCCGTCAGCCAGGCCATTCGCATGCTGCGCGAGATCGCGTCCGCGCTCGCGTATGCGCACGAACACGGCATTGTGCACCGCGACATCAAGCCCGACAACGTACTGCTCTCTGGCGGCAGCGCGATGGTCACGGATTTCGGCGTCGCCAAGGCGTTGAGCGCCTCGAGCCACGCGGAGCACGGCGGCCTGACGTCGCTCGGCGTGGCGCTGGGCACACCGGCGTACATGTCGCCCGAGCAGGCGAGCGCCGATCCCAGTGTGGACCACCGCGCGGACATCTATTCGTTCGGCGTCCTCGCCTACGAGCTGCTCACGGGGCAGCCGCCCTTCGCGGGCCGCACGCCGCAGCACGTGCTGGCGGCGCACGTGACTGAAGCGCCCGAGGCGATCAATAAGCGGCGCGCCTCACTGCCGGTCGCGCTCGCGGCGCTGGTGATGCGCTGCCTGGAGAAACGGCCGGCCGATCGCCCACAGAGCGCGGGCGAGGTGGTGCATGCGCTGGACGACATCACGACGCCGAGCGGGGGAGTGACGCCGACCGGCACACGGCCGCTCGCGGCGGCGGCACCGTCGTCACGTGGAGGTTCGCGCCGGTGGGGCGCGATCGCGGCGGCGGTGGTCGTTGTCATCGTCATCGCGAGCTGGCTCCTCGCAACGCGAACCGGCGGCGCGGCGAAACTGCGCAGCATCGCCGTGCTCCCGACGGACATCGGCGCAGACACGGCACACGCGTTTCTCGCCGACGGACTGTCGAGCGACCTGACCACCAAGCTGTCGAGAATCCCGGGGCTCTCGGTGCGGGCCTACTCGCCGTTGAGCGTCATGCACGGGCGCACGGTGCGCGAGGCCGGGAAGGAGCTTGGTGTCGGGGCGATGGTGATGGTGAGGATGGCGCGGTCCGGAACGCAACTCCGCGCGACCGCGTCGCTCGTCAATGCCGCGAACGACGACCTCCTCTGGTCGGAGGCGTTCGAGGCGAGCGACCAGGACCAGTTCGCGCTTCAGGACAAGCTCGTCTCCGCCATTGCGGGCGCGCTCAACCTCTCACTGTCGCCCGCGACCACCACCGCCGTGCGGGCGCGCGGCACGCGCAGCAACGAGGCGCACCAACTGGTCCAACGCGCGCGGTTCGAGACGGACGAGTTCACGGCGGCCTCGCTCCGTGCCGCCATCTCGCACGCCGAAGACGCGATCGCGCTCGACTCCACCTACGCCGACGCGTGGGCCGCGCTGGCCGAAGCGTGGGGCTATAGGGCCGATGACTTCGTGTCGGCGGCGACGGCGGGTCCGCAAGTACGGCGTGCGGCCGAGCGTGCGCTGGCGCTCGACTCCACGCTGGCCGACGCTCACGCGCAGATGGGCGTGTGGTCGATGACGTACGGCCATGATCCAGCAGCGGCCTCGAAGGAGATGGAGCAGGCCCTGAAACTCGATTCCGCCAACGTAGCGGCTGGCGCGTGGTACCCCTTCCTGCTCACGAACTACGAGCATCTGCCGGACTCCGCGCGGGCGGTTACACAACGGGCACTGCGGCTCAACCCGCTGTCATTTGGTGTTTGGAACCCGTTCTTCCTCTCGCTCGATTTCGCGAAACTGTCGCCTGACAGTGCGCGCGCGATCTGCGCGCGCGCCGCGCGCATCCAGGAGCGGATGGGAGCGGAATGCGAAGCCCGCCAGAGCCAAGCCGCACGCGACCGACGCGGAGCGGCTGCGGCGTGGCGGCGCTGGGCCGGCCCCACGCCGAGCGGCCGGGATCTCGCCTATGTTGCTTTAAACCTCATTAGTGCGGGCGACGCGTCGGGTGGACGTGCGGCGCTCCGGCAGGCGCTCATGCGTGCGAACACGGAGTACGTTCGGGAAGACCTGATCGCAAACGACTTCATGAGGCTGGGCGACCGGGAGTCGGCGATCCAGTGGTTGGTGAAGGGCGCCGCGTCGAACGTCGGTGGAATCGCTTTCTCGCTCGAGGACTCACTCTATGCCCCCATTCGGTCCGACCCCCGCATCCAGGCCATCATTGAGCGGCTGAAGGTACGATGAGCGCATTGGCGCGCGCCCACCGTCTGTGGCAGGCTGGGACAGTCTTGTGTTACTCATCTTACTGAGTAAAATTACTCAACGCAATGAGCAGTCCAGCGAAGCCGTTTCGTCGCCCCCAGGCGCCTGAACTCGCCCGTCGGCTCGCCGAGCCTCGGCGGTTCATCCAGGTCGTCGCCGGCGCCCGGCAAGTGGGCAAGACCACCCTGGTGCAGCAAGTCACCGAGACCGCAAAAGTGCCGGTCCGCTATGCCAGCGCCGACGAGCCGACCCTGCGCGGGGCGGACTGGATCGCGCAGCAGTGGGAGGCCGCGCGGCTGACCGCCGACTCGGGCGGCGCCATTCTCGTGCTCGACGAGGTGCAGAAGGCCGTTAACTGGTCCGAGGCGGTCAAGCGTCTGTGGGACGAAGACACCCGCGCGCGGCACCCGCTCAAAGTCGTCCTGCTCGGCTCGGCGCCTCTCCTCGTCCAACGAGGGCTCACCGAAAGCCTCGCCGGCCGGTTCGAGGTGTTGCACCTGCCGCACTGGTCCTTCACCGAGATGCGCGCTGCGTTCGGCTTCTCGCTGGAGGAGTACGTCTACTTCGGCGGCTATCCGGGTGCCGCATCCCTCGTGCGTGAGCCAGACCGCTGGCGGCGCTACATCCTCGATGCGCTGGTCGAGACCACCATCGCCCGCGATGTGCTGCTCCTCACCCGCGTGGACAAGCCCGCCTTGCTGCGGCGGCTGTTCGAGCTTGGCTGCCGGTATTCAGGGCAGGTGCTGTCCTACACCAAGATGCTCGGGCAGCTGCACGAGGCCGGTAACACTACCACCCTGGCGCACTACCTCGAGCTGCTCGGCGGCGCTGGCTTGCTCGCCGGGCTCCCCAAGTACTCCGGCCGCGCCGTGCGCCAGCGCGGCTCGAGCCCAAAGCTCCAAGTGCTGAACACCGCACTGATGAGCGCCCAGTCGGGCCTCTCCCTCGAAGAGGCCCGCGCGGACCGCGAGTACTGGGGACGCCTGGTCGAATCCGCCGCCGGCGCGCACCTCGCCAACGCCGCGGCCGTCGGCGAATGCGAGCTGTTCTACTGGCGCGAGGGCAACAACGAAGTCGACTTCGTGGTCCGGGTTGGCCGCGCGCTCGCCGCGATCGAAGTCAAGAGCGCCCGCACCCGCGACACCCAGCCCGGCCTCACGGCGTTCGCGGAGGCGTTCAAGGCGACCCGCAAACTGTTGGTGGGCGGCGACGGGATCCCTGTGGAGGAGTTTCTCCTGGCGCCGGTTGCTCGCTTGGCAGTGCGATGAGCGGCTTGGCGCGGTTATTGAAACTTCCCGCGACGGCCTTCAACCTTTGTTCACTGCTCGCACGTCCGGCAAGCGCTGCACATCGCCAATAAACTTTGCGAGCAACGGAGACGCGTTGTCCCGTCTCCACGTGAGAGCCAACGTGAGAGGCATGTTCAAATCGCCCACGGGTACGACAACGACAGTTTCAGGACACCGCCATCGTGCGGTTCCCAGCACCCACCCCACGCCCAAGCCGGTCGATACGAGACTCAGGATCGTGGCCTCGTTCACTCCCTCCTGAACGATGCGGGGCGACTTCAAACCGCCGCGATAACATTCGCGCATCATGCGGTCGTAGAAGCCCGGGTTGGGCCACCGTGGAAACCAGATAAACGGTGCGTCCACCAGATCCCGTAGGCTGAGCTTCTTGAGTTTGGTGAGCGGATGTCCTTTCGGCGCGGCCAGCTCCACATGCTGCCTGGCGACCAGGAGTTGGTCCAATTCCGGATCAGACTTGGGCATGAAATTGACGAACCCTGCATCCAGGCGGCCGGATCGTATGGCCTCCAACAGTTCCCAACTCGCCGCTGGCCGCAGTTGTAGTTCGGCGCCTGGTTGCAGCTCCCGAAACCGACGGACGGATTCCGGAACCACGCCGCGCCATGATGCATTCTCCGTGAACCCGACACGCAGCGTGCCTGAACGACCGCTCGCCACGGCGCCGGCGCGTCCCGCCGCTTCGCTTACCTCCTGAAGAATGCGCCGTGCATCCTCGAGGAAGAGTTTGCCGGCTTCACTCAATTTCACGCCGCGCGACAGCCGTTGGAACAGCGTAAAGCCTAGTTCTTCCTCCAGATCCTGAATCTGGCGCGAAAGCGCGGGCTGAGCCACGCGCAGCCTGCGGGCGGCGCGTCCGTAATGCTGCTCCTCGCCGACCGCCACGAAATACCGCAGATGCCGCAATTCCATTCTGATACTTTATCGCGATTGGTCTGATAGTAAAGATGTCTTGGACATATCGGAGACTTTCTGCCAAATCAGACCCATGAAGGAGGACACCAGAGTATGAGCAAACACGTCACCATCTCCCCCGAAGAAGCCGCTGATCGCCTCGCCATCCGCGAACTGGTCGAGGCGTACTCGCACTGTGCTGATCGTCGCGATGCGAAAGGTCAGATGGCTCTCTTCACCCCAGACACCCATTTCGTCGTATACATGAACGCCAAGGATCCGACGCCTTCACAGGAGCTGCACTCGCGCGAGGCGCTGGCTCCCGTGTTCGCCGATCTGAACCAGTACGCCGCGACCATGCACTTCCTCGGGCAGACGACGATCCTCACGCTGACCCGCGACCGAGGCACAGGGGAAACGTATTGCATGCCCCATCACCTGACGATCGACGGTAAAACCCGACGCCTGATGATTGCCGCTCTCCGCTATACGGACACGTTCGTGAAGATGGACGGCGCCTGGCTGTTTGCAGAGCGTTTCCTTTATGTCGACTGGCTCGAGCAGCGCGCACTGTGATGATGACCGACGCCCTGCACCATCACTCGCGGCGCATGACGGGACGCGATCCGGGTGAGGTGCACCGCGTTGCGACCTCGCTCGAGCAGCTGTTCGACCTGACGTTCGCGACCTGCTTCAGCCTGGCGGCGTCGCAACTCGCCTTGGCCCTGTCGGCGGGTCGGTACACCGCCGCCGTGTTCGGGTTTGGCTTTGCGAGTTTTGCCATCTGCTGGGCGTGGATCAACTTCTCGTGGTTCGCGTCCGCCTACGACACGGACGACTGGATTTTCCGAGTCGCCACCATGAGGCAGATGGTCGGCGTGCTGGTCCTGGCGATCGGTCTGCCGCGCATGTTCGCGTCGATTGAGCGAGGCGGGCACCTGGACAATTCGATCATGGTGCTCGGGTACGTGATTATGCGCGTTGCGCTGGTCTTCCAGTGGCTCCGCGCGGTCAGACAGGACCCCGCCCGGCGCCGCGCGTGCCTGACCTATGCCGTCACGATCTCGATTGCGCAAATAGGCTGGGTGTGGCAGATCGCCGTTCACTTCTCGACCGCCGCGGCATTCATCCTCGGCAGTATCCTCGCGCTGATTGAATTGATGGGGCCGGTGCTGGCGGAGCGCCAAGATGGTGGCACACCGTGGCACGCGCATCACATCGCCGAGCGCCACTCCTCGTTGGCGATCATGGCGTTGGGCGAGGGAATCGTGGGCACGGTCGCGGCGCTGTCAGCCGTCGTCGAGCAGCAGGGCTGGACGGTGGACGCGACGCTCGTGGGCGTCGCGGGGACGGGGCTGACCTTTGGTATGTGGTGGCTGTACGATCTCTTGCCTTCCGCACCGATTCTCGAGGCCCACCGCAATCGCGCCTTCGTGTGGGGCGTCGGTCAGATATTGATCGTCACGGCGATCGTCGCGACCGGCGGTGGTCTGCATGTCGCGGCGTATTTCATTGAACACCAGACCCCGATCAGCCCGCTCGCCGCGGTTCTCAGCGTGGCCCTGCCGGTCGGCGCGTTCCTTGGATTGACCTATGCGTTGTACTACTACCTGGTTCGACGGTTCAAGGCCTTCCAGGTGTGGTTGCTGATCGGGACCGCCGCGGTCGTGGCTGTCACGGTGACCGCGGCGCTGTCCGGCGTCAGCATGGCGAGGTGCCTGGTAGTCCTCGCGCTGGCGCCGGCCGTGACGGTCGTCGGATATGAAGTCCTGGGATACCGCCATCTTGCAAATGTGCTCCGGACGGAATGACGGACCACTTCGACGGGCACCGATACTTCAATCCGAACGGCGCCAACGGTCCGTCGCTGTGGACGGTGCCGCGCATGCTCCTCACACGGAGGGCGCGTTGGCCGGTCTCGATTCCCGTGCAACCGCGGAAACCACCGAGCGTACCGGAACAGCAGGTAGCGCTCACGTTCATCGGTCATGCGACCTTTCTCATTCAAGCCGCCGGCACAACGGTCCTTACCGATCCTGTGTACGCCGATCGAGCGAGCCCGAGCCAATCTACGGGACCTCGCCGGGTGAGGGCCCCGGGGGTCCGCTTCGAGGACCTGCCGCCCGTCTCGATCGTGCTGCTCAGCCATAACCACTACGATCACTGTGATGTGCACGCCCTCCGCGAGCTCGACCGTCGCTTCGGGCCCACGTTTATCACCCCGATCGGTAACGGGCGGCTGCTGCGCTCGGTGGGAATTCACCAAGTGGAGGAGCTCGATTGGTGGCAGGCCTCGACCCGCAGCAGCATCCCCATCACGCTGACCCCGGCGCAACACAACTCAGCGAGGGGGATGTTCGACCGCAATCACGCCCTCTGGGGTGGGTTCCTGATTGAGGTCATGGGGAAGCGAATCTTTTTCACGGGCGATTCCGGTTATGGACCCCATTTCACAGAGATCGGACGAAGGCTGACTCCGATCGATCTCGCCCTGCTCCCCATCGGGGCCTACGAGCCGCGTTGGTTCATGAAAGACATTCACATGAATCCCGAGGAGGCGGTGCAGGCACATTGCGATCTCGGTGCCGCGGCAAGCATCGCGATGCATTGGGGGGTGTTCCACCTCACGGCGGAGGGGATCGATGAGCCGCCCACGCGGTTAGCCCGGGCACTGTCTACACGCGGGATACCGGAGAGATACTTTCGCATTGTTGAAGTGGGTGCTTCGGTAGTCATTTAATCGGCTCAGAAGAGGTCGGGGAAGCATGCAGGGGACTATATCCGGGCTCATCGTATCCTACGGCTACGTCGTTCTCTTTTTCCTGGTCGGCCTCGAGAGCCTCGGAGTCCCGCTCCCGGGCGAGGCCGCCCTGGTCACGGCGGCCGCTTTCGCGGCGCTCGGACAACTCTCGATCTACGCGGTGGTGGCAACGGCGGTCGCCGCGGCGATCATTGGCGACAACGGCGGCTACTGGATCGGGCGCGCAGGGGGCACCGCGCTGGTGGGGCGCTACGGGCGCTTCACTCACCTCAACCCATCGCATCTCGAGCGCGCGCGCACCTTCTTTGCGCGGCACGGCCCGAAGACGGTCTTCATCGGCCGCTTCATCGCGCTGCTGCGCACCTGGGCCGCCCTGCTCGCCGGGGCGGCACGCATGCCGTACGGCAGCTTCATGCTTTACAACGCGCTCGGCGCGGTCTGCTGGGCGGCAATCGTCGGCACGCTCGGCTATGTGTTCGGCCGCAATCTTCCGCAGCTCGAGCACTACATCGGTCAGGCCAGCCTGGCGGGCGCGCTCCTCGTCGCGCTGGTCGTGGGGCTCGTGCTCGGCTGGCGGTGGTTTGAGACGAACCGCGCGCATCTTGTCGAGCGTACCGAGCTCGTCTGGCAGCGCGTCGGGGAATACCTCGGCCTCCACCTCACGATCGGGTTCGTCATCAGCGTCGCGGCGCTGTGGCTGTTCGGCGCGATCACGGAAGACGTCATCCACCACGACCCGCTCACCCAGTTCGACGTGACTCTGCTCGACTGGGTGCATGCGCGGGCCACGCCGGCTGGGTACGCCATCGCGAACGCGATCAGCCTGCTCGGCTCGCCGGTGACACTGACCATCCTGGCGCTCGGGATGGGCTTCTTCTTCGCGGCCCGCCGTGAGTGGATCCTGCTCGGCGGCTGGCTCGCCGCCTTCGCCGGCGGCGGCCTGCTCAATACGGTGCTCAAGCTCGTGATCCGTCGCCCGCGGCCACCCTATGCGGCTGCGTTCCTCCATCACGCCAGCTGGAGCTTTCCGAGTGGCCACGCGATGGGCTCGCTCATTGGCTACGGCATGCTCGCCTACGCGGTCACGCTGCTCTGGGTCCACCGCCGGAGCGCACAACTCTCCGTGGTGCTGGTTGCCGCCCTGCTGATCGTGGCCATCGGGCTCAGTCGACTCTACCTCGGGGTCCACTACTTCAGCGATGTGGTGGGCGGGTACGCCGCGGGGGTGCTGTGGCTCTCGGCTTGTATCTCCGGCCTCGAAGTCGCGCGCCGGTGGGGTGGGGGTGCGGAGCTGCCGCCGGCTGCTCGGTCCAAGGCTCTCTAGTGCACGGCTGTCGACTTGCCTGGCTAGCGAGCGATTAGGGACCGCGGCTCTGCAGCTTGGCTCCACGCTCGACCCACTCCGCGCCCGCCGGCGCCGGTCTCGAACCTCAACGCCGCGGTGAACCTGAACCGGGTATTCGGGCCGGTTGAGAGCATGATTCAGACGTGGATGGTGCCGGGATGGTATCTGGCCTACTGATGCTCTTCTGGCCGCTCGTGATCTACCGGCCCGACGCATTTGGTATTCAGGCGGCTGTTCGCGGAGACCTGCGACGCCTTCGTGAGGAACCGTGTCCCACTCTCCTTCCCTCCGCTGGTCCTGCGCGGGGCGTGGCTCCTGCTGGCGCCGTAGGGCCGGGCCGTGGAAAAGGGGGCATGTGCGACCCGTCGTCATGTTCCGGCACTCGCATATACGCATTTGCCGCATTCCCACCCGTCGGTGCCGCAAAAACGCCCTAACCCACGGCAGTCGCGTGACGCACCTTCGAGCAACCGTCAGCGTATAACTGTTGGGTGGAGTGCTTTATAGCCCGCGACTGGCGACGACAAGCCATCCAAGCTGGCGCTTATGGCGAAGTAAAAGCGTCGACCGATTCGGTCTGCCCTTGCACCTGGGACTCTCCGGCGGTTCCGGTCCGAGCCGCAGGAGCGACCTACAGGCTACCGTTCTCCAAGGCACTGCGAGTGTACGTCTACTGTCTTACTGACTTCTTCAATCTCGACCTCTGGCCTCGCCACAGGCTGCCCAACTTTGCAGACGTGCGCGACAGTCTGGAGGATCTTGCCAACGCGGTCACGGCCTGGGCGGAAACTTCAAGCACACCTCTCACAGAACTGACTATGCGTCTTTACGGTGGGTGGCACGGACGACGCGTGGATGAACCTGTTGAGATTCGAGACATTATTGAGCAAGTGGTCCGACGGTTTCCGAGACGCGACCGGCGTACACGGCTTCGACTGGAGCTCGCCGATACGCCTATTTGGAACAAGGGAATTCGTCTCCTAAGGAGCGTTCGCGAGGTCGTGCTACGCGGGGAGCCATCGGTGTTTCGCGTACCCATACTCTGCCCACATCGTGGGGCATGTACGTTTCAGCAACTGGGATCGTGGTGGAGTGGCCACTGTCCTGACACCAACTGTTCTGTCAAGCTGGAGGACACAGGTACGACAAAGAGGCAAAAAATGGTCGATACGCTTCTGGCAACCGATGCGCTAACAATCGCGCGCGACGGGTTAGCGAACTTGCTTGTGATTGCGAGCGACGACGACGACATGATCCCAGTTCTGCTAACAGTTAGAAGCTTGGATTTCGCCACGGTTCGCTTGAAACGTGATCGCTCCGCAGATTCGTACTACGATGAACTGTTAGAGACTCAAGGCGTCGAGACCCTGGTGTGGTAGGTGATTCCATGACTTTGCTACAAGAGATAGAGCGCGATATTCGCGCCTTCGCCGATCCAGGCTCTCCGATTCTTGTAGAGGCGGGATCGGCCGTCTGGGAACAAAACGGGCGGGAAATGGCCGTCCGGTTTTCCGCAGCCGGGCCTCACGGCTTCCCAGACGTCACTGTCGATGGCCTGCGGCTCTCCTATCGAGCCTTTCTCTCAGGGCCTCGCATGGCGGATCTTGCGAGGTTTGCCCAGTTTGTCGTCAAAGCATACACCCGAACAGAGGAGTTCATCGATACCGAGGCCGTGCACAGAGACGAGGATACTGAAAAGGCTTCGCGTGGTCCCGCGACAACTGTGGTGCTAGAGCTGGCGACGGAGAATCTGCCCTTTCTGTCAACACGAGTAGTCTTGGTCCGTGGAGAAGCCGGTTCCGGAAAGACGATTGCGCTTCGTGGACTATCGTTGAGCCGAGCGGAACGCTTCGCTAAGGGTGCGGCTGACTCATTGTTCTTCTATGTCGATGCTCAAGGCCGCGCTCTTTCTCGGTTGGAAGACGCTATGGCGAAAGACCTGCAGGACTTGCGCTCGCAGTTCTCCTACGCTGCGATTGCGCCGCTGACCCGTCATGGCCTGATAGTGCCGATTATCGATGGTTTCGATGAATTGCTCGGTTCGGGGGGATACGACGAAGCTTTCTCTTCGCTCGCGGCCTTTCTATCGACGCTTGAGGGCCGCGGTTCAATAGTCGCCTCGGCCCGGTCCGCGTTTTTCGATTACCAGAACTTCTACGAGAACGCTCAGCGCTTTGCCGGAGACGGGAGGTTGAACTACGAGGTCGAGACAGTCGACGTCGAATCTTGGAACGACGACCAGATTCGCAAGTATTTTCGGGGAATCGGTGCTCGAAAAGCCCGTGATGGTGACCACCTGGTCGCTGCCCTTGAGCAACTACAGGTCAGCCTAGACACCCAGAATAAGCAACTCCTTACGAAGCCATTCTATGCGTCACGCGTTGCCGACCTCCTGGCAGGGGGAACGCAGCTCAACTCGCGAGACGATCTTCTTGACCAGTTGGTGGATGCATTCCTCGAAAGGGAATACCGCAAACTGCTGGACAAAGACGGCCGCCCACTGCTCTCAAAAAAGGGCCATAGGGCTTTCCTAACCGGTCTTGCTGAGGAAATGTGGTGGCAAGAGAGTAGGAGAATCGACGTCGGAACAGTTCAAGTATTAGCGGAGCTCGTGACTGACACATTCAGCCTGCCGCCAGGCGCAGCTCGCGCGATTGTGGAGCGCGTGTCGTCGTACGCGTTTCTGTCCACGGATCACATAGAACGCCGCTTTCTTAGATTCGAACATGAAGTGTTCTACGGCTACTTCTTGGCGCAGAAGGTGCAGGAGTTCGTGGAGCGAGAGCCCGCTGATTTGCGGAGGTTTCTCGCTCGGGCGGTTCTGGATGACATCTTGGTCGACGAAGTTGTGAGGCTCATCGGTAGCGACGTCCAGCGCTGCAGCAGAGCCATCGAATCAATTTGCGATGTTCTTCGTCCTGGGGTCTCCGAAGTTGTTGCCCGCGAGAACGCCGGAATGCTCATTGCCGGTCTCATGCGCGGGGCTAAGGCTTTGCGCGACGGCTTGTTGATAAAGAACACCATTTTTCGCCAAGTAAGCTTCGGTGGGGTCACGCTAACCCGACCCCGATTCGAACAGTGCGATTTTGCCGACGTGGACCTGTCGGGGGCGCGGCTGATTGAACCCGAGTTTGTTGATACCCAGTTAAGAAGCTTGGAAGTTGACGTTCGCCGTACTCGAATCGAGATAGCTGATGCGTTAGCAGCGCCGCAAGTATATGGCATCCGAGTGCAGCATGGGCCTGAGGCTGGCGCCTACTATTCGCCGGAGGACATTGAGAGGATCCTGGCAAAGGTGGGCATGAAATTCGCAAAGCACCCCTCAATTGAGCCCGCTGCTGGGGGATACGCGCCCGCTGTGCAACGTCGAGTCGATATTCTTAACCGGTTCATGCTAAAGATGGAGCGTCGCTTTTACGCCTCAGCGGATGACATCGGTAAGTTCTCTTTTGCGACCGGTCCTGACTGGGAGGTAGTAAGAGGGTTATTGAAGAGTCACCAGTTGCTTAAGGAAGAGTTCATCGAAAAGAGAGGACCTCGGGAACCTCTTGTGAGATTGGCGGTCCCGCCGGCAATTCTGCGCAGAGGCGAAAACGTAAGCGATCGGAGCGTCCCCGACGCCGTGAAGGACTTCTGGCGCGATCTGGTGGCAAGCGGCTAGTCGTGTGGTAAGGGCGGGCTAGCGGGCCTGGGCGACGGAACGGAAGGACCTCCCCACTCAAAGGAGGTCGTCGCTGCTGGCGGCAGACAGCGCTTCACTCGGCGGCACCGCCGGTCGTTCGAGGTACGGAGGGCACTCGGGGGACAGCCCCCGAAAAGATGCCCGGATTCCTGCGGTATCTTGTGGCCGGGGAATAAGAAATCCTCTGGGCGCTAGGCTCGGGCCCCGTCGGATTGGCAAGCGGCCGTCCCGGTGACCAATCACTTGCCGCAAAACCCACCCCTCCTGCCGCAAAAACACCCTTACTGATGAGCCTTCCGGCGCCCACCTTCGAGTTGTCTGCCACGTTCGATTCGGGAACGTCGGGGGGGGGTGAAGGATGGCTCGTAAGGCGAAACCGGGGGCGACGAGCGGAGGGCGGGTGACGGGACCGCCGAACAGCGCCACCGTCGGCCTCGAGGCGAAGCTCTGGGCCGCGGCCGATGCGCTTCGCAATAACATGGACGCGGCTGAGTACAAGCACGTCGTCCTCGGCCTGATTTTCCTCAAGTACATCTCCGACGCCTTCGAGGCGAAGCACGCAGAGCTGGAAGCCCAGAAGGCGCAAGGCGCCAATCCAGAAGACCCGGACGAGTACCGCGCCGCCAGCATCTTCTGGGTGCCGAAGGAGGCGCGCTGGACGCACCTGAAAGCGAACGCGCCGCAGTCGAGCATCGGCACTCTGGTGGACGATGCGATGAGCGCCATCGAGCGCGACAACCCCTCGCTCAAGGCTGTGCTTCCCAAGGACTACGGCCGGCCGGGTCTCGACAAGCAGCGTCTTGGCCAACTCATCAATCTCGTCAGCGACATCGGGCTAGGAAGTCCCGCCGACCGCGCCAAGGACATTCTCGGCCGCGTCTACGAGTACTTCCTCGCCCAGTTCGCGAGCGCCGAGGGCAAGAAGGGTGGGCAGTTCTACACGCCCTCACGCGTGGTGCGCGTGCTAGTCGACATGCTCGCCCCTTACAAGGGCCGCGTGTACGACCCGTGCTGCGGCTCAGGCGGCATGTTCGTCTCAAGCGAAAAATTCATCGAGGCTCACAGCGGCAAGATCGGCGACATCTCGATCTACGGGCAGGAGTCCAACTACACCACATGGCGCCTAGCGAAAATGAACCTCGCGATCCGTGGCATCGACGCGCAGATCGCGCACGGCGACACCTTCCACGCTGACAAGCACCCGGATCTTAAGGCGGACTACGTGCTGGCCAATCCGCCTTTTAACGACAGCGACTGGCGCGGCGATCTCCTGAAGGACGACAGGCGGTGGGTCTACGGGGTGCCGCCTGCGGGCAACGCCAACTACGCCTGGGTACAGCATTTCATCTACCACCTTGCACCCACCGGGCTCGCGGGCTTCGTGCTCGCCAACGGCTCGATGTCGTCCAACCAGTCGGGCGAGGGCGAGATTCGCAAGGCCATTATCGAGGCAGACTTGGTGGACTGCATGGTGGCGCTACCGGGACAACTCTTCTATGCGACGCCGATTCCGGTTTGCCTGTGGTTCCTTGCGCGAAACAAGAAGAACGGACGCTTCCGCGACCGGCGTGGTGAGACGCTCTTCCTCGACGCGCACAAGCTCGGCTCGATGGTGGACCGGACGCATCGAGAGTTGACCGACGACGACCTCGCCAAGATCGCCGGTACCTACCACGCCTGGCGCGGCGACGAGGACGCGGGCGAGTACGCCGACGTGCCCGGCTTCAGCAAAGCCGCCAAGCTCGACGACATCCGCAAGCACGGTCACGTTCTCACGCCGGGCCGTTATGTCGGCACGGAGGCGGCCGAGGATGACGGTGAGCCGTTCGAGGAGAAAATGCAGCGGCTCGCCGCTACGCTGCGGCAGCAGATGAAGGAAGCTGCAAAGCTCGATAACGCGATCGCCGCCAACCTGAAGGAGCTTGGGTATGGCGGATGAATGGCGCGAAAGACCGTTCGGCGATCTGACCGAGAACTTTGATAGCATCCGAGTACCCGTGAAGGAGGCCGAGCGACGCGCGGGACCCTACCCCTACTACGGAGCCTCAGGAATCGTAGACTACGTCGATAACTACCTCTTCGACGGGAACTACCTGCTTCTCGCCGAAGATGGCGAGAATCTTCGCACACGCAACACGCCCGTGGCGTTCTTAGCTCGTGGCAAGTTCTGGGTCAACAACCACGCGCACATCGTTCGCGCGAACGATGAGGCAGATACGCGCTTCTTGATGTACGCGCTCTCAGGGACAGACATCACCGGGTACCTGACCGGCTCAACGATGCCCAAGCTGACTCAGGGCAACATGAACCGGATTCTCCTGCGCGCGCCGCCGCTCAACGAACAACGCGCCATCGCACACATCCTCGGCACACTGGACGAGAAGATCGACCTTAACCTGCGAATGAACGAGACGCTGGAGGCGATGGCGCTGGCGATCTTCAAGTCGTGGTTCGTGGACTTCGACCCCGTTCGTGCTAAAGCGGAAGGCCGCGCACCCAGCTTGCCCGCGCCCATTACCGACCTCTTCCCCAACTGGTTCGAGGACTCGGAGCTAGGCGAAATACCTGCGGGGTGGGCCGTAGGGCGATTCGGTGATGTGGTCGAGATTCTTCGCGATCAAGACAACCCGCTTGAGTCTCCGGACGCCCTCTTCGCTCACTACAGTATCCCAGCCTTCGACGAAGGGCAGAGGCCAAAGACTGAACACGGCGAGAGCATCAGGAGCCTAAAGTTTTCTGTCCCATCGGGGATCGTGCTCCTGTCGAAGCTAAATCCTGAAATCGAACGAGTATGGCTTGTTGATGTTCACCCCGAGGAGCGGGCCGTCTGCTCGACGGAGTTCCTTGTCTTGCGCGGCCGCGCTCCATTCACCCGAACTTACGTGTATTGCCTCGCGAGATCGATGGTGTTTCGTCAACAGATCGAAGCGCTGGTGACGGGAACATCGAAGAGTCACCAGCGCGCCCAGGGCGACTCCGTACTCGGTCTCCGCGTGGTTGTTCCCCCTGCTGCCGTCGTAAGGGCTTTCGAGCACGCTGTGGGAGCGGCGTTGCCTCGTACCCTAGATTGCCGTCGTGAGTCTGTGACCCTGGCCTCTCTGCGCGACGCGCTACTGCCCAAGCTCATCTCCGGCGAGCTGCGCGTGGAGGATGCCGAACGGTTCGTTACGGAAGCGACCCCATGACCGCGCGACAGCCCTACTCCATCAAGATCTTCCTGCCCGGTGGTGATCCTGACGGGTTGCGGACTATCGAGAAGTCGAACTGGAGCGGCAATGGACTCGTCGTGCCGCGTTCGCTGTTTGGCGAGGCCAGGCCGCGTAAGGAGCTCGCCCGAACCGGCGTGTACGTGCTGATCGGCCCGCCCGAGGAGTCGGGCCTGCCGCGCGTTTACGTCGGCGAGGGTGACCCGATCCGACCTCGGCTCGAACAGCACGCCGCCAGGAAGGACTTCTGGACGACGTGCATCGCCTTCACCAGCAAAGACGAGAACCTGAACAAGGCGCATGTTCAGTACCTCGAAGCCCGTCTAATCGGGCTGGCGGCGGAGACGAAACGCTGCGTTCTCGACAACGGCAACGCGCCACAGCTCCCGTCTCTGTCGGAGGGCGATCTGGCCGACGCAGAGGGATTTCTAGCCGAGATGACGCTCTGCTTCCCGGTTCTCGGCGTCGGCGTCTTCTCGGCGAGCGGCCGCGAGGGGCGAGCGGGCTTGGAGCTGTTCTTGGGAGCACGGGGCGTCAAAGCGCGCGGCCTCGAGAAGCCGCAGGGCTTCGTGGTTCAGTCCGGCAGCGGTGCGGCAAAGGATGAGGTGCCGTCCTGTCACGCCTACTTGAAAGAGCTACGAGCCGCGCTGATCGAGAACGGCGTGCTGAAGCCGTCTGGCGATGGCTACGTCTTCACGCAAGACTACCTGTTTGCTTCGCCGTCCACAGCGGCTGGCGTGGTTCTCGGCCGGTCGTCGAATGGACGTATCGAGTGGAAGTCCAAGGATGGCACGACGCTTAAAGCCATCCAGGATGCGGAAGCGTCGAGTTGACGGCCTTCACCGAATCCGTCGTCGAAGACGCCGCCCTCACTTGGCTCGCGGCCCTCGGCTACGCGGTCCTCCACGGCCCCGAGATTGCCACAGGGGAGCCCGGAGCCGAGAGAAGCGACCCGACCTATCGCGACGTGGTGCTGGATCGACGCCTGCGGCAGGCGCTAGGGCGCCTCAATCCCGACCTACCTGGCGAGGCGGTGGAGGACGCCTTTCGCAAGCTGGTGCGCGTCGATGCACCGTCGCTGGTCGAGCGCAACCGCGCCGTGCATCACATGCTTGTGGACGGCGTGACGGTGGAGTATCGCCGACCGGATGGCTCCATCGCCGGAGCGCAGGCCCGCGCGCTGGACTTCGAGACGGTGGAGAACAACGACTGGCTGGCCGTGAACCAGTTCACCGTTGCCGAGGGCCAGCACAACCGGCGGCCGGACGTCGTGATCTTTGTCAACGGGTTGCCGCTCGCCGTCCTTGAGCTGAAGAATCCCGCCGACGAAAGCGCGACGATCTGGACCGCGTTCCAGCAGCTCCAGACCTACCAGATCCAGATCCCGTCGCTCTTCGCTTACAACGCCGCACTCGTCGTGTCCGATGGCGTGGAGGCGCGCATCGGCGCGCTCGGCGCTGGGCGGGAGTGGTTCAAGCCGTGGCGCACGATCACGGGGCGTGAGGTCGCATCGACGCATGTCGCAGAGCTTCAGGTAGTACTCGAAGGCGTGTTCGAGCACCGCCGTTTCCTTGACTTGGTGCGCTACTTCATCGTGTTCGAGGACGCAGGCGGCGGAACCCTGGCAAAGAAGCTGGCGGGCTACCACCAGTTCCATGCTGTGAACGTCGCCGTCGAGGAAACGCTGCGCGCCGCCCAAAGCCGGCGTGTTGGCGAGGGGCCTGGTCGCTACGAGGCGGGAGCGCAGCCCGGTGGTGAGCCCGGCGATCGGCGGGTCGGCGTCGTCTGGCACACGCAGGGGTCGGGCAAGAGCCTGACGATGGCCTTCTATGCAGGGAGGGTCATCCTCCACCCGGCCATGGCCAACCCCACGATCGTCGTGATCACCGACCGCAACGATCTGGACGACCAGCTCTTCGGCACGTTCTCGCGCTGCCGGGACCTTCTCCGTCAACCACCGACCCAAGCCGAGAACCGCGCGGATCTGCGCGCCAAGTTGCGCGTCGAGGCCGGCGGAGTTGTGTTCACGACAATCCAGAAGTTCTTCCCTGAGGAGAAGGGAGACCACCACCCGGTCCTCTCGGAGCGACGCAACATCGTGGTGATCGCCGACGAGGCGCACCGCAGCCAGTACGACTTTATTGACGGCTTCGCTCGGCATATGCGTGACGCTCTTCCGAACGCGGCCTTCATCGGGTTCACCGGCACTCCAATCGAGCTGACCGACAAGAACACCCGGGCCGTCTTCGGCGACTACATCAGCGTGTACGACATCCAGCGGGCCGTAGAGGACAAGGCGACCGTCCCGATCTACTACGAAGGCCGGCTGGCAAAGCTCGCGCTGGACGAGTCCGAGAGACCCAAGATCGACCCCCGCTTCGAGGAGGTCACCGAGGGCGAAGAAGTGGAACGGAAAGAGAAGCTCAAGTCGAAATGGGCGCAGCTCGAGGCGATCGTCGGGTCCGACAAGCGTCTCCGACTCATCGCCCAGGACATCGTGAACCATTTCGAGGAGCGTCTCGAAGCGATGGACGGCAAGGCGATGGTTGTCTGCATGAGCCGTCGCATCTGTGTCGAGCTGCACCGTGAGATCGTTACCCTGCGGCCGGCCTGGAAGGACGAGGACGACACCAGGGGCACCATTAAGGTGGTTATGACGGGCTCCGCGTCGGACCCCCTCGACTGGCAACCGCACATCCGCAACAAGCCGCGCCGCGAAGCCTTGGCGAGCCGGTTCCGGGATCCAACGGACCCGATGAAGCTTGTGCTGGTGCGGGACATGTGGCTGACGGGCTTCGACGCACCGTCGCTCCACACGATGTACGTAGACAAGCCGATGCGCGGCCACGGGCTGATGCAAGCGATCGCGCGCGTGAACCGCGTGTTCCGAGACAAGCCTGGCGGTCTGGTGGTGGACTACCTCGGACTCGCCCAAGAGCTGAAGCAGGCCCTCGTCACGTACACCGAGAGCGGTGGGACCGGCCGGACTGCGATCGATCAGAGTGAGGCGGCGGCGCTGATGGAGGAGAAGTACGAAGTCTGTGCCGGCTTGATGCACGGCTTCGACTGGTCTAGATGGGTCACGGGCTCCCCAGTCCAGCGGCTGGGCCTCCTGCCTCCTGCTCAGGAGCATGTCCTGGCACAGCCGGACGGTAAGGATCGCTTCCTCCAAGCCGTCCGCGAACTGTCCCAAGCCTTCGCCCTGGCCGTACCCAACGAGAAGGCCATCGAGATCCGCGATGATGTCGCCTTCTTCCAGGCCGTGCGGTCTGTCCTGGCCAAACGCGCCCCAGGTCAGGCGAGACCCGAGGAGGACCTGGACATGGCCGTGCGACAAATCGTGTCGCGGGCGGTGGCATCAGAAGGGGTGGTGGACATCTTCGCCGCGGCGGGACTGAAGAAGCCGGACATCTCGATCCTCTCCGAGGAGTTCCTGGCCGAAGTACGGGGGATGCCGCAGCGGAACCTCGCCGTCGAGTTGCTCCGCAAGCTCCTGGCCGGCGAACTCAGTACGCGGTGGCGCAAGAACGTGGTCCAGGCGCGCTCGTTCGCGGAAATGCTGGAGCAAGCGATGCGGCGCTACCAGAACCGGGCCCTCGAGGCAGCGCAGGTGATCGAAGAGCTGATCGGGCTGGCGAGGGAGATGCGCGAAGCTCAGGCGCGCGGGGAGGCGCTGGGCCTGACCGACGATGAGCTCGCGTTCTACGACGCTCTCGAGACCAATGACAGCGCCGTGAAGGTGCTGGGCGACGACACGCTTCGGACCATCGCTCGGGAGTTAGTAAAGACTGTGCGGGCGAACGTGACCATTGATTGGACGGTGCGCGAGAACGTGCGGGCCCACCTTCGCGTGCTGGTCAAGCGCCTGTTGCGCAAGCACGGATATCCGCCTGACAAGGAAGAGAAAGCGACTCGGTTGGTCTTGGAGCAGGCGGAGGTACTGTCTGAAGGGTGGGCGATCGCGGCGTAGTAGTGTTGAATCGCGCCGCCAAGCGCGAGTGGCGAAAGGTTTTCCGTAGGGTGATCGAGAACGAGTTTGTCCAACTTCTGTACCGCGGCGAGTCGGAGTCGCTCGACTTCAAGAGCGAGCAGTACGTGTTTGTGGGAGGCAGCGAGGGAAAAAAGGCAGAACTACTCAAGGATATCCTAGCCTTCGCCAACGCCTGGCGGAACGATACCGCTTACATCCTAATCGGTGTTCAGGAAACGCCCAGTCGCAAGGCAAGCGCGACGGGCATCTCACCGGCGGACCACATCGACGATGCGACGCTCCAACAGTTCGTCAACGGCAAGACGAACCGTCCGGTGCGTTTCGCTTACGAAAAGTTTGAACACGACGGCAGACACATCGGGATTATCCGAATCGCACACCCCCACGCGCGGCCCATCTTCTTGGACAAGGATTATGGTTCCCTCAAGGCGCAAGCAGTCTACATTCGCCGAGGCAGTTCCACGGACATCGCGGGTCCCGAAGAGATCGCGGCCATGGGTCGCAGCGATGTCCGGGCTTCCGAGATTCCCGAGATCGAGATCGAGTTCGCCGAGCCCAGAGACCGCCGTCGCCTCGGACCGGAACCCAGCGTGACGGTGGCTCATCTGCGAGTCCAAGAATCCGCGAGATCCGGGTCGTTTGCGTCACAGCCTACGGCGCAGGAGACGGCCGATGCAATGCAATACGAAGCGCGTCTTCAGCGCGCCCGCGATACAGCTTCTCGGGCGGGGTTTGCCCCGATGGGTCTCTGGGTCGAGAACAACGGATCGGTCACGGCGCACGACACGCGCGTCTCAATCACGATCGCGAAGGCTGAAGGGTTGCGGATCCTCGAACGGCGGAAGGTCCAGCCACGCTCTCGGTTCAACCCATTCAACCTTCGCATGACTGGCGACTTCTTCGTAACCGAGTTGAGGGATTGCTGGGAACTCAAACTGGATGTCGGGAAACTACAGCCGAAGTCAAAGCACTTCGTGCCTGCGGTAGTCTATGTCGATGTCAACAATCCGGTCGAGACACAGGTCTCGGTATCTGTCTTCGCTGACAACCTGCCTGAGCCCATTACGTTCGCCACGGTGTTACGGGTCACAGTCGAGGAGTTGGACGTGACGGTCGAAGACATAGAGGAGGCGTCCAAGCCGTCGGACGAATAGACGATCAAGACGGGTCCGGCATGCCGCATTCGCGCCCCTCGGTGCCGCAAAAACGCCCTAACGAGCACCCCGCTCCACCCAGATCTTTCCGCTACCCCTGACGCAAGTGGAGACAGCCGTGGCGACCCAAGTCATCGTGCTTCAAGACCATCAGCTCATCGCTCTCGCAGCGGCGATTCTCATGACGCGACAGAACCCCCCGATTTCCGACGACCAAGCGGTGAAAGCGGCCAAGCGTATCGCGGATATGGCGTACGAGGTAGCGAGACCGAAGTGAGCGGCGTCGTCCGAACCGTCGCAGCAGCCGCACTTGTGATCGCGAGCTTCGCGCTCACCGTCCCGGCGTACGCACAGCACGGCCACGGAGGCGGGCACTCGTCCTCCTCGCGCTCGAACTCCGGCAGCGTGCACGTCCGCGGCTACACGTCGCGCTCCGGGAAGACTGTCCAGCCGTACACGCGGAACGCGCCCAGCGACGGGCGGAGCAAGGCGAGTGCCCCCCATACCTCGACGTCGACGCGCAGCCCGCACGTCTCAGCGCCGCACACAACGTCGCCGCGTTCCCCGGCGGTGAGTCACCCGCGCGCGACGTCGCCCAAGGTTCCCGGCGTGCGCAACAGTCGGGGGCGGATCCAACGCAGCGAGAAGGCCAAAGAAGATTTCATGCGCCAGACGGGGCACCCCCGCGGCTGGCCCGGGCACGTCGTCGATCACCGAGTGCCGCTGGCGTGTGGCGGCGCGGACGCGCCGTCGAACATGCAATGGCAGACGACCGAGGAGGCGAAAGCGAAGGACAAGGTCGAGCGGCAGGGTTGCTCGAGCCGACGCCGATAGTTCCAACGTGCCGACCCTTCAGCGTTGGGGTGTCGGATGGGTTGTCGTGGCTTTCCTCGCCGGCGCTCTAGGGACGCTCGTGATCGTAGATCGACTCCTCCGGTTCGACTCCCAAGCCGTCGCGACGGCTGTGACGCTCGCCGCCACGATCGCGACCACCGCGGCGACGGTGGCGCTGGCGTGGTATGGCTGGGTGCAGATGTCGGAGCCTCGTCGGCAACAACGTGGGATCGCTGCCATGTTGCTCGTGGAGGTCCGTCGCATCCGGAGCGAGCTCGGCCAACCGCTCAAGGGGGGACTGACGCTCAAAAGCGCGGCCAACGTCATCGTCGTCAACGCGCTTCCGCCCGAGATTCACCCGTGGTTCCCGCCGGTGATCCCCCAGATCGCCGAGGCGAGCGCCGATATCGTCCGCCTGTTCCTTGAGCTCGATCGTGACCTGCACAACTACCGCGTCGACATGCCCCGCCTGGACAAGGCGGAGCGGCAGGTCAACGAGGAGGAGGAGACCTTGGCGAAGTGGACCCGCTCGAACGCCGGGGCGGTGCCGATGAACGGCGTCATGCAGAGAAAGGAGATCGAGGCCCGCATCAAGGACGCGCAGCAGAACATGGTGCTGACGGCGCAGGGCGCTACGGCGTCGTACAAGGGATGCCACGAAACGCTCGACGCGCTTGAAAAGGCGCTTAAGGCTGTGCTGACATGAGTGACGTGCGGCGCGCCGCCGGCCAATCACTCGCCGACCTGTCGCCTGACGCGCTTGTGCGAGCGGAGGACGTCGCCCGTTTCATCGGATGCAGCGCCCGCACGGTGCATCGAGCTAGCATCCCCTACGTGGCCGTTAGTCCGCGGGTGCGACGCTACCGTGTGAGCGACATCCGAGCGTGGATTGAAGCGCACGTGCGTGGGGCCGCGTGAGCGTCGGTGGGTATTGTCGCGTTCCCGCCCGTCGGTGCCGCAAAAACGCCCTATGCCAGTTGGTGCCCGCGCCCCATGGTTCTCATAGCATCGCGACAGCCACGTCTCATCGCGCGACGTGCGGTGCGGAGCTGCTCGAAACGAGAGGCGCGAAGTGCCACCATTCGATCCACCACTAGTGTCGGCTGAGATCGAAGCCGCCTTTCCGGGGCGCTACCAGAGCGTCCACGTGCTCAAGACTGGTGGCCAGGGAGCTGTATTTCGGGTTGAGGCCGGATCCCACCAAGAACAGCCGGCCGGAACGCCCGTGGCTCTGAAGATCTACTATGCCGACCAACTCGAAGAGCGAACCGAGCGAGAGATTAACGCCCTGAAACAGATCCAGATCGAGAGTCTCGTCCGGTTCGTCGGGACGGGGCGAATCGCGATTCGTAGCCTCCCGTGCATTTGGCTAGAGACGACGTTCATCGAGGGTGAGCCCCTCGCGGCGGTGATCACGCGCGGCCCGCTATCGTGCTCCTCGGCGGCCACTATGGCGCACGACGTGGCTCTAGCTCTGGAGCAGCTGTGGGCCCACAGGATCGTTCATCGAGATGTGAAGCCAGACAACATCATGGTACGGCCCAACGGTCATGCCGTTCTTATCGACTTGGGTGTCGCACGCCACATCGAGCTTGACTCGCTGACGACGTACGGGAAGACGTGGGGTACGGAGGGATACCTTTCGCCCGAGCAAGCGCGGATTGTCCGCTCGCTCACATGCAAGTCCGACGTGTTTGCGCTGGGCGTCGTGGTGCAGGAGTCCTTACTCGGACGACATCCGACGGCGCGTCACCAGCAGCAGCTCGTCGCGGGCGGTCCGGCGACAGCCTCATTGCAGGCCGGGCTGCCAACTGAGTTCATCGCCCTCGTCGACAGAATGGTTCACCGAGATCCTGTCCGTCGGCCGACGCCTTCGGAGGTGGTGGTCAGCATGCGTTCGTTCCTGCAGCTATAAGGCCGGTAGTGCCCATGAAAGAGCTCTTCGTAACCGCGCAGTACCAAATGAGCCTGTCGCCCACGATCACGGGGGTTGCCGGTGGCGTGATAATGCCAGCAGCCGTGTCGTATCATGCCCTTTCGCGTCGACCCATTGAAAAGAAATGGCCTCACCTCAAGCGGCGGCTGCTCGACCCACAGATGTACTTGGCGGGCCTGAATGCGGCTTCGTGTCGAGAGCCATGCGCCAACCTGGCTAGCTATGGGTGGTTTCCGCTGACCCACGAACTACCGTTTGATAGCTCTGCCCAAAAGCAGACGGAGTGGCGCAAGCAGGCTGCGGCTATCATCGAGACTACGTGGACAGCTCGTGTTCCGAGTGAGGCGAACGAGATTGAGGACTCCATTCGCAGTTGCCTCACTACCCAGCAGCAGTTGGGGGTTGAGGCGCTGATCCTGCCGACGCCGCTAACGGAAGACATCAACTCGTCATTTGCCGCTGAGCTAGAGTGGCTCGAACACGGCCTGCGGCTTGCTAACGCGATCGCACCCGGCATGCCGGTCCTTGCATCCATCGCGCTGTCTGACGTCACCCTTCGAGGACCGGACCCGTGGTCCAATCCGCTGCTCGACGTCGTGCTCGACCAACTGACCGCCCGCGGAGTCCGTGGCGCGTACATAGTGCCGATAATGGCTAGCGAGGATTCCTACTATTTCACGCATCCGAATACGGTCGGCGCACTTTGCCGTTTGTGCAACGGGCTGAAGGCGGGCGGTGTGGAACGCCTCGTGGTGAGTTTCGCCGGTACCGCCGGTCTGGTGTGTCTGGCGGCTGGTGCAGATGCGTGGACAACGGGCTGGTACCGAAGCCAGCGGCGCATGCGCCTCTCGGACTTTGAGAGAGTGAGGGGTAGCGTAGTTCCGGCCTACTACTCGCATCCGTTGGGCGGCGAGTTTCACATGGAAAACGACCTTGACCGTGCGGTCGCGGGTGGCTTTCTCACGCGGATAGAAGATGAAACGCCCGCAAGTCGGGGGCTGCTCCGAGCGCTACGGGCCGGGAAGAGGGTAGCGACGGTCCCGGAATGGAAGTATGGATTGGGAAATAAGACGGCCTCCATTGAGCATTTCTTGATCGCTTGCTCTAGAGAGACCGCTAAGTTGGCCGTCCTAGGTGACGCCGCTCTGCAGGTGGAGACTGGCCGCTGGCTACAGGCGGCGTATGCGCTGTCGGCAGACCTTCAACGAATAGGCCCGTTCAACGCACGCACAGCGACAAGTCATCAGCACGGTTGGCTGCGCGCGTTCGAGAGACTGACTCAAGAGCGGTATTAGTCGCAGGAGTCGTAGCGCGCGTCGAAAGGCCAACAGTTCGCGAGAGGAGCCACACCCGGTCCGCTGACCAAGTTGCACTAACCGGCGCTTCCTCCACGACCCGGGCCCCCTCCTCATCGACGACGACAACGCCCACGCGGGCTTTCGCCGCCTCCGCGGCGAGCGCCCCGTTGCCGTTCACCACCGCGCTTGGCAACGCGACGTACGACTGGTTAGCGAACCGGAGATAAGACGCGGCCTGGTGCAAAGCTTCCCGCCAACGACGCAGCTTGGCCTCCACCGCGACGACGTGTACGGACCACCAGTTCAGCTCGGAACGCAAGCAAAACGCATCATCCCCGACAGATTCCAAAAGGCCCCACTTCTCGAGCAGTCGGAGTCGTGGTGCGACACGTTCGATGCGACTGTACAGTTGTCGGGCGATAGCTCCAGACCGCCGGGGTCTGCCTGGCAAGAGTGCCGCTACGACTGAGGCTTCCAGGGCACTTAGCCCGCGAATGCGGTTCGGCTCCGGAGTCAGATCTGAGCGAATGTATAGGAAATCTGGAATGACCTGTCCGACTGAACGATGTCGGAGCGCTCGAGAGTGCTGCTCGGAACCCGATCGGCCAAAGAGTCCATCGAGGCTACGTCCGAGAACCGCGCACAGGTCATTCTCGCGGCCGAATGGCATGTTCACCCGATTATCTGCTTTCAGCTCGGCTTGCCGGTGTGGACCAGACGGATTCCTCTGGCTGTGGAGTCACCAAGACGCTTTCGAGCCTCCAGGAATCGGTCGCGGACCGTGGGCTCAGCCGTCAGCTCGAAGTCGATGAATCGTCTCAACGCCTGGCGGATGATCTCCGAGGCGGCGGCCCCGTAGTGAGCCTCGCAGAATGCTTCCAGATCGAGAGCGAGATCCGCAGAGAGTTTGAGAAGCTTCTTGTTCGCCGGTTGCTTTGGCTTCGAGGCAGCCAAGTTTCCCCCACCGTGCCGCCGGTTATAGTAGCGGAATGGCTGATATATATCAGTATATACTGCCCTATACAACAGTATCCCGCGGCCACAAGCACCTGGATGAGATCATTCCTGCGCATCGTCCGACCTTGCCGCAAAGCTTGCCGTTCCATGCCCGCCGAGGGGCGTTCGTGTGGTCGGGGCGTGTTGGTGCGGACTTACAAAACGAGGGGGCCGCATGGGCCCCTCGTCTTTTTTCAGTCCGCTGCTCTAACGCCCCGCTCCTCTGAGAGCGCAGACGCCTATTGTCCCCCCGTTGTCCCCCCGACCACCGGACACTCGCGCCGACGACCAGCACAACGGCCGCCGGGGACGGCGGCCGAATTGTTGCCGTAGTAACGTGTAGTGTGTGGTGCTGTGCGGTGGCCCGGGTCCGGTGATGCCTCGCGGGAGAACTGAAAATCCCCGTGTCGGCGGTTCGATTCTGCCCCTGGCTACCCGTAAGACAACCGGTTACTACGGTGTGGCGTCGATTTGGTGCGTTGTTCTGCAGATCTAAGGTTGTCTTGACCGTCCACCGGTAGTGCGGATCAGCGCGTCCTGACTCTGGATCGGGAGAGTCCTGGTTCGAGCTAGTCTCGCGCCGCGGGAAACCCGCCGTCTAGCCATCCCTTCCGCAGGTGCTCGTGGGAATGCGACACTCCTTCCAGAGTCCCAGTTGACGATCTGTTGATTTCCCCTTGATACTCTGTGGCCCATGCGGTTCGTGTTGATCGACGTGACGAGCAACGCTGCAAACCTGGCCGATTCCATATCCCCTCTTGGGCCAGAAGCCACGGATCAGGAGTGGGAGGCGCTCGACAAAGCCTTTCAACAAGTCCTCATCACATCCGAGTTGCTTGTTGCCCTTGCAATGGCCTTGGCAGGCACTCCGTCGCAACAGTGAGGTGAAACCGCCGAGGAGGCAGCCCGATGAACGCCAATAGCACCGGCAAATCCCCCTGGGGCGGGTGGCTGCTGCACGCCGCCGTGGGCCTCGGCCTCACCGCCGTCCTGGCGGCGCTCGGTACCCCTCGCGTCGCCCTGCTCGCGGCGGTGCTCGCGATGGGAATCGCATACGAAATCGGCGACGGCGACTTTCTACGGGCGAATGGTGGCCCCTGGAATGGCGTGCTCGACGTCCTGGCATTTCTCCCGGCGCCACTGGTGTACCTCGGCATCCATCTGTAGGCCCCCGAGCTTTCCTACGCCCCGCCGGGTCGCTTTACGGACGGTTGTGCCTCGCTCGGACGGAGGCGGATGATCATCCCGGGCTCCACCCCCAGGTAGATCAAACCGTTCGGATCCTCCTGCACCGCCCGCACGCGCCAGCGGCGGTCCAGCAGCAGGCGCTCCTCGTGCAGCACGCGGTCGCCCTCGATCACTAGCCGGTTGAGGTGTCCCTGCACCAGCGCGCCGCTGAAGACGTTCCCGCGCCACGCGGGGAAGGCGCTCCCGCTGTACACGATCATCCCGCTCGGCGCGATGTCCGGCACCCAGTAGTAGACGGGCTGCTCCATCCCCGGCTGGTGGGTGATCCCTGCGCCCACGATCCGCCCGTCGTACTCGCGGCCGTACGTGATCACGGGCCAGCCGTAGTTCAAACCGCGCCGGATCACGTTGACTTCGTCGCCGCCCATGGGCCCGTGTTCGTGCTCCCACAGTTCCTGGGTCCAGGGATTCACGGCCAGGCCCACCGGGTTGCGGTTGCCGTAGCACCAGATTTCCGGGAGCGCACCCCGTTGATTGACGAACGGGTTGTCGTCTGGGATGCTGCCGTCCTCGCGCAGCCGGATGATCTTGCCGAGATCCGAGCCCAAGTCCTGCGCGTAGGCGGGCGTATTGCGTTGGCCTACGGTGATGAACAGAAAACCGTCCTGTAAGACCAAGCGCGAGCCGAATTCGTTGCTGTTGGCGATCGCCGGGCGCGCGGTGAACAACCGCACGCGATCGCTCAGGGTCGCGCCCACCAGCCGCGCGCGATCGACGACGGTCGCGTTCCCATCGGGACCCTCGACCGCGTACGCGAGATAGATCCACCCGTTCCGGGCGTACTGGGGATGGACCAGCACGTCGAGCAGTCCGCCGTCGATCTTGCCGTGGACGGCCGGGATACCGGTGACCGCCGTGAGCGCGCCGGTCCCCACGTCGAGAATGCTCAGCTGGCCGATCTGTCGATCGGCCACGAGCAGCCGCCCGTCCGGGAGAAAGGACAACGCCACGGGCCGCTGCAACCCCGTGGCCACGACCTCGGCGGTGAAGCGGGCGTTCTGGCTCTGGTACGTCCAGCTGGTTGCGGTGGAGTCGATCGCCCGATCCTGCGCGGCGACGGGACGTCCGACCACGAGGACCGAGAGGAGTGCGTACGAGATCCTGCGCATCTAGGCCGCCTCCATATCAGAGAACGAGACGCATCCGCGTGACCGGAACGAGCACGTCACCGGGAAGCGCCAGGTCGAAACGTTCGATCACGCTGAAACCTGTCGCCAGGTACAACGGCTCGCCGGGCAGGGTGGACACGAGCTCGAGCGCGCCAAAGCCGGCCGCGCGAGCGGCGCTGATGCACTCGGTCATGAGCTGCCGCCCCAACCCCCGGCGCGCCATAGGCGGGTCCACGAAGAACGCGCGGATGCGCGCCGGTTCGGTGGCGGGGTCGAGCAGCGGGTCAGGACCGGACTTCGCCTGGTCTCCCCCGAATAGGGTTCGTCTCCGGCTCCAGCCACCGCACGCAACCACCTGCCCATCGTTCTCGATCACGAAGTAGGTGCGATCCGCGATGAGCTGAGAATCGACCCCAAACACATACCGCACGGCTGCGTCGGTCTGAGCGGGCGTGTAGTACCCGACGCTGAGCCCTCGCGCGGAACGGGCGACCAGGCCTTGGAGGTCCGCCACGTCGTCAAGCCGGGCAACGCGAAGGCGGTTCATCGCGCAACGAGGACCGGAATCGAGTGGCGCCCCGGAAGAGTGTTGTAAGGTCGACGGCGATTCTGGTCTTGTACGATACAAGCCTGACCCAGCGTCACCGTCCCGGTATTGCGGGGCGTGTCAATGCGAAAGCCGGAGAGCATCACGCTCCCCGGCTTTCGTTTGGCGTAGCGTGATCGGCTACGCAGTGACCTCACAAGTATGCCAAACATCTGCCAACCCGTCAGCCGAGTCAAGAGGAGAGAGGGGGTGCTGGTCCCGGCGATGCGCCTCCGTCTCCAGCCCGCGAGATCCCGACTCCCGACCGTCTGGCGACGGCTCCTGGCGATGCGCTTCCGTCTCCCGCCCGCGAGGTCCCGACTCCCGACCGTGAGGTGACGACTCCCGGCGATGCGCTTCCGTCTCCCGCCCGCGAGATCCCGACTCCCGACCGTGAGGTGACGACTCCCGGCGATGCGCCTCCGTCTCCCGCCCGCGAGGTCCCGGCTCCCGACCGTTAGGTGACGACTCCCGGCGCTGCGCTTGCGTCTCCCGCCTGCGAGGTCCCGGCTCCTGACCGTGAGGCGACGACTCCCGGCGATGCGCGTCCGTCTCCCGCCCGCGAGGTCACGGCTCCCGACGAAGAGTTGACCTCTCCCCACCGTGCGGGCGCTTCTCCTGACGATGCGTTGAGTTCTCCCGACGCACACCGGCCGCTACCAAGAAATCGACCGTTCACCCCGCGAGTTTTCGTCCTCACGTGAGGACAAAATCGAGCCAAAGACCATCGTTCCACTGTGAGACGTGATGGCCCGGTAATCGCACAGGGGCGCCAGGCGTCGGGAGACGTCAAAACTCGGCGGCACGAGGCCCGACACCGTGCCGAAACGGAAGGAGGTTCGTATGAACGCAACATCGCGCAGGCGGCTCGAAAGAGCCTTGCGGGTCCGTGATTTCATCCGGGCCCACCGGACGGACGGGGCTGGTGAGGCGACGGCGCTCACCCGTCTCGAGGAGCTCGTTCAACGCGCCGAGGTGCTCGTGGCCCAGCAGCGGGCCGGTCGGGTGGCGACACGAGCGGCCACCATGCAGCGGGAGGAGCTCCGCCACGCGCTCCAGTCCAAGCTCCTCATCTATCTGGCGGCCGTGGGCGCGGTGGCAGCCAAGGGCAACACCGAGCTGGCGCCGCAGTTCCAGCTGCGCACCAACCACGCCAACAATCAGGACTTCCTCACGGCCGCGCGGGGCATGCTGCAGCAGGCGACCGCCCAGAAGGACCTGCTCGTGAGCCGTGGGATGTCACCGCAGCTGGTCGACGATCTCACCGCGACGCTCGCGAAGTTCGAGCAGACCCTCGAGGCGACGCGCGCTGGCCGGCGCGACCATGTGGGCGCGAGCGCCGATCTCAAATCGGTTCTCGGCGAGATCAGCGAGCAGGTGCGGCTGCTCGACGGGCTGGTGCGCTATCGGTTCAGCGACAACGCCGAGCTGATGGGTGCATGGGCCAGCGTCCGTGACGTTCTCGGGCCGTTCAAGACGCGGACCGAGCCGCCGGCCGATGAAGGACAGGCGCCGGAGGGGACGGGAGCGGATGCGGTCAAGCCCGCGGCGTGATGGAGGAAAAGCCGGAGGGCGTCTTGCTCTCCGGCTTTCATGCGGCCCGCCTTGAATCCCGTCATCCCTCCTACGTAGAGCGGCGGCTTCGCCGCTCCGAACTAGGCGCGCCTCTCCTGACCCGGAACAGGTGAGCCCTGGGCTCGGTCGCGGGCCTGCTCGAGCCTTCACCTTAGGAGCCGCGGGATCGCTCAACCGGGCCGGCTCTTCGCAGAAGGTGGCGCCTTGAGCGGCCGGCCCTGGCGCTGGGGCGGCGGCGCGCGCGGCTCCTCGTCCGCGCGCGAGCCCTCACGATAGGTGTACACCCGGGTGAACTCCGCACCGAGGAGGAAGACCTGTGCGGAGTAGTAGACCCAGATCAAGAGCACCACCAGCGAGCCGGCCGCGCCGAACACCGACGTGATGCCGGTCATGCCGACCAGCCCGATGACGAGCTTGCCGGTCTCGAACAACACGGCCGTCACGATTGCCCCGATCCAGACGTCGTGCCAGGTGATGTGGGCGCGGGGCACGTACTTATAGATCATCGCGAAGGCCACCGTGTAGATGGCCAGGCTCAAGCTGAAGTTGACCACCTGGCCCACGAGCGACCAGCCCGTAAAGCGGGCACCCCACCAGGCGCCCGCCGCTGCGAGGGCGGCCGACACGACCAGCGAGACGATCAACAGGAATTGGATGCCGAGGATCATCCCGAACGACAGGATCCGGGTACGGAGGAGATGCAGGATGCCGCTGGCCTTGGGGGCCGAGGGGTTGCGCCAGATCCGGTTCAAATTGCCGTAGAGCTCGGTGAACACGCTGGTCGCGCCGAGCAGCAGGACGACGGTGCCCACCAAAGCGGTGAGGGCGTTTTTGGCGGGGCTGTTCGCGCTCTTCAAGAGCTCCGCGACGGCCTGGGCGCCGGCCGCGCCCGTGAGCGCGCGTAGCTGCCCGAGGATGTGCTCCTGGGCGGCGTCGGGGCCGAGGATCAGGCTCGCAACGGCGGTGACCATCACGACGAGGGGCGCAATGGAGAAGAGAGTGTAAAAAGCGAGAGCGGCGCCCATGCTGGAGGCGTCGTCGGTATTCCACGCCGCTGCCGACTTTCGCAGCAACGTGAGAAACTGCGGGATCGTCATGACTTGAACCTGCTATTCGAAGCGCCGGGTCGCCAGACCACGCGATGGTGCGTCTCGTCGAGGAGTTCGGGACGACTCTAGAGCTGCGCGCGCGCCCAGTAGCAGATTGCATCCACCGCGAGATTGGCGAAGCCACGCGATGCGACTGTGGCAGGAAGGATTCGGATCGAGCGCTCGATATCGGCCTCGAAGCAGCGCACCATGTCGGCGGCGAGCCGGCGACTGACGATGACCACACCGAATTCCGCGTTCAGCGCGAACGAACGTGGATCGAAGTTGATCGAGCCCACGAGCAGGAGCTCGCCGTCGACGACGATCGTCTTGGCGTGCATCATCGTCGGCTGATACTCGTAGATGCCAACACCGTGCTCGACGAGACGTGGCCAACTGTGGCGGCTCGCGCGCTGGACGATCTTCTTGTTGTGATAGGGTCCGGGCACGAGAATGCGAACATCTACGCCCCGGTCGCTGGCGGCGCAGAGCGCGTCGACGAAGGACGGCGTGGGGACGAAATACGCGTTGCTGATGTACAGGGTGCGCGTGGCGCCGGCGATGAGCGCCGCCATCACGCGCTGCGCCGCCGAGGCGCCATTCGCGGGAGTGCTGCGCACGGCGCAAACGCGGACGTCGCCGGTCGGAGCGAGGTGTGGAAAATCCCGCGCGTCGAGCAGCAGCTCCTCCGTACTCTGATTCCAGGTGTCGGTGAACGCGCTCTGCAGCGCGGCAACGATAGGCCCCGTGAGACGCACGTTCGTGTCGCGCCAGTGTGAGGGACTCTGCGCGTGTCCCGTCCATTCGTCGGCGATGCCGACGCCACCGGTGAAGCCGATCTTGCCGTCCACGATCAGCAGCCGGCGATGCGTTCTCTGGTTGTACTTCATCCAGTCGAACCACTGCATCCGGCGGAACCAGGTGACCTTGCAGCCGGCGTCGCGCATTTGATTCACCAGCTCGCGGGGCATCGGCTCGGTTCCTTCGCTGTCGAGAACGAGCCGCACCATCACGCCGCGTCGGGCGGCATCGGAGAGCGCCTGCGCGAACTCCCGAGGCACCGCCCCCGCCCAATAGACGTAGGTCGAGAAGTGGATGGTCGCTTGGCTCTCGCGGATCGCCGCGAGCATCGGCGGAAAAATCTCGTCGCCGTTCTGGAAGACCTCGACCTCGTTGCCCTCGACCACGCACTCTCCAGCGGCACCGTGCAGCGCCCGCAGAAAGCCGTCGAGCTCGGGGCCGATTCGCGGTAGGCTCATCACTCGATCCTGGTGATTCGCTACGGCATTCGCAGCAAGCGTGATATAGACGAGCGCCACCGCGAGGGCGCCGATGATTCCTGCGAGAAGAAAGAAAAAGTGCGTCATGCGTTGATTCTCGGCATCGGGAGTGTGACGACGAAGCGGGATCCGCTGGGGCCGGTCGCATCGAGCTGTACGGTTCCGCCGTGCGCGGCGGCGGCCCAGCGGGCGATCGAGAGCCCGAGCCCGGCGCTGGCCACCGCGCCGTCGCCTTCCGCCGTGCGCGTGCGCGACTCATCCACACGGAAAAAGCGCTCGAAGATCCGCTCGACCGCCCAGGAGGGGACCCCAGGACCGGTGTCCTCGACGCTGATGCGATAGCGCTCACCGGCGCCGTCGCGGTCGAGCGACAGCCGCACCTCCCCGCCCGGCAGCGTGTACTTGATCGCATTGTCGAGCAGGATCATCACCAGGCGGCGGAGCAGGTCGGCGTCCCCCACGAAGGGCGCTTCCTCCACCGGCGCCGCGATGAGGGTTATGCCGCGCGACGCCGCGAGCCCCCGTGCCGCCCGCGCGCTGTCCTGCAGCAGCTCCTCGAGAAAGAGCGCCTCCCGGCGGATCGGCAGCTCTCCGGCATCCACGCGCGCGAGCAGCATCAGGTCCTCCACCAATCGCCCGAGGCGGCGTGCCTCGCCTCGCACCACGTCGAGCGCCTCGCGCAGCTCGCGCGGGTCGCGGTCTTTCCGTGCAAGTGCCACGTCCGCGACACTCAAGAGTGCGGCGACCGGGGTGCGCAGCTCGTGCGAGGCATCCGCCATGAACTGTCGCTGCCGCCCGGCGGAGTGCTGCTCCTGCTCGAACGCCTGTTCGAGCCTGGCAAGAAGCCCGTTGAGCACTTGGGAGAGCGCACCCAACTCGTCCCGAGGGTTCTTGACCGGCAGGCGCTCGTAGAGGTTGCTCGCGCTGATGCGCTGCGCCTGAAGGCCCATCGCCACGACCGGGGCGAGGCTGGCGCGCGCGAGCAGATAGCCGCCGAGGCCCGCGAGAAGCAGCACCAGCGGGATCGCCACCAGGACCGCCGTGGCGAAGGATTCGGTCGCCTCCACCTCCGCGCGCAGCGACCGGAGCGCGAGCACCGTGAACGAGCGTCCGTTGACCGCGACGCGCATCGCCAGCGCGCGAACGGGCGCCCTGTTCTCTCTGCCCGGGTCTAGCGTCGTAAAGAGCAGGCGCTGCGGCGTGGCGTGCTGTAGAAGCGCCGCGACCGGGCCGCCCTGGAGGTCCGACAGCGCGTGTCGCGACAACGCGGGCCAGCGCGCCGTCGTGTCCGACATCGCGATGAGCCGCCCGGCGCCATCGAACACGACGATGCGCCGGTCGCGCTCGCGGAACTCGGATGCGGCGGCGGCCGCCGCAACGCCCGCGCTGGGCTCGTCCTCCGCGCGCATGCTGCTCCATACGTCGACGAATCCACGCGCCATGTCGGCCAGCGCCTGATCGGCGCGTGCGCCGATGGTCCGCACGAGGAAGATCCGCGTCCCCACCGCGAACGCGCCGAGGAGCGCCGCAACGGTGAGCGTGTGCCACAGGGCGAGACGCACGCGAATCGAGTCGCCCAATAGGCGCCGAGGAAGCGCTCTGGTCATCTCACCCTCGTTCTCCGGGCGGTGCGTCGGCGAGTACGTAGCCCGCGCCGCGTCGGGTGTGGATCAGCGGCGGCAGTCCTGGCGCGTCCAGCTTCTTGCGCAGCCGGTTGATGTAGGACTCGATGAGATTCGAGACGGGGTCGTAGTTGTCGTCCCAGACATGGTCGGAGATCTCCGCGCGGCCGACGACGCGACCGGCATTCCGCGCGAGGAACTCGAGCAGCGCGTATTCCCGCGTCGTGAGCGCTACCTCGCGGCCGGCCCGCGTGGCGCGCTGCCCGCGGGTGTCGAGCTCGAGATCCGCGACGCGCAGCACCGCCGGCGCGAGGGCGGGCCCGCGCCGCAGCAGCGCGCGCAGGCGCGCCAGCAGCTCGCCGAACTCGAACGGCTTCGTCAGGTAGTCGTCGGCGCCCGTGTCGAGACCGGTGATGCGGTCGCGGACGGCATCGCGCGCCGTGAGCATCAACACGGGTGTGGTGAGCCCGCGCTGCCGGAGCTCCCGGCACACGGCGAAGCCGTCCCGTTTCGGCAGCATGACGTCGAGCACGATGGCATCGTAGGGGTTGATAGCGGCCTGGGAGACGGCGGCGTCGCCGTCCGTCGCGACATCCACCGCATATGCCTCCTCCCGGAGGCCCTTCGACAGACTCGACGCGATCACCGCGTCGTCCTCGACCAGTAGTATGCGCATCGCCTTAGCAGTCTAGTGACCGCGACCTCACTGCCAGATCAACATGCGCCCCCGCCGCATTGAGCGTGGAGTGAACCGCACCTGGCTATGCTACGTCCGTCGCATCCGTGGTCCACGGAGCGCGCGAGCAGCCGCCGCCTGGCGGGCTCGTCGTGAACGGACCAAGTCGCGAACCATCGCGACAAGGAGTTGAAATGAGCGCCATCAACAAGATCCGCAACCCCCATGCACGCGCGGCGTTGCTCGCCGGGCTTGCACTGCTGCTCGGTGGAAGCCTCGCCGGCGTGGCCCGCGCGCAGGAACCGGCCCAGGCCAAACCCAAAGTGGAGGCCCAGGAGCAGGTGCCGTACAAGTCGAGCATCCAGGTTCCGTTCGACAGCACGGCGAAGCGCGAGCGCCGGGAGGCTCATAAGCGCCACACCGCCGGCGAGCGGGCCGAGGCAGCTCGCTATCAGAAATTGGCGCGCATCACCGCCGATCAGGCGCGCAGCGCGGCACTCGCGAAGGTGCCCGGCACGGCGAAGACGGTCAGGCTCATGAACGACGAGGGTAATCTCGTCTATGGCGTGAGGGTGATGACCAGCGCCGGCAAGCGCTGGGTCAAGATCGACGCCGGAAACGGCAACGTGCTGCAGGTCAGGGAAGGCCGGAAGCGCTAACCTTCCGGTTCTCGGATTGGTCGAACGGCGCCTACCTTGCGGTAGGCGCCGTTTCACTTCAGGCGCCGCGCGCGCCAGACGAGATAGACGGCCCCGAGCACCGCCAAGACCATCAACGGCCCGGTGAAGATCATGAACAGCGTCCGCTTGCGGGTGGCTTCCTCGCTCCGGAGGCGCTCGGCGTCGTCCCGGATCGTCGCGAGATGGCCAAGCTCATCGGCATAGCCGTACCACCACGCATAGTCGGGGCTCATGTGGAAGGCGCCCTTGTAGCTCTTCAACGCCGAGAAGAAGAACATGTCGAAATACTCGCGCTCGATCGGCGTCACGTCGTAGTAGAGGCTCGTCGGCGAGTGCTGGGCCATGCTGCCGGGGAGCGCGATCGCGGTGAAGCGGGGGCCCGACAGCAGGCCCGCGGATACTGCGGCGTGACTGGGACGGATCAACCCATCCTTGTAGAGCCCGCCGAGAATCGTCCGCGCGTCTACCACCAGCGCGTCCCCTGCGAGCTTGTGCGCGTCAGCCGACTCGAGGTAGCCACGCGCCTTGTCTTCGGAATGACAGGTCATGCAGACCTTGATCATCTCCTTCCGCTTCGTCTCGCCCTCCGGCGCGGCCGCGAGGTCCCGCAACTCGCCGCCCGCGGCCTGAGCTCCCATCCCCCAGATGATCTTCCGGGTCATGTTATGGCTGACCGTGCGCGCTCCGCGGTCCGAGACGTACACCATGTGACAGTACGCACACGTGGGGGTGTCGTACGTGGCCCGGTCGAGGAACGCCGTCCAGTCCCAGGATTTCCCCCGCGCGACGTAGATCGCCCCGTGCTTCGAGGCCATATAGGCTTCGTAGTTGGGATGGTCGGGGCCCATGTGGCACGTGTAGCAGGCCTCAGGCTTCCGCGCCTCCTCGAGGTTGAAGGAATGCCGCGTGTGGCAGGCGATACAGCCGTTGCGGTAGACCAGACTGCTCATGTCCACGTAACGGTGCAGGGAGTCGCTCCAGTACTTCTGATCGGAGGCGCCCGCCTGCGCGTGGCATGCGTCGCAGCCCATCTCCATCACCTTGCGCGGCATCTCCTTGTAGTGCGGCACTCCAATGTTCCGCTCCCAGTTGATACCGAGATTCCCCGGTCCCGGGCCGTAGGAGTGCCCGGCGTCGAGCACATGCTCCTTGTAGATCTGCGCGTGGCAGCCCCCACAGACGATTTCCGGTACGCGTCCCTTGCTCGCCATGATCGCGTCGTGATCACGGCCATGGCAGTCGGCGCACGTGATTTGGCGGATCGGATAGATCACCCGCGGGTTCTGCAGGCCCGGCCGTCCCATCGCGCTCGCCATGAACTGCCGCACGATGGTCGGCTCGAGCTTCGCATGGCAGGGAGCGCAACTGTTGGGGTCGAGCGAGCCGTGAGGCAGGTCGGCGATGATCCGGGGCGGCGGTGCCGGCACGCTCTGCAAATAGCCCCGGATCGCCGCGGCCTCGGCGTCGCTCACGAGCTCCACTGGAAAGCGGGGCATCAGCTGCCGCGGCTGCCGTAGCTGGTGGACGAACGCGTCGAGCGAAAGCCGCGTGACCGCGAGCATGGGGCCCACACCGCCGCGCCCGCTCGCACCGTGGCAGCCGAGACAACCCTTGGTGATGAACAACTCGGCCCCGTTCGGCGCGCCCTGCTGGGCGATGAGGGCCGCCGGAAGCGCGACGAGCAGCGAGGCAAGATGGAGGGAACGTTTCATGGAGTCTGGAGAGGAGTCTGGGCTACGATAGCATCGGGGGAGACGCGCGCAACCCCGCCTGGGTGCTGTTGCGCGACGGTGAGGCCGCCCTGTTCCGTGGCCACGATCCGGCGACTGGACGTGACCCCGTACTCGACTGGGTTTCACGATTGTACGGCAGGGCGCCGTCCCCCATGTTGTACGCGGAGACACAGGAGGCTCGGGGATCGTCGCACGCGGGCAGCACCATACGGTCGAGCGGCGCCTGCTACCGCACCGCCGCACCAACCTGGAGCGTCGCATCGGCGAGCGCCGTCTCGACCTCGTCTCGGTCCAGGAGGAGCGGCGGGGTCAGGGCGAGCGGCGCCAGCCGACCGATCGGCGCCAGCCCATCCCCCGGCGCCAGGTGGAGGCCGCGCGTCACGACAAGCTCGTCGTGCTGGTGGTGAGCGCCCAGGAAGACGCGGCCCGGCGAGTGCAGGAGCTCCTGGACGGCGCCGCGCCGAACGGGTTCGGCGTGGCGACGGCGGGCCCGCAGGCGTCGCTCGCCCGGCTGGCTCGGGGCGGAGTCGACGTCGTGTTGCTCGTCATGTCGATATCCGCCCGCCGCGGCTTCGCGACCTTCACCGAGCTGCGTGCGCTCGCGCCCACCGTTCCGATCCTGTTTCTCTCCGGAGCCGACGACGAGCGGCGCGGGCTCGACGCCGTGCGCGCTGGGGCCCAGGACTTCCTCGTGAAAAGCGACTTGGACGGTGCGCGCCTCGCCCGCGCGCTACGCCACGCGATCGAGCGGAACCGCCTGCATGTAGCCCGCCTCGACCTGGCGCTCGTGGATGAGTTGACGGGCTTGTACAACCGGCGGGGGTTCCTCACACTCGCGACCCGGGATCTCCGCGTGGCGCGTCGCGGCGATGAGACGCTGCGCGTGGCGTTCGCCGACCTGGACGATCTCGAGCGCATGAACGACACGGCGGGCCACGCAGTGGGCGATCGCGCGCTGCGGGACACCGCCGCCGTGCTGCGGCAGACGTTTCGCGACTCGGACCTGGTAGCCCGGATCGGCGGCGACGAATACGCGGTGCTGGTGCGTGACGCGGGGCCCGAGAGCTTCGACGTCCTCGCGGACCGGCTGAAACGACAGGTGCACGAGTTCAACCGCCGCGCGGTTCGACCCTATCTGCTCTCGATTAGCCCCGGCTTCGCAGCGCACAAGGCCAGCACCCTGGGCTCAGTCGCGGAACTGCTCCACCGGGACAAGCGGCGCAAGCACGACCTATGATCCTTGATAACACAACGCCGAGCGCTCCACTTGGCTCGGAACTCTTCCAGTCTCATCGACCACCTCCCATATGCTGACGGTTGAGAAATGACTTGGGTTGACCAAACTCGGACAAACTCGTCATCGTGGATGGCCGCGTGGCGAGCGTCGAGATCGCTCGGCTGCTTCTTCGTGGCGGGGAAGATCCCCCGGCACGAGCACGACCGGGTGACTGGTTTACCTGCCGCGCCTCGAGCCGCGGCAATTCTCCTCCCGGGAATAATCCGGCGGGCCGGTGCGTCCTTACTCGACAGGACGATCGAGACAACACCGACGCGGCGAGGGAGCAGCTCTGTGCGACTAACACCCGAGACGATCATCATGGTCTACCCGTCCGAGCGCACGTATCTACGACAGCTTCGAATCTTGGGCGCGTGGTGGTGCCTCGGCTCGAGCCCGTTTGTGCCACGCGTGCTGCTGCTGTACCCGCCCGCGCCGTTGGGAATATTCGGCCGGCTGAGCTCAGGTCAAGCCTCGACGCGCCTCGTCGGCAGCCACTCATGTGGCACCGGGGCCGACGGTAAAAAACCAGAGCGCGGAAGTCAGCCACAGCCCGAGCAGGATTGAGAACAAGAGACCTCCAACCATGGGGAGCACCCAGGGCGCGAACCTCGTCGACCGAACAATCAGCACCTTGGCGACCACGGCGCCGTACAGCGCCGAGCCGAGCAGCGAGTGAATCAAGACGCGCGGGCCGTGGGTGCCGAATCCGAGCAGGAAGACACAGTGGTAGGCCACCGGAAGCGTCAGCAGGATCGCAGTCCTTCCGAACCAGCGATGGACAATCCGATAGAAGCGCCCCTCGGGTGGAAAGCGGAGCAACTCGTAGATGCGTGCGGCCGTCAGTAGCTGACCACATGCCAGCACCACCGCGGCCGTCACCAGCCACGCCTTCATGTGCAGGGTATCCGTGAAGAAAGGATGGAAGAGCGGAGTCTCATAGGGCTCACGAACCGTCTGCCTCGCCACCAGGCCGACGGTGAGCGTGATGAGCGCGAAAACCACCAGGGGAACCGCCAACCAAGCCTGATTCGTCTTCTCGCTCATCGTATTCCCCTTTGGGTCATCGCAGCGTCAGTGGCGACCTCCTTGCCAATCAAGGTTATGGCTCTCCCCGAGGAGACCCCGGTCGCCCCGGAAGTATTCCCTCGGGAATGTGAGTGGAGCACCCGCGGTCGAAGATGAGGCTCGTCGCGGGAATTTCGGAGTCCATGCCCGAGTCGTGTTGTAGGAGAGGAAGGAGAACTGCCGGGGTTTAGTTGCCCGCTCGCAACGATTCTCTAGACTCACAGCGGCCGAAACAGCTCCGGCACTGCCAGGTCCAACGGATCAGTCGCGCCCGCGGGCAGCCATACGACGCGCTCGCGCTCGACCTGCGGGATCACGGCATCGGGCGTCCAGACCTCCACGAAGTGTGCATCGGGATCGATGATCCAGTACGTGGGGATCCGCACCTCTTGATATAGGCGGCGTTTCGTGAAGCGGTCGGCACGAGCGGTGGTCGGGCTCAGGACCTCGACGACCAGCTCGAGGTGACGCAGCCGCGCCCAGTCGAGCGTACGCGCCTCCTCGATCGGGACGACGAAGAGGTCCGGTTGCACGAGCACGTCGGCTGTCCACGAGATGTCGGCCGGTGCCGACCAGAGATGCCAGCCCGGGTGTCGGACGAGATACCCCTTCAGAACATCACGCAGGCGGTCCACCACCTCCTGATGCCAGGGGGAGGGAGCGGGCGTCACGAGCAGCTCCCCGTGGACCGTCTCGTACCGGTTGCCGTCGTTGGGGAGCGCCCGCACCATCTCGGCCGTGTAGTACACCGGCGCCGCCATGCCCATATGATCGAGTCCTCGGCCCGCAGTTGGCAAGGGAGCGACACGGTGCCAATCTGCGCCCGGTCGGGCGGATGAGCTCACTTGATTCGTTGCCGGGGGAATCGAAATCATGCAGGCGCGATCTGCACCACGCACCACGCCGGGGTTTGCGTGCCCGCTCGAAACGATTCTCTAGCCGTGCCGCCTAAGGTGTTTTCCCTTTGCACTTCGGCCTTCGCCACGCCGACTTCAGGACGCGTAGGGCGTTCCCACTCAGAATGAGGTCCGCATCTGCCGGGTACTCCGTCCTCAGCCAGTTCTCGAGGTTTGACATACCTGCCATGTCTTCGAGGCCACGCAGCATGGGCTTGATAAAGCCGTCAAGATCGGACCCGATCGCCGTGCACTTGTGGGAAGAGATGAGCCTCGCGATCCGGTCGATGTTCTCTTTGAGCCTCTCGAACGTCTCGCGCTCCCCGCGGGGGTTGCGCCTCGACGGCCCGTCGTGCATCCAGTGATCGCAGAAGATCACGCCCATGAGCCCGTTGCGCTTCCCGATTTCGCGGATTGTGTCATCGCTCAGGTTGTACTCGTATGTGCCGAAGCGGCAGGCAATGTGCGTCGCGAGGACAGGTACCGGCGTGGCGACGGCGTACTTCTCCTCGAGCTCTTCAAGCAGGCAGAGAGTCGCCGTGATCGCTGGCTCGCTCATGTGCGTCACGTCGATGAGTATGCCATTGCAGAACATCGCGCGTATGGCGGCTTCGCCGAGCTCGGTGAGCCCCTCTGAGGGCTGGGGAGCGAGGATGTTGTAGATCCCGTCGGAGAGGATGGGGATCGCGGGCGCGTTCGTCGCGATCCGACGATAGAGCAGGTGAGCTAGCGTCACGTAGGCGACGCCGCGCTGGGCGAGCAGGGCTACGTGCCGCTGAATAGTCTGCTCTGAGGCACCGAGCTGGAACCCTCCCTCCACGGCGTGGATGACCGCGATCTTCCGCGCCTTGCGCGCTTTAGTGAGTTCGTTGTAATTGTGCGCGACGCGCGCCCAGGCGCTGAGCGCCAAGATGTCCTGCTCCACGCTCTCGAGCTGGAACAAGAGGTCCTGAAAGTACTCCTCCCGCGGAGGTGATCCGGGGAGCTCGTCCAGAGCAGAACCGGAGAGGGATGCCCGCCAATTGAGAATCGCCAAGACCGCTACCACCAGGAGTGCCAGCACCAAGGCGAGCGCTGCCAACAGCAGGTAGATGACGCTGTGCGCGACCACGGCGAACACAGCCAGGAGGACTGCCGCGGCCGCCAGGAGGGCCCAGGCGAGAATCCACCCGGGAAGGCTCCCGAACTCATTGAATGGGTCCAACAGGGGCGAGAGCACGACGCCGACGCCACCCTTCTTCATTAACTCCAGCGTCACCCCGGGTCCGGAAGCGGGGGAGCGATAGTTGAACGTCGCATTGATCCAGCTGAACAGGCTGCGGAGAATGGCGCGGCGGCGCCGCCGGCGACGATGGCGGTCATACTGGAGCTGCTCCTCAGCGCTGAGTAATGCGCCGAGTTTTTTTACGAGTGCGTCTGAGGCTGGGGACAGGGCCGAGCGCAGTGCCCGTAGCGGGTGGGGATGCAGTTCCTCCACGAGATGCATCGCATAGTGCGCATGCAGATCGACGATCATGCGCTTTCAACCTAACGCTCTGCACGCGTCCCAATAGGGCGTTTTTGCGGCACGGGAGGGCGAAGGGCTCCCCCTAGCGGCGCCGGCCCGCCTGGCTGCACCTTCCCGGTATCCGAGGTCAACCAGTGGGATTAGCTGCGCGCCTCGCAGCCTAATGAGTTAGGCCGCAAACCTCTAAGATCTATGCGAGCATTTAAGTACTTACTCCTACTGTTAGCTGCTGCAAGTGCTCCTGAGCAGGGTCCGGTAGTTGATCACCATCAGCACTTGATCGGTCCTTCGATTGCGGCTCTCCTCTCATCCGGCGAGCGTTCCGCGCCCACTATCAGCGCGCGCCAGCTAGTCGCTTTGTTAGATTCTGCCGGTATCCAACGGGCCGTGGTTCTCTCGCTGGCGTACATGTTCGGCAGCCCCACGAGAACGCTTGACAGCGAATACGCCAAGGTACGCGCCGAGAATGATTGGACTGAGATGCAGGCCGCTCAGTATCCGGACCGGCTTCGAGCGTTCTGTAGCTTCAATCCACTGAAGGACTATGCGATCGGTGAACTAGAGCGATGCGCTGCCAAACCCGACCTGCACTACGGAATCAAGCTCCACTTTGGCAACTCTGACGTGCAGTTGGAGAATTCAGAGCATCTCGAGCGGTTGCGCCGGGTCTTTCGCGCCGCGAATCAGCATCGGATGGCCATCGTAATCCATCTACATGCGAACATCGCCCGGCATCGACCCTACGGTGCTACACAGGCGCGCATCCTCCTGGACTCGCTCTTGCCATTGGCGCCCGACGTGCCGGTGCAGATCGCGCACCTAGCCGGCAGTAGCGGCTACAGCGATCCGGGAGCTGACAGCGTGATGGCGGTGCTCGCCGATGCTGTGGCCGCGAATGATCCGCGCACACGGCGCCTTTGGTTCGATGTAACAACGGTGGCCCTACCAGGCATGACCGACACTGTGGCTGCGCTCATCGTGCGGCGCATCCGTCAAGTCGGTGTGGATCGGATCCTATACGGGTCTGACGCAGCAGTTCCGGGCAATCTCCCACCGCGCGAAGGCTGGGCCGCATTCCGGAAGGTGCCACTCACGACGGCGGAGTTCGACTGGGTCTCGGCGAACGTGGCGCCGTACATGCGATAGCGACCCGGTCCCTTGGTCCCCTTCAGCCTCTCAACAGGTCGCCCGCAGCTTTAAGCGCGATTCGTTAGGCAGCGCCGCGACGAGGTGCCGATGCCACGAGAGATCGTACTCGCCTATCCCGAGGATCGTCGCAACTGGCTTCGCCGGAGTATCGAGGACTACTACAAACTCCGGTGGTCCATCACCATCCCATTCGTTCTGTCCTTCGCGATCGTGTTGGTGGTAGTCGGTTGGCCACTCTTGTTCGGCGCGGGAAGCCTGCTTGCCGAGGTCCTGGGGATTAACCCGAACCAAGCAGTACGAGACCAGCCTCACGGCCGGTTGTGGCTGGTAGCGTTTCTGGTCGTCATGGTTCTGATCATGTTACTCGTCTACGCGGTCTGGTGCGCCGTCGCGATTGCTTGGCTAGTCGCTGCTCGAAACTGGCCACGGACCGACGCTTACAACGCGATCGTTCTGTGCCGTTATCCGACGCACTGGATCAAGTCTGGTGCCCGACCCCCTACATGATCCCATCGTGCCGAGTCCCTTGCGCCCGCGCGCACGCCACCCGCAGCTTAAGCGCGATCTGTTAGGCCGCATGGTGTCTCAAATCAGCAGGACCAACGCATGAGCCACTCTCCTCGGCACCTCGTCGAGGAAATTGAGGCCGCCCCTGCGCTCCAGCCGGGGCTGGACGAGCGATTCAACGGCTACGGCGTCATGGGGCTCCCGTTCATTTCGGGCCACGTCTTGGCGATGCGGCGCTTTCCCGCGACCTCCGTGGGGCCGGGCTACACGTCCGTGTGGCACCGCAACCCCCAGGGTGAATGGGCGTTCTATGCGACCACCGCTCCACAACTCGCCTGCTCGCGTTATTTCGGACGAGACGCCTTGGCCTCGATCCAAACAGAAGTCCGCATCACATGGTTGGCGCCCACTCGCTTCCGCGTTGTCGTTCCCGCGGCATCACTCGAATGGGAAGTCGCCGTAGGGCCGACCGTCGCTACACGGCTTATGAACGCGATGGCGCAGTTTCTTCCAGGTGCTGCGTGGCGCAATCCGGTCTTCCTTGCCGCCATGGGCAGGATGGCTGGGCCCGTCTTAGGGGTCGGTCGCGTTGGTCTCTACGGGACTGCGCCGAATGGCCAGCGCTTTATCGCGAATCCCCGCGTCTTGTTTCGCGTCCTGGCGAGCCGCGCCATAGTCGCGGGTACAGACTTGGGTCCGCCTGGGCCTGTGTCGCCACAGGCGCAGCTTGGCGACTTCTGGATTCCCCAGCACGGCATGTTTGCAATCGGCCGCGCGTACTTCGAGCCATTCGATCCGACGCGGCATTCGGCTCGCACGGCGCGCTCATAGCCGTCGCGCTCTATTCGACATGCCCAAAGCGCACGCGCTTACCGCGAAGCAACGCGACGGCTTGCTGAGAATACTCAAGGCCCGCTTCGAAGCGCACATGCATCGTCATGCAGGTCTCAAATGGACAAGCGTACAAGCACGACTCGAGGCGAAGAGTGCCACACTCTGGTCGCTCAATGAGATGGAGCAATCTGGCGGCGAACCGGATGTTGTTCGTAAGGACACGACGACGGGTGAATGCATTTTTGTAGATTGTTCGGCCCAGAGCCCTGACGGACGCCGCAACGTCTGTTACGATCGCGAAGCGCTCGAGGCACGGAAGGAGCACAAACCGAAGAACAACGCGGTCGAGATGGCAACTGGCATGGGTGCCGTACTCCTCACAGTGGATGAGTATCGGGAGCTCCAGACGCTCGGTCAGTTCGATACGAAAACGTCCAGCTGGGTGCAAACACCTGCAAAGATCCGGAAGCTCGGCGGCGCGTTGTTCTGCGATCGCCGCTACGACACGGTCTTCGTGTACCACAACGGTGCCGAATCCTACTATGCCGCTCGAGGATTCCGGTGCTCGCTCAGAGCCTAGCTGGATCTTGCGCCCTCGTGCATTGCCCCCGCAGCTTAAGCGCGATTCGTTAGGCTGCGACATTCCCACCAACCCAGGACTGCTATGCCATCTACGTCGTCGGTCATGACTGTGCTCGAAGGTCGCGTGCCGCCCGATCGGGCGTCGGAACTGCAGCGCCTGTACGACGCAGCCGGCCCGCTGCCACCCCAGATGCTGCAGGCGTTTCTCGTGCAAAGCAGTACTGATCCACTAGTCTGGCGGGGCATCGCGATCTGGCGAAGCCGCGAAGCACTCGAGGAGTACCGCTGCTCCGTCACCACGCCAACCGGTATCGCGATGTTCCGGTCCGTAGGGGCCGAGCCGACGGTTTCGATGTGGAGTGTGGCCCACGCCCACGTCCGCGAGTGAACAGTCTCCCCGCCTTGGGTAAACCAGGTACTCGTGACGAAACTACGAAGAGTCATTGTCCACATCGCGACCAGCGCTGACGGATACATCGCGCGGACGGACGGCGACCTCGAATGGCTGACCGCTCGCCCAGCACCGACGGGCTTTTACGGGATCGGCGCGTTCATGCAATCAATCGATACAATGGTGATTGGCCGGAAGACCTACGAAGCGAGTCTGCGCATGGGGGCAAAGTTCGATTCCACGAGTCGAACCATCGTTTTCTCGCGCCGCCCGCGCCCCAAAGATGCTCCGCCGACCGTTGAATTCACGGACGAGGCAATTGGCGTGTTCATGAACCGACTTCGACACAGTCAGGGCAAAGACATCTGGTTGATGGGTGGCGGTGAAATCATCGCCTCTTTTCTTGACGCCCAAGCGATCGACGAGTTCGTCATTAGCGTCGTGCCAATATTTATCGGAGATGGCATTCCGCTCATTGGGCGACGTCACCTGAACGTCCCGCTGTCGTTGCGGTCTACTGAAAAGTTTGAAGATGGTGTCGTCCAGCTTCGTTATGCTGTGCGGGGCGGCGACACGATACCTTGAAACAGGCACACACGATGATTGCCCCAGAGAAGAAGCCGCGGGTAACCTCCTTCGCTCCCCAGTTCCTAGTCGATGATCTTGCGCGTTCAATTGCGTACTATCAGAAACTCGGCTTTGCGTTCGGGGAGCCGTGGAACGGGTTCTACGCGATTGGTCAGCTGGACGGGCTCGAACTCCATTTGAAGGAGGCGCCCAAGTACAATCCTGACCGCCAGCACCGGCGTGAGCACGAGCATCTGGACGCCGCGGCCGGCGTGGATGGCATCGAGGCGTTCTACGCACGCTGCGTGGCGAATGGCGCCCAGATCATCAAGCCGCTGACGGCGACCGCGTGGGGCACGAAGGACTTCTACATTGAGGACCCCGACGGCTATATCGTCTGCTTTGGTGGGCGGCCGACCGCGGACTGACAGCGGCGGCTCCGCGCGGGCCTTGCCTGACTCAGCCTCCAGTCTCTAGGCTTCGACCTGCATGTGACGACGCATCTCCAACGAGGAACCCACTCAGCGGAGAAATCGCAATGCCTGAGAAGAAGATCATCGCGGTGGTCGGCGCCACGGGCGCCCAGGGGGGTGGACTGGTCCGCGCCATCATGCGGGATAAATCGGGTCCCTTCACGGCCCGCGCCTTGACCCGCGATGTGAACTCCGACAAGGCGCGCGCCCTCGCGGCGCTGGGCGCCGAGCTGGTCGCGGCCGACGTCGACGATCCCGAGAGCCTGCAGGGGGCGTTCGCGGGTGCCTACGGCGCCTACTGCGTCACCTTCTTCTGGGCGCACTTCTCACCCAAGAAGGAAATCGCCGAGGCCCGCGCCATGGCCCACGCGGCGAAGCACGCCGGACTCCAGCACGTCATCTGGTCCACCTTTGAGGACACCCGGAAGTGGGTGCCCCTCAGCGACAACCGCATGCCCACGCTGCAGGGCAAGTACAAGGTCGCGCACTTCGACGGCAAGGCCGAAGCCAACACGGCGTTCACCGAGCTCGGCGTGCCGACGACGTTCCTGCTGACGTCGTTCTATTGGGACAACCTCATTTACTTCGGCGCCGGTCCCAAGAAGGGTCCCGACGGCAAGCTGGCGATCACATTCCCCATGGGCGACAAGAAGCTCCCGGGGATCGCCGCCGAGGACATCGGCAAGTGCGCCTACGGCATCTTCAAGCGGGGCCGCGAGTTCATCGGGAAGACTGTGGGTGTCGCCGGCGAGCATCTGACCGGCGCCCAGATGGCTGCCGCGCTGACCAAGGCGTTGGGGCAGGAGGTGCGCTACAACGAGGTGTCGCCCGACGTCTATCGGAGCTTCGGGTTCCCGGGCGCCGATGATCTGGGTAACATGTTCCAGTTCAAGCGCGACTTCGAGAAGGACTACTGCGGCGCGCGCAATCTGGAACTATCCCGGTCTCTCAACCCGGAGCTGCAGACGTTCGCCCAGTGGCTCGCCCAGAACAAAGATCGGATCCCGCTCGACTAGCGCGGCGGCCCCACGTTGCTCCGCAGACTCTCGAGAAACGGCTGTACCAGCGCCGGTCCCCCGGTTCCGGCGACCCGGAGCAGGCCGGCCACGTCCCCCGCCCGGGTCTCGCCGTACACCGCCCGGTTCGCTTTCGAGTCGATCTCCCACTTGGTCCCCGCGAGGTCGATCCCCGCGAACAGCCCTTTGGTCTTCGAGTAGGAATAGATTTCGGCGTTGAGCTTGTAGTCAGTCTCGGCCGAGAGGTTGCGCCCCACCGGTCCCGCCGCGACGGAGGCTTGGCCGCCGAGATCGAACGATGTCGACGCGATGAGGCGCGGGGCATTCTTGTTGAGGAAGACCAGCACCACGTCCGCCGCCTGCCCGCCGACCTGCAGCCCGAACGTGCCGCCCTTCAGAGCCACGAACGTCGGCAGGCTCCAGCCGGTGGGCGTGCGGCAGCTCGCCAGACCGAAGCCGACCTTGCCCCCGATCGCCAGTCCGACCTGCACGACCTCAGGCACCGCCGCCACGCAGGTCGCCTTGTTCAAGAGCGACTGAGGCGGAGCGTGGTCGGGCTCGCGCACCAGCTCAGTCACGATTTCCCCGGCGCGCGTGGCGCGGTCCGCCAGTTTCGCGTCGGGTCGGGACTGCGCGAAGACCGCCGCGGGGAGCAGCGTCAAGAGGGTAGGAAAGACGACGCCGAGCGCGATGGGTCGTGAGCACGGTAGCGACATGGGCTTAGCCCCCGGATCAACGTTGAACTTGGGCGTTGTGTGACGATGCGGTCCATAAGTATGCTCAGCGAAGGACGGCCTGCAGCTGGCGCAGCACATCGCCCAGCTGGGACAGCGCTTCGCCGTAACGGGCCCAGTCGCCGCTGCGCTGCGCCTCGACGGCGCGCTGATACAATTCGGCCGCCCGGCGGGCGAGATCCGAGGCGGGCCCGTTGCCAGGACGGGCGGCGCCGAGTGGCGCGGCGGCAGCCGCGTTCGGCCCGGCCTGGCCGCCGAACAGGCGTGCCAACCCGGCCTCGAGCGTCTCTTCCATGACCACCTGGTTCTGGTAGGCCACGACGACGCGCTTCATCTCCGGGATCCGCCCGCCCTCGGCTCGCAGGTAGAGCGGCTGCACGTAGATGAGCGACTCCTCGATCGGGATGACCAGCAGGTTGCCGCGGATCACCTCCGAGCCGCGCTGGTCCCACAGCGAGATCTGGCGGGAGATGTCGGTATCCTGATTGATCCGGTTGACGATCTGGGTCGGGCCATAGACCAGGCTCTGCTTGGGAAGGCGATACAGTACCAGTTGGCCGTAGTGCTCCCCGTCGTTCCGCGCCACCATCCACGACGCCAGGTTGTCCTTGCCGCGCGGCGTGAACGGCACCATCAGGATGTACTCCGCCTGCCGCTCCTCCGGCAGCCGCATCACGATGTGGCGCAGGAAGGGATCCGGCCGCTCACCCGGCCGCGACAGCACCGGCTTCTGCCACTGGTCCTCCCGATGGTAGAAGACGTCCGGCTCGGCCATGTGGTACGTGGCATACAGGTCGGTCTGCACGTGGAACAGGTCCTCGGGATAGCGCAGATGCGCCCGCAGATCCTTAGACATCGCGTCGAGCGGCTGGAAGATCCCGGGGAACACCTTCGCCAGGGTGAGCACCAGCGGGTCGTGCGGATCGGCCACGTAGGCCGTGACGGTGCCGTCGAAGGCGTCGATCACGACCTTCACGCTGTTGCGCATATAGTTGGTGCCGTCGTCGAGCGGCTGCGCGTAGGGGTAGCGGCTCGTCGCGGTGTATGCGTCGAGGATCCAGCGGAGCCGGCCCGAATCGGTGACGACGAGGTAAGGGTCGTTGTCGAACGACAAGAACGGCAGCGCCTTGCGCGCCCGCACCCGGATGTTTCGGAAGTACATCGCACGGCTGTCGCTCGTGATGTCGCTCGACAACAGCACCTTCAGGGAGCCGAGGTAGGTCGCCAGCACGAGGCGACGCAGGAACGAGCCGACCCGCACGCCTCCAGTTCCCGCATAGGAGGTGAAGATGTTCTCCTCCCCCGAGGGGTAGTCGAACTCCTTTTGCGCGGTCCGGGCGAACACCCACGAATCGGTGAGCTCGCCGAAGTAGAGCTCCGGGCGTGTCACCCGCAGCGACACGCTGGACGCGGGCGGCAGATTCTTGATGAAGAGGACCGGCAGTCCCTCTTGCGTCACTTGGTTCACCGGCCCGAGCGTGAGTCCCATCCCGTGCGTGAAGGTGAGCCGCTCGTTGATGAACGTGCGCGTGGGGAGCGAAGCCGCGTTCAGCTCGCGTGGCGAGAGCAGCACCTGACGGTATTGGCCGTCGATCCAGTAGCGGTCGTCGTCCACCGAGACGAAGTCGTAGTAGGTACGGATCTCTTGCAGCTGTCCGAACGTCTGCAGCAGCGGGTCGCGGTCCCACAGTCGGATGTTGTCGATCGTCGGCCGGTTGGCCCGGATGTCCCGCTCCGTGAGCCCGGCCTCGCCCGAAAGGTCGCGGGTCACGACGCTGTCCAGCCCCCAGGCCCGCCGCGTCGCCGCGATGTGCGAGGCGAGCTGCGGCGTCTCCTTCACCAACTCGTTCGGCGCCACGATGAGTCGCTGGACAATCGTGGGGTAGAGGGCGACGCCGAGCAGCGACACGCCGAAGTAGAGCCCGACCGCGAGCACGGTGTTGCGGGCCAGACGCTGGCTGCGGGCTCCCCACAGGACGAGCGCTCCGCTTGCCACGGCCGAGAGCCCGGCGAGCCGCAGGCCGGTGAGCTGGGCGTGGAGATCGGCGTAGCTCGCCCCCACGAGCGGCCCGGTAGTCGAGTACAACAATCCCGGAAGCCGGACGAAGTACACCCGCAACGCTACCAGCACGAAGAGCAGGGCGATCAGCACCGCCACGTGGAGGCGGGCCGACGGCTCCACCGTGACCTGCCGGCGGAACACGACGATGTCCCGGCGCACCCAGTACAGCATGATGGTCGCGAGCAGCGTGAGCGTTGTGACGGCGATGGCGAGACCGATCGCGCCCGCGATCACCGGCACCGTGAACACGTAATAGCCCACGTCGCGGTCGAACACGGGATCCGTCACGCCGAACGGCGTCCGGTGCAGGAATTGGAGCACGCCAAGCCAGCCGCCGGCGGCGCCCACGCTGAACAGCAGCGCCAGGCCGAGCGCCGTCGGCAGGGCCAAGCGGCGCAACAACCGGGTCACGTCCACGGCGCCAGCCCCGGAGCTGACCTGGACGACCAGCGGGTTCGGCACGAGGCCGCGCTGGGCGATCCGCAGGTTGACATAGAGGAACGCGAATACGAGGCCGCCGACCCCCACGCCGAGCGCCGCCTCGGCCACGAGGCGGGTCGTGAACACGCGCTCGTATCCCAGAGCCTGGAACCAGAGCCATTCGGCGGCGAGCGGGACCAGATTGAAGAGAAGCAGCAAGAGGGCGAACAGGACGACCAGCACGATCAGGCCCAGGCGACGCCGTCGACGAGGCGGCAGACGGACCACGCTTGGTCGAGCGGTCATGAAGCTAAAGTAACACAGGAGCGGGGGTGCGAGTCGCGTCTCACCCCGCCAGATACTTCGTCATCGGATCCCAGTAGTTGGTCTTCCACCCCGCCGCGAGATGCTCGGCCTGGCCCACGGGGAAGCCGGTGTGGTCGAAGGCGATCTTCGTGCCGGTCCCTTGCGCCAGCAGCTCGAACCGCACGAGCGAATACACGCCGGGATCCCAGCCTTCGGAACGCCACGCCTGCACGATGCGCTGATTGGGCACGAGCTCGATGTTGCGTGCTTTGATCCGCGCGCCGAACAGCGACAGCGCGCCGCCCGGCGCGCGATCGATGGTCGTGGGCTGGCCCGTCATCTTGCCGAACCGCTTCTCGTCCAGGAGCGCTTCGTACACGCGCTCGCGGCTCGCCGCAAACACTACGTCCTGATGGATCGCCTCGGCGGTGCGCGAGATGCCATCGCCCTGTGTGAGCGCACCGAGCCGCGGCCGGACGAACGCCAGCGCAGGCACGAGACCTGCGAGTCGAACAGAGAACGCCCTGCGGGACAGCTGTTGCGTGGTCATAACCGCCCCTCTGGATATATTAAACACTATTGTTTAATATCATTTGAGTCTACCGGAGGGGAAGCATGGTGTCAAGCAGGACCGCCGATCGGCGGCTCGACCTGGTGTTCCGCGCGCTGGGTGACCGCACCCGCCGAGCCCTGCTGGCGCGCCTCGCCGAGCGGCCCGCCATGGTTACGGAGCTGGCGCGGCCGTTCGCCATGTCCCTGCCCGCCGTGTCGCGGCACATCCGCGTACTGGAGCGCGCCCGCCTCGTGAAGCGGACGGTGGACGGCCGGGTGCATCGGTGCGCGCTGGACCTCGCGCCGCTCGAGACGGCGGATGCGTGGCTGCGGCATTACCGGCATTTCTGGCAGGAAAGTCTCGACGCCCTGGCACGCTACGTCGCCCGAGAGGAGAAACCGCGTGGCCGATCGCACCGGTGACGCACTCGTCGTCCGCAAAACGATCCGGGCGACGCCCGAGCGTCTGTTTAAGGCGTGGACCACGCCGGCGCAGCTGCAGCAGTGGTGGGGTCCCGCGGGCGTGACCTGCGTCGATCCCACGGTCGATCTGCGCGTCGGCGGGCGCTATCGCATCGGCAATCGCCTGCCCGAGGGCACGGTCTTGTGGATCGGCGGCGCGTTCGAGGTGATCGATGCGCCGCGTCGGCTCACCTACACGTGGCAGCTGGAAGGCGGCACCGGCGCGGTCGAGCGTGTAACGGTGCGGTTCGAGCCGCGCGGCGCCGCGACCAGCGTCGTCGTCACGCACGAGCGCATTGCCGACCGCGCGCTGCGCGACCAGCACGAGCAGGGCTGGCGCGGTTGCCTCGACGGTCTCGTGGCGTACGTCGCGCGCACGTCGTGAGCCCCGACGGCAATGTCCCTTCGGCCTGCGTCGCGGCGAACCGCAGCGACGCGATGCGACGACGCGAATTCGCGCCCTAAGAGGGCGCGCTCGGCGCGTGGTGCGCCCTTAGAGGGCGCACTCTAGGCCGAGCCCGGGCTATCAGCGCGGGGATGAAATGACGTCGTGCGCAAGGATTCGATACCGGCCGCCAGGGGGACGGCTATTACCCTCGCCTGATGGCTTGCCCCCGCCGGCCGAGGAGCCCGACATTATGGCCATGCCCCCACGCGAGACCGCTGTCACCACCATCGAGGAGCTTCTGGCTCTCCCGGACGACGGCAAGCGCCACGAGCTGCTCGACGGGGTGCACGTCGTGACCCCGGCCCCGGAATACCCGCACCAGGGCGTCCTGGGGGAGTTCTCCCTCGCCCTCGGCAAGGCGCTCGAGGGACAGGACGAGCTGCGGCTCCTCAGGAGTCCGGCCGACATCGTCCTCTCGCCACGCACGCTCGTCCAGCCGGACTTGTTCGTCGTCCGGAAGCAGCCGGGACAGATCCTCAAGCAGTGGAGCGAGGTCGGCGTCCCCGTTCTCGCGATCGAGTTCCTCTCGCCGAGCACTGCCGCCCGTGACCGCGGCGCCAAGCGCCGGATCTACCAGGGCGCCGGCGTCGTTGAATACTGGATCGTGGACTTGGACGCGCGACTGGTCGAGCGGTGGCGGCCGGGCGACGCACGACCGGAGGTGGTGAGCGAGGAGCTGGTGTGGGAGCCCCTTCCCGCGATCGCCGCACGCGTGGACCTGCCGACCCTGTTCACCCGGGTGCTGGGCACGGCTTGACCCGCTACGTCTGGTCCAGCACCTCCCGTATTTTGCGCCCCAGCACGCCCGGCGTGAACGGTTTCTGCAGGAACGCGACCCCCGCCTCGAGCACTCCGCGACGAAGGACGGCATCGTTCGTATAGCCGGAGAGATAAAGCACTCGAGTGTCGGTGCGCGTAGTGACCAAGCGCCGAGCTACCTCTGGCCCACTCAGCCCCGGGAGAACGACATCGGTTATGAGCAGATGGATCCGCCCGCGGTGCTGTCCCGCCACTCGCTCGGCCTCATCGCCGTTGGCTGCGGCGAGCACCGTGTAGCCGTTCCCCTTCAGCACCTTCAGGACAAGGTTCCGAATGGTCTCGTCGTCTTCCACGACGAGGATCGTTTCGGATCCCCGCACCGACGTCGGGGGGGCCACGCTTGCGGTCGCTGGCGCGGTGACCGCTGCCACGCGGGGGAAGTACACCTTGAAGGTCGTGCCATGACCCGGCTCGCTGTAGACCCAGATCCACCCCCCGCTTTGCTTGACGATGCCGTACACCGTGGCCAGGCCGAGTCCAGTGCCCCGGCCTTTCTCCTTGGTCGTGAAGAAGGGCTCGAAAATGCGCGCTTGGGTCCCCGCGTCCATGCCCACACCGCTGTCACTCACGGCGAGCATCACATACGGACCGGGCTCCGCCGACAGGTGTCCCTGAACGTACCGCTGATCGAGCTCGATGTTCTGAGTTTCGATCGTCAACGTGCCGCCGTCGGGCATGGCGTCGCGCGCGTTGACGGCGAGGTTTAGCACGACCTGTTCCAGTTGGCCGGGATCCACCTTCACCGCTCCGAGATCCGAGGCTAGTGCGGCACGCAGCTCCACATCCTCCCCGAGCAGCCGCCGCAGCATCTTGTCCATCCCGCTGACCACGTCGTTGGGATTCAGGACCTTCGGGACGATGACCTGCTGGCGGCTAAAGGCGAGGAGTTGGCGGGTCAAATCCGCCGCGCGCAAGGCCGCCTTGCGGACTTCATCGACCTCCTCGCGCTCAGGGGCGCCGGCCGGCAGCGTCTCGAGCGCCAACTCGGCGGAGCCGAGAATCGCAGTGAGGAGATTGTTGAAGTCGTGCGCGATCCCGCCGGCGAGCCGCCCCACCGCCTCCATCTTCTGAGCTTGCACGAGCTCCCGCTGCAAGCGTCGCTGCTCGGTGACATCCCGGACAAAGGTCTCGTACGACACGATCGTTCCCGCCGCGTTCCGCACGGCACGACCGATCAATTCCACGTGCAGGGGAGTGCCGTCTTTGCGTTTCCACGTGGCTTCCATCTCGTCGTATTCGCGATCGGTGTAGGGGTGCTCCTCCAGGAGCCGCTGTCGCTCGGCGGGATCGGCGTAGACGTCGCGGGCCATGTCGAGGTCGATCACCTCCGCGGCCGTGGCATAGCCCAGCATGCGCACCAGGGCCGCGTTGACGGACAAGACGTTGCCCTCCCGTGTCGAACGGAAGATCCCGATGGGAGCGTGCTCGACCAGCTTGGCCAGGCGCATATCCGTTTCGCGCTTTGCAGCGCGTCCCTTCGCCTCGCGCAGCTCCCGCTCGATGGCGGGTAGCAGGCGCTTGAGCTGGCCCTTGGCGAAGTAATCGCTCGCCCCCGCTTTCATGGCGGCGACGGCCTGGTCTTCGCTGATCGTACCCGAGACAAAAATGAAGGGAATGTCGAGACCGCGATCCCGAACGAGCGCCAATGCCTCGAGCCCGCCGAAGCCCGGGATGTTGTAGTCGCTGATCACGAGGTCCCAGGTCTCGCGCGCGAGAGTGGCCCTCACCGCGGAGGGAGAGTCCACGCGTTCATAGGCCGCCTCGTACCCGCCCCGTCGGAGTTCGCGGACGAGGAGCAGCGCGTCCTCCTCGGAGTCTTCGACGATCAGCACCCGCAATGCGGTCGTCACGTCGGTACTCCGCTCATTCGCTGATCAGGGTATGTGGAGTCGATCTCGTCGCCGCCTTGAACGGAGGGTCGCCTAACGAACACCTCGACCCGCTTATGATACGCATCCCCGCCGCGTTATGCTAACCTGCGGTCGGAGGCGTGAGCGCATGGGCTTTCGCCCAGACGCTTGCGAGGCATCCGTTGATGAGTGGTTGACCCGCCGTCTCAGATTCGCTTGCCATGTGGTTAGGGGATCGGGCCACTGGCTGATGGAAGAGGCGCCTGATCAGGTGATTCCGGCCTTAGTGAAATTCCTCAACAACTAGCTCTCGACCGCATCTAGACCCCCCGATCACCGAGCGGGAACCTCCACGACATCGGGACACTTTCGTAGCTGTACCGATGATGGTCACAGTTCAAACATCGTCTACCGATGTGTGGAGGTTTCCGACATCTCGCTTCACCTCGGAGGGAACTATGTCATCTCATAGGAACGTCGTGCAGGAGCACAGCCTGCCCCTTCTCGTCGGCCTCCTTGCGCTCGCCGCCCCGCTCGTCGGTCAGGCGAAACATGGGAGCTTCTATCACTTCAACTATTACCAGGTGCGGGCCGGGGCGGAGAAGGCGTACGATTCGCTCCTTGTCAACGTCGTGACTCCTGTGTTCGACGAAATGGTGAAGCGCAAGGCCATGGTGTCGTATCTGTTGCTCACAAAAAGTGCTGGTTCCGGCGAGTACACTCACATCACGATTGTCGAAGTCGCATCACCGTCGTCCGAGGGCGCCTTCCAACGGGAGCTCGAGGGAGCGTCTCAGGCGGTGTTCCACCGGTCGTGGAGCGACGCGACGACGCGCCTCAATGAGCTGCGCCGATTCCTCCACACCGAGCTGTACACGCCGGCTGGCCAAGAGCCCTAGCGGCGACGCGCGCGCCGTCGTGGTGGCGTCGATTTGCTGAACCAGCGGTCGAGCTCGTCGAGCACATTGGCGATCATGCGCGATAGCTCCCGAGCGATCTTGGTCTGGCTCTGACCGTCGCGCGTGCGCCGGCCCGCCTCGCTGAGGATGATCTCGAACACGCCGGCGAGCGCGATCCCGTGTAGCCTGGCGATTTCCGGGCTCACGGCCGTGGTGTCGCTGATGACTGCGGCGAGGGCGCGGGCCTGGCGATCGATCACCTCCAGGACCAGCCGATGGACCGTCGGACTGATCGCCGCGAGGTAGCCGATCTCGCCGCGCCAAAGCTCCGACGGAATGTCGCGAATGCCGGCAACAACGCGGAGGGTAAACTCGCGGATCGCTGCCGCCGGCGTGCTGCCGCGCGGACGAGAGCGGATCAAGAGGGACAGCTTCTCCTGAATCTCCTGCTCACGATCGGTGACGAGTTGCTCCTTCGTCGGAAAGTAGTTGTAGACCGTTTGCTCGGCGACGTCAGCTTCGCGCGCCACGTCGCCGACCGCGACATTTTCGTACCCACGGTCGGCGAATAGGCGTGCGGCGGTGTCCGCGATGAGTTGCCGAGTGAGCGCCTTCTTGCGTTCGCGCAATCCGGTGCTGGACATCCCGCTAGTTTACCGCGGCCGCTCGGGCTGAGCTACCCGGCGATGCCGAGCTGCTTCGCCTGAAGCGCGCCGTCGAAGAAGGCGGAGATGATGATGAGCCGGTCGCCGTCCCACTTCGTGGTTTGGCCGAATTCCAGGTCGAACCCTTTTCCTGTCGGGGCGATCACCTTGCCGTTGGGGAGGACCATCTCCCCTTTGAACGTCCCCGTGGCGCGGGTGACCACCGTGATCCAGTCGCCACTTCCGAACTGGACCGGGTACGGGGTCTCCACGTGCATGTCGGGGAAAATTCGCAACAGCTGCTGCATCGCCGCGGCGTGGGCGACGCTGCCGTGGATCGGCTGCGCGCTCCCGGGGATGTACGCGACCATGTCTGGGTGGTGCACCGCGTCTACTGCTGCGAAGTCGCGGGCGTTGAACGCGTCGTCACCTTGCTGCATGAGCGCGAGGAGGCGTGAGGTCCGGCTGGTGTCGCGGGTCGTCGTGGCCATATGGGCTCCAGGTTCGTGGTCTGCGACTGGTTAGCAACGTTAGACCATACACTAAACCTAGTGTATGGTCTAAATAGTTTCGTTCGGAGCTGTGTCGCCTGGGATGTTGCGGATCGAAACCGGTGAGCCCGCCGTGGCCCCCAAGACCGCCCCGCGGGCGCCAAGTTACTGAGTTCGCGCCCCCGGTACGCGTAAGCGTCGCCCTCGGCTGACCCCGGGGCGGTGCCCCGGGGTCAACTCTCGAAGGAGCGCCTCATGCGCCGCGCCGTCCCGCTGCTCGCCATTCTCGCACTCGCCGTTCCCGCTTCCGTCGTCGTCGCTCAGACCGACACGCTGCTCTCGGCACTGAAGCTGCCGGCGCGGGCTGGGTTCGCGCCGCTTGTACCATTGCTGCCGGGCCACCCGGTGCTGCTCAAGCCGGATCGTGTGTTCGACGCGACGAGCGAGGCGACGCACGCAGGCTGGGTGGTGCTCGTCCAAGGCGACTCGATTGCCGCGGTGGGGCCTGCCGCTTCCGTGCGCGCGCCACGCGACGCGCAGACCATTGCCCTCCCCGGCCTCACCTTGCTCCCGGGACTGATCGACGCCCACTCGCACGTGTTTCTGCATCCCTACAACGAGACGCTGTGGAATGACCAGGTGCTGAAGGAGCCCGTGGGCTATCGCGTGGTCGAAGCGGTGCTGCACGCGCGGAACACGCTGATGCAGGGCTTCACGACGTTGCGCGACCTGGGCACCGAAGGCGCGGGGTTCGAGGACGTGTCCCTCAAGCGCACGATCGACGACGGTGTCGTCCCCGGCCCGCGCCTCGAGGTGGCAACGCGCGCCATCGTAGCCACGTCGAGCTACGGCCCCGGGCCCCGCGGCTTTCGCCCCGATTTGGACTTGCCCCAGGGCGGGCAGGCGGTGAGCGGCGTGCCGCAGGTGCTCGCGGCGGTGCGCGAGCAGGCGGGCCGAGGCGCGGACTGGATCAAGGTGTACGCCGACTACGGCCGCGGACCGCGCGGCGAAGCCGAGCCGACGTTCAGCCAGGAAGAGCTCGACGCGCTGGTCGCGGAAGCGCACTCGTCCGGCCGCCCCGTGGCCGCCCACGCCACTACCCCGGAGGGCATGCGTCGCGCTGTGCTCGCGGGCGTGAACACCATCGAGCATGGGTTCGGCGGCACCGACTCGGTGTTTCGCCTGATGGCGCAGCACGGCGTCGCGTACCTACCCACGTTGACCGCCGTCGAGGCGTATGCGGAATATTTCGACCACTACAAGTCAGGGGACACGCCCACCGCCAGCATGCGCCAGGCGGCGCAGGCGTTTCAGCTCGCGCTGAAGGACGGCGTGACCATCGGCTGCGGCAGCGACGTCGGCGTATTCACGCACGGCACCAACGCCCGCGAGCTCGAGTGGATGGTGCGAGACGGCATGAGGCCCGCGCAGGCCGTACTCGCCGCCACCGCCGTGAACGCGAAGATCCTCGGGCTCGACAAGCGGATCGGGCGGGTGCTGCCCGGCCTCGCGGCGGACCTGGTTGCGGTCAGCGGCGATCCCACGAGCGACATCTCGGCCGTGAGTCGCGTGCGGTTCGTAATGAAGGCCGGCGTGATCTACCGGGAGCCCTAGAGACGCTCCCGCCTCCGCTCATCGAGCCACGTCAATACCAGCACCGCGGCGAGCAGCGGCACGAGCCAGATGACGCGCGCCTGGTAGCGATCCTCCACATTGGCCAGCACACCCGTGACGGCGGCATTCACCGCGACCACGAAGCCGATGATGGTGGCGAGCCCGATCACTCGCGGGGACCAATACTGACGCAGGAACAGTCCCCAGCAGGCGATCACCACCAGTGATAGCACCACCGTCCCGGCTTGCACCGACGTGAAGAAGTCCTCATGGAGCGTCTCCCGCGCCTGGCGGGTTTCCAGGTATCGCGGGCGGGCGCCGGGCAGCACCGTGTCGACCATGGCCAGGATCCACGCGTTCGGGTCGTAATCGTACAGGCCGAACGCGCGCAGCTGTCGCCAGAAGTGTCCGGCGGACACGACCAGCTCCTCTCGGGGGTAGGCGCGCAGCGTACCCAGCACGATCCGCGTCTCTTCTTTCCTTATTTGCTCCTGCTGGGCCAGCGACGCGCTCTGCCAGATTCCGTGCGCGCTCCAGAGGAAATCGTCCACGTTGTCGGGCAGGTCGCGGCTATGGCGGCAGATCTCGACGTGCAGGGTGGGGCAGTGCTGTCGCAGATACCACCGGCCCGGACCATCGGCGATCATCCGAGCCATCACGAACGGCGGCCGTTGGCCGTTCAGCGACGGCTCGCCATACAAGTACGTGTGCAACGCCATTTGGGCGGCCGCACCAAAGAAGACGATCAGCGCCACTGTGCCGACGCGTCGCAAGGTGTGCCGGGTGAGCTGGCGTCGGACCGCCAGTAGGGCGACGAAGAGGACACACAGGCCGGCGGCGAGCATGAGATGCGTGATATGCGAAGTCAACGACCACCACGCGATCAGGACGACGGCTCGACGCTCGGCACGAGACAGCGTCTCAGGGGCGAACACAAGAAGGTAGATGGCGAGATACAGTACCGGACCGAAAATATCGGGCATGATCCAGCCCACGAACCACCCCAGCCCGGTGAAAGCGCTGAGCAGCGCGACCAGGGCGAAATACGCCGTGGACGTTCGCTCCGGCTGAAACGATCGGACGACGAGCCATAGCACGTACGCCATCAAGAGCGCGTTAAAGAAGACGACGGGCCAGGGCGTGACGTTCCAATGGAAGGGCAGGATGCCGACGCTATAGATGAGCGACCGCCCGCCATAGTATCCGGCAAATCGGTGCAGGAAGAGCGCCCTCGCCACGGGTGCCCCTTGCCGCAGGTAGGACATCGAGTCGGGATACAGTAAGGGATAGCCGTTGTAGACGGCCGGCCAGCTCATGAGCAGTGCCGCGACCAGCACTCCCCCGATGCTCTTCGCGCTCGCGGGCATTGCGCGCCTAGCGGCACACTCTGGATTTGCCGTGGCACACGGTCGCGACCCCGCCACCGACTACCTGGCGCTGTCCCTGCAGCGGCGAGCCGGGGTTCAAGGGCGACACCCCAACGCCCGCGGTCCCGAGCGTCACGGCCAGGCCCCAGACGGGCGTGTCGCCGGCGAGGCGGTGGGTGACCGCGACGCTCAGAGTGAGCGGCCCGCGCAGGGCGTACCGCAACCCGGCCCCTACCTCACGGGCCCGCGCCGTCGTGTCGGTGCCGCCGAAATCGCCGCCGAGTGACGCCGTCGCCGTTGCCGGCCCGAAGAGATCGACGTCGGCGTCCACGTCGAGCCATGTGGACCCCTGCGCATCGAGGGACGACAGGGGGACGGCCGAGAGGCCACGGCTCGCGTCCGCCGAAAGGTGAACCCGGCCCGTGGGCGACACCGCAGCGCCCACATCTACGCCGACGCTCGTCACGCCACTGCCGAGCCCAAGGGATGCGTTGCCCGTCGGGAGCATGAACACCACCGCGGCACCGACGTTGGGCCCGCGGCCGGTGCCGCGATCGGTGGATGCGGCGGCGACCAACGGCAGGTCTCCAAACCCACTGCTCACGATGGCCCCTGCCTTGCGTTGCAAGAGCGCCGGCGCCGCCCCGAGCGTCAGCCACGGGAACGGCCGGTAGGCGATCACACCGCCCACGGCGCCGAGGGACGTGCTGTCGGAGAAAGACATCGTCGCGACGGTCGCGTCGCCGACCCACGCTGGTCCTCGCGGTGCGTTGTGCCCTTGGGCGGCCGCTGCAGCGGCGACCAACACGCAGGCCATGAACGCACTCGTCCCGACTCGCCGCACCCCCCACCTCGCTCTCGGGTGATCGCTACACATTCGGCGACGGCAGACGCGCCTGCGTGTGACCGGGGTCACGTGACCGCGGCGCGGTCAGGAATGGGGACTACCTCAGCAACTTCACCACGCCGAACACCAGTCCCACTGTGGTAGCGGCCTGAGTGACCCAGAAGGCGAACAGCCGCTTTGTGAGCTTGGTTTCGAATTCCGCGAACCGCTGGTCGACACGTGCGAAGCCTTCCCGCATCTCGGCGCGCAGGTCGGCGTATACTCCCCCAATTCGCTGCTCGAGCTTCGCGTCGAGTTGAGCCAGCCGCTGCTCGAGCTTCGCGGCGAGCTGGGCCAACCGCTGTTCGAGCTTGGCGTCGAACCGCGCAAAGTTCCGCTCGTTCAGCGCCCTCAGGTCGGACCGGTACGTGGTATCCACCGAGTTGAACCACTCCACAAGCTCGTTGGCGACGTCGTCGCCGAGCTTCTCGTAGAACTGTCGGGACAGCTTGGCAGTAACCGGCACCAGGGCTCCCTGGAGAGTACCGGCACTACTCTAACGGTACGCTCGGCGCCGTGTGGTATCAAGAAAACGCGTGGGAGACCATTTCTGCCGCCCTAGCCCCTTCGCTCGAAGGTCGCGACCTTGCCTACCGTGCCCCACCACCTCTCGAAGTCCCGCTTCACCTCCGGCCTCCAGTGCCACAAGAAACTCTGGTGGGAGGTGCACGAGCCGGACGCCGTCGAGCTGCAGCCCGACAAGGTCCTGCAAGACCTCTTCGATCAGGGCCACCAAGTCGGGGAGCTCGCCCGCACCCGGTACCCCGGTGGCGTCCTGATCGAACGATCGAACACCCTCCGGACGGAGCGTGTGGCGGCGACCGAAGCGGCGCTCGACTCGGATTCGCCCGCGGTGTTCGAGGCGACGTTCATTGCGGACGACACCTACGTAGCCATCGACGTGCTCGAAAAGCGCGGGAAGGGGCACCACCTGATCGAGGTCAAGGCGTCGAACTCGCAGAAGGAGGAACACATCCCCGACGTGGCGGTGCAGGCGTACATCGCGGCGGCGTGCGGCGTCGAGATCAACAGCGCCGAGGTCATGCATTTGAACAAGGAGTTCCGCAACCCGGATGTGGGCGACCTCTTCGCCCGCACCGACGTGACCGAGGCCGTCGCCCAGTTTCTCCCCAACGTCGCCGACGAGCTCGCTCGGCAACAAGAAATGCTCGCGGGCGGGCTCCCCGACGTCCCGATCGGCTTGCATTGCTTCGAGCCACGTGACTGCCCCTTCATGAAGCGCTGTTGGCCAGACTCACCCGACCACATCGTCCAGCTGTGCGGCGTGGGGCCTAAGCGGGCCGCGGCCTACTTCCAACGCGGCATTCAGTGGATCCGCGATCTGCCGCCCACAGAAAAGCTCAACTTCCAGCAGCGCCGCCAGCTCAAGGCGATGGCCGAGCATCGCCTCATCGTCGAGCCGACCCTTGCCAAAGAGCTCAAGCCCTTCACCACAGCCCAGCGGCTGGGCTTCCTCGATTTCGAGACGATCATGCGCGCCGTCCCCGTCTGGCCCGGGATGGCGCCGTGGCAACAGGCGCCGGCCCAATTCAGCTACCACGAGCGGCAGCCGGACGGCACCTACACGCACGCCGAGTTCCTGGCGGAGGGGCCGGCGGATGCGCGGCCACCGTTGGTAGAGGCGATGATCACGGCCACGGCCCGGGCGGACCGGGTCGTCATGTACACGAGCTTCGAGAAGACTCGCATTCGGGAAATGCAGCAGGCCGTCCCGCGGTTGGCCGCCGAGCTCGCCGCGCTCCAGGCCAAGCTCATCGATCTCCATCCGGTGATGCGGAACTGCGTGTACCATCCCGGCTTCAACGGGAGCTACAGCTTGAAAGAGATCCTCACACCGCTCGTCCCGGAGCTGACCTACGACGACCTTGTGATCGTGGATGGCCGCATCGCGAGCGTGGAGATCGCTCGGCTGCTCTTCGTCGCGGGGAAGATCCCGCGGCACGAGCACGACCGGGTGCGGAAAGATCTGCTCAATTACTGTGAGCGGGATACGTGGGCGATGGTGAAGCTGCTGGAGAAGCTGGAGGAGCTGGTCTAGGCTCCCGGACGCGTGCAGGTCAGTGTTCGTGAGCCCAATGGGGCGCCGTGCTCCAGCTCGCGGGGTCGAAGAGCGCCGCCGGGAGATCGACGTTGGTCCGCCAGTGGTCGTAAACCTCCGTTTGCGCGAGCTTGCCCGCGATCCAGAACTCGCATCGGGTCGCGAGCCAGCCCCCCCCCGTGGCAACGAGACTGTCGAGTCGCATGTCCATGACCGGGGCCCCCGCGACCGGTGAGTAAATCGCACGGACTAGGGCCTTGGTCTCGACGTCTACCCAAAACTGCGGCGAGCTAGTGTCTCCGGTCGCTACGACGCCCGCTATCCATACCGGGCGGCCGCGCCATTGGTCTCGTACCACCGGCCGGGTGAGGTCTACGCCCGTCGACGCGAGCTCCTGTACGGTACGCTCGACCGGCTGGACGTAGACGCCTTCGATCAGCGGCAACAACCTGTTGCCTCCGGGGCGCACCGCGACCTGCTTCCCGCCGCGAAACACCCAGAGTGAGTCGGGAGAGTAGAGGACGCCGTTCCCCGCGGCCGGATTCCCCGTGTCGATACGAAGCTGCGTGCCGCTAGCTGCCGTGTACCGGAGACTCTCGTACCAAGTCGCTACCCGCTCCTTGCCCGTCGAGTCCCGCGTCGTGGTCGCCTGTGCAAAGATCAATGTCTTGAACCACCGCCCGTCGTAGGTGTCTCGCATCACGCGCAGCAGCTCGCGCCCTGAGCCCGGGGAGGGGGAGGGGGAGGGGGGGGTCTGAGCGGATGCGAGCGCGGCCAGGAACAGGAGAGCGGCGGTCATAAAGCTCCTTTCGGGGCGACCGTTGAGCGCCATGCATGGTAACGCCGACCCGAGACGGGCGACAGCGCTGATGTCGAGAGGTCGCTATACCTTCTCGTGAGGAGGTGGCCAGGGATGGGTAAGCGGGGAAGGGGTCGCCATCCGGTCTTTGACTCGACCGACTCGCTGCTCGATGCGCGCGCAGAGGCCGAGCTGGACCTCCACGGGTTCAGCGCCGCGGAGGCGCCGTCAGCAGTGCGGGCCTTCCTCGAGAGCTGGCAGCGGCGTAAGGCCGGAGCTGTGGTCCTCATCATCACGGGGAAGGGAAAGGGCTCGCCGAACGGCCCGGTGCTCCGCGGGCTGGTGAAGAACCTGCTGCAGGGCGAGCTCTACGCGCTAGTGAAGGAGTGGAGGTTGGATGATGGGGAGGGTGGGTACAGGGTGAAGGTTCGGTAGAGGCTCGTCGGGGGCGGTCCTAGAATACGGAAGCCGGAGAGCATCACGCTCCCCGGCTTTCGTCTGGCGTAGCGAAACGGCTACGCAGAGATCCCGCAAGTGAAGACAAGATCGGCCGAGCGGCCCGGCGAGTCAATGGGTAAGCGGGGGTGCTGGTGGTGGGATTCGAACCCACAAGGGCTTTCGCCCGGAGATTTGCGGGATCTCTGCGTTTACCGATTTCGCCACACCAGCACCTCGTTGGCTGCGAACCTCGGTAATCCCGAAGGCCAAGACGCCAGACCTCACACGCGCTGCCGCCCGCGGCGGCAAGATGACAGCGCGGGGCCGGCGTGCCGGTATCAGATCCTCGCGAAGGGGATCACCTAAACGCGCGTCGCCATTCGGTGACGACGGGCCGAAGGTCGCGGATTAGGTCAGCACGACCTGGCTTGCTGAACTTCTGTGAACGGGATACCTGGGGGATGGTGTAGCTGCTCGAAAAACGGAGGAGCTGGTCAGGGATGGGTAAGCGGGGAAGGGGTCGCCATCCTGGCTCCCGCGGGCGAGGCCTCAGGGCCGTTCGTAAGCGTAAAGCGATGGGACCCTGAGCGCTCGGTAAAACTGGATGCTTCCCGCCGCCGAACTGACGAGCGCCTCCTGAGCGACGACTGCCCCTGCGCGGTCGACCTCGTCCACCTGCCCCGCGTAGCCGAAGCCAACCACGGTGTTGCCGTTCGCCAATCGTTGCACCGATCCCATGATGGGACTGACGACCGGGGGACTCGGCTGATATTGCCAGACCAAACGCGCCACCATCGCCCGGGTATCGAGTTCATACTCGACGGCGCGCGCATCAGCGGGCGTCGACCGCACGCGATCGTCGAGCAACAGCAGGTGACCATCCTCCAGGACGCGCACGGAATGCTGGCCCTGAAATCCTCCGAGGAGATCGTTCTCGATCGCGAACTGGTTATGTCGCCCGCCGAAGCGCCACAGGAACGCCCCCGTTCCAGCGTCGATTTTGGCGATCTCGTCCATCGCCTGTAACGACAGGATGTAATTCCCATCGCGATCGAGCTCGAGGGAGCTCGGGTGGACGAGGTCGCGCGCCGCCAGTGCCTGGACGGCCGGGGACGGCCAATCGGTGGGCGAGTAGTGATCGCCGGCGTTCCAGACGAACTCGACAGTGCCGGCGGCGCTCTGGCGCTGGATGAAATGCATCGCCAAGGGGGCGCTCGATGAGCCGCCGAAGGCACTGAGGTCCACTGGCCGGATGTCGTATCCGATCAGGTGCACGGCCGCGATGCCCGTTTCGCCGAAGTCGAGCAGCATCTCATGCGGATCGGTGTACGACGGGGCGGTCACCTGAAACCGGTGTACTTCCTCACCGCTCGGCGCCAGCTCGACATAGCCGCCGTACGAGGGCGCCCACCCGTAGGAGCCCCCCACGTACACGGTAAAATTCCCGCTCGGCTGCTGCTTTGCCTCGACTGCCCAGCCTCCCTCGACCTCGCGATACCAGCGGAGCGCACCTGTCTCGTCGAACGCGAGGACGAATCCGGTGGTCGAATCGGCGCTGAAGCGGACGGGAACGATGAGTGTGTAGCCAGGCGACGGCCTGCCGGTGACGGTGAGGTGCAAGGCTTGGATCGCCGTCGGGATCGCGCCCGACGTGCTGGTGACGGTCGCGGACGTCGTGGTGCCGCCGGGACCGACCGCGGTGGCGCGCAGCGCGTAGGTCGTCGCGGGCAGCAGGCCGAGGACGACGATTCGCTGCACCTCGCCGCGAACCGGCTGCCACGGAGTGGCTCGCTCCTGCTCGGTAGCGCTCGAGTAGAGCACCTGGGCGGAGTCGGCGCCGGTGACTCGGAACGTGGCCACCGCCGAGAGGGCGTTGTACGAATTCGCTCCAACCGCCAGCTCGGCGATCACTGGTCGAGCGGGCGAAACCGTCAGCTCGTCGCCGGCGCACGCGGTGACCAGCAGCATGAGAGCGGGAAGGGGACGGAGCCGCGCGCTCATGGGGTGCGCCTCCGCGAGGTCACCGCCCCGGCGCGTGGCTTGCTCGGAGCCGGCGAGCTGACGGTCCACAGCTTCGCCCGCGGACGGCCATTATCGTTGACGGTGCCCACGATCTGCTGCAGGTCGTTTACGCCGGACGCCGCCCCCGAGGAGACCGAGAGCAAGTCCACGGTGTTAGGGTCCGGCCAGAAGACGGGGTGCGAAGTCCACGAAGCAGATCCGGCGATGCCAGCCGCTTGGCCATTCGTGTTGACGGCCCTGGCTACGCCGTAGTATCCCCCCTGCAGGAACGCGAGCAACTGGAAGGATCCTGCTGCGGACCTCAGGTACGCAGTCGTCGTGACTCCGTTAGCGCCATCTTGCAGGTCACCGACGATGTCACCCCGCGAGTTGATCGCCACGGCATCGCTGAACGAGCCCAGGTGGAGATCCACGAGGCCGGCCGCCGCGGTCCAGCTGAAGGCGAACGGGATCGATACGACGTCGCAGCCCGACGTACTGCACTCGGTGGATGAGAAAAATGCGGTGCCCACGACTTGTTCTCCGTCGTTGATCCCGTACGCCTGGGCGGTGTCAGCCCCGAGCTGCTCGATGACGCCCGCCGCACTCCAGCGAACCGCGTGGATCGCTCCCGACGCGTCGTCAGAACTGCCGACGACCGTCCCCCCCGCGTTGATCGCGAGTCCCCAGCTCGACGTCCCGCCAGGAAGGACGCCGAGATCTTGCATGCCTTGCGCGGAGCTCCAGAGGAAGGCGTGTTGAGCACCGCTTGCCGTGGTCGAAGCGCCAGCGACTTGACCGACGCCATTGACCGCCAAGGCGACGCTAGAAGCGCCGCCAAGCGTGCCGAGGTCCACCATCCCGTTGCCTACGCTCCATCGGAATGCGTGGTTGTTGCCCGATGTGGTCGCGCTGGCGCCAACCACGACGCCCGCGTTGGTGATCCCGTAGGCTGCTGCCGTCCCGCCGCCGAGGTCGCCCAGGTCGGTCTCCGTAGCACGAGCGAGCGCCAAGACGTAAACGGGCCCTTGCCCCGGCGAGAACCGCGTCGCCTCCGCAGTGATGGTCGCCACGCCCCCCGCCACGGCAGTCACGAGGCCGGTCATCGGATCGACCGTGGCTGCGCTCGGGTTATCACTGCTCCACGTCACCGCTGGACCGCCGGGAAAGACGTTGCCGTTGAGGTCACGGAACTGCACGCGGAGTTGGAGCGTTGCGCCCGGCGCGAGGTCGCCAGGGAGATTGAGAATGTCGATCTGTCCGATGTTTGGCGCCTGCAGCACCGCGATCGCGGCATTGCCCTGCTTCCCTTCACTCGTCGCGCTGACGGTGACCCTGCCGATGCCAACGCCCTTCACCAGGCCCGCGGCCGACACCGTGGCCACGTTGGGCGCGCTCGTGCTCCAAACAACCGACCGCCCGCTCAGCGTGTCGCCGACCGCGTCCCGGGGGATCGCTTGCAGCTGCAGCGAATCACCCTGCGACACCGATGCCGCGCCAGGCACGACTGTGAGCGATACCAGTGGCCCCGTGCTCACGGTAATCGTCGCCGAGCCGCTCTTCTGCTCACTCGTCGCAGTGATTGTGGCCCTGCCCGCCGTCACCGCGGCCACAACGCCTTTGCCCGAGACCGTGGCGACGGCGCCGTCACTGCTCTGCCACGCGACGGCACGGCCAGGCAACGAGTTGCCCGAGGCATCTTCGGGTGTCGCAGTCAGCTGCATGGTCCCGGCCATCGCGAGCGTCGCCGAATCCGGAGTGACGCGCACGACGGCTACGGGCGTTAGCGCCGCGGGGTTCGAACACGCCTCGGTCCGAAGTGCCGCGGCGACTAGGACCAATCCGACCAAGCGGAAGCACCTCTTCATAGGACCTCCCCGATGTCCTATGGAACGGAGACGGGCGGAGCGATTGCGCGGGTGGGAAGAGCGACTCGGGCCTGAAGATCAAACGGCCCTGCGCAGCTAACACTGCGCAGGGCCGTAGATGGATTCTCCTAAGTCCTCACGGTCGGCGGGCCGCTTTCCAGGTGCCCGTGACGGCCGAGCCCAAACAGGTCGAGATGGTGCCGGTCAACGACGTGGGAGCAAGACCCGTGAAGGACGCAAAATAGGAACACCCCGCGGTTCCGAAACTCAACCCACCCCCGTTGCCCGATTGTCCGACAAAGCCGTCCAACACCGGACCTGACCCGCTGTTGTCGACGGTACCGCTTGGACCAGTGCAGGATCCGACCCAGTTGGCGGACCCGGTGAACCCCCCACCTACCTGCGCAAACACGGAGGTCCCTGTATCGGCGCAGCTGACGCCCCCTGAGGTATAGGTGTACGCGTCGGTCCAATCCCACGTCCCGGCGATCCTGACGTTCGTCGGCGGCACCACGCGGATCGGGTACGCTACCGCCGAGAACCCCGCTACGGTGGCTCTGATCGCATCGACGCCCGACGACGTCCTAGCGGTCACCAAGCCGGTTTGGGACACGCTCAACACCGCGCCGGTATCGGCCGCCCAGGAAACCGTGCCCGGCAGCGTGACAACGTTGCCGGCCGCGTCTTTGGCCTCCGCGATCAGTTGCAGCGTACCCCCCTCGAGGATGACGGCATTGCTTGGCACGATGTCGAACGAAGCCACCGCCCCTGGTTGGCTACCGGTTGTGAAGGTCACCCCTGACGCCTGATCCAGCGGGGCCCCGAGCGTGCTGGTGACAGCAGTCGTGATCACCAGGTTGTACTGGGTAAGGGGCGCGAGCACGGCGGCTGGCTGGAAGGACACCTCGAACCCGTCCGGTGCGAGCACCGGCGCGCCGGCCACCGCTTGACCATTCTGCAGCAGTTGCACCGTCTGCGCCGTCACGGTGCTCGGCGCCACGGGCTCGCTGAACACGGCGAGAATCGACGCATTCAGCGGCACATCGGTCCCACCGGTCGGCTCCGTCCGCACTACCCGGACCGGGCGGATCGCCCGCACAACCTGCGAGGCTGCTTTGGTATTACCTGCGCTATCGGTGGCAATGACGATGAGCGTGTCGCCGACGTTGGCGGGGACCGGGACCGGATTAAAGCCTCCATTCGTGAGACTGCCCTGATACAGGCCGATGCCGGCTCGGTCTTCGATTCTTACGCTGCTGCCCCGCGGCACCGTCCCGGGGAGCATAGAGACGTAGACAACGCTGCCCCCCGACGCGCCGGCGGACACGCGTTCGGACCCGGGACTGGTCGCGGTAGGTGCGGGCAGGAGATCCGACACGATGACGCCAGAGGTGTCCGGCGGCGGGGGCGGCGGCTGCACGACGATGCGTTCACCACCGCACCCGTCGATCCAGGCGAGCGCACCGAGCGCCGCGAGTGCGAGTCCCGCCTTCAGATTCCTGGTCATAGCCACCTCCCGCACCGTTGTGACGTCAGGTGCACCGCGATAGTCCTCATAAGCCGCCGTTCAGCGTCACGCCTCCCCAGTAGAACGGATCGCCGGTACTCGGATTGCGCAGGACCGCGCGCTGCGCGTCTGCCAGGGCATCAACCTCCGAACGCCCCGCCGCCAGGTCAGCGTAGAAGCGCTCCATCAAGCCGGCCATCGCCCGGTCCTCGACCGGCCACAGCGTTGCCACGACGTTTGAAGCGCCAGCGAAGAGGAATGCCCGGACGAGTCCCACCCAGTCGTCGCCCGCCGGCACATCGGCCAGCGTACCGGAGCCGAGCCCGGTCTGACACGCGGACAGCACTACGAGTCGGGCGTTGAGGAGAAGACCGAACACGTCGTGCACCTCCAGCCGACCGTCGTCGGCGCCGTGCGGGGCGAGCTCGACGAACGAAAACAGGGGGTTGTCTTTGTTGAGCACTCCGAATGTGGCGAGATGCAGGATCGATGCACGCGGCGCCGAAGCAACGAATGCCAGTCGAGATGCTTCCGGGCCGACCAGCACGTGCGCCCGATCTCCGTAGATTCGGCCAATGGTGGCGACCTCGACCCGCGAGCCCGGCAGCGCATCCGCGCGGGGGGCGAGGGCCAGAACGCTTCCATCGCCAGACCGAGCTGGCCGCTCCCTCAACCGCAGCCAGACCGAAGCGGATGGCACGGAAGCCAGTCGGTAGCGCTCCACCAGGAACCGTCTTGGCGGCCCCGGCAGGCGCAGCGCTGCGAACGGGAGATAGTGCAGCTCGCCGTGAGGCGCGATGAGCAACGTCTGCGCCCGCTTCAGTAGCCCGGTGGCTTCGATCGGCTCGATGAGCGTTCGATACAGGCGCTCGAGCGGTGCCTCCCAGGGGACGGGAGCCCCAGGCGGTGCGGGATGGGCGAGGACGCCCCGAGCGAAGTCGATGAGACCGTTGAGGGCCCGCCGGTCGATACCGAGGTCGAGGGCAGTAATGGTGTCCGCCGTCACGACGAACACGAGTGTGGTCGAGTCGCTCACCACGTACTCGAGCAACGCCTCATCGGGGGCAAGTCGCGACGACACATCGCGCCATGACGCGAGCGCGCCACTCACGAGCGAAGCGTACTCCGGCTTTGCCGTCCGCATGGTGAGCAACAGATCAGCGTAGGCGCCCTGGGCGCTCGCCAATGCCTCCCGGACAGCGCCCGATGCCGGCGCTGAAAGCGGCGGCCCGCGGAGCCCGGGTGACACTCCCTCGGGCGACTCCAACCGGCGTGTCAGCTCGGTGATACGTCTTCTGAGGTCTTGCTCGCGCTCGGCGAGCGAGTCGTCGCCTGTGCGCGACCACGCGACGCGTCCGCGCGCGAGCAGGTCCAGCAGCTGCCGCGCCCGCAGTCGCTCGCTCGCCGCAAACGCCGAGTCTGGATGTCCTCGAGCCCGCTCGACGACCGCGAGCTGGGCGTAGACATCCCATTTGTCGGCGAGATACGTCGAGCGGTACTCTTCGAGCGACAAGCGACCGGAGACGCGCTCCGTTTCCGCCACCGCGGCGCGCAACTCGGTTGCCGCTTGGTCGAGTGCGCCTCGACTCCGGAGCGCCTCACCCCAGCCGGCATGCAGCTGCCAGGCGACGTCCGGCGCCAGGCGATCGCCGATGCGGGCAAGGCCGCGCTGGTAGAGCGACTCCGCGGTCAGCGTCGTGCCGCTCGCGGCCTCGAGATCGCCGAGCGCGCCAAGCGCCGCTGCCTCGCCAATGGGATCGTGGACGGCCTGCAGTGAATCAATGGCTGTGATGAGGCTACGTCGTGCCCCCGCGGTATCACCCTCCTGCCGCTGGGCGGTGCCGAGCAGTATTCGCGTTACCGCCGCCGACCGCGTGTCGCCGAGCGTGCGCTGAGTGCGCAGGGCGAGCGTGAGGAGCGCCTGGGCGCCGGCATAATCCTCCCGGGCAAGCCGCAGGTATGCCCGCCCGTGCTGGGCCTCGGCTAGCACGGCCCCATCGCCGGCCCGTCGGGCGAGTCGCTCGGCACGCCCGTACTGACGATCCGCCTCGGCGAGGTTGTTGAACTCGACGTCGAGATCGGCCCGCGTCAAGGCGAGCTCGGCTTGGAGCGCGAGGCGTTCCCCCCTCGCCGCCGCGAGCCGCTCGGCGCGCCCCAACTCACTGAGCGCCCCCTGCAGGTTTCCCACGGCCGCGCGGGCATCGACCAGGTCGCGCCGCACGGCGACCTCCGCGACCAGGGGACCGGTTTCGTGATAGATACGGAGGGCTTCTCCGAGATTTCCGAGCGCGGCGGCGTAATCCCCACGTCGCAGCGCGAGCCGCCCCAGATCGTGCAGCACCGAGGCCGTTTCCACACGATTGCCACGCCCGCGGTAGATCGTCAGCGCCTCCGCGTACCGCGCGTCCGCGTCGGCATAGTCGCCTTCCAGGCTGGCGACGCTCCCGAGATTGACGAGGTTCAGAGCCGCAGGCTCGAGACGCCCATCCCGACGATTGACTACCAAGGCCTCGGAGAACGCATGCCGGGCACCGGCCAAGTCGCCGAGCTTCTCGGCGATCAGCCCAAGGTTGTTGCGGTCGGCCGCGGCTCCACGAGCGTCGCCGGTGCGCTCCCGCAGCTCGCCCGCCCGCGCGTACAGCTTTCGCGCGCGGGCCAAGTCACCGCGGTCCTTGCTGACGCTCGCCAAGTTGCCGATCGCATTGCCCATGGTGCGCCAATCGCCGATGCGCTCGGCCCAATCCCGCGAGCGGTCGAATTCCACCTCTGCACTATCGAGGCTGCCTTCGTCGTAGAACCCGCGACCCAGGTTACCCAGTACCGCCGCCGCGCCAGCCGTGTCGCTCGACGCTAACGAGCTGCGCAGGCTCTCGCGCCACAGGCGCATTGCCGCCGCCACGCCCTTCCGGCCCAAGGCTTCATTTCCAGTGCGGCGCAGGCTGTCCGCCGCGACCTTGGCGCGCCGCTCCGCGGGCGGCAATGACCGGTAACGGGCGACTTGGCGCAGGAGGAAGGAATCGCGCCACGTGACCGCATATGCTCCGGCGAGACGGGTCGCCGCCGCGAGTGACACGGCCTGCAGGGTGTCATGGGAAGGCGGTGCGGCAAGCGCAAATAGCCGCCGGAGCGCGTCGCGAATGTCGTCCGGCCGCTCCTGGGCCCGCACGACGAGCACACTGTCGGGGGCGTCACGCGCCAGGACCACCAGCGATTCGGCGCTCGACATCGCAGGCGCCTGCACCGCCATTGCGGCGAGCAACCACAACGGCGAGGCAACGAGCATCACTTACTCACACTGCGAGTGATCGTGAACGGGGTCAGGTCCGAGGCCGCCCAGCGATCGAAGCCGGTCCGGGCTTCCACTTTCCAGTAGTAGGCCACGCCCGGGGTCAGCCCCACCGCCCGGGGAGCTGCCGCGGTGGTGTCCCGCACCTCGGCCTCCCACAGGACCGCCCCGCTGGCATCGAAAAGGCGCACGCGGTAGCGATCCGCTAGCGGTACGCTGGTCCATGCCAGACTATGGACGGCGAGCACCGCCCCTCGTGGGGTGATGGGCGTCGGCGCCGCCGCTCGGGTGATCGGAGCTTCGCGGTAGGCGGATCCGGGCAGCGAGTCCAGGCCCCCCGGCCGGATCACGAAGACCAGGACGGCGGCGGCCGCAGCGGCAATGCCGAGGCCGCCGACCCACCGCCGGCCCGAAGAGCGCCCGCGGAGCAGGCGCAGCGCGTCAACGATCTCTGAGCGACAGGCGTCGCAGTCGCCGAGATGCGCCTCGATACGAGCCCGCTCCGATTCGGACACGGCTCGATCGAGGTAGGCTGCGGTGTCCTCGCTCGTCAGATGGGATACGAGATCAGCAGGCCGCACACTTGCCTCCAAGGGATGTCATGGAGCCATCGCATAGAATGACACGGACGCGGGCGACCCTTTTGATCGCTCACGGAGCTGCCCCATCGACGCCCCGGCCACGCAGTTTGCCCCGTAGCAGGGTGAACAGGGTGTTCAGCCGCCGGTAGACGTGGAATGGCGTCGGGAAGCGCAGCAGGGCGGTGATTTCACGGGCGGACAGGTCGTCCTCGAACCGAAGCTTCAGCAGGAGGGAATCTCGAGGATCGAGCGTCGCCAGCGCAGCAAGAAGACTCTGCATTCGCTCAGCCACCAGGAGAGCGGCATCGGGGCGGGGATTCGTGGTGTCCGGTATCGTGCCCAGATCAACGTGCTCGGCGAGCAGATCTACGAGCCGCCGCCTCCCGGCCCGACCCCTCATGTCGTCTCCACTGTCTCCCCGAGGTCGGCCATAGCGGTGGCGGTAGTAGTCGAGGCACAGCCGCTGCGCCACGACGACCAGCCACGTCGTAAACTTGCTGCGCCCATCGGCAGCGTAGGCGCGGAGGCGATGGTAATCGTCGAAGCGAAGTTGCTCGAGCAGGTAGGCATAGGCGTCCATCGCCGCGTCGTAGTCGCGGGCGACTGCGCGGGCGACGTGCAGGAGGAGCCGGCTGTGCAGGTTGACAAACCCGGCCCACGCCGCCTCGCGCGCGGCAGGGTCAGACGCGCCAAGAAGGCCCGACACTTCAGGGGGGAGCGTCTCGGCCATGCGCGGCCTCTCAGTGTCGCAAACACTACACCCAAAGCCACACTGCGCCAGAGTCTAGTCGATCCAAGCAGGGCCATCGAATCTGAACGGCTAGATGGGGTCGGCAGAGGCTAAGTACTGCGGCAAACATTCCTGCAAATCGCCAGCGGGTGTCTACTTAGCCGCTCTTATCGGTAGCTACTCCGAAGCAATGGGAGTAGCCGTCGTCATCCGTGACGAAGAACTCGGTTTGTCCGTAGTCGCGTTTCACTATCGCAGAGACCGGGTAACCGTGCTTCAACAGTCGCTCTCGGAGCGCTTCGAGGTCGGCCGGCGCCCAGTAGAGTTGTATGCCATGGTAATTCTCCGGCCTGATCGGAGTACCAGCTCGTTGATTGAGCCAGAAATACAGCCGCTCGTTATGTACCATGCATCCGACGAGTCGACCGTCCTTCCGCATGGCACGATCCATGGACAGCCCAAGCCCGTCCACCCAGAAGCGCAGACTCTTCTCGAGATCGGCGCTGGGGATGACGGGAATGCAGGATTCAACGAGCATCTACGCCTCCGTGTCCAGCCACCGTAATCCCGACGTTCGCATCTACTTGCGTTCGCCGATGTGCCAGCAGACCCCTGCCAGGTCGATCAGATTGACTTCGCGCCCCCACGGAAAGTCGGTCGGGCCGCTGAGCCGCACACCCGGGTACGCCCGATCGAGACTCTTCTGCGAAATGGCGGTCCACCACCGATCGAGATCGTCGACGTTGAGCCGCACCATGAAGTTCTGCGCGAAGTGCTCATCGTCGAACCGTTGAAGAATGAACTCGGCGGCGCCGTTCCGGAATCCAGCATAGCCGTTGTTCTCCCAGACCTCTTCGAAACCCAGGTCCGCGAAGAGACGGCGGCTGGCCTCGTAATCCTTTCCGCTTGGGACGAACGGGAGCAACGAGCTGGCCTTTAGGTCTCTCATCGCGATGCTCGCTACGCCCTCGGTCGCACGCGGGCGAGCGCGGCAGCCGAGGCGAAGGCAACCAGAAAGGCCGGCAACGCCGTGACCACTGGCCATGCGATCAGCGCGAGGGCCGGGACTCGTGCAGTCGCCGCAAGCGCAAAGGCCCCGAGCGCTACGGCCAGCGATACGTGTGATGCTGTTGTCCGAGGCGCACTGCGCAACCGAGTGTGTTCGTACCATACTTGCGCCGCGAACACGGCGGCGCTGATGACCCAGGCGGCCAGTCGCCACGTTACTCGCATTTGATTCGAGCCGGCCCGATGGGCGAGCGCCGCGAACGTGATACCGGCGACTAGGTACACGACACTTGAGCCGAGAGCAGCTGGAAGCCAGCGCTGAGGAGCTGAGGAGTTCACGTGTGCCTCCTAACGAATCGCCATTCCTTAGACGCTGTCCGAAGGGCCTCGGCGAGCGAGGGCCAACGTGCCAACTGCTGCCACAGCGCCGAGTGCGGCGCACACGGATAGGATCAACGCGAACGGCCCGAACATCTCCGGATCCCGCTCCTGAATGGCGACGACGAGGAGATAGATAGCAGGGAGCGCAATCGCCCCAAGCGCTCCCCGCAGTGCGAACCGAGGCATCGAGAGTTCAGAAAGGGCATGTCGCCGTTCGGCAAGCGTGAGGACCAAGGCGAAAACGGCTCCGCTAACCGCGCCCCAAACCGTCCAGATGGCTGTGGCTGTAGCGATGATCTGGAACCAGGGGAATGCGATTGGGACGTCAGGACGCGACCTGGTCTCGGCTTGGTAGACGCCAAAAGCGAGACCGACCAGAAGCCAAACTGCTGCCCAGAGAAGCGCAGTACCCGCGAGGCCCCGAAGTCGTTGGAGGAGGTTCATGCTCTCGTCCGTGACGCGTGGCGGTCTAACGAATCGCGCCTAAGCTGCGGGCGACAGGCCGGCGGGCGCAAGGGACCGGCCCACCCTGTGGACGCGCGCCGGCGAGCAGCGCGGATCAACGAAAGAAGGCCTCGGCACACAGCAGCGCGATGACCCCGACTAACGCAAGAACGAGGAGGTGTATGGCCCGACGCTGGCGCCTTGCTGAGAGACCCGGCTCGGCAGCGAGCCGCACGGAACGGACAACATTAAAGGCCCGATAGTAGTCTCGGTCGTTGACTACGAAGACGTGTATAGGATTGAAGGGCAGGCCGGCCGCGTTCTCGTTCGTCGTGTGCGCTTCGATCCCTTCGGCTTCCAGCGCGATGAGGAGGCTCTCGACGAGAGACAGGTTGGTGGTGCTCAGAATCTCGCGCAACGCTTTCCCCGCGCTCAGGCCACCTGAATCACCTTGATGACGACCTTGCCTCGCGCACGCCCCGTTTCGAGGTAAGCCAAAGCCTCCTTGGTCGCGTCGAACGAGAAGATCCGATCCACGACCGGCCGGATGACGCCGGATTCAATGAGGGATGTGATCTTGCTCAACTGCTCGCCGTTCGCTCGCATGAAAACAAACGAGTAGCTCACGCCGTAGTGCTTGGCCTTCTTCCGGATGCCGAAGCTCAAAAGGCGCATGATCTGTTGCAAGAACCAGTTCGACCCGTTCTCCTTAGCGAACGCTACATCCGGCGGACCAGAGATCGAAATGAGCGTTCCACCGGGCTTCAACACCTCGAGGGACTTTTCGAGCGTGTCCTTGCCGAGACTGTTCAGGACGACGTCGTAGCCGCTCAGGACCTTCTCGAAATCGTCTTGCTTGTAGTCGACGACGACATCCGCGCCGAGACTCTTGACCAGATCGATATTCGCTGTGCTCGTCGTAGTCGCCACCGTTGCGCCGATGTGCTTTGCCAGTTGAATGGCGAATGTGCCTACTCCACCGGAACCCGCGTGGATCAGGACTTTTTGGCCCTTCTTCAGATTGGCGCGTTCAATCAATACCTGCCAAGCCGTCAGACCCACCAGAGGGATGGACGCTGCCTCTTCCATGGTGAGATTCTTGGGCTTCAACGCCACGTCAGCGTCATTCATGGCGATGAATTGCGCGAACGTACCGATCCGGTCCTGACGCGGCCGTGCATAAACCTCGTCGCCCGGCTTGAACCGTCGCACGTTGGACCCGACACGGACTACGACCCCGGCCCCGTCATTGCCTAGAATCAGCGGCAAGCGGTAGGGCAGAATGAGTTTGAACTCGCCGTCCCTAATCTTGGAATCCAGCTGGTTTAAACTGGCTGCGTGGACTTGGACCAGTACATCATCGTCTCGGACTTCCGGTTCCGGCATGTCGGCGAGACGTACTGCGCTCTTGCTCTTGTAACGATCGACGACGAATGCCTTCATTTAACCAGGGCTTTGACAGTCGGCGGCAATTCGAAAATGGAATCGGCGAGTGGCTCGTAGCTCACGGACTTATACGCGAACGTTCGACTGTTCTTGCCTGCACGGGTGGTGTTTCTGGTGGCGATCAAGGGGCCACCAAAATTCCTATACTCCTCAAAAATGGCGAACGTGAGTGTCTTGGACGAGTCGTCGGACTCGAAGCGATAGCCAACGAGCAGTCCGGTCGCGACATCGTAGAACTGGTTGTTGTCTTTTCCCCAGTTGGTAGTGCCGTGCAACCAATAGCACCGATGACCCTCAAACTCACTGATGCCGGCGAGTTCGAGCTTGTTGAAATAATCAAACTGGTGCAGCGCGTACTGGAGATCTGCATCGCGGCGGATCGCGTCGACCGGAGTCCCTGAGTCGAGTTCCGCACCCTTGGGTGTGATGGTCCAGGACACTTTCCCGTCGAATCCCGCGGTGATCTGAGTGCCGTCGACGCGGGTGAGTTTGAAGAGCGACTTAAACGGTTTCGCGTAGTAGACGAAGGCGGCTTTGCCGGTCGTTGCGTTGCTTTCCACTTCGCCGCGTACGGTCATGGATTGAACGTTCGCGATGGCCTGCTCGCCGCCGAGGGCTTGTTTGTAGCGGTCGAGAACCTGGGGAGCCGTTGTGAGCTGCGCTGCCTGGGCCCAGGCGCACGCCGGGAACAGGAAACCGACAACGGCGGGCTTCAGGAGATGCCTCCACATAGTGCCTCGTTCGCGACCGGGGTACTGAAGGTAGGCGTTTCGGCGACGCTCGGGTGAGACCCGATGTCCGGGGTTGGTCCGCGTCCTGCGACCCTTCGATAGTGCAGCGCATCCTATCGCACCAGGAGGTGTCTGTGTCACAAACCGCCGTCTGGTGCACCGTACTCACGAGCATGCTGTTGGCCGCGGGCCCGGCGATCGCGCAGCAGCGAGTATCGGCAAGCGCCTTCGCACCCAGGCGCGTCGATCTCCCGGTCCAGGGCGCGACCGTGCCGCTGCGCCTAATCATGCAGGATCGTGCGACTGTGGAAGTGATGGTGAACGGTCGCGGGCCTTACGTCTTCGCGATCGAGACGGGAGCGCCGATCGTGCTCGTGACTGAGCGACTCGCGACCGGACTCCATCTCCCTGCGGATAATCCATTGGTGGACTCTCTCCGCATCGGCGACCTCGTCCTGCGCGATCTTCCCGTAGCCAGAGTCCCGGAGTTCCTGCCCGGAGTCGACGGTCTGCTTGGCCTGACGGCGTACGGCGACCTGCTCCTGACGGTGGACTACCCCGCGCTCAGCGTCCGTTTCGAACGGGGGGCGCTCGCGGAGCCGAACGGTCGAGACGTGTTGCCGTTGGTCGAGATGGGTCAGCATCTCGGCGTCGATGTGGAAGTCGGCGGTCATCTCCACCATGCCGTTCTCGACACCCAGAGCTCGGCCGCGATCGACTGCGCGCCAGAAGTGGCCGATTCGTTGCGCTTCGTTTCTGGTCGTGTGCCGACGGGCTCGGCATCCATCGGCGGCCAGCCCCCCGTGCCGGTGTTTTCGGCACGGCTGGATGGAGACGTGCGGTTGGGTGCCACGACCATTGAGCGGCCTATCGTGGGCATCGTATCGCCGCCGCCGGGGTTTCCGCGTGAGTTGCTGCTCGGCGCACGCCTCCTTCGGCATTTCGTCATCACGCTGGATCAGCGGAACAAGCGGATCCGCGTGAACACCCCCGACCGCGTGATTCCGCCCCCGCCGGGCCTTCGCAGCATCGGGCTGGCGCTTGCGCCGGCGCCGCAAGGAGGAGCGGTGGTGGCGGCGGCTCGGACTGATGGCGCTGCGTACGCATCGGGGCTGCGCGTGGGCGACGAGGTGCTAATGATCGCCGGGCGGCCGGGGTCGGAGTTCCTCCAGCCTTCCGCGCTGCCGACCGTGGTGCAGAGCGCGGACGTAGTTCGCTTCGAGGTGCGTCGTAACGGCCAGCCGATGGCCTTTGATGTCGTGCCAAGGGTGCTGATTCCTTAGGGGGAGTTCTAAGGAGCCTTGGTCTCGAAGTTGTTGGCGATCCGTTCGATCGCGCGCACCAGGCGAGTGGCGAGCGTGAGGAGGTAAACCACTGCCGCCAGCCAGATGAGACCGGCCAGAAACCCAAGCCCGTCATAGCCCCCGAAGCCACCAAGCCCGTGCACCAAGTACATGAACCGCTCCGGCAAAAGTTGTCTTAGAGTCTGAACAACCCTACCGAGCGGCAGGCATTCTCAGTTTCACCCTCAGGTAGTCCCCCGGGGATGAGGGAAACAACCGCTCGATCTTCTCGGAGTGTGGGTTCGTGTTCCGCACCCTGAAGAGGGCGCGCTCGGCCCGGGTGCGCCCTTACAGGGCGCCCTCTCAAGCCGAGCCCGGGCTGTCAGCCCGGGTATCCACGGGGCCGTTCGTGCCGTGACTGAGCCCGGGGAGCCCGAAGGGAGAGGGGGTAAGGGCGCTGAGGAGCAAAACGCAGAGCGGGTAAGGGGGTGAAGACCAGACTATAGAGGAGGTAATGGGGGTGAGGTCCCCAGAACGCCCTCCCCGGGGCCCCGATTCCCTATATTGCGTGCCCCGATTCCCGGGTCACCGCGTGACGCTACCCAAACCCCTGCCGGACGACTCCTGGGCCGTCGACGAGCGCTCCCTCAAAGCGTTCGCCGACCAGCTCAAGCGGCCCCCCGCCGCGCGCGACTGGTACGAGCTGCGGCGCGACGCCGAGCGCATCGCGCTCGTCCCGGGCTTCGACCGCCTCATCACCCTCGACGCCAACGCCATCAAGGAGCTCCCCCACCAGATCGACGTCGCCCAACGGGTGCTGCGCGACATGGGTGGCCGCGCCATCCTCGCGGACGAAGTGGGCCTGGGCAAGACGATCGAGGCGAGCATCATCTACAAGGAGCTCGCCATCCGCGGGCTCGCCCGCCGCGCCCTGATTCTCACCCCCGCCTCGCTCGTGGGCCAATGGCAGAGTGAGCTCGAAGAGAAATTCTTCGAGCGATTCGAGACTCCCGCCGTTCCTCACGACTGGCAACGCATCACCAAAGCGATCGTGTCGCACGACCGCGCACGCTCGCCCCGTCACGCCGCCGAGATCCTACGGCAGCGCTGGGACCTGGTGATCGTGGACGAGGCGCACAAGGTGAAGAGCCACAAGAGCGCCACCTACCAGTTCATCGAAAAGATCGAGCGCGACTTCATCCTGCTCCTCACCGCCACGCCGCTCCAAAACGACCTGCGCGAGCTGTACAACCTCGTCACCCTGCTGCGGCCCGGTCAGTTGGGGACCTGGGACGAGTTCAAGAGCGCCCACCTCATCTCCGGCGACCAGCGCCAGCCGCGCGATCCCGAAGCGCTCCGCGCGCTCACCCACGAGGTGATGATCCGCACCCGGCGCTCGAGCGTCGTGGACGACCTCGATCTGCCCCCGCGCCGGCCGCGCCACCCCGAGGTCCGGCTCACCCCCGCCGAGGCGGACCTGTACGAGCGCACCACCGAGTTCTTGCGCCGCCTCTATAAGGAAGGGTTCGTCGGGACCGGCGACGCGGAGCCCGAGGAGGACGGCGGCTCGCGCAAGCGACGCACCGGCAAGGGCATGGTGCAGCTCGCGCTGATCCACCTGCGCCAGCGGCTCTGCTCTTCGGCGCGCGCGCTCGGCGAGTCGCTCGAGCACCTCGGCCAAGCCGAGCGCGTCATCCCCGCGTACCGCGCCATCGCACGCCAGCTCGCCACCCGCGCGCGGAAGATCAAGACGCACGCCAAGCTCAACGTGCTCGCCAAGCTGCTCAAGGAGACACCCGACCGGGCCGTGGTCTTCAGCGATCACCGCCCCACGGTCGAGCTGATCGCCGAGCGGGTGAAGCGGCTCGGCAGGAAGCCGATCGTCTATTGGGGCGCGCATTCGACCGCCGAGCGCGACGCGCGCATCCGTGCGTTCCAACAGGACGAGCGGAGCGTCTTGATCGCCACCCGCGCGGGCAGCGAAGGCAGAAACCTGCAGTTCTGCAACGTGCTGGTGAACTACGACCTGCCGTGGAACCCGATGGTGGTAGAGCAGCGGATCGGGCGGGTGCATCGCATCGGGCAGAAGCGCGCGGTCCATATCGTGAACCTCGCCGCGGCCGGGACGATCGAGGCATACATCCTCCAGCTGCTCGACAAGAAGATCAAGCTGTTCGAGCTGGTGGTAGGCGAGCTGGACGTGATCCTCGGCGAGTTCGGCGGCGCGGAGCAGTTCGAGGGCCGGCTCGCCGAGCAGTGGCTCAAGGCGGAGAGCGAAGCGGACTTCATCCGCCAGGTCGAAGCGATCGGCACGGACATCGAGCAAAGCAGCACGGCGGGCCGAGAGCAGGAGCAGCTGAACTCACTGATCGCACCGGACGACAACGCCATGCGGCTCGAGCGGCGCTTCGACACGGTCTCGGTTCCGGGCCGGCTGCGCCTCGGCCTCGGCACGAACCAGCTGGTCAAGGCGCCCGCCTGGGACAGGAAGCGCCAACGGCTCGGTGTGCACGTCACGGAGATCCTCGAGGCGCTCGAGTCGATCGAGCCGATCGCCGGCGCTACGCCGCTCGCGCCCGCCGGCAGCCACCCGCAATACGGTGAGCTGGTCAAGCTCACCGGCCTGACCAGCGCCGGCCGTGCCATCTCACTCGTGGCGCAGGTGACTCGCCTGCCCATGACGCTCGTCGATATCGCGGTGGACGCGGTATGAAGCGCAAGCCGAGGCGTAAGCCGCGCGCCAAGCACGCCGCATCGCGGCAAGGCGAGCCGCACGCCGACGCCCATATCGGCCCGCTCGTCGAGCGCTACTGCCGCCTCGCGCGGGTGAAGCGGGCAGTCTCGGGCGACCTCCATGAGTTGAGCCTGCCTCCGTCCGAACGACGCTTCTTCCGGGATCGCGACCGCTTGCGTGTAGCGTTCTCGCTCGACGCGCTCGAGCGCCATCCCGAGGCCGAGATCGCGTTGCTCGGCAGCCCCTTCCTCTCCCAGCTGCTCGAGGCGATCCGCGCGCGCGCCACCCGCCTCTCACTCGGTCTGATCGCGCCCACGTCGCTGCCGGCAAAGAATCGGACGCAGGTCGCGTTGAGCATACCCGTTCGGGACGGGAAGGCCTTGCCCGGGAAGGCGCGCTCGGCCGTCCACCCGGTGGGGCGACTCATCGCCCGGGTGGTGCTGCGGGCGGGAGCGACCCTCGAGGAGGCGATGGTGGAAAGCGACGTGTGCGACCTCTCGAGCGGCGCGCCAGTCGCGCGCGATGTCGCCGAGCTGTTTCACGAGCTCGAAGCCCGCCGGATCGAGCCCGCTGACCCGTCCATTGTTGCGAAGACCAAGGTTGTCGCGGCGCGCCGGCCCGAGGACCTCTTGAAGCTGCTCGTCGGCAACCTGCGGGAGAAGTCCGCCGAGCGGGTCGCGGCGCGCCGCGGCGCGGCGGAGCAGCAGCTCGCGGTCGCGCTCGCCCGCCTCGACCGCTACTTCGCGACGATCCTCGCGGACCAGACCGATGCGGCAGGGGAAGCCGCCGTGAGGGCGCTCGCGGAACGGCGCCGCACCGAGGAGGTGCGCCGCAACCAGGTGCGCGCAATGGTGCATCCGCTCCAGCTCGTCGAGGCCACCGTCTCGATACAGCGCGCCGAATGGGAGGTCGAGAGTGGCGGGCATCGCGCGACCTTCAGCGCGCAGCGCTCGGCCGCCGGCGCGGGCGACTGGATCTTCGCGTGTCCCCAGTGCGGCACCGCGCCCGAGACGCTCGTCGTCTGCAAGCACGACCACTGCGCCTGTACAGCGTGCTCGCACCGCTGCTCGGTATGCGCCGCCGACTTCTGCGTCGAGCACGGCATTGCCCAGTGCCGCGTGGACGGCGAACCCGCGTGTGCGGAGCACGTGCGGTCGTGCCCCTCGTGCCAACTCCAGTACTGCACGGCGCACGAGGGGATCTGTAGCGAAGGTGATCACCCGACGTGCTCGCTGTGCGTCCAGCCGTGCGCGAGCTGCGGCCGCATCGTCTGCAACCGGCACGCCGAACAGACCAGTGCCGAAGCGCCGAAAGGCAGCCGCCGGCTCTGCCCGGCGTGCGTGCGGCAGTGCGAGGGCGGGAAGAATGAACCGGTGGGCGTGGATGAAGTGACCCAGTGCTCGAGCTGCGGCAAGTCGGTCTGTACCGCCCATCAGGCCGTGTGCGCGGTGGATGGGGAGGCCCATTGCTCGCGTCATCTGCGACGAGCCGAGGCGTCGCGGCGGTTGGTGTGCGGCCAACACGCGAGCGCTTGTGCCTACGAAGCGGCGATCTTGTTCGCGTCGGATGAGGTCGCGCCGTGCACGTCGTGCGGCAAGCACGTCTGCGCCAACCACTCCGCGGAATGCGTCACGGATGGGCAGCGACATTGCACCGTCCACCTTGCACAGCTGGCCGACGCCGACGGCGCCTATGCCTGCGAGGAGCACCGCAAGCTCTGCCACGTCGATGATCAGGCGTTCACGCCCACCGGCGTGAGCGCGTGCCCAGTCTGCGGCCAGGACGCGTGCACCGCACATCGAGCGGCGTGTGGGTATTGCGGACGCATCGTGTGTACGGCGGATCTCGGGAAGGTGGAGGCGGGCCGCCCCCGCCCCCGCCGCTGCTCCACCTGCGCGCGGCTCGCGGTGGACGGCGATGCGCCCGCGGAGGTGATCTCGGCTGCGTTCAAGGCGGCGGGCGAGCAGCGAAAGGGATCTCGCCCGCCCCGATCGCGCATCGCCCGGGACCACAGCCATTCGGTAGTGGAGCTCGACCTCGGGCTGAGCAGAAAGACGGTCGTCGTGCTGCGGCACGAAGACCTGGTTGCAGAAAGCGTCCTCAGGCACTCGCTGCTGGGATCGAAGCGGCGGAGCTAATGCCCCGGAGTGGCGTGAGTCCTGTCACCGTCATGCAGGGCAGCCTGGACGTAGACATTGTGCATGACGCACTGGTGTGGAGTCCTGGGAGCGGCGCTCTGGGTCGCAGCCTGCTCGGACTTGAACAGACCTTCGAGCGGGGGCGGAGGAGGCTTTCTGGCCGACCGCTACCCCTGTGATCGGGGGATCGGCAATGATCCGCAGGTGGTCTGGCACGAAGACTTCGAAGCGGGCTCGGTGCCGGCAGTAACTGCGCGCTACAACGAATCCCAGAACCCGGCCGGCATGGCGCTCGTCGCCGACAAGCCATCGGCGAGCTGTGGTGCCGCCTCAATGAGGCTCACGTCCGGTGGCCCAGTCAGCGCCACGGACCTATACAAGAAGCTTCTCAAGCCGGATGGATCCGGCTACGACGAGCTGTTCGTGCGCTGGTACGTCAAGTATCAGGCCGGGGCTCCGTGGCACCACAGCGGCGTCTGGTTCGGCGGCTACAACCCTCCCACTGACTGGCCCAACCCGCAGGCTGGGACCAGGCCTGTCGGAGACGACCGCGTCTCCTTCGGTATGGAGCCGGTGTGGGGTATCGGCTCACCCAATCCGCGCTTCGATTTCTACGACTATTGGATGACGATGCACACGTGCTCGAGCTGCGCCGGCGCCTACTGGGGCAACGCCCTCGTGAGCCGAATTTCGTTCACTGCGAATGACGACCAATGGGCTTGCGTCGAGGTCCACGCCAAGCTCAACACGGATTTAGCATCGGCGGCAGGGGCCGAGCTCGAGGTGTGGAAGAATGATGCGCTCGTCCAAAGCTTCCCCGAGACTGGAGGGGCGGGGGCGATCGGCGACTGGGTGCAAGACCACTACTGTCCGGCCGGCGCTGACGGGGCGCAGTGCAACTATTCGCCTACGGCTCCGGGCCCGCTGGGTCTCCAGTTCCGGAGCAGCGCGGCGCTGCAATTGAACCACCTCTGGCTGCAGAACTACATCACGGACACGAGCACCGGCAGCGTGTGGTTCGACGACGTGGTCGTGGCGACGACCCGGATCGGCTGTCTCCGCTAGCACCAATCGTCTAGATTGCGCTGGCTCAGCTCACCATTCACGGAGGCCGTAATGGCGCTCTCGTGTCGCTCTTATCGCCCCCTCTCGCTCGCGGCAGCCGTGCTCACGCTGGCAGGGTGCGGCGTCACGGCGCCCTCTCAACCGTTTCATCCCCCGGAGCCCGGCCCATCAGCGGCAGAGGCGCCCAGCGCCTTCGACAACAAGAGCAACGGCCTGGTCGATGACTCGACCCATGCAGCCGACAAGGAAACCTTCGACGAAGTCGAAGAGATCGGCGACGGGTTGGGTCCGCTGTACAACGCCCAATCCTGCCGCGACTGCCACCAGAACCCTACCTCCGGCGGCCCGAGCCAGATCTCGGAATTGCGCGTGGGCCACCTCGGTCCCGATGGGGCGTTTCGGAATGCGGACATTCCGATTGCCCGCGGCCAGGTCGTGATCTCGGGACGCACGCTCGTCAACGACCGCGCCATCTGCCCCAATGCCGCGTTCCCCGATTCGGAGATTCAAGAGCGGGTGCCGGACACGGAGACGAACCGCACGACGCGACTCTCCCTCAATCTGCTGGGCGACGGCCTAGTGGAAGCGATCGCCGACGAAACCCTGATCGGTCTCGCGCGTGAGCAACGTCGGGCCACGAGCGGCCGGATCCACGGACAGGCGCTGCGGGTCCCGATTGTGGAGGCTCCCGGCCACGCGGGCGTCGGGCGGTTCGGCTGGAAGGATCAGCACGCCAGCCTGCTGTCGTTCGCCGGCGACGCCTACCTGAACGAGATGGGGATCACGAGCCGCCTGTTCCCCGAGGAGGTCACGGATCTGTGTAACACGGTGGCCGAGCCAAACGACACGCCGGACTCGACGGGGCTCGAGGACATCGACCGCTTTGCCCGCTTCATGCGGGCCACCAAGGCGCCCGCCCGCGACCGGGAGCTGGCTGCGACCCCGAAGGCCAAGGAAGGGTCCGCGCTATTCGACAGCATTGGATGCGCGTTGTGCCACGTCCGCACGCTGACGACGGCCCCGGCCGGCACGGCGATCAACGGCGGCACGTTCACGATTCCGCCGGCACTCGGCGACAAGGTGTTCCATCCGTTCGGAGACTTCCTGTTGCACGACGTCGGCACGGGAGACGGGATCGCGATCGCGATGACGGAGCACTACGGCCGCAAAGTCTATCAAGCGCTCTGGAAGGAGTTCGTGGCGGACAGCTTCGCACAGGGTCGCAACAAGGTCCGTACCGCTCCCTTGTGGGGCGTGCGCCTGCGCCCGCGGTTGATGCATGATGCGGCGTCCCTGACGTTCCGCGACGCGATCTTGCGCCACCGCGGCGAGGCGAATGCGGTCACGCGTCGGTTCAGGCACTTGGCGCCGAGCGAGCAGGACGCGATCATCGAGTTCCTGAAGTCCTTGTAAGCCCGCGCTTAGTGTCGCGCCGAGTCCGGAGGCGGTAACGACACTTGCAACCTCACGAAATCCAGGAGTCGCTGCCGAGCGGCTTGGTCCAGTAGCTGTCCGTCGAGTACAACCGCATTGATCTTCGTCGTGTTGTGAATGTCCGCTAAGGGATCCGCGTCCAGGAGCACGAGGTCTGCCAGCTTCCCAGTCGCGATGGTGCCGAGCGAATCGGTAGCATTGAGGAAGATGGCCGGATTCCTGGTAGCAGCCTGCAGTGCCTCCATCGGCGTCAATCCCGCTTCCACCAGCAATGCCAGCTCGTCATGGAGACTGAAGCCGGGAAAGCAATACGGGTTCAGTACGTCGGTCCCGGCGAGTATTGGGACGCCGGCCCGGTGGAGCAGCCCTACCAGCTCGACTTGCTTCGCATAGATCCGCTTGCTCCGCGTAAAGTCCGCTGCCGTCATGGTCTTGAGCCGGAAGTCATTGTGAGGATTCCAACCATCTCGCATTTCACGCGACATGTACTGAAGCCGGGAATCCGAGGTAAAGACGCTGTCATCTAAGGACGCGAACGCGTGGAGCACAGTCAGCGTCGGCACCTGCCAGGTACTGTCACGCACGAACTGGGCGGCAAGAGCCCGGCACTTGTCGGAACTGTATGAATCGAGCAGCTCTTGCTGCTGTCGGCGCCCCAGGGCCCGCAACGAGTCACGGGGCTTCTCAAACGCCGCGACGAGGGCCGCTCGGAGAGCATCCTCATGTGTCGAGCAGCTGAGCAGGATGTCGGTCAAATGCTCGATGCTCCGCTGACCGGCCTTGGACGCCGCGAACGCTCCAGCGGCAACAGGCACATGCCCGGCGACGGGCATGTGGAGCCCCTTCGCTTCCGCCATGATGGCCGTGTAGACTTCGCGAGGCAGCAGGTTGTACACCTTGATGAAGTCAGCACCCGCAGAGTGTAGAGAGTCGACGACGCGCCGGGCTTGTTGCGCGTTCGAAAGTCCGATGCTGCCCTCCCAGATCGGCGGCAAACCGTCGAGGATTTGTCCGGACGCGACGAAGCGCGGCTCGGTCAGGTGGTGCTCCGCAAGGCTAATGCGCGCACCCGCCACGACGTCGAGGCTGCCCCACATCTCTCGCACGCCCGTCACGCCGTTGACGAGAAACAGGGGTCCGAAGGTCGGAAGCGTACTCGACCACGCCGCGTGTACGTGCATGTCCCACAAGCCGGGGATGAGAAACTTGCCGGTTCCGTCGAATGCAAGCCCGCCTTTCGGAATCCGGACGGCTCGACTCGGTCCGAGCGTCGCGATGCGATTCCCGGTCACGACAACGGTCATGTCCGGCCGCGGCGGCGTGCCCGTCATATCGATGACGGTGACGTGGGTGAAAGCGAAGGTTTGGGCTCGTCCTACCAGGGGAAGAGCGAGCAACGTCATGAAGCAAAGGGCAGGAATGCGCATGATGGGATCCAGAGGCGATTCCGTGAGCGTACGTCTCACCGACATGTTGCGCAACCACGGGGGTGATCGGCTCTTGGGAGATTGGGGCGTCGTTTGACGGTTACAAATCGAGGGGAGCCCCACGTGGCTCGTGGGCCCCACGCTCAAGCGGAACGACGGGCTGGGCACCTGGGGTAGTAACCCTTAATAGGCTCTAGCAGGACCCGGTAGGTAGTCCGGGGTGGGTATGTGTTCGCGAGCGGCCGCAGCCCCGGACGGGGGGTGTGCGGCCGCTCTCGTTTACGGTGCTCGAATGCCGGAGAGGAGGGTGTCATGAGTCCAGCAGACAAAGCCTTGCTGACAACCGCATTTGAAGCGTTGGGACCCGAGCGGGTGACACGCGGCCTGAAAGCGAGGGGGCACAGTTGGAGCGACTGCTTCTTCGCTTTCGCGATATCGGGAGAGCCCGACAGCTTCGCGCGTGAGCTGCGGAAACGGTGGCGCAAGGAGCACGCGGTCAGCACGCTCCTTGGAGTACGTGTGCAGACGGTGACCCACGTCGTGAGTGCGTGGGACCACGACGAGGCGGCGTTTCGGGCGCTCGCCGCCGAATGGTTGGAGCTGAACCGCGTGACCCGACGCACCGAGTCGATCGTCGGCGCGTAAGAAACGAAGTCGAAACAACTGGAGGCACATATGGAAGCCGGCATCACTTTGCAGTCACAGTCCTTTCGCCTCAGGGAGAGGATGCAAGAGGCGAGCATATCTCACGGCCAGGAAATCAGGGCCGATCTGCCGAACATCAGGGTGGTCGCGCTTGCGGGAGGCGGACAGGGTCAGGCCCTGTTCTGCACCATGGGCCCGATTCGTGTGAGAGAGACGCTGAATCGAGGCGACGGTGGCCCACTGCCGACCGACGTCACGTTAGAGGGCCTGCGAGTCGCCAGTCCGGGAACGTATGACATCCTCAATGCCTTGGTCAGCTCGAACGGTAACCTCCGTCTCGTAGTGGACGAGCAGGCGAGCGTGGTGGCCGGAGCCAAAGTGGTCGGCGCGACCGAAGGGTCGACTCCGGTCTCATGGCCATGACACCCGAGGGGTGCATAAAAGGAACCCGCGGCTCGAATCGGGCCGCGGGTTCTCTTACATACGCCACCGGCTGACATTCCGGCCTCTAGAAAGACGGATCACACAGGGCCGTCTGGCCCCACGTCCCCCCGGCCCGTATGATGGGGTCGTCCCCACATGAGTGGCCGTTCTTACGCCCGTCATCGCGGTATGAGCGATCTGCTCGCCCACCTCCAGGACGCGCTCGCCGAGCGCTATAGGCTCGAGCGCGAGATCGGCCGCGGGGGCATGGCTACCGTCTATTTGGCCGAGGATCTGAAACACCGCCGGCCGGTCGCTCTCAAGGTGCTCAGCCCGGACCTGGCTGCGAGCCTGGGCACCGATCGGTTCCTGCGCGAAATCGAGATCGCGGCTCGGCTCGCCCATCCGCACATCCTGTCACTCCATGACTCCGGCGAAGCCGACGGCCTGTTGTACTACGTGATGCCCTACGTGGAGGGGGAGTCGCTGCGTGGCCGCTTGAACCGTGAGCGCCAGCTTCCGCTTGGCGACGCCCTGCGCATCAGCCGCGAGGTGGCGGATGCCCTGGACTACGCCCACGGCCGCGACGTCGTGCATCGCGACATCAAGCCGGAGAACATCCTTTTCCAAGCCGGTCATGCGGTCGTGAGCGACTTCGGGATCGCGCGGGCGATCCGCGTGGCGGGCGTGAAGCGGGTCACCGGGATGGGCATCGCCGTCGGCACCCCCGGGTACATGAGCCCGGAGCAAGCAGGCGGCAGCGAGCAGCTCGATGGCCGCAGCGATCTCTATAGCCTCGCTTGTGTGCTCTACGAGATGCTGGCGGGTGACCCTCCCTATACGGGCTGGTCGGCCCAGGCGATTCTGGCCCGCCAAGCGGTCGAGCCCGTCCCACGCCTTCGCACCGTGCGAGACACGGTGCCCGAGTGGCTCGAGCAGGTGGTGACGAAAGCGCTTGGGAAGGCGCCCGCGGATCGGTTCGCCACGGCCGCCGATTTCATCGCGGCGCTGGCCCAACACGGCCCGCTGGCGGTCACGTCGCCGGCCCTTCCGCTCGTCCAGGCCCCAGCCGCCGCGGCGAACTCGATCGCCGTTCTGCCGTTTCTGAACATGAGCGCCGAACCCGAGAACGAGTATTTCAGCGACGGGATCACCGAAGAAATCATCAACGCGTTGAGCGCCGTGGGCTCACTGCGAGTGGCGTCGCGGACTTCGTCGTTCGCGTTCAAAGGGGCGACGCAGGATATCCGGGCGATCGCGGAGAAACTGCAGGTGAGCGCGGTGCTCGAGGGCAGCGTCCGCCGGGCGGACACCAAGCTGCGGGTCACTGCCCAGCTCATCAGCGCCGCGGACGGCTTTCACCTTTGGTCCGCCACTTACGAGCGGGAGATGAAGGACGTCTTCGCGATCCAGGACGAAATCGCCCGGGCCATCGTGAACGCGTTGAAAGTGAAGCTGACGAGCGAGCCCAGACTCGCGCTGGTCGAGCCACATACGGACAACGTAGAGGCCTATGCGCTCTATCTGAAGGCGCGCTACTTCTGGAGACGGAAATCGGCCAGCGGCTTGAAGAAAGGCATCGAGTACTTCGAGCAAGCGATCGCCCTCGACCCACGCTACTCGCTGGCATACGCCGGGCTAGCCGACTCCTACACCGCGCTCGGGTACTACAACTACCTTCCCCCGAAACAAGTGTTTCCTCGGGCGAGGGAGGCTGCCGATAGGGCTTTGGCGATCGACGACGGTCGGGCCGAGGCGCATACGGCGCGCGCGTGTGTGAGCCTGCTCTACGACTGGGACTGGACGGGCGCGGAACAAGGCTTCCAGCGGGCGATCCAGCTCAAAGAACTCTACCCAACCGCGCATTTCTGGTACGCATGCTGCTTATGGGCGATGGGCCGAACCGCGGACAGCGTCGAGCAAGCATCGCGCGCGAAGGCCCTGGCCCCGCTGTCGCTCGTGGCCAATGCGAATTTGGGCTGGGCGCTCTACTTCGCACGACAATATGACGAAGCCATCACCCAATGCCGGATAGTGCTGGACCTCGATACGCACTACTTGTTGACGTACGTCGTGCTCGGTCAAGTGCACCTGGCGGCGTGCCGATACGACGAAGCCATCAGCGCGCTGCAGAGCGCCGTCAGCGTTTCCGAGGGGCTCGCGTTCACGAGCGCGGTACTCGGCCACGCGTATGCAAGGGCAGGGAGGCGGCGCGAAGCGAAGAAAGTCTTGGAGAATCTCGAGCAGCGCGCGCGCGCCGGGTATGTGTCGCCGTTTTGCGGGGCGTTGGTATATGCCGGGCTCGGCGACCCGGATCACGCATTCGCCTCGCTCGAGCAGGCCTATGAAGAGCGCTCCAATTGGCTGGCCTACCTCAAGGCATGGCCCCTAATGGACGACCTGCGCGCGGACGCGAGGTTCACGGCGCTCCTCGGCAAAGTTGGGTTGGGATAAATGGGGTGAGGGCGCGTAGTCCCCCGTCTGACACCCGATCTCCCGAAAGACTGACCCGCCAAACACCAAGGGCCCGACTGCCTGGTACATTCTGAAACGGTATCCTGCTCGCAGTCCTCGAACCCGGAATGACTCGATGCGCCCGTCAGTTCTCCAGGCTACGCTCGCCCTGCTCCTCGCTTTCGCGGCCGGTTGCGGCACTGACGCCGCGAAGTCGGTGGTGCCGCCCCCGCCCCCGCCCACTGCGGCGCAGGACGGACTCTGGGTCGTGAGCGGGAATCCTCCTGGCATTCTGCGTCTCGATCCGACGCAGCTGACGGACACCGGACAGCGCGTCCCGGCCACCATCCTGACCACGCCGAGCGGCGGCCTCAGGACGCTGTCTGGAGTCGCGTTCGATAACGCCGGCAACCTGTGGGTGGCGAGTGACGACGACTCGTTGCTGCTCGGTTTCGATCCCGGCGCGCTCGCGAACTCTGGGTTCAAGGCTGCGAGAACCGTGGTTACTCCGGCACACGGCTCGCTCAGCGGGCCCATCGGACTCGCGTTCGACTCGCAGCAGCGCCTGTGGGTCGTCAACCACCTGAGTGGCACGCTGGTCCGTTTCGATCCCGCGCAGCTCGCGGCTGGCGGCGCTCAGGCGCCGGCGGTGACCCTGTCCGTACCGGGCAATCCAGTGGCCATTGCCTTCGATGCCGCCGGTTCGCTCTGGGTGTCCGACAACGATTCCCGCGTGATCTATAAGTACACGGCCGCGCAGCTCGCCGCGTCCGGATCGCCGCCCCCGGCGTTCGTCCTCACCGCCGCGGACTCGCTCGTGAATCCGACCGGCATTGCATTCGACGCCGCGGGGAACCTCTGGGTCGCGAACAACGGAAGAAGCAACCTGCTCGCGTTCACTCCGGCCCAGTTGGCCGGCGCTGGGCCCCTGGAGCCGAACGTCGTGATCACCTCGTCCGGCTCTCTCGGCATTCCGATCGGTCTGGCATTCGAGGAGGACGGCAGCCTGTGGGTCGTGGGCGGCACCGGGCTCCTGGCCAAGTTCGCACCGTCGAGCCTCGGCGCGAGCGGGGCCGTGACACCGATCGCCCGGCTCAAGATCACCGGCCATGTGTTGTTCTGGAGCGGGGCCTTATGGCCCAAGCCTATTGGGCTACCTCTGAACTGATTCCGGAAGTCCTAACACTTGCTCAAGGAGGATTCTGCCATGCATGCCCGTTTCACGACGCCTTCGCTCGCGGTGCTCGCGCTGCTTGTCATGCCCGCCGTGACTTACGCGCAGTCACACGCACCCGCGCTCAAGTGGGGTCCAGCTCCGGCGGTCTTCCCCGCCGGCGCCAAGATGGCGGTGCTCCAGGGCGACCCGAGTAAGCCGGGACTGTTCACCGTCCGGCTCGAGCTGCCGGACGGCTACCGCGTCCAGCCGCACCTCCACCCCACGGACGAGAGCCTCACGATCATCAGCGGGACGTTCCTCCTCGGCATGGGCGACACGCTCGACGCGGCGCGCGCCACCGTGCTCAAGACCGGCGAGTTCGGCTTCGTGGAAGCGAACATGCACCACTATGCCATCGCCCGGGGCCGCACCGTTGTACAGGTGCACGCGATGGGACCGTTCGTGTTGACGTACGTACGTGCTGAAGACGATCCGCGGAACGCGCGCGGGTCAGGTGATGCGTCGTATTAAGCTCGTCTCGTGACTGACCCCGGGCGTGAGCCCGGGGATCAGTCCTCCATCTCTTCTGAGTCTGGATTTGGTGTTCGACGCCCTGAAGGGCGCGCTCGGCCCGGTGTGCGCCCTTACAGGGCGCCCCCTCGAGTCGAGCCCGGGCTCTCAGCCCGGGTACTCCCCGGGGGATTCACGAGTCGAGTTTTGTCGCAAATCCCAGGAAACTACAAAACACAAAAAAGCCGGAGCTCCCCCGCGTGACCGATCTCACGGATACGCGGGCCAGTTGTGTGCATGTTGTGCGGGACGGAATCGGCGGTTCCCGCCGTACCACGCTCCCCCTCCGAACTCCCTACGCCCTAGAGGAGAAGGAAGGCCTATGAAGGCCGCTCGTTGTTTAGTGGTCGCGCTCGTCGTGTGCGCGCTCGTGTTTTCTTCCGGCTGCGGCGATCGCTCGCTCACCGCGCCTCAAGTCCCGGCACCTTCGGCAGATCTCATCGGCTCGCTGCTCGGCGCGACGGGACTCTTAAAGTGCTCGAACCTGCCCTACGCTTCGACGACGAAAACGATCGGGGGCGGGGGCGGAACCCTGAGCGCCGGGCCCCACACGCTCGTGATCCCGGCGGGCGCCCTCGCCCAGGCGACGACGATCACGATGACCCTGCCCACCGGGCTGGGCGTGAACGCCGTGCAGTTCCAGCCGGCCGGGCTCCGGTTCCAGAAGCCCGCCGCGCTCACGATGAGCTATGCGAACTGCAATCTGCTCGGAAAGCTGCTGCCGAAGCAGATCGCGTACACGACGGACAACCTGCAAATCCTCTCTTACCTGCTGTCGCTCGACAATCTGCTCAGCAAGAACGTCACCGGGCAGGTCAACCACTTTTCGACCTACGTGGTCGCGTGGTGACGGCGACGTGACGGCCGTTTCTACTCCGCAGGCCGGTCCGCGGGTCGCCTCGCGCCCCGCCGCGGAGCTGTTGCACGACGCGCGGGCCCAGGAGCGAGCCGCGTGCATTCCTGAAGCGATCCGCTGTTACGAAGCGACGATCGCCACCGCTGACCGCACGGGGGAGCGGACGGTGCTGGCGGAGGCGTTGCGGCGCGTGGCCGTGATGCGCCATCACCGCAACGAGTCGGACGCGGCGCGTGAGCTGTGTCGCCGCAGTTACACCGTGGCGTGTGAAGCCGGCAACGACCTGCTCGCCGCGGAAGCACTGAACACGCTAGGCGGGCTGGACTTGAAGACGGGAGCGATCGAGGACGCGCGCAGGAACTTCCTGCACGCGCTGGAGCGAGGGGGCCAGATCCGCGAGTTGAGCGCGCGGGTCGAGCAGAACCTCGGTATCCTCGCGAACATCCAGGGGAATCTGGCCGAGGCCGTCGCGCACTACGAGGGCTCCCTCGAGGCGTACCGGGCCTCGAACGACGAGCACGGCTGCGCGATTGCGTTCGCCAACCTGGGCATCGCGCACACCGACCTGCGGCAGTACGACCAGGCGGACCGCTACTTCCGGCAGAGTTACGAGATCGCGGAGCGGGCGGGCGATGCGCACCTGCAGGGGATGTGTCTGGTGAATCACGCCGAGGTGCACGTCGTGCGGGGGCGCTACGAGGAAGCCCGCCGCAACGCCGAGGCCGCCCTCGCCATCTTCGACCAGCTCGACGCCCGGAGCGACAAGTCCGAAGCCTACCGGATCATCGGCATGGTGTATCGCGAGACCGGTCGGGCCGCGCTCGCCGAATCGCGTCTCCGCTCGGCGATCGAGCTGGCGGTGAACGCCGGCTCGGTCCTGAACCAGGCGGAGGCGTCGTACGAGCTGGCCCTGGTATATCAGGCGATGGGGCGGAATCAGGAAGCGCTCACGTTGCTGAACGCCGCCCACCGGCTCTTTGGTCGGCTCGACGCGCGCGTCGACCTCGTGTACGTCGGCGGCAAGGTGTCCGAGCTCGAAACCACCTACTTCGCGGTGGTACGCGAGTGGGGGCAGTCGATCGAGTCCACCGATAGCTACACCTTCGGCCATTGCGAGCGGGTAGCGCAGCACGCGATGGCCGTGGCGCGCGTCCTCACGCTCGACGAGACCAGCCAGACCACGATCCGCCTCGGCGCGTACCTCCACGACCTGGGCAAGGTGCGGGTCCCGCACGAGATCCCTGAACAAGCCCGGCCCGCTCACGCACGCCGAGTTCGAGGTGGTGCAGATGCACCCGATCTGGGGCCTCGAGCTGCTTGCGGCTGTCGAATTCCCGTGGGACTTGAAGCCGATCATCCGCTGGCATCACGAGCGCTACGATGGCACGGGCTACCCCGACCGCCTGCGCGGCGACGAGATCCCGACCTCGGCGCAGATCGTCGGAGTCGTGGACGTGTATGACGCGCTCACGACCGCGCGCCCGTATCGGCCCGCGCTCTCGCGTGAGGCGGCCTTCACGGAGATCGAGAAGTGCCGTGGTTGGTGGTCGGAATCGGTGTACCGCGCTTTCCTACAGTCGCTGGACGAACTGGGTCGAACCAGGGCCGCCTGACTGACCCCGGGCGCAACCCCGGGTTACCCCACGACCGCGGCCGGCGCCGTGCGTCGCTGACCCGGGCGGGCAGGGTTCTCGAGCTCGACGTCGACGCGGAACCTTCCCATATCGTTCGCCATAGTACGTCCTCGAGCCACGCCGAGTAGTACCATGGCGTTGCAGACGGTGTCAATGCTGTGCATCCAAATGCCGTCACCAGGGAATGCCGCGCCGATCCCTGAAGAATCCTCCCGTCGGGCCATTCTCCGGCAGGGTGGCGAGCCACACAGCCGTGTCCGCGCCCTGCTCGACCGACCGGGGCGCTGACTTGCCGCCCATGTCGGTGCGGACCCATCCCGGATCGACCGCGTTGACGAGCACGCCCTTGCCCTGATAGGTCGCCGCGAGGACGCGGGTGAGCGCGTTGAGCGCCGCCTTCGAGATCGAGTACGCCGGCGCGTAGGTGGACAGGCGAGCGAACTGTCCCACGCCCGACGACAGGTTGACGACACGCCCGTAACCGCGTTCGGCCATGGGCGGCACGAACACACGGCACACCTCGATCGCGCCGAACACATTGGTGTCGAACGTGGCGCGAAACCCGTCTCGAGGGATCGAGAGCAGGTCGTCGCTCTCGTGGATGAGCACCGCGGCGTTGTTGACGACGACGTCCACCGGGCCGAGCCGCTCTTCGGTCGTGCGTCGGGCGGCGGCGATGCTCGCGGGGTCCGTGACGTCGAGCCGCACGGCGAGCGCGTTCTTGCCAGCCGCGCCGAGGGCCTCGAGGGCGCGGCGCGTGGCGGCCTCGTCGCGGCCGGTCAGCACGACGCGCAAGCCTCGGGCGAGCAATTGGCGGGCGATCTCGAAGCCCAGGCCGCGATTCGCGCCGGTGACGAGGGCGATCGAGCCTGCCTTTTCCCTGTGCTTCGTGGTCTTCAACAGGCCAACGGCATCTGGCCCTGCGCGCGCGGGGATGGCGGAGCCGCAAGCACTCGATGCCCGGCTCGGTTCTTGCCCGCCCGTTTCGCGGCGTAGAGGAGTTGATCGGCCGCGCTGACCAGCGCCTGAACGGTGTCCGGAGCCTCGAGACAGGTCACCGCCCCGAAGCTGACCGTCATTCGCCGGCCGTTCACCTGCCGAGGCGTTGGATGGCCATTCGCAGCTTCCGGATCACCGTTTCGGAGGCCGCGGGCGTCGTTTCGTGGAGGAGGATCGCGAATTCGTCGCCGCCGAGCCGAGCGACCGCGTCGCTCGCTCGAATGGTCCGCTTCGCGGTGTCCGCGGCGAGGCGTAGCACCGCGTCCCCAGCCGCGTGGCCGTACCGATCGTTCACCGCCTTGAAGTCATCGATGTCGAAGCAGGCAACAGTGAACGCCTTCCCGTAGCGCGCCAGCTCTCGCTCGCGTCGCAACGCACGTCGCAGCGCGAGCAAGGTGAACGCGAGGGCCAAGACGAGGCCCACGCTAAAGGCGTCATTCCAGTACGTAGCCACGATGTTGCTCAGCGGACTACCTCGACCGTTGGTAGTTAACAAACGGTTGACCTGCTGCAACTTATGGTGATGTACTTTTATTTGTCAAGTTTATCAGAGACTGGCCAAAGTGGACTCTACTAGTTAACTTCTTGTGTCAAGTCAACGTACAAGAGGACGCCCGTGGATGTCTCCCTGGTAATCAAGCGCCGGTTAGAGGAATTCGGCCTGGAGCAGCGTGATCTCGCCCAGGCCGCCCAAGTCACTGAGTCTTACGTGTCTCAGCTGCTCTCGGGGAAGCGAACGCCCCCGGCGCCGAACCGCACCGACATTTATGACAAGATGGACAAGTTCCTGAAGCTGCCGAGCGGGGAGCTCGCGCGGCTGGCGGACCACCAGCGCAAGGAGCAGCTGAAACGGGAGCTGGGGGACGAGCCCGCGCCGCTGTTTCGGGAGGTCCGTGCGTTGATCCTCCGCAAGTGCAACGCCGCCACCGCACGACACGTCCGCGCGGTGTTCGAAAAGCAGCCCTTCGGCGAGCTCGAGCGTCTCGTTACCCAGAAGCTGCTGGACGTCGTCAAGGGACTTGCCCAGCAGGAACTGGAGAACGCGGCGTGGCTGCGGAGCGTGGCGGAGCTCGGCGGCCGCAGCTACGAGGCGATGCGCGTGAGCGTGCTCGAGTTCCTCGATCAGGACATCTTCCATGTGTCCGCTGAAGACTGCGTTTCGTTCCTGGATCCGCTGATTGCATCCTGGAACATCGACCTAGCGACGTTTGCGCTGGAAATCGTCCTCAACGACCGACTGGTCGCCGGGAACGTGAAGAAGTTCGAGTTCATCGAGCTGGAATCCGAACAGCACTTCGTCGAGGAGCCTGGGTTCAAGGCGTTTCTTCAGGATCGGTCCCTGAGCGCCACGGCAACCGCGGAGGAAGTCGAGTTTCTCAAGCGGCTGAAGTTCAAGGGCAAGCGACCGACACCGCTCTACTATTACCGCGAGTTACAGAACTTGAGAGACCCGCTCCATTTTCACACCGCGTAGTCAGGCATACTGAGGCGTGGGATGACCTTCGAGCTCAACGACTTTCAGAGTCGACTGCGCGTCTTGCTGGGACTGCGGGGCGCGGTTTTGACGGACAAGGAGCTGTCCCACACGGCGGACTGTTACGCCCGGAGCCCAGGGAAGGGACAGTGGGACGTGCGTGAGTACGCCGGGCGCACCGGGGTTGGCGCGCGCGAATACCGGGTAGTGCGGGGCAGCAGCACCAACGATGTGTACCGCAGCACGGAGCGGGCGCAGGCGGCCGCCGTCGGGACCGCGCTGAACGAGCTCGAGTCCAGTGGGACTAGCGGGTAAGCGGCGCTTGGGACGTGGTCGGTTACGCCAGCCCAAGCCGGTTTTGCAGGTGCTCCTTCACGGGAGCCGTGATCACTCCCCGCTGGAGCGCGTCCGCGAGCGCTGCTGTGGCGGCGGCCCGATCAGGATCGAAGCCTCGCTCCCGCAGCTCTCGGAGCATTCGGGCGAGCCGGCCGTCGTAATCCTGCAATTTGAGCGTTCCCGCGTCTGCCTCCTGCTTCATCTTGTCCAGCTCCTCTACGAAGCGCTGGAGTGTGATCGGTGCCATGCGACTCCTCCTTCTTCTTGCGCGTCATTGCAGACGCCGAGAAAAGGGCGGGCGGACTCGGCCGCCCCCCTCCTCGGAACAGACCGCTGACTCTCGCTGAGCCCAGGCGGTCCTAGTTGCGCGCGGCGATCTTGTGGAAAGTCGAGTTGGCAACCTCGTAGTTCTCAACCTCAGGCGTTCCCTCGACGACCTTCTCCAGAGTCTTCAGCACGGCGGGATACGTGTTGCGGCTATAGGTATCCGCGTTCTCTTTGCGATCCCACAGGCTGATCGCCACCGCTTCGGCGCCGTCGGAGGCGACGAACGTGATCTCGTCCTTAAAGCCGTTCTGCTTGCGCATGATCGGCAGGACGTCCGTTTCGAGCGTCCGGGTGAACTCTGGGGCCGCATTGGCCTTGAGGTGGAGCGTGACGTTGCGTGCGTACATATCGACTCCTTGGCAACCAACATGAACCTGCGCTGCTACCGGTGCTTCTTGACTGGGTCAAGGTTACGCTACTTTACTAAGTTTGTCAAGTATGTACGCCTTCGAAAAGTGCAACTTGACAACAATGGTACATTGGAGTACGCTGTTGGAACGGCGACCTGCCGGCGCTGAAACGCAACGCCGGCGGACAAACATGCATGACGTCAACTGGAGGGCTGGAACGTGCTCGACATTCATTGCCACAGCTGCGGGGGCTTCATAAGTGACCCCGGCCCGATATCGTATCGGTTACCGCCAGAATTGGCACGCCCGGCAATCCCGCACAGCGGGTTGTGTGCGTGCACGCCGCCGATCGTGTACGGGCCTCCGCCGGGGTACCTGTCGTCGCCGGGCATGCCGAGTGCCGATCACTCCTTTGACTTCCCCCGTGCATCGGACTAGCCTTGCAGGACGTTCGACACGCCCTCTGCGTGCCGGCACCAGCAAACGTCAAGGCGGGACTTGGCCAATGCGCGGGTCCCGCCTTTGCTTTGGCGACGTCCTTCGTGTCAAGGAGTACTGATGTCAAAGGAAGAAGCGATCGAAATCGACGGCGTCGTACAGACCGTGCTGCCCAACACCACGTTTCGCGTCCTCCTGACGAACGGGCACTACGTGCTCGCCACCATTGCGGGCAAGATGCGGCGCTTCCGCATCCGCGTGCTCGCGGGCGACCGCGTCACGCTCGCCGTGTCTCCCTATGACCTGACTCGCGGGCGCATCACCTTCCGGTATAAGTGAACCGGTCGCGGCAGAGACTGGGACGAGCCGGGATGGTGACCGACGGCGGTGCGCCACGCTGTGGCGATTGCGGCCAGCCCCTCCAGTTCGGCACCGACCGCCAGGGCCGGACGACGGAATCCTGCGACTGCGGATACCGTGGGTACCTCAAGACGCGATCGTCGCCGGCCTCGGTCGTCACCACCGTGCCACCAAGCGCCGGGCGCCGCTAGAGCGGCTAACCCCGGGGCGGCGCCCCGGGCTGATCCACAACGCTCCTCAGGGTTGAATCGCACGCCACGCGCAGGGGAACACCCGCTTACGGTCCACCTCGATCTGATACGTCATGGCGTCCACCGCACAGTAGTGGATGCGTTCCTCGTCAATCAGCACGCGATACGGGCCGAAGAACGGTGCCCAAGGCCGGTCGATGAAGTTGTGGGGAACGAGGGACACGTCCGCCCACTGCATGCCACCCGTCACGCGAAGCGCGTTCGACGGAGCCGGGCCGGGGACGTAGCACCCGGCGACCGCTGCAGCAACGAGAACACCGATTGAGGGCTTCATGCCCATGTCAGATGGCAAAGGGAGCTATTCGGTTGCTCGCCATCTGTGGGGTTCACGTCAGGGAACGGCCGGGCTAGCTTACTGGTCCGTCAACCTCCGCTGCTGACGCATGCCGCCAACCCTCAACCCCGCGGCGCTGGCCTTCTTCCGCGGCCTCGCCCGCAACAACGCGAAGCCCTGGTTCGAGGCACACCGCGCGGATTACGAAGCGCAGGTCGTCGCGCCGATGCGTGCCCTCATCGAGGAGCTCGACGTACGCTTGGCGGGCTTCGCGCCCGAGATCACTGGGGACCCCAAGCGCTCACTGTTCCGGATCTATCGGGACGTGCGGTTCTCCAAAGACAAGTCGCCCTATAAGACGCACGCCGCGTGCTGGTTCTGGCATCGCGACGCCGACCCGCGCGTCGGGGACAAGGCGGACGCGGGAGGCGCGGGTTACTACTTCCATCTCCAACCCGGCAAGTCGTTCGTCGGCGGCGGGATGTGGATGCCACCGCGTCCAATCCTCGACAAGTTGCGCGAGGCCATCGCGGAGGATCTCAAGGGCTTCGAGCGGGTGGTCACGGATCGCGGCTTCGTGCGCCGGTTCGGCAAGTTCGATGACGAGTCAAAGTTGAAACGAATGCCGCGCGGCTACGACGAGTCCCACGCCGCTGCGCGCTGGCTCAAGTTTCAGTCCTTCGTCACCGGCCGCCCCATGAGCGACCGCGAGACCACGAGCCCACGGCTCCCGGCGCTCCTCGCGGCAGACTTCGAGCGGATGCTGCCGCTCGTGCGCTGGCTGAACGGCACGCTCGGTCATGCCGCGGCGAAACAACGATGAGCGGGAGCGAACCCACTCGTCGTGGCTTTTGGTACGCGGTCGCGCTCCTCGCAGTTGCCGCGCCCCCACACCTCGCCGCCCAGACCATCGATACGATCATCGTCGTCCGGCACAACGTGTACGATCGCAAGCGCGACGCGCCGCGGGTCGTCGCGGGTGTGGGCAATGCCCTGCACATCACGACGCACGCGTGGGTGGTCCGCCGGGCGCTGCTCATCAAGCCGGGAGACGCCTACGACTCCGCCAAGGTGGCCGAGAGCGAGCGGGCGCTGCGAGCGCTTACGATCTTTCGCGCGGTGGCCATCGACACCGAGCGCGTGAACGGGCGTCTCGCGCTGCGCGTGGAGACGGACGACGCCTGGAGCACCATTCCCGACTTCGACTATTCGTCCGTAGCGGGCGACGTCTTGTGGGCTGTGGCGTTCACGGAAGGAAACCTGCTCGGCACCGGCACGGCGCTGACGGGGCGCTACGAGAAGACTCCCGACCGTCACAGCGTCAGCGTGGGATACAACAGCACCGGCGTGCTCGGTCGCCGAACGGTGCTGGCCGGCGAATACAAGGCCATCTCGGACGGCGACTCGGGCTCCTGGTCCCTCGGCGTGCCCTTCTACGAGACCGTCGCGCCACGTTCCCTCGTGACGAACGGCGCCGCGGCGAAAGAGCGCGTGCTGCAGTTTCGCGACGGCGTCCTGGCGGACAGCGTGCAGCACCGTGTGCTCATGTTGGGCCTCTCCGGCGGTGTGGCGCTCCAGACGACGCGCGCCAGCTACGCCCGCCTCTGGTTCGGGGCGAGCTGGCGTCGGGAGGATTTCGACTCGGCCACGGCCGTGCCGTTCCCCCGCTCGCAATTCGGGACCGTTGGCGCAGGGATCGAGTTGAAGCAGGTGCGCTTTCAGGTGCTCGAGAACTTCAATGCCTTCGCGCACCAGGAGGACGTGGACCTCTCGCAGATCCTGCGGCTCGGGGTCTGGGTGGCGCCGCGCGCCTGGGGCTACAAGCCCGACAGTGCGGGCGTGGGTCCCGAGGCGAGCGGCCAACTCTCCGCCATCTGGCACAACGGGTTCGCCGTGGTGCGCGGTCAGGCGGACGGCGTACTCACCGGGGCGGGGGTGGACTCGGGGCGCGTGTTCGGCAGCATGACCGTCGCGAGTCAGAACCTGACCCGCCAGACACTCGTCTTCCATTTGGAGGGCGGGGCGCTGCGCGGCCCCAAGCCCGGGGACGAGTTCGATCTGTGGCGCGATTCGAAGGGCCCGCGGCTGTTCGGCGCGCACGCCTTCACCGGCACGCGTGAGGCGTGGGTCGCGCTCGAGGACCGTGTGGTAGTGAAGGACGAGGTATGGGGGCTGTTCGGCGTCGGCCTGGCACCGTACTTCGACTACGGCGGCGCCTGGTACGCCGACGAGCCGACGCGACTCGGCGGGGACGCCGGTCTAGCCCTCCGACTCGGCCCCACGCGATTGACCATCACCGACGTGGGGCAGTTCGCGCTGGGCTATCGCTTCGGCAAGGGCTTCACCGGCCGGCACTGGGCGTTCACGGCGACCGGGAATATCCTGTACTAACCGGACACCGGACACCGGACACCGAACACCGGCCTTTCACAACCCGATCCAGTAGGTCGCCTTCACCGCGAGCACGTTGTTCGCCTGAGCATTGAGCAGCCCCGACAGGTCTCGACTCAGCCGGAAGTCGCCCACGCCCACCTGGTCCTCCAGGGCCGGCTGCCACACCACGAACAGCGTCGACCCCGGCCGCCATTCCCAGCGCAGCACCGCGTTGGCGCGGAGCGAGCGGAAATTGAAGTCCTGATTCCCGATGAAGAACGTCGCCCCGCCGTCCCCGGGGTGAATGCTGTCTCCCTCCGCCGTCGGAACCACGCTGCCGCGATCCCGGCCGTACACCACGAAGTCGAACGTCCGGGGCCGGGCCAGCTCCTTCAGGTCGCTGAAACGAGCCGCGGCGATAAGCGGCTGCAGGAACAGCTGAAGCGAGAGCCGCGGCGTGAAGGTCCAGTCGAGGCGTGCCAAGATCGCGAGCTGGGTCTGGTCGAGCGTCGCGAACACATACCGATGTCGGTAGGTCGCCGCGGCGAAGGTGTCGGCGATCGTCGTGACGTACTGGCCCAGCGAATGGATCTTGCTGAAGCTCGGACCGATGTTGATGTGGGCCGCGGCGGTGGGGCGCAGGTCCACCGTGAGGCTGTACTGCACGTTCCGTTGCCCTGCCCGGTCCCATTGGTAAAACGCGCTCCCCGACAGCCGGGTGGTGCGCCGCGAATCGGACGTGAACGTGATCGAAGCGTCCTCAGAGCGCGGAACCTCAGCGAGCGGCCCACCGCGCGTGAGCCGGTCGTCCAACGCCGTCACCGCGAAGTCGTGGCGAAGCTCGACGTTCCAGAAGTTCGCGAAGTTGTAGTTGTTGAGGAGCCCGAAGCCTCCGAACACGAGATCCCCATCGAAGTTCCAAGCATGGTTCTCGTATGGGACGAGAAACCAGTTGCGCACCACCGCATGAGGGTGGTTGTCCTGGTAGCCGAACAGGGTCGAGAGCGCCCGCCGGTCCGCCCCGGTCTGGAAGCCCAGGTCGTTCGACTCGAACCCCGGTCCCGTCTCCTGATACGCGATCGAGCCGAGCCAGTGCTCGGCGGAGTTCCGCGAGAGGGCCACCTGCCACGCGAGGCCGTCGAGCGAGGTGCGCGACGGATCGTACGCGAGGGTGCGCGCGTCCGGGCGCTGGTAATACCGCGCGCTCGAGCGCTGGGTGAGGGCGATGCTCGAATCCGTGCCCGCGACGTGGCTCAGGACCACCGCGCCGTCGAGCGACCAGGATCTATTCGACCAGCCGTGGGTGAAATCGATGCCCGTCACGTACGCCTGAGCGTGCTCCAGGCTGGCGAGCACGCTGTCGGAGAGCCGCCGATTGACGGCGGTCACGATGGCGCCGATGGTCGAGTTCCCCGCATCGAGGTCTTTTCTCACCCGTCCCACGAAATAGTTCGTCAGCGGCTCGACGGTGGTCAGGTGTTCGCGGCCGCTCAGGTCCTGCCATTGGGTCTCTTCGGTGGCGGTGACGGCGTCGAGCACGCCGACGGACCACCCGCCGCGCGTGTGACCGGTGAGCTTCGCCGCGGTGCGGATCGCGGTCTGCGTCGGCGGGTCCGCGAACTTCACGCTGTCGCCATCGACCGTGCGCTCGGGCACGCGGCCGATACGGCGTGAGAAGAAGAACTGGGGGAAGTTGAACAGGTTGTGGGCACGGACATTGCCGAACTGGAACAGCCCGCCGCCTTCGACGAAGAAGGGCCGCTTCTCCGGGAAGAACGTCTCGAACGCGCTCAGGTTCACGACGGCCGAGTCGACCTCGACCTGGCCGAAGTCGGGATTGACGGTCGCGTCGAGCGTGAGGTCGCTCGTGACTCCGTACTTCACGTCGGCCCCCCCGCTGCCGAAATAGTCATGACCGCTCCGGAATGGGTCGCCCGCGGGCTGGTGGGTGTACTCGGCGCGGGTAACGCCGTAGGGCACGACCTCGAGGCGCCGCGCTGCGGGCACCCGGCCCAGGCCGGTCAGATGGCCGTAGCGATTTACGCCCGCGTGCTCGCGCTTCGGCGTGAAGGCGAAAAAGTCGTCCTCACCTTTGCGAAGGATGTAGCGCTCGAACTGGATGCCCCAGCGGGCATCGGCCTGGGAGTTGTATCGCAGCTGGGAGAGCGGAATCCTGAGCTCGACCGTCCAAGCGACTGAGTCCACACGTGCGGCGTACTCCCACACGGGATCCCAGGAGACGTCGTCCGAGCCGCTCTGGTTGTCGACCAACGCATCCTGGATCGCGCCGCCCGGTGTAATGCGGAAGCGGGCGGCCGTCAAATGATCGTGATACGAGTCGATGAAGACCTGGAAGTAGTCGGAGGTGACGGCGTCGTCGCGCCGGGCGAGCACCGACCTGATCGAGCGAGGCGCGGAGTCGAACAGGCGGGCGCCGATGTAGAGCGCGTCGGACCCGATGAGCACGCGTACCTCGGTGCGCTCCGTTGCCGGTTGCCCCGGCTGAGGATCGAGCTGGGTGAACGTGGTGACCGGGGTCGCGCCCGCCCAGGCAGGCTCGTCGAGCCGGCCGTCGATCTTCATATCGCCCGACGCCCGTCCGGCTCGAACTTCTGGCGCGGCATCATGGACGTAGGGCAAGGCTGAGGAGGTTGTATCACGCGACTGGGCGACCGCGAACAGGAGGAAACCCGCTACGAACGGCATCGGGAGACCCTCGGCGCGAAGGTGGAGACGGTCTACTAGGCTGACGCCGGACGAGGGCGAATGGTTGCATCCGCGCTACGGTTCACAAAAGGCTGACAAACCGGGCGTCGCCTCTCGCAACAGGAGCCGCGGGCGTCGCGTATCCAGCGAAAGACGCGGAGGGCCGCACCAATGTTTCGGATCACGAGTCTCGGGCTCGTTGCCCTGGCCATCACCTTCCCACTATCATCGGCGGCGGCGCAGGCGGGACCTCAAGGCTGCACCTACGTACGCTGCTTCCTCAGTCTGCAACGCCACCCACCCCGCCTGGTACAGGGCGCGGGCGCCACGCCGGTGGCCGACTTTGGGCTGTTCGCCCCGCGCATCGATCTCCTGTCGGGTAGCTCGGACACCGCGCGGCTGCACTACCAGGCGTTTCGCGGCGACTACAATCGGGCGGGCGCTTTCAAGGTGATCAGCATCTTAACCGACGCCTCCGCTCTGATCGTGCTCGCGGGCAATCCACGGTCGAATTACCCGTACTCGCTCGGCTTGTTCGCCGTGGGCGTGCCGACCGCCATCGGCGCGCTCGTCTTTAGCGCCAAGGCGCAAGGGCAGCTCGAGCAGTCGATCGCCGATTACAACCGGTCGCTGCCGGACACACGGTAGAAGAGGGAAAGGGGAGCAGGGAGCAGGGAGCAGGAGCGAGGAGCGGAGGGCCTATTGCATCAGGGGGATGAGTTCGCCCAAGGGCCGGTCCAATAGTGGGACGCTCCGGATCACCACCTCGATGGCGTCGTCGGGGAAGCCCGACTCGAGCGTGAACGTGAATCCCGCGAACAGATCCCGGTTCTGATCGAGGGCCCAGTGGAGGAAGCTCTGGTCCGCGTCCCGCAGCAGCCGTTCCATGAACACAGTGCGGCGGCGGACTCGGTCGAGATTGATGTGGGCGCCATGCCACCGCGGATATACGCGAAAGCCAATCGTGCGCTGGCGCGAGACGTTGACGATGATCTCGAACCTCGAGACATACATCATTGGCTTATCGAAGACGCCTACGATGTCGAAGGGCTGGTCGGCACTCCGCTGGAATCGCATCTCTCGGGCCGGACCGTAGGTGGAGAGCAAAGTCTCTAACTGGCGACAGGTCGAGTCGCGGACAGCGTTGGTATCGGTCTGAGCGCCGAGGCCCCCGACGGCGCACATGCTCAAGATCGCCCACAGTCCGCGCACGCCCGCTACTCCCTGAATGCCGTGAGTTCGCCAACCGAGGAGTCGAGCAGCGGGATGCTCTTGAGCACCTCCTTGATCGCCTCCTCGGGGAAACCGGACTCGAGCGTGAAGGTGTAGCCGGCGAACACATCCCGATTCTCGTCAGCCGCCCAGAAGAAGAACCCCTTGTCGGAGAAGCGCAGCACCCGCTCCATGAGGCTATCCTCGTTCGACAGCGAGTCGAGATTGAGGTAGCTACCGAAGAACTGCGGGTAAATGCGGAACTGGATCGTCTGCTGCCGCGTGACGGAGATGTAGATCTCGAACCGCGGCGTGTAGTGCAGGTCTTTATCGTAGAACGCCTGAATCGTGAAGGGATCCTTCGGCAGCCCGTACACCCGGTAGTGCAGGCTCGAGCCGAACGGCTTGACCACTGCCCACAACTGGTCAAAGGTTCTGGCGCGGACGGCATTCACGTTATTCTGAGCGGCTGCGCTCGCGAGGCCGCTCACATTGAGAACCGTACTGAGCCCAAGCACCACGATCGTCCGCACACCTTGAAGCTATGGTACCCTCACATGCGGGCCTAGGCCTTGGTGCAGGTGTGATGCTCCGTCACCATCTTCCCGGCCTGCGGATAGCTCGGCCCATCCACCGCGTACTCGGTGTCCGACTTTTTGGTCCACACCACACTGCCTGACCGCCCGGGCAGGACGTAATTCCACGACCAGATGTTGCCCAGGCGCTCGCCAACCATGCCGTAGTACTGCGCGTTGCTGTGGGCGCCGAAGCGGACCCACTGCGGTATCCGCCCATCGTAGCTGAGGAAGTACTGGGCGTGAACGGGCGCTTCCGACCCGGTGGCGGGGAAGTCGTACACTTGCTCGATCCACGCGCCCCCCATAGCGGAGGTGTAGGTCGTGGTGTAAGTGCCTGAGAAGTCTCCGACGGTGTGCTTGCAGTACCACTTGCCAACGAGGAACTGTGCTAATTGCATCTCGTCTTTGTCGCTCGCCCGGGTCTGCGCCGACACGGGTGCAGTAGCGAACACGGCGGCGATCCCGACGAGCGTCACATACGTGCGGTTCATTTTACCCTCCGTTCTTCGGTGAACTGTATTGCTCCCGCAATCGCTCAATGCTCTTGAGCTCCGCCCGCGCGCGTCCCCGTAGCCGCACGGACCAGGCGAGCAGCGCGAGCATTCCGACAATCGGCAGCCACACAGTTTCCCACGAGCGGGGATCCGTGAACGTGCGGTGGTGCACACGACTCCCGATCACCCACCACGGCGTGAGGAACGCGAGCTCGAGCGGGAGCACGATCCAGATGAAATGTGCCAGGCGGATCTCTTGGCATTTCACGCTCTCGAGGACCGCGAGGTGCTGCGGGCTGCTCGTCGCCACGCCGGCGTCCTCCCGGTCACGGATCCGGGCCCACTGGATCCAGAGCGCGCCGATGGCTATCCCGACGACGAGTCCCAGGCCGGCTTCGAACGCGTTTCCCGCGTGCCTGAGCGCAGCGGCGGTGATGAGGATCGCGGCCGCGGCGACGATCATCTCGATGAGCCGCGTAAAGACCAACCGCAGGCGAGCACGCGCGAGGTAACGCGGGGCACTCTGGGCCACGGTGTCCGCGCTTCCGGCGCGGCGCCACTCGGCCTCCCAGGATTCCCAACCGTTCGGCGACGAATGCTCGCTCATCGTTCCTCCCCCGCGAGTAGGGCGCGGAGCGCCTTGCGCGCACGGGTGAGCCGCACGCCTACGTTGGACTCGCTTGTTTCCTGGAGCTCGGCGATCTCTCGCTGGGAAAGCCCCTCGAGCTGCAGCATGACGGCCTGGCGCTGAGCCTCCGGAAGCCGGCGGATAGCGCGGAACAGGCGGTCACTGTTCTGCTGCTCGATCAATCGCTCCTCGGCGAGCGGGGTGGGGTCGGGGAGCAGGCCCTCATCGGGCAGGTTGTCGAAGCGGCGTCGCCGGGTGGCGAAGGTGATCGCGCGGTTGTGCGCCACCTGGAGCACGAACGTGCGCAGCGACGCCTCGCCGCGGAACCGCGGCAGGGCGCGCCACAGCGCCATCAGGATCTCCTGCATGAGATCATCGCGGTCGGAGGCGTTGTCGACGTAGCCCCAGGCCACACGCTCGAGTACATCCCCGTGCGCGCGAATCACCTGGTCGATGGCGTGGTCGGCGGCTCGGTTGATCGACTCGGGCATCGCCCTCCGTCTCTTAGTAGTCCCTGCTATGCGGCGGTTTCTTACACCGGGCGCGACGTGTAAGAAACGCAGCGCAGCGGGGACTAATCTCGCGTGAAGGTACCGATCTGGACGCTCGTCGCGTTTGCCGGTGCGAGCGTGCGCACCGTTGCGGCACAGAACGTCGACCGACCACGGCTCCGCGTGACCCCGCTCTCCGAGGCGATCGCGTTCGACGGACGTATGCGCGAACCGATCTGGGCCACCGCCGACTCGGCCGTTTTGACGGAATACGAGCCCGAGCTCGGCATCATTCCGGCCGAGCGCACCGTGGTGAAGGCACTGGCGAATGCCGACGTGCTCGTGTTCGGGATTCGCTGCGACGATCCCGAGCCGGAGCAGATCACGAGCTTCTCGCGCGCGCGCGATGCCGATCTCTCGGCGGAAGACCACGTGCGCATCGTACTCGATCCGTTTCTCAATGAGCAGTCGGGCTACGTGTTCGCCGTGAACCCGAGCGGTGCGCGTTACGACGCCCTCATCAGCGAGCAGGCGCAGCGGCTGGGGGGACGCGAGAACCCCGACTGGGACACGATCTGGGAGGCGGCCACCGCCCGGTCGCCGCAAGGGTGGTCGGTCGAGATTCGCATTCCCATAAAGAGCCTGCTCTACAGGCCTGGCCTCACGCAGTGGGGCTTCAACGTGCAGCGCCGGGTGCAACGGAAGCTCGAGACGGAGCGGTGGGCGTTTCCCGGTCGCAACTTCCGCATCACTCAGATGAGCCGGGCCGGGCTGCTGGTCGACCTGCCGGATTTCAGCCTCGATCGCGGGCTCAGCGTGCGCCCCGCGCTGGTCATGGCGAGCGGGGTCCCCGCCCCCGCGGCATCAGTGACCAGCCACGTCGCGGGGAGTCTCGATGCCACCCAGCGCATCGGCGCGAATTCGCTCGCATTCCTCACGGTGCACACCGACTTCGCGGAAACCGAAGTCGATCAGCGGCGCAATAACCCGAGCCGCTTCCCGCTGTTCTTTCCCGAAAAGCGGTGGTTCTTCCTCGAGGGCACCGACATCTTCGACTTCGGACCCGGCATTGCGCCCGATGTGATGCCGTTCTGGAGCCGCCGCATCGGCTTGTTCAACGGGCAGACGGTGCCGATCGAGGTAGGCACGAAGGAGAGCGGCCGGGTGGGCCAGACGAGCTTTGGCTTGCTCGCGGTGCGCACCGAAGCGGTGCCCGGTCTCGTGCCCGCGACGGATATGGGCGTGGTGCGAGTGAAGCAGAATGTGCTCGGTGAATCGTGGGTCGGTCTCATCGGCACGGCCGGCGACCCGACAGGTGCGACGGGGAGCTGGCTCGGCGGCGCGGACGTGTTCCTGCAGAGCTCGCATGTGCTGGGGGACAAGAACGCGGCGCTCGGCCTCTGGGGCCTGACGACGGACGGTCGCGATCTCACCGGATCGAAGACCGCCGCGGGCGTGAGCCTGTTCTACCCGAATGACACGTGGAACAACTTTCTCGGCTACCGCCGCGTGGGCGACGGGTTTCAGCCGGCCCTGGGCTTCCTACCGCGTCCAGGCGTGCAGCAATGGAACCTCGCGCTCAACTACCTGCCGCGCGCCACCGCCCCCTGGCTCACCCGTTGGCTCTCCCGCGCGGCGTTCGAGGTCATCGGAGTGCTCGTCACCGATTTGAGTGGCCGATGGGAAACCGTATTCGCGCGACTGTCGGCGCTCAACTTGGCTTTCCAGAATGGCGACCGATTCGCGATCGCGGCCCATCCGGAGGCCGAGCGGCTGGACGCGCCGTTCGGCGTCGCGCCGGGCGATACGATTCCCATCGGCAGGTACACCTTTCTCCGATGGCGCGTCGACTACGCGCGCGCATCCAAGCGGCGCGTGAGCTGGGACTTCACGTATCTGGGTGGCGGGTTCTATAACGGACGGATCGGGCAATACATCGGGACCCTCGTGCTCAAGCCGTCGCCCTTGTTCATCGTGGAGCTGTCGGGCGAGCGCGACCAGGGAAGGGTGGCGCCGAGCACGGTGCAGGTCCCGTTCGTGCTGGAGCGCTACGGCGTGCGGCTGCGAGTTGACCCGTCTCCCGATCTCGAGTTCAACTCGTTCACGCAGTACGACAACAGCTCACGCCAGCTCGGGACGGACATCCGCGTCCGATGGAGCTTCCGGCCGAGCGGGGACTTCTTCCTCACGTACACGCACAATATCGATGTGCCGATCGGCGGCCAGCCGTGGCTGTTCGACTCCAACAAGCTGTCCACGAAGGTCCAGTACGCCTTCCGGTATTGATGGTCCGTTGACGTGCCCCGCCGAGCCAGCCTACGTTCCGCCCATGCCCACCAAATCCAAGACGTCCGATCAGATCCACGCCCTCCGTGACCATGTCGTCGCGTTGCTCGGCGAGGGCCACGCGCACGTGGGATTCAAGGACACGATCGCCGACTGGCCGGTGGCGCTGCGCGGCGTGAAGCCCCAGGGCCAGCCATTCACCGCCTGGCGCCTGCTCGAGCACATCCGGATCTCACAGTGGGACATTTTGGAGTTCACGAGGAGCGCGAAGCACGTCTCACCCAAGTGGCCCGTGGGCTATTGGCCCGCGGACGACGCGCCGCCCGATGCCAAGGCCTGGGACAAGAGCGTCGCCCAGGTAGAGCGCGACCTCGAGGGAATGCAGCGGCTGGTGCGCGACCCGAAGGTCGATCTCTTCGCGCGGATCCCGCACGGCACCGGCCAGACTCCGCTGCGCGAAGCGCTCGTCCTCGCCGATCACAACGCGTATCACATCGGGCAGCTCGTCCTGCTCCGACGTCTGCTCGGCGCCTGGAAAGGAGACTGACCTCTAGCCGACGGACCGCGCGATCTTGATCATCGCCGCGAGGCTCCGCTCCACGTCCTCCTCTGTGGTCGCCCACGACGATACACTGATCCGCATCGCGGCCCGGCCCTGCCACACGGTGCCGCCGCACCAACATGTCCGGTCCGCTTGAATGCCTTCGATCACCTTGCGGGTCCTCGCATCGTCGCCGAAGCGCACCAGCACCTGGTTGAGCTTCACCTCGTTCAACACTTCGTAGCCGGCTTCCCTGAGCCCTGCGGCGAATCGCGTCGCATGGCGACAGCAGCGCTCCACCAGCTCGGCGAGCCCGGAGCGGCCGAGCGACGCGAGCGCCGCCCAGATCTCGATGCCGCGCGCCCGGCGCGACAGCTCCGGGGTGTAGTCGTCCGGCTCGCGCGCCGTGCCGCGCACGAGGTACGCGGCCGGGCCCGTGGCCATGGCGCTCCGTAGCGCGGCGGCATCGCGGCAGAGCGCCACTCCCGAGTCGTACGGGACGTTCAGCCACTTGTGGGCGTCGAGCGCCCACGAGTCCGCCTCCTCGACCCCCGCGGCCTGCGGCGCGCGGGCCGGCGCGGACCGAGCCCAGAGGCCGAACGCACCGTCCACGTGCACCCACGCACCCACCTTGTGCGCCGCGCGGGATACGTCCCCCACGGGATCACACGCGCCGGTGTTCACGTTGCCTGCCTGGGTGCACACGATGGTGCGGGCGTCGAGCGCCGGCAGCTTGTCGGCGCGCATTCGGCCCTGCGCGTCCACTGGCCCGCGCACTACCCGGCTCTGGCCCAGACCGAGCAGACCGAGCGCCTTGATGACGCTGACGTGCACCTCGTCGCCCACGACCACGGTGAGCGGTGGGGCGCCGAACAGACCGTTCGCTTGCACGTCCCAACCCGCACGCGCGAGTAACGCGTACCGCGCGGCCGCGAGGCCCGTGAAGTTCGCCATCGTCGCCCCGGTGACGAACCCGCCGCCCGTTTCGGGCGGCAAGTGCAGGGCGTCGAGCAGCCAGCGTAGCGCCACGGCCTCGATCGCGGCGGCGCCGGGCGCGAGCACCGTCATCCCCGCGTCCTGATCCCACGCCGCCGCGAGCACGTTCGCGGCGAGCGCGGCAGGCAGCGATCCCCCGACCACGAACCCGAAGAACCGGCCGCCGGCGCTCGCGATCGTGGCCGGTGATCCGCGCGCGTCGAGCTCGCGGAGCACGGCCTCGGGATCGGACGGCTGCTCGGGGAAGGAGCGTTCGAGCGCGCGCAACCCGTCGAGCGCCGCGGCGGTGGGCGCCACGCCACGCGTGGGGAGCGAGTCGAGAAAATCGGCGGCGAGCGTGGCCGCGGTCTGGAGCAGGTGACGGTGGTTCATGTGGGGACGGTAACCCCGGAGGTAAGCCGGGTGGTGTCAGGATTTGGGAAGCTGTTGCACCCAGCTCTCGACGCTGAGCACGTCCGCCTGCCGAGGGAACACTTTCTCGGTCAGGATACGGTGCACCTCGGCGTCGCCGTCGAGACACGCGTCTGCCAGGACGATGAGCTTGTAATCCAGATCGGCGGCTTGCCGAAGCGTGGAGAGCACCACGCCGCTCGTGGCGATGCCGGTGAGGACGAGCGTGTCCACGTCACCCGCGCGTAGTACCACATCGAGATCGCTGCCCGCAAACGCGCTGACGCGTCGCTTGGTGACGACGACCTCCCCCGGAGCGGGCGCGATAGCGGCGGGAATGGCCGTGGCGTCGCCCGCGACAAATCCACCTGCTTGCCTGATCGCGGAGAAGCTCTTGTTGCGGGCGCTGACCTCGGGAAAGCCCTGGCGGAACGAGACGGTCACGTAGATGACGCGGACGCCGGACCGGCGGGCGGCATCGATGGCGCGTCGCACCCGCGGCAGATACTCGGCGTCGCTCGCGTAGCGACTGACGATGTTCTGCTGAACATCCATCACCAGCAGGGCCGTACTCACGGTCGAGTCGACTTCTCGCGTTCCCCGTTGACTTTGCCACTCGCCTTGCCGCTCACGGAGTATGTCGCCTCGAAGCTGCCCCACATCTTGTCGCCCTTGTAATGGCCGACGGTGCGGAGCACGACGGTCTGACCGACTCTGCGCGTGCTCGGATAGGGTCCTGCTTCCCAGACGACGCTGTCGCCGCCGACGGTCAAGACGCGCACAGGGACTCGCGGGTGATCGGCCAGGACCATCGACCATCCCTTGTCGCTTGGCGTCTCGGTCAGCTCGAGTGTGGCGACCACGCTGTCGGAGGGGCCGATCATGGTCTGGACGTGCCAGACGCCAGCGATGTCGGACAGCTTGAGGCCGGGCTGCTGAGCGGCCAAGACGGACGGGAGGGCGATCAGGCCGAAGAGAGAATGCATCGCTGAGGAAGATAACAGGCAGTCTGTAAGTCACTGAGCTGCATGTGGCTGCGCGCGCCAGGTGACCCAGCGCACAGAAGGCGCGTGTCGCCTGTCGCAAGCTGTCCGCCCCGCTTCCGGTGCGCCCCTGGCAGCCGCGGACAACCTCCCGGAGGTCACATATGAACGCCAAGCTGTTCCGTGCGGTGCTGGCGCTCGCCTCGATTTCGGTCGGTTTTGCGGGGAACGCGCTGGCTCAGTATCAGCAGAATCGTCCAGATCAGTCACGTCACGGCTTCTGGTTCAGTGCCGGCCTGGGCTATTGCTCACTCGGTTGCCAGGATTGCAGCGGTCGTACCGGCGGCCTGAGCGGCAACATCGCCTTCGGCGGCACGCTGAGCCCGAAGCTCCTGCTCGGCGTCTCGAGCAACGGATGGGTGAAGTCCGAGAACGGGACGACCCTCACGGTCAACGCGATCACCGCCGCGGCGCGCTTCTACCCGTCCGCGCGGGGTGGTTTCTTCCTGCTCGGCGGCCTGGGTCTCGGCACGGTGAGTGCCAGCATCACGGGCACCGGCAGCGGTAGCGAGACGGGTTGGGGGGCGCTGCTCGGGCTGGGATACGACATCCCGCTGAGCCATTCGCTCCGTCTCACCCCGTACTGGAACGGCTTTGCGATGAACTCTTCGAACGTCGACGCGAACGTCGGCCAGATCGGACTGGGCATCACGGTGCAGTAGGATGCTTCCCGCAAGAGCGAGAGGCCGCCGCACAGGTTGCGACGGCCTTTTGCTTTGAGGTGCCGCCCATGGAAACCTGGATCCATCAGAAAATTCGAGCTGCCTCGCTCAGGCGCGTCGTCACGTGGGTCCTGAGCGTCGCAGGCGTGGTGCTCTTCTGCATCGGCGCCCGCCGCTACTTCGACAACTTCGTGCGCGGGCCCTTCGAGCTCGGACCCGCGAACCTCGATTCGATCACCGACGTCCAGGTGGCGCCGCGGTACTTCGCGCGGGTCGCGGGGTCGAAATTCATCGACACCGGGCTTCGAGAGTACACCGTCAAGACCACGGGCGGGGTCGAAACGAGCCGTTCCGAGTCGGCTACGTACTACGCGCTCGTCCTCGGAGACAAGTTTCTCATCGTGAAGGGCGGGCCGGTCGGATCGACCGCGGCCGAAGGCGAGCTGGCCCCGTGGCCCGCAGAGCTCGAGGAACGGCTGTTCAACACCGCGGACATGCGAAGGCTGCGCCCTCGCTTCTATTCCTTCTTTGTCAGCGACGAGTCGTTCCGCCTGCCCGGATACATCGCGATCGGTGTCGTGCTCGTCTTTACGTTCCTGTTCGTGCGCTACGGGATCCCCGCGTGGCGGCACTATCGCGATCCCGGCACCCATCCTCTCCTGGCGCGGATTGGACCGTGGGGCGATCCGTTGGGCGTGGCGGTCGACGTCGAGCGGGACTTCGGAACGCCGCGCTACAAGGGGAGCGGGTGGCGAATTGGAGACAAGTACCTGGTGCAGTCCACGCTCTTCACATTCAACGTCCTTCGGCTCCGCGACCTACTCTGGGCGTACAAGAAGGTCACGAAGCACAGCGTCAACTTCATCCCCACGGGGAAGACGTACGAAGCGATTCTCACGTGCTACGGCGGGGCCGCGACGATCAGACGGAAGCAGCAGCAGGTCGACGAGATCCTCGCATACGTGCAGCAGCGGGTGCCATGGGCGTTGCTCGGGTACTCGGCCGACGCGGCGACGCTCCTCAAGAAGAAGCCGCAGGAGTTCGCGGGTGCGATCGAGCAACGGCGGGCCGAGTGGGAGCAGAAAACCGGGAAGTAGTGAGTCTCGACGCGCCCATAGGGTTGACTTCGCAGATGGGTCGCGACATCGTCAGGTTGCCGATGACGGCTGACGACTTCGCCGCGCAACTCGCGCGCGAGCGGGCATTGAAGCAGGCCGAGAAGATGGAGACCATCGGCCGGCTGACGGGCGCTATCGCGCAGCAGTTCAACGAGCTGCTCACCGCGATCCTGGGGCGCACCACCGCACTCGCCCGGACGGTCCCTCCCAATCGCAACCTCGACGAGATCAGAGACACCGCCCAGCGCGGCGCGGAGCTAGCCCAACGGCTGTTGGGCTTCAGCCGGCATCGGGCGCTCGACTTACAACCGGTCATTCTTGCGGAGTTCGTGCGCGACGTGCTCGACACGATGCGGCGCGCGCTGCCGGCGAACATCGAGGTCCAGTTCGAGGCGGACGAGGACGCCGGCGTCATCGAAGCCGATCCGTCGGCCGTGAAGCAAGTCCTGCACCACCTCGTCACCAACGCCCGAGACGCCATGTCGACGGGGGGAACCCTTCATGTCGAAGTGCGGCGGGCACGCCTGGGCGCCGCGGACCGTCCGCTGCACGCCTGGGTCGAGCCTGGCTCCTATGTCAGCGTCGCGCTGAGCGACACCGGCGTGGGGATGGATGGGCAAACGATGGCGCGGGTGTTCGAGCCTTTTTTCACCACCAAGCCGGTCGGCGTCGGCACGGGACTCGGCATGTCGATGGCGTACGGCCTCGTGAAGCAGCACCGCGGGTACCTCCACCTCTATAGCGAGGTGGGGCAGGGGACCACGGCAAAAGTGTACTTCCCAGCCGTGCGCGGTCGCGGTGGGCCAGACCTGGAAGGCGATGCGGCAGCGGACGAGCACCTACCCGGTGGCACGGAGACGATTCTCTTGGTGGAGGACGACCCAACAATGCGTCTGGCGGCCCAGCAGGTCCTGTCTAAGGTCGGCTACCGGGTCGTCACAGCCGTCGACGGGCGACAAGGACTCGATGCGTTCCACGCCCACCGCGCGGTGTTGCACCTCGTCGTCACGGATGTCGTGATGCCCAAGATGAGCGGGTTCGAGCTGTACGAGGCGATCCGCGGGGAGGCGCGGGGGTTGGGCGTGCTGTTCATGAGTGGCTTTCCCGCTCCGAATTTCCGGAAGACCGTCGGCCGGGATCCGCATGTGGCGTTCGTCACGAAACCCTGGACTGCGAGCGAGCTGCTCGCGCAGGTGCGCGCCGTGCTTCAAGTGGCGTAGTCAACGATCGGCACCGGATACCGCACCGTCGCCGCGAGCTGGCGGCGCTGCACCCCGGCGAAGAAGGAAAGCACCCCAACCATGAGCAGCGGGATCGCCACGAACGCGAGCGGCAGCAGGCTCACCTGGCGTACCAGGAACGCGCTCGCCGGCTTGCTCGGATTCACGTAGGCGGTCACGATCTCGCCGGGGTGGAAGCGGTCGCGCAGCCGCGTGGCCCACCCGTAGCTCGCCGAGAGGGTGAGGGGGAGGACCTGGCTGGACACGTACTGGGCACCGTTGACGGAATACTGATAACGGATCACGGGCGTGTACGACGTCCCCTTGTCCCCGCGCACGGCCTTGATGTCGGTCCTCAGGACGCGCGCGCTCACGGGCTGCCACGTCTCAACACGGTAGACTTCCGAGGCGAAGAGCCCGAGCCCGACGGCGACGAAGATCGCGAGGAATCCACCGACGCACCCCCAGCTGGTGGCAACCGGGTGGCCGCTCACGCCGCCCGAGACGGGCGCCGCAGCGAGCGCGCTCACCTTGACCTCTCCGTCCGCGCTGGCCCAACCGCAGAACGTGCGGACCGTGGATGCGCATGCTGCGAGGGTGCCCTCATCAGGCGTACTGTAGGGCGTCCACGGTACGCGATCGCCCGATTTGGTGAGAAATACGATGCGGAAGAACGGGTTCGACCGGCGCGGACCGCCCGCCGAGCGCTCGAGCGCGACGTCCTTCAGGTCGGCGAGCGGGTATTCGTCGCTCTTCCGGTGAGCGAGCCGCTGGACGGCGATGCGCACGGTGCCTGCGGCGCGATCGATCACGTAGCGGCGATCGGCGGAATACACGAGGGTGGCAATCCCTGCCAACCCGAACACCATGCCCACGGCGTAGATCAGCCACGGACCTCCGTTCCCCGTCCACGCCGAGGGATCGGCGAGCCGAAGCACGATCAGGCCGCCGCCCACGGCGACAAAGATCGCGCCCAGGACGACGGTCTTGAGCGCGCCCTCGTGCACCACGAGCTGCGCGGGAGTCTGCTGTACGACTTTCACGGCCTACATGATAAGCTCTCAGGCTAGGTACTGCGTCCGACCTAGCGCGTCGGGACCTCGACGAGGAACACGTCCGTGCGCCCGGAGCCGTTCATGTCCGAGGTGAACATCACGTAGCGGCCGTCTGACGACTGCCGCACGAACGAGGCCAGGGCATAGTTCGCGGCTTCCGTGATGGTCGTGTACGGGTGCCCCAACAGCCGCCGCTGCCCGTTCGCCGTGATGTATATCATTCCGCCCGGCGCGAGCCAGCCGCTTCCAGATGGCACGAGCCCCTCGAAATGACTGAACAGCGCCCACTGGTCGTCCAGGTTGGTGGGATGCTGGATCCAGTTGCCGTTGCCGTACTCGTCGCCCGAGTTCGTGGGACCGCCCATGTGCGCCTGGGTCCGCGTCGCCGGATCGAACACGACGTACTGGTAGGGCTGGGACAAATTCCAGTCCACCCCGTACCAGCGGTCGCGTAAGCTTGCGACGTGGATGAACGGGATGCCGGGATCGCCGGAAGTCTTCAACACGATGGTGTCCTGCACCCAGTCCCACAGGTACAGCGCCTCGGGGGGCGTCGCCATCGTGAGCCCGATGTAGCGGCCGGCGCGATCGATGCGAGGCTCGTCGATGCCGGCGTTCGTGTATGTCTTGAGCGTTCCGGTCCCGGGCTCGTAGCCCACGACGGTGGGTCCGCTCGCGCCCCGCATCCAGGCGAACAGGGCATCGCTCTCGCTCTGCTGCAGCCAGACGGCCGTCTGCTCGTTGTTCACCGGCCAGCCGCCCCCGTCGGCCTCGGTCATCGTGCGGATGTCTATCCGGAGCACCGATGAGCCGTTGCTCACGTACGCGTACCAGGGCGTGGCGGGATTGGTGGAGAATGCGAACGCCTGGTCTTGAACCGGCGAAAGGTTTCCGGTGAGCGCACGCCCGTTCGAGACCCCTGCGCCAGGAGTGAAATCGACGATCCAATACGAGCTGCCGTGCACCAGCAGCGCGCGCGTCGTGCCCGTGTAGGGCAAGGAGACTTCGTCCCCGCCTTCCGCGTAGTCGTGCCCCCAGTTTGCGCTCGAGGTCGGAAACGTCGCCGACGTGATCTTGTAGACCTTCACGCCCGTCGTCGGGTCGAGATATGACCCGCCGGCCGCGATGGCCGGCACGTTGAGTGCATTGTAGGCCGTGGTGAGCGGCGCCTGGGACGTCGTCGCCACCGGCAACAGGGTGGGATCAGGGGATCCCGTTGGGGGTGGCGGGGGCGGAGGAGGGGGCGGGGGGGGCGGGGGGGGCGGCGGCGGTGGCGAGGGCGGAGGCATCGACGGCGGGGTCGAGGACTTGTCGCAAGCGACCAGCGTCAGCGCCAGGATGATCCAGATCTGGAAACTGCGACGGCTCATGAAGACATCATACACTGTCCCACAGCGATGGGGGTAACTTCACAGACCATGAACCAGATCCGGTTGCTTGCCTTCCACGGCCCGCTCGTAATCGCGCTCGCATTCACCAGCCCCTCACCAGGACGAGCCCAGACGGTTCCACCCGCCGCGTATGCCGCGCTGCGTTGGAGGCTGATCGGCCCCCACCGGGGCGGTCGCGTGCTCGCGGTCGCGGGCGTGCCTGGCGACGCCGCGACGTTCTACTTCGGAGCCGTGAACGGTGGGGTGTGGCGCACGCGAAACGCCGGGGTCACCTGGGAGCCCCTGTTCGACGACCAGTCGATCAGCTCGGTGGGCGCCCTCGCGATCGCGGCCTCCGACCCGAACGTCATTTACGTCGGGACGGGCGAGGCATCGATACGGTCCGACATCACGTACGGCGCCGGCGTCTTCAAGTCCACCGACGGCGGTGCGCACTGGCGGTCGCTCGGGCTCGCCGACACCCGGCACATCGGGAAGATCCTCGTAGACCCCCGCAACCCGGACGTGGTGCTCGTCGCGGCGCTCGGACATACTTACGGCCCCAACCCGGACCGCGGCGTGTTTCGCTCCACCGACGGCGGCCGCTCCTGGACCAAGGTGCTGTACCAGAACCCCGACATCGGCGCAATCGACCTGGCCGCGGACCCCGGCGATCCGGCCGTCGTCTACGCGGCCATGTACCAGGCGCGTCGCACACCGTGGGAGCAGTACCCGCCCGACGAGGGGCCAGGGAGTGGGCTCTACAAGTCGACGGATGGCGGTGCCACGTGGAAGCCGATCACCGGGCACGGCCTGCCTGCCGGTCCCCTCGGCCGGATCGGTCTCGCCGTCGGGCGGGGCGGTCGAGTCTACGCCCTGATCGGCGCGAGAATGGAAGCAGGACTGTACCGTTCGGACGATGCGGGCGAGACCTGGCAACTCGCCGGGAGCGATCCGCGTCTCACCAGCCGCAGCTGGTACTTTTGCCGTGTCACCGTCGATCCCCAAAACCCTGATGTCGTATACGCGCCGAACGTGGCGCTCCTCCAGTCGACCGACGGCGGTAAGACCTTCACCGTCCTCAAGGGCCAGCCCGGCGGTGACGACTACCACGAGCTCTGGGTGGATCCTCGGAACCCGGCGCACGCGATCGTCGGCAGCGACCAGGGCGCCGTGATCACGGTCGACGGCGGGCGTACGTGGAGCAGCTGGTACAACCAGCCGACCGCCCAGTTCTACCACGTGGTCACCGACGACGCCTTTCCTTACCGTGTGTACGGCGCGCAGCAGGATGCGGGCACCGCCGCGGTCGCGAGCCGGAGTGATTACGGGGAGCTCACGTTCCGCGACTGGGCGCCCGTGGGCGCGGGCGAGAGCGGCTACCTCGCGCCCGACCCCAAGGACCCGGAGATCATCTACGGCGGGTCGGAGGGCTCGGTGATCACGCGCTACGACCACCGCAGCAACGAGCTGCGCGACATCTCGCCGTACCCGATCGACACCTCGGGCAACGGCGCCGACCAGTTGAAGTTCCGCTTCCAGTGGACGGAGCCGGTGATGGTGTCGCAGTACGACTCGAACGTGATCTACAGCGCGTCGCAGTACGTGATGAAGAGCCCGGACCAGGGCAAGACGTGGGCGGCGATCAGCCCGGACCTGACGCGCAACGACAAGAGCAAGCAGACGCCGTCGGGCGGCGACATCACGCTCGACATCACCAGCGTGGAGTACTACGACACGGTGTTCGCGCTG
>DATLVU010000059.1:0-49171 GCA_035577025.1 Gemmatimonadales bacterium
GAATTTCGCGAACTCGATTGGTCCGGTAGTCACTAATGGTGCATGCGATATCAGTGTGCTGACGAACTGGGGGAGCCCCACCACGCCCACGGGGCCGTGCGGTAACTTTTTCCCCATCATCCACATCTCGGGGGACGGTGCGGTCATCAACGGGGTGGAGGGTCAAGGCATCCTGCTGGTGGACGGCTCGTTGTCGATCCAAGGCGGGTTCCAATTCTTCGGGATCGTCATCATCAAAGGCTCGCTCAAGACGGCCGGTAGCGGCGGTACGCCCGCGCACTTCTGGGGCACCGTCGAGACGCAGGATACGGTGGCGTTCACCGACACGACAACGAACATCAGCGGCAGCGCCAACCTCTTGTACTCTAAGTGCGCTATTCTCAAGGCGTTAAACGCCACTGGGTTCGGTACGATGATGCGGTCGCGGGGGTGGGTCCAGCTCTACTAAAGTGGTCTAACTATAGGCTACCAAAGTAGTTGTTGGTTCGGCCTCAAGTAGGTTCGAGGCTTGACAGGATAAGGGGCGGGGCTTACTGTAGTTTGCCCTCGCCCCATCTTGTCTTTAACCCCTTAGGCAATATGGCCCTGTTCGGGTTGCTGGGCGGCAAAAAAACGTCGGTCGGCTTGGATATCGGCTCCGGGATCATCAAGCTGGCGGTGATCGACCATTCCGGCAGCGAAGCCGAGCTCGTCAAGGTAGCCACGACCGAGGTCGCCGCCGACGCCATCGTCGAGGGCGAAGTCATGGACCCCGGCATCGTCTCCGAGGCGATCCGGGGCCTCTTTTCCGCCGCGGGGGTCAAGCAAAAGTCCGTCGTCACGGCCGTCGGTGGGCGCGACGTGATCGTCAAGAAGATCCAAATGGATCGCATGAAGGAAGCCGACGCGCGGGAGGTGATCCGCTGGGAGGCCGAGCAGCACGTGCCGTTCGACATGGCCAACGTGGAGCTCGACTTCCAGATCCTCGATCCCGACGCCGAGGGGCTCCAGATGAACGTCCTCCTCGTCGCGGCCAAGCGCGAGCTGGTGGAGGGCCGCACCCTCCTCCTGGGCGAGGCGGGCCTCGAGCCGGCAATCATCGACGTCGACGCGTTCGCCATCCACAACGCCTTCGAGCTGAACCACCCCGACGCCATGCAGGGCGTCGTGGGCCTGGTCAACATCGGCCACGAAGTGACCAACGTGAACATCCTGGAGGACGGCGTGCCGGTGCTGACGCGCGACCTCTCGGTGGGCACGCGGCGCTTCCGGGAAGACCTGCAGCGCGAGAAGGGCCTCTCGGCCGAAGACTCAGAACGAGTGATCCAAGGACAGACCCAGAGCGGCGACCTGGCGCCGTATGTCGATGCGCGCGGTGAGGAGATCTCGGTGGGCGTGGAGCGAGCAGCGGCGTTTCTCGCGACCGCTTCGCGCTCGGCCGGTGGGCTGGGCCGCGTATACACGATCGGCGGCGGGGCGCGGATCCCGGGCCTGAACGAGGCCCTGTCGAGCCGGCTGCGGGTGCCGGTGGAGCTCGCGAGTCCGGTGCAGCGCCTGAAGGTGCGCGATTCGGTGTTCGAGTCCGTGGCCGTCGACGAGGTGGCACCCCTGCTCATGCTGTCGGTGGGCCTGGCGCTGAGGCGCGCCGCATGATTGAAATAAATCTTCTCCCGGGCAAGAAGAAGAAGGCGGCGACCGGCGCGGGCTTCAAGCTCGCGCTGCCCGATTTCCAGGGCCTGATCGCCACCATCAAGAACCCGTGGCTCTTCGTCGTCAGCGCCGCGGCGATCATCGTCATCGGCGGGGGGCTCTTCGCCTTCATCGCGTACAGCACCCGCCTGCGCATCCTTAACTCGAAGCTCGCGGACGTGCAGGCCGAGAAGCGGCGGTTCGACGCGGTGATCGCGCAGAAGCGCCAATCGGAGAAGATCCGGGATTCGCTCGTCGCGGAGATCAACGTCATCCGCGGCATCGACGCCGACCGGTACGTGTGGCCGCACGTGCTCGACCAGATCACGAAGGCGCTCCCGCCCTACACCTGGCTCACCGGCATCTCGGTGGCGGGCGGCAACAACCTCGCTCCCGGAACGCCCGGGGCCATTGCGGCACCGGGAGGTGTCGATTCGACCGGTGTGCCGCAGGTGCGCGTCTGGATCACCGGCAGCACCGTCGACATCCAGGCGTACACCACGTTCCTGCGGCAGCTGGCGGCGTCGCCCTGGCTGACGGATGTGATGCCCGCGACGACGTCCACCGTGGTCGAGGCGGACCGTCCCGTGACCGCCTTCAACGTCGCCGTGCGCTACCGCGTCGCGGACTCGGTCTACATCCGCACCGTCCCCCTCACCCAGTCGGCGAGGTAGCGCCATGGCTCTGATCCCCCAGGACAAGCAGAGCCAGGTCTTCCTCCTGCTCACAGTCGCGCTCGCCGGTGTCGGCTGGGCGTTCTGGGACTACTGGATGAAGCCGACGGGCGAGCAGATCTCCGCGACCCGCACCACGATCGACAGCCTGCAGCAGGTGATCGACCGGGCGAAGTCCGATCTTGCGAGCGGCACGGTCGAGGACCTGCGTCGCAAGGTCGAGCAGTATACCGCGCTCCTCGCCGTGATGCGGCGGCTCGTGCCCGACAAGAACGAGGTCCCCGCGCTCATCGACGACATCTCGACCAAGGCCAAGGTGCGCGGCGTGACCATCGGCCGGATCGAGCCCCAGGCGGTCGAGCCCGGGCCGCCGTTCGATACGTACCGGTACCGGCTCGAGATCATCGGCCATTTCGACCAGCTCGGCGAGTTCATGTCCGACATTGCGAGCCTGCAGCGCATCATCGTCCCGCAGGACGTCAACCTCAAGGCGGCGAATTCGCAGGCGCAGAAGCTCATCGGTGACACGACCGGCGCGCTGCTCGAGGCGCAGTTCATGATCCGGACGTACGTGAAGGCGGCCGCGCCACCCCCGGGCCCGGCCGGGAAGAAGGGGGCAAGGCCCGCCGGAGCGACGCAGTGAGCGCGAGGCTCGCGGTGTGCGTGGCGGCGTTGGTCGCCACGGGCTCACTCGCCGCCCAGGCGAAGCCAAAGCCCGCGCCGGCGACCCGGCCCCCCGCGCCGCCCGCAGCCCCCACGCGGGCCGCGGCCGCGGCGGTGCGTCCTGACAGCGCCAAGGCCGACACGGCGCGAAAGCCGGACAGCACGGGGACGCCCGCGCTCGTGCGCGAGGTGTTTTCCTATGAGGGCGGCGGCCGCGATCCGTTCCTGTCCCTGCTCCGGTCGGGAGACATCCGCCCGCTGCTTTCGGATTTGCGGTTGGTCGGCATCTACTACGATGGCCGGTATCCGGCGCGGAGCGTGGCGGTGCTGCGCGACGTGACGAACAGCAAGATCTATCGGGTGAAGCCGGGCGAGATCATCGGGCGCCTCAAGACGACGACGATCCGGCCGCGCGAAATCGTGTTTACGGTGCAGGAGTTCGGCTTCGAGCGGCAGGAAAGCCTGCAGCTCGCCAAGCAGGAGGTAACGCCATGAAGCGCATCGCAGCCCTCGCCGCGTGCCTGGTGGTCGCGGCGGCAACCCCTCCCCGAGCCCTTGCGGGGGGTGGAGGCGGCGCAGGGCGGGACGGCGAGGTGAAGGCGGTCAGCGTGCTCCCCGCGGACAAGAGCGTGGAGGTCGTGATCGATCTCCAGGGTGCGGTGGACGTGCAGGACTTCACGCTAGCCAACCCGGCCCGGCTGGTCGTCGACCTCCAGGGCGCGCGCCTCGTGGCGCCCGCCGTGCTGTACGACGGGTTGAATCGCGGCGGGATCAAGAACATCCGGTACGCGCAGTTCCGCCCCGGCGTGGTACGCGTCGTGATCGACGTGGACGTCCTGACGGGCTACCGCATCGAGCGGAAGGACGGTCAGGTGCGGGTGCGGATCGTCTCGGAGCGGACGGGCTTCGCGGCGTGGTCGAGCCAGTCGGCCGCGAGCGCGCCTCCCCCGGTCGCAGTACAGCCGGCGTCGAGCCGCGGTGGTCAAGCGGCGCGTGTGGCCGCGCCGGCGCAAAGCGCGGACGAGATCACCATCGACGAGTTTCTCGCCGAGCACGCCAAGGAGAGCATGCAGTCCCAAGCGGCGCGCATCACGGTCACCTGGGACAATTCGGACCTGCGCGAGGTGGTCGCGGGCTTTGCGGCGTTCAGCGGCCGCACGATCATCCTCTCGAAGGACATCAAGGGCAGCGTCAGCGCCGAGATCAAGAACCAACCGTGGGACCTGGCGTTCGCCGCGGTGCTCGAATCGCAGGGGCTTACCGTCAACGTGCTGGACGGTGGGATCTACCAGGTGATCGACAAAAGGGACCTGGCGCGCGCCGATTCGACGGTGCCGGTGGAAACGCGGCTCGTCCGCGTGAACTACGCCAGGGCGTCAGCGCTGGTCCCGTCCGTGCAGTCCATCCTCACGAAGCGCGGTGCGGTGGTCGCCGATTCCACGAGCAACGCGCTCGTCATCACCGAGATCTCGAGTCGGATCACCCGGGTCGAGGACTTCGTCAAGGGACTGGACATCCGTACCCCGCAGGTGTCGATCCAGGCGAAGATCATCTTCGTGGATCGGACAGATGTCGAAGAGCTTGGTCTGAAGTACGACCTCGGCTCGCAGACGCAGTTCTTCAACCAGCTCATCCAGCGGCCCGACCCGCGCACTGCGAAGGCCGTGGACACGAACGGCGACGGCATTCCGGATGCGTTCGTGCCGCAGTCGAACTTCTTGCCCACCGACGTGATCGTCGATCTCGGGGGCAACTCGTTGTCCGCACTCGGCAACGCGAACCAGGAGATCGTCAACCCGGCGCTCGATCTGATCTTCTCGACCGCCGTCGGGAACTTCAACCTGACGACGTTCCTGCAGGCGTTGCAGCGCGTCGAGCTCGCCGATCTTCAGGCCGAACCCACGATCACCACGCTCGACAATCGCCCGGCCGAGATTCTGGTCGGCGACCGCGTTCCGATCCGCGTGATCGACGTCAGCTCGCAGACCGCCGGCACAACCGGCCCGCCCCGCGCCACCGTGCGATTCGAGCAGACCGGTATCAACCTGCGGGTGACGCCGCACGTGACGGCCAACCGTCAGGTGTTGATGGAGGTGCACGCCGAGAACTCGAGCGTCAAACCCGCGTCCGTGGACATCGGGTTCACGTTCCAGACGCAACAGGCGGACAACCAGATCTTGGTGAACGACGGCGAAACCGCGGTCATCGGCGGCCTCACAGTGACCTCGGTCACTGTAACCAAGTCCGGAATCCCGTTCCTTGTAGACCTGCCGATTCTCGGCAAGCTGTTCGGTTTCAGCTCCGAGACGGAAGAGCGGCGCGATCTCTTGATCCTCATCACGCCGCACATCATCGACGACCTGGTGACGCCCAGCACCGGGAAGTAACCAGGAGCGTTCTATGTCGCGGGTTCGAGTCGTGCGGACGTGGTGGGGGAGTATCGCGCTCATCGCGGGCGTCTGGGGCTGCGAGACCGCCAGCAACCCAGGTGGCGTGCAGCGCGATGTCATCCCGCCGTCGATCGCGCTGTCCACGACGGCCGACACGCAACAGATCGCGAGCGGTCTGGTGTTCACCGTGACCGCATCGGACAATCTGAGCCTCAAGGATATCCAGCTCACCTATTCGGGCGGCTACATCGCTCAGACCGATACGATCTTCAACACGGCGACGCCGTCCCTCACGCTGGCCGAGCACATCGCGTTTGCAGGGAACTCGGGCGCCGGCGGTCTCATCAAGATCGTCGGTCGCGCCACGGACGGCGCGGGCAACTTCGCCACGGACTCGATCTTCATCTTCCTGTCGAACGTGCAGGCGCTCAAGGTGAACCTGCTCGCGCCATCGGTCGGCGCGGTGGCGTCCACCGGGAAGAACATCACCATTGCCGTTCAGGCGCAGCAGCTGGGCGGGATCCAGCGCGTGGGGTTCATCGTCGCGGCACGCAGCGCGGTCACCGACCCGACCACACCGCCGACGGACTCGCTCGTGTTCGTCACGAACTTCCCGCCGGACACGACGTATACGGACACGCTGACGGTGACGGCGACGACGGGGACATTCACGGTCACGGGGTTCGCGGTCGATGCGGGCGGGCGTCGCGGCTTGTCAAACTCGGTTGTCGTCACCGTACAGTCAGCGGCAAACGACGTGACGCCACCCACCGTATCGTTCTCAATCGCGGCGCGTGTGGAGGTCAACGACAGCATCACGGTTCACGCGACCGATCCGAGCGGGATCTCGCTGATCGGCTTCCAAGTGGACACATCCCTCACGCTCACCGGGCCCGCGCTGAGCCTGGTCACGGTGAACGTCGGCGCGGCAAACCTCACCGACGTGACGAAAACGTTGAGCTTGGGTCTGGCGGCGCTGATCACGCAGTTCCCCAAACCGGTGATCGTGCGCGGATACGCGTGCGACCTGGCAACGCCGACGAATAATTGCGGTTACTCGCAGACCAGCACGCTGATTACCGCGCCGCCGCTGCGGGCGGGGCGGGCGGGCCCGATGCGCGCCGCGAATCCGAGCGGCGGCACCGACACGGTTGTGGTCGTCGCAGGGTTCACCCGGCCGCTCCCGCTCGGCGGGTCCATCGCGGACGCGATCTACGACTCCACGCGCCGCGAGCTGTACCTGACCAATCCGACCCTGTCGCGGGTCGAGGTCTTCCAGGTCGCCAACTCGACGTTCGTGGCGTCAGGGATTCCGTCGGCGGGCGCGCAGCCCTGGGGCATCGCGCTCTGGCCCAAGGACACGCTGGGTCACTATGCCGACACGATCGTCGTGGCCAACTCCGGTGGCACGCAGCTGTCGGTCATCAACGTCGGCCCCGGCGCGCCACGCCAGCTGTTGTGGCGGCAAGACCTGCCGGATTTCCTGGTGGAGACCTATCACGTGCTGACGCAGGCCGGGGGTTTCCAGCTGGAAATCATTGTGTTCAACATCTCGGACCGCCCGCAATACGTGGCGACCGTGTGCCGGGTGGGAGCCGCACCGCCGAATTGTGACGCCGACTCCATCTTTTCCATCTACTCCACGGTGCCGACGGCGGCCGACCCGTCACCCTTCACCAACCGGGCCACGTTGCGGATGGAGAAGATGCATCGGCCCGCCTTCAATGGAGACACGACCGCACTGTTCGGGCACTTCTTCTGGGAATTGGCCGAAGGCGCGCCTGCAACGGGGAATGATACGCTGCGCATCGAGCTGCGCCGCGGATTACCGTACAACGTGACGAAGACCATTCTGTCGGCGTGCGCCGGCGTCAACGTCAACCTGTCACGTTTCGGGCTCGGCGACTCGACGTTCGCGCGCAACTCCGGGAATTTCACGCACGGGTTCTTTGGCGAGGGCGGCGCGCTCGCGGGCGGTATCGGGTTCGCCCGCGTGATGTCCTACACCACCAAGGCGCCGCTCGTGCACGGCAGCGCGACCACCACGACGTGCGCGACACCGAGAACCCCACCGGGGCCGAACACTGGAATCACCGACACCGGTGACAACGACGTCGACTTCGGCATGTCGCCGGCCATAGACGTAGTGGACTTCATCAGCAACACTGCGACCCGCGTGCACTCCATTGCGACCAACTTCAACGGCGCGACCAACGTGGCGCGGGCTGATTCGCTTTACTTCCTCGATGAGGGTTTGCGACTGAAGGCCACGTCGCCGGACTCGAGCGGTCCCGGGATGGACATGAACGTGGACCACAACTTTGCCGCCGGCGGGTCGTGCGCCCCAACCTGCGGCGGGACCGGGAATATCAACAATCGCATCCTGTTCGCCGCCGGGCAGAACGCAACGGTCCACGTGTGGGACACCTTCTACGGCGCGCTGGTCGATTCGATCCCCGTGCGTGATCCCATCATCGGCCCGCTGCGCGTCGCCAAGGATGCCGGTGGCGCCCAGCTGCTGTTCGGGATCACGGCACGCGGTTTGGTCATCGTGCGGCTGCCGGCAATCACGAACATATTCGTGCCGGCACCGCCTCGGCGGCGGTGACGTCGCGAGCGGGAACGACTAGAGCGCAGCACGAGAGCCCGGCCTGGAGTCGGGCTCGCGTGCTAATATGGGAGGATGGTGGAGGATGGTGAAAGACGGTGGAGGTATTGAGGGAGGAGCCCTAGCGTGACGTTTCGCTTCACGACGGCGGGCGAGTCGCACGGGCGTGGCCTGGTGGCGATCCTCGAGGGGATCCCCGCGGGGCTGCCGCTCGCGGCCGAACGCGTCAACGCGGAGCTGAAGCGGCGCATGGGCGGCTACGGCCGCGGCGCGCGCATGAAGATCGAAGCGGATCAGATCGAATGGCTCGCCGGCGTCCGCGCGGGCGAGACGCTCGGCTCCCCGATCGCGATGCTGGTGTGGAACCGCGACTGGGAGCACTGGCAGGACGTGATGGCTCCGGAAGCTGACGCCTCTGGAGGAGAGCGCCGCCGTCAGGTCACCCGGCCGCGGCCCGGGCACGCGGACCTCGCGGGATCGCTCAAGTACGACCGCCAGGACGCCCGCGATATCCTGGAGCGCGCGAGCGCCCGGGAGACGGTGGCGCGAGTCGCGTGCGGCGCGGTGTGCAAGGTGCTGCTTGATCAGTTCGGGATCGAGATTGGCTCCCACGTGGCGGAACTGGGCGGCGTTAGGGCCAATGTAGGGACGCAGCATGCTGCGCCCCTACCTGAGCACCTCAACGCAAGCTCTGATGCCAGCCCCGTTCGTTGCCTCGATCCCGACGCCGAGAAAGAGATGATCTCTCGCATCGACGCCGCGAAGGCGGCGGGCGACACACTCGGCGGCGTGGTCGAGGTGGTGGCGCTCGGTCTGCCAGTGGGTCTCGGCTCGCACGTCTCCTGGGACACGAAGCTCGACGGCCGGCTGGCGCAGGCGTTGATGTCCATCCCCGCCGTGAAAGGCGTCGAGCTCGGGCTCGGCTTCGAGGCCGCGCGCCGCAAGGGCTCCGAGGTGCACGACGAGATCCTCCCGGGCCTGGCCCGGGCCACCAACCGGGCCGGCGGGACGGAAGGCGGCATGACCACGGGGGAGCCCCTGGTGGCCCGAGTGGCGATGAAGCCGATCTCGACGCTGATGTCCCCGCTGCGCACGGTGGATCTGAAAACTGGCGGGCCCGCGCAGGCGCAATCCGAGCGGTCGGACGTGACTGCGGTGCCAGCCATGGGCGTCATCGCGGAGGCGATGCTGGCCCTGGTGCTCGCTCAGGCGCTGCTCGAAAAATTCGGCGGCGACGCGCTGAGTGAGACCAAGCGGAACTTCGAGGGGTATCTCGCTCAGGTCCGCGCGCGCACCCCGAAGGGGGCGGCGTCGTGAAGCGCCACATTGTGCTCGTCGGTCTGCCAGGGTGCGGCAAGACCACCGTGGGCCGCCTCCTGGCGGAGCGGCTGCAGGCGGGATTCGTGGACATCGACGCGATCATCGAGCGCCGCGAAGGGAAGCCGATCACGATGATCTTCGCGGAGAAGGGCGAAGCGGCCTTCCGCGACATGGAGCGCAAGGAAATGGAAACCGCGCTCGCCGGCGATCCCGCCGTGATCGCGCCGGGCGGCGGATGGGCGGCGCAGCCGGGCGCGATCGAGAGCGCGAAGGGACACGCACTCGTCGTGTATCTGCGCACGCGCCCCGAGACCGCGGCGCAGCGCGCCGGGCCGGAAGGAAACCGTCCGGTGTTAATGGGAGGAGATCCGGTGGCGCGGATGCGGGAGCTACAGAAGGAGCGCGAGCCATTTTATCGCACCGCCAACGCCGAGGTGGACGCGGATCGGAAATCGACGCCGCAGGTGGTGATTGAGGTCGTCAGGCTTGCGCAATCGAGTGCAGGATGGTAAAGATGCGCTCTCGTGTCGTTTGACGAAGGATTGACGAGTGACTGCTAAGAAAGCTGCTGTGAAAGTTGAGGAGGTCGAGGAAGTCGTGACGGTCGCCAAGCCGAAGCGCCGCCGCTCGAAGACGAGTGCGCCCTCACCGGCGGAAGGGAAGGGTGCGCTCGTCATCGTCGAGTCGCCCACCAAGGCAAAGACGATCGGCAAGTACCTGGGCGCTGGCTACACCGTGAAGGCCACGGTGGGGCACCTGCGGGATCTGCCGCAGCGCAAGCTCGGCGTGGACGTGGAGAACGGCTTCACGCCGGAATACGTGACCATTAAGGAGAAGGCAAAGACGCTGGCGGAGATCAAGAAAGCCGCCAAGGCGTCGGCGCAGGTGCTGCTCGCCACCGACCCGGACCGTGAAGGCGAGGCCATCGCGTGGCACGTGGCCAGCCAGCTCGGCAACGGGGGCAAGGTGCGGCGCGTCCTGTTCCACGAGATCACCAAGGACGCGGTCGCCCACGCGCTCGCCCATCCCCTGGACATCGACCAGCGCAAGGTCGACGCGCAGCAGGCACGTCGCGTGCTGGACCGGCTGGTCGGCTACAAGACGTCCCCGCTCCTGTGGAAAAGCATCAAGACCGGGCTCTCCGCGGGCCGGGTGCAGACCGTGGCCCTGCGGCTGATCTGCGAGCGCGAGGAGGAGATCCGCAAGTTCGTGCCGCAGGAGTACTGGACCATCGAGGCCGACCTGGAGAAGGACGGCCAGGGCTTCCAGGCGCGGCTGCACAAACTCGACGGCAAGAAGCCCGAGATCAAGGACGAGACGAGCGCGCGGGCCATCGTAGACGAGGCCCTCAAGATCCCGTTCAAGGTCACGTCGGTCGAGACGGGTGAGCGCCGCCGTGCGGCCCCGCCGCCCTTCCGCACCAGTACGCTGCAGCAGGAAGCCGCGAAACAGCTGGGGTTTTCGGCGGCGGTCACGATGCGGCTCGCCCAACAGCTGTACGAGGGTATCGAGGTCGCGGAGGAAGGCCCAGTCGGCCTCATCACCTACATGCGCACGGACTCCGTGCGCGTGGCGGACTCGGCTATTGCGCAGGCCCGTGACTACATCACGAAGGAGTACGGCAAGCGCTACTTGCCGAGCGAGCCGGTGGTCCACAAAGGCGGGAAGGGCAACGCGCGCGTGCAGGATGCCCACGAGGCGATCCGGCCCACCGACGTGCTCCGCCGCCCCGACGACCTTAAGAAGTACCTCGACTCGCGGCAGTTCAAGCTGTATCAGCTGATCTGGCGGCGCTTCGTCGCCTCCCAGATGACGCCCGCCGTGTTCGAGACGACGAAGGTGGACTTCGATCTCGGCCGGTTCGTGTTCCGGGCTACGGGATCACGGGTGCTGTTCGACGGCTACCACGTGCTGTACCACGAGGCGCACGAGCCGGAAGAGGGGAAGACGCTGGAAGATCTGCCCCCGATCCCGCCGCTTGCCGAGGGCGACGTGGTGCCCGTGAAGCAGATCACGCCGAACCAGCACTTCACGGAGCCGCCGCCGCGCTACAGCGAGGCCAGCCTGGTGAAGGAGCTCGAGCGTCTGGGGATCGGACGGCCGTCGACCTACGCGACGATCATCTCGACCCTCAAGACCCGCTGGTACGCGACGGCGAAGGAGCGGCGGTTCGCGCCGACGCCGCTGGGCGAGACGGTGTGGCAGGTGATGAAGCGCTCGTTCCCCGCGGTGTTCGACGTCGGGTTCACGGCGCAGATGGAGGACGAGCTCGACAAAGTCGAAGAGGGCGATCTCGCCTGGCAGCGGGTACTCGGCGATTTCTGGGGTCCCTTCTCCAAGGCGCTGGACGCGGTCGACGTGCAAAAGCTCATTCACGACGTGCATGACCTCTCCGAGCTGCACAAGGAGAAGTGTCCGACGTGTGGCAGCGCGCTCCAGGTCCGAAGCGGCCGGTTCGGACCGTTCATCGCCTGCGCCCGCTACCCCGCCGAGTGCCGTTACACGCGGCCGTTGCGGCGAGACAAGGTCCCCGACAAGCCGACCGACGAGATCTGCCAGGAGTGCGGCGCGCCGATGGTCATCAAGACCGGGCGCTACGGCGAGTTCCTAGCGTGCACGCGCTTCCCGGCCTGCAAGCACACGCGGCCCGTCCCGCTCGGCGTGAAGTGTCCGAAGTGCGACGTGGGCGATCTCGCGGAGCGGCGTACCAGGAAGGGTCGCAACTTCTTCGGATGCCTGCGCTACCCCGAGTGCGACTACTCGACGTGGAACCGCCCGGTCGCGGTCGCGTGCCCGAGCTGTGGGTTCCTCGGGATGGAAGAAAAGCAGACCAAGACCAAAGGGGTTTCTCGCAAGTGCCTGAAGTGCGGACACGAAATCACGGTGGAGGAAGGCGCGCCGGCGGAGTCGGTCGCGAGCTGAACGCCGTCGTGGTTGGCGGCGGGCTGGCGGGCAGCGAGGCTGCCTGGGCACTCGCCGAGCGGGGGATCGCGGTCACGCTGCAGGAGATGCGCCCGGTCCGCATGACCGCCGCGCACCAGACCGACCGTCTCGCCGAGTTGGTCTGCTCGAACTCCTTCAAATCCGTCGAGACCACTAACGCGCACGGTCTGCTCAAGGCCGAGATGCGCCGGCTTTCGAGCGTCGTGCTGGATGCGGCCGACCAGGCGCGCGTGCCGGGCGGCGCGGCGCTCGCGGTGGACCGCGTGGCGTTCTCGCAGGCCGTGCATGAGCGCGTCACGAGCCATCCCCGGATCACCGTGGTGCGCGGCGAGGCGACGGCGCTCCCGTCCCCCGCCGTGGTCGCCACCGGACCCCTCACGTCCGAGGCGCTCGCCGCCGCCGTGGCGCGACGGCTCGACGCGCAGGCGCTCGCCTTCTTCGACGCGATCGCTCCCATTGTGTCGGTCGACTCGCTCGACACGAGCAAGCTCTTCCGGGCCTCGCGCTACGGTAAAGGCTCGGGCGACGACTACTGGAACGCCCCGTTCACCGAGGCGCAGTACGATGCGTTCGTGACCGCGCTCCGGACGGGCGAGCAGTACAGGCCGCACCACGAGTTCGACAAGACGCCGTACTTCGAGGGTTGCCTCCCAGTCGAAGAGATGGCCGCGCGCGGACGTGACGTGTTGCGGTTCGGGCCGATGAAGCCCGTGGGGCTTACTGACCCCGCGCGCAAGCCCGGGGAAAACGAGCCTTACGCCGTCGTCCAGCTTCGACAGGAAGACCGCGCGGGCCAGATGTGGAATCTGGTGGGCTTCCAGACCCGACTCAGGATTCCGGATCAGCAGCGCGTGTTTCGGATGATCCCGGGACTCGAGCACGCGGAGTTACTGCGGTTCGGTAGCATCCATCGCAATGCGTACATCAACTCGCCGCGGGCACTGACGGCACACCTGTCCGCCAAGGACGACCCGATGCTGCTCTTCGCGGGGCAGCTCACCGGCGTGGAGGGGTACACAGAGTCCGCCGCGACTGGTATTCTGGCCGGGATCAATCTCGCGCGGCTGCTCGCGGGCGAGGAGCCTATGGTTCCTCCGCCCACGACGATGCTCGGCGCGCTGTACCGTCACGTGCACACCGCCGATCCCGAGCACTTCCAGCCGATGAACGCCAACTTCGGCCTGGTCGAGCCGCTCGAGCGCCCGGAGCGGGACAAGCAACGCAAGAAAGAGCTGCTCGTGGAGCGGGCGTTAGGGGACATGGATACGTTCGTGGCGCGAGTCAATGCGGAATGCGGAGTGCGGAATGCGGAATAGCTCGGCCGGCACACTTCCCGAGATCGAGAAGTTCGTCTCGTTCCTCAGCAAAGAGCGTAACGACTCGCCGCACACGGTAACCGCCTACGCGCGGGACGTGGCCGACTTCGCGTCGTTCTGTACGGACTATTACGGAGGCCAGTGGAGCTGGGCGGGCGTCGACCGGCTGGCGATTCGCGGCTGGCTCGGCGCGATGCAGCAGCGCGGTCTCGCGAAGCGCTCGGCGGCCCGCGCGCTCTCGGCGCTGCGCACGTTCTATCGGTTCCTGAACGTCACCCAGGGGCTCGAAGTGAATCCCGCACGCGCCGCGCGGATGCCGAAACTCGGGAAGCCATTGCCTGCGTACCTGGATCGAGAGGAGACCGAGCGCGTGTTCGCGGAAGCCGAGCGCCGGGCGGCGGCCGGTGGATTCACGGAGGCCCGCGACCTAGCGATGCTCGAGCTGTTCTACTCGACGGGTATCCGGCTCGCCGAGCTGGCGGGGCTGTCGGAGCGAGATGTGGACCTCGTGTCGGATCAGGTGAAAGTGCGCGGGAAGGGACGGAAAGAGCGGATCGTGCCGGTCGGCACACACGCGACGCGCGCGCTGCGACGCTATTACCGACGCCGGGACAGCTTGCCGGGTTGGAGCACGCTCGGCGCGGGAACGTTCGACCGTCGCGCGGTGTTCGTGAGCCGGCGCGGGGGACGGCTCACGCAGCGGAGCGTGCAGCTGGCCATCAAACGGCTCCTCAGAGTCCTCACGGGAAGCCGCGGCCGGGACTTGCACGTGCACTCGTTACGCCACTCGTTCGCCACGCACCTGCTGGACGCCGGCGCGGACCTGCGCGCGGTGCAGGAGCTGCTCGGGCATGCCTCACTGTCTACCACGCAGGTGTATACTCATACGTCCGTCACGCGACTGAAGCGGGTGTACCAACAAGCGCATCCTCGGGCATGAAATACATACAGAGCATTCATTCGACCACCATCCTGTGCGTCCGCCGCGATGGTCACGTGGCCCTGGGCGGCGACGGTCAGGTGACCATCGGTGACACGGTGATGAAGGCGAACGCCAACAAAGTGCGCACGCTGAAGGGCGGGAAGATTCTCGCCGGCTTCGCGGGCGCCGCGGCGGACGCCTTTACGCTGTTCGAGAAGTTCGAGGAGAAGCTCGAGCGCTACCCCGGCAACCTGCCGCGCGCGGCCGTCGAGCTCGCCAAGGACTGGCGGTCCGACCGCGTGCTGCGCCGCCTCGAGGCCCTGCTCGTGGTCGCGGACAAGGAGCACGGTTACGTGATCTCGGGCTCGGGTGAGTTGATCGAGCCGGACGACGGCGTGCTCGCGATCGGCTCGGGGGGGAGCTACGCGCTCGCGTCGGCGCGCGCCCTGCTCACCTCTTCCGAGCTCCCCGCCAAGGACATCGTCAAGCGGTCTCTCGAGATCGCCGCCGAGATCTGCGTGTACACGAACACGCACATCTCGATCCTGGAGCTCTAATGGCCGAGCCGACCCGCACGCCCCCATCCGACGACCTCCCGGCCTCGTCCACTCCTCCGCAGGCTCCGGAGGACTCGATGCCGTGGCTCGAGGAGCTGCCACCGCGGAAGATCGTCGCCGAGCTGGATCGCTATATCGTGGGCCAGGAAGTGGCCAAGAAGGCCGTCGCCATCGCGGTGCGGAACCGCTGGCGGCGCGCGCAGGCGCCCGACGACATCCGGGACGAGATCCTGCCCAACAACATCATCATGATCGGGCCCACGGGTGTGGGGAAGACGGAGATCGCCCGCCGGCTCGCGCGGCTCGCCGGCGCGCCGTTCCTCAAGGTCGAGGCGTCCAAGTTCACCGAGGTCGGCTACGTGGGGCGCGACGTCGAGTCGATGGTGCGCGAGCTCGTGGACACGTCGATCAGCATGGTGCGCAGCGAGCGCGAAGATGATGTGTATCCCGACGCGGAACGGCGGGCGGAAGAGCGCCTACTGGATCTCCTGCTGCCCCCGACTCCCACTCAACCGCTTCCCGCCACGCCGCCCACGGGGGAGAAGGGAGAGGGGAGAGGGGAGAAGGCGCCGCTCTTTGTCGTCTCGTCCAAGGGCGATGTGACGCCCAAGACCGTCGAGGCTGACGTCGAAGCGCAGGAACGGCGCCGCCGTACCCGCGAAAAGCTGCGCCAGCAGCTCAAGGACGGGAAGCTCGAGGAGCGCGAGGTCGAGGTCGAGGTACAGCAGCAGAGCTTCCCGGGCATCGAGATGATGCAACCGCCGCAGGGCATGGAGGGGCCCGACTTCAACTTCACCGAGTGGCTGCAGGAGATGATGCCGAAGAAAAAGAAGCGCCGCACCGTACACCTGCACGAGGCGCGGCGGATCCTGATCGACGAGGAGCTCAAGAAGCTCGTGGATATGGACGACGTGGTGAACGAGGCGCTCGACCGCGTCGAGAACCACGGCGTCATCTTCATCGACGAGATCGACAAGATCGCGGGCGAGCGCGGCACCGTGGGCCCGGACGTCTCGCGCGAGGGCGTGCAGCGCGATCTACTGCCGATCGTCGAAGGCTCGACCGTCCAGACGCGCTACGGATACGTCCGCACCGACCACATCCTCTTCATCGCGGCCGGCGCGTTCCACGTGTCCAAGCCCTCGGACCTGATCCCCGAGCTGCAAGGCCGCTTCCCGATCCGCGTGGAGCTGCAGCCGCTGACCGAGGCGGACTTCGTGCGCATCATGACGGAGCCCGAGAACGCGCTCACCAAGCAGTACGCCGCGCTGTGCGCCGCCGAGGGCGCCACCCTCGAGTTCACGGGCGACGGCGTGAAGGAGATCGCGCGTATCGCCGCCAAGGCCAACGAGCGCATGGAAAACATCGGCGCCCGGCGGCTCCACACCGTGATGACCACGTTGCTCGAGGACGTGATGTTCGACCTACCGGAGCTGCCCAACAAGCGTCTGGTGTTCGACGCCCCTCAGGTGCGCGACCGCCTGGCGAAGATCGTCGACGACGAAGACTTGCGCCGCTACATCCTCTAGGTAGAATTAGCAGTCGAAGGCTGTCATTTTGGCTCACCCTTAAGGCAATCCATGCCCAAACGCGACTTCCTCGCCGTCACCGATCTCTCCAAGGACGAGATCCTACGGCTCTTCGACCTCGCCCGCCGGATGAAGGGGGGCGGGTACCGGGAGACCCCCCTCGCCGGGAAGACCCTGGCGATGATCTTCGCCAAGTCCAGCACCCGGACGCGGGTGTCCTTCGAGGTCGGGACCTACCAGCTGGGTGGCCAGGCCCTGTTCCTCTCGTCCCGCGACATCCAGATCGGCCGTGGCGAGCCGATCCCCGACACGGCCCGCGTGCTGTCGCGCTACGTGGACGGCATCATGATTCGCACCTTCGACCACGGCGAGGTGGTCGAGCTGGCGCATCACTCGACCGTGCCGGTGATCAACGGGCTCACGGACTTGTCACACCCCTGCCAGGTGCTCGCCGACCTGTTCACGGTGCGCGAGGCGCTCGGCGGCTGGGAGGGGAAGCGGATCGCCTGGGTGGGCGACGGCAACAACATGGCGAACAGCTGGATCGAGGCCGCTCAGGTGCTGGGCTTCGAGCTGCGCCTCGCGTGCCCCGAAGGGTACGAGCCGAACCGCCCCATCTTCGATCGGGCCAAGCAGGCCGGCGCCTGCATCGAGATCACGGAGGTCCCCGAGGAGGCGGTCGAAGGGGCGCACGTCGTGAACACGGACGTGTGGGCGTCCATGGGCCAAGAGGGCGAGGCCGAATCGCGGCGCAATGCGTTCCGCGGCTACACGGTAGATCTCGATCTCATGCGGCTCGCCGACCCGAAGGCCATCTTCCTGCACTGCCTCCCCGCGCATCGCGGCGAGGAGGTAGCCACCGAGGTGATCGAGGGCCCGCAGTCGCGCGTGTGGGACGAGGCGGAGAACCGGCTGCACGTACAGAAGGCCCTGCTCGCCACGCTGATGGGCTAGGGTGGCTCATCGGAGGCCGGATTGACCGACACCGTCAAGCGCACCCCGCTGCACCTCATCCACGCAACGCTCGGCGCCAAGATGGTCCCGTACGGGGGCTACGAGATGCCCGTGAGCTATCCCGCGGGGATCGCGGCCGAGCACCGCGCCGTGCGCGAGCGCGTCGGCGTGTTCGACGTGTCGCACATGGGGGAGTTCGAGGTCTCGGGACCCGACCGCAACGCGTTCGTGCAACTCGTCACCTGCAACGACGTCGGGGCCCTTCACCCGGGGCAGGCTCAGTACTCGGCGATCCTCACGGAGCAGGGCACGTTCGTGGACGACTGCCTCGTGTACCGCTTCGAGGAGCGGCTGATGCTCGTCGTCAACGCCGCCAACATCGCCAAGGACTGGGACCACATCGTGGAGCAGAAGCGCGGCGCCAACGTGCGCCTGCGTGACGTGTCGGACGAGACGGGGCTGCTTGCGGTGCAAGGGCCCCAGGCGGAGACGCTGCTGGCGCAGCTCACGCCGGTGGGGGTCGCGGTGATCCCGTACTATCACTTCGCGGAGGGCAAGGTCGCCGGCGTCCAGTGCTTTATCTCCCGCACCGGCTACACGGGGGAGGACGGCTTTGAGTTGTACTGCCGCGGCGCCGATCTCGAGACGCTGTGGCACGCCCTGGTCGGAGCGGGTCGCGCGGAGCCCTGCGGCCTCGGCGCGCGCGACACGCTGCGGCTCGAAGCGGGATACCCGCTGTACGGCAACGATATCGACGACGGCGTCACTCCCTATGAAGCCGGCCTCGGCTGGATCGTAAAGCTCGAGAAGGGAGCGGGCTTCACGGGACTCCCCGCCCTCAAGCGGCAGAAGCTCGAGGGGACCAAGCGGCGCCTGGTGGGATTCAAGGTGACCGAGCCCAAGGTGGTGGCCCGGCACGGATATGACGTTTACCTCGACGGCACGAAGGTGGATGCGGTCCGGAGCGGCACGGTGACGCCGACCGTGAACAGCGCGATCGGCATCACGTATTTGCCCACGTCACAGGCCAAGCCGGGCACGCAGTTCACGATCGATGTGCGCGGGAAGCGGGCGCCGGCGGAGGTGGTCCGGTTGCCGTTCGTACCGCACAGGACAAAGCGATAAAGGGCGGCAAGGCGGCAAGGCGGCAAGAATGCGGATAGGGATCCTGACGGTGAGCGACTTGGGGGCCGTGGGACAGCGGGCCGACACGTCGGGCGACGCGATTCTGGCGTGGGCAGGGGAGCACGGCTACGAGGTCGCGGTGCGAAGCGTGGTGCCGGACGAGACCGATCGGATCGCTGGAAAGCTCGTCCGGTGGGCCGATTCGGGTGAGGTAGACGTGATTCTCACGACCGGTGGCACAGGTTTGACGCAGCGCGACGTCACACCGGAGGCGACCGAGGCCGTCGTGGATCGCCTGGCACCCGGGATCGCCGACGCGCTCCGCGCGAGCGCCGCGCCGAGTTTTCCGCGCGCCTGGTTGTCCCGTGGCGTCGCGGGCACGCGGGGCAAAACGCTGATCGTGAACCTCCCCGGCTCGACTGGCGGTGTGACGGATGGGCTCGCCGTGCTCGAGGATCTCTTGGATCACACGGTGGACCTGGTGACCGGAACGCAGACCACGCACCGGACACCGGACACCGGACACCCGACACTTTCGTCGCATGCCTGACCGCATCCTCGTCACCGCCGACGACCTCGAGCACGCGGTTCGCATCAACGCCGCACTCGAGGAGGCGGGCTTCCGCACGACCCTCGCGACCACGTTCGACGAGGGGCGCCAGGCGATCCGCCGCGAGCCGCCCCCCGATTGCGTGGTGGTGACGGGCGGACTGCACGAGACGCGCGCGGCCCAGCTGCTCACGCTCGCTCGGGAGCGCGAGATCTCGACGCTCGGCCTCGTGGAGCAGACCGAGCCCGACGCCAAGGGGCTCGCCCGCCAGCTCGGCCTCACCGGCTATCTCGAGAAGCCCGCTGACCCGACGGAAGTCACGGCCACGGTGCGCCGCCTGATCGAGCGCCGCAAGCTGCAGCAGCGCACGGGCATTCTCGGGGAGTCGCCGGCGATCCAGGAAGTGCTGGTCAAGATCGAGCAGATGGCCCCGGTGACCTCCACGGTGCTGATCGAGGGCGAGTCGGGCACGGGCAAGGAGCTCGTCGCGCGAGCGATTCACGACCTTTCGTCGCGGCGCGGCAAGCCCTTCATCGCGGTGAACTGCGCCGCCCTGCCCGAGTCCCTGCTCGAGAGCGAGTTGTTCGGTCACGAAAAGGGCGCGTTCACCGGCGCGGCGGAGCGGCGGCTGGGCCGCTTCGAGCTGGCCGATGGCGGGACGATCTTTCTGGATGAGGTCGCGGAGTGCCCGCCCGCGACCCAGGTGAAGCTCCTGCGCGTGCTCGAGGACCGGAGCTTCTTCCGGGTGGGTGGCACCCAGCCGATCAAGGTGGACGTGCGCGTGATCGCCGCGACCAACAAGGCGATCAAGGAGCAGGTGGCAATCGGCCGCTTCCGTGACGACCTGTATTACCGCCTCAACGTCCTCGCGATCTACCTCCCCCCGCTGCGCGAGCGGCGGAGCGATATCCCACTCCTGGTCCGCCATTTCATCGCCGAATTCGCCAAGCAGCACGACCGGACCTTCAAAGGGATCACGCCCGAGGCGCAGCAGATCCTCGTAGACGCCGACTGGCCGGGCAACATCCGGCAGCTGCGCAATCTGATCGAGTCCATGGTCGTGCTCGCGCCGGAAGGAGAGATCCGCGCGACCGACATCCCCGCCGACATCCGCGAACACTTCCGCGGCCTGCCGATGCGCCTCACCGCGTCCGAGCTCGCGGGCGGCGGGGGAGGGGGAGGGGGAGGGGGTGGGGGTGGTGGTGGTGGCGCGGGGCAGGAGTTGGCGTTTATCCTGCACAGTCTTGTTGAGCTCAAGTTACAGGTCGAGGAGCTCCGCAGGCGTCTCGATCAGGGAGGAGAGCGCGTTCAAGTCATCGAGGTGGGCCCGGCCTCGGCAGTTAGCGCGCCGGCGCTCGTCGAGAGTGCCGAGCACGCGCCCGAGGGCGAATTGCTCTACCGGCCCGGCATGACAATGGCGGAGGTAGAACGGGCTGCAATCGAGGCGGCCCTACGCGACACGAAGGGAAATCGCCGCAAGGCGGCCGAAGTGCTGGGGATCGGCGAGCGCACGCTGTACCGCAAGCTGAAGGAGTATGCGCTAGCCTAAGTCACCCTCTGCCAAAGGGTTGTCTCACGTGCGGCTATTGACACGAGGTGCGGGGGCGCCCATGTTTGGGCGCCCTTGTCGGCTCCCGCTCCCAGGGATGCAGCACCCCAGCCGGCGGTTCAGTGGACTTTAAGATCAATCCCGACTCCTGCGTCGCCTGCATGGCGTGCGTGCGGGTGTGCCCGGCAGACGCTGTGGCGGTCGAGGGCACGCTAGTGCGTATCGTGGATGAGTCGTGCACGCGCTGCGGGCTGTGCGTGCCGGCCTGTCCGCACGACGCGATCGAGGTCGCGGGCGACGTACCGCGCGCGCTCGAGCTCACCCTGTCCGGCCGCGCCGCGCTGATCCTCTCCGTCGAATGCGCCGTCTACTTCTATCCCGCCACGCCCGAGCAAGTCGTGAACGCGTGTTACGCCGCGGGCTTCCGCACCGTCCACCGCGGCGTTCTGGGCGACGAGCTGGTGGCGCGGGAGTACCTCTCGCTCTGGGCCGACCAGGGCTGGGGCACCATGATTCGAAGCACGTGCCCCGTCATCGTCGAGACTGTGCGCAGGCAGTACCCCGAGCTGATCCCCTATCTGGCGCCCGTAGCGACACCGATCGCGGCGGAGGGGCGTTACCTGAAGCAGCTCTACGGGCCCGACACACCGATCGTCTACGCCGGCGTGTGCATCACCGAGGGTGGAGACGACGTGGACGCCGCCATCACGTTCGAGGAGCTGGGTGGGGTGTTCAAGCGGCGGGGCATCGAGGTCGAGAAGCAGCCGGCGTACTTCACCCGCGTGCCCGAGGAGCGGCGGCGGCACCTGAGTATGGCCGGCGGCCTGCCGCTCGAGCTGTTGCTCGAGGAAACGCAGGCCAGCCGGCGGTTCCGCAAAGTCCGGGGGCTGGGCAATCTCGGGTCGATCGCCCATGCCGTCGGGGTGGACCGGATCGACCTGGGATTCGTGGACATCCTGCCGTGCGAGGGCTGCCTCGACCATCCGCTGCTGGGCCCGCGCGACGAGCTGTTCCGGCGGCGGGAGATCGTCGGCGCCACGGAGCCGGCGCGCGCGCGCGCTCCCGTCGTCGAGGAAGACGTCGCCCGGAAGGTCCGGGTCGCCGAGGCGTTCTTCGTGCACGGCAACGGCCACGGCCCGCAGGCGGAGACCGTGGAAAGTATTCTGGGCGAGATCGGGCTCGCGCCGAACGGCAAGCCGTGGGATTGCGGCGCGTGCGGGTACGCGAGCTGTCGCGCGTTCGCGACCGCGGCGGCGCTCGGGCGCACGACGCTCAAGTCGTGTCCCCCCTATCTCGACAAGGTCGCTCGACAGGCGCAGCTTCAAGCGGCCGTGGACGGCCTCACGGGGCTCGCGACGTACCGGGTGTTGCGCGACCGCCTCGCTATGGAAGTGGCGCGGAGTGACCGTACCGGCGACCCGTTCGCGGTGCTGTTCGTGGACCTGGACAATTTCAAGCAGGTGAATGACCAGTTCGGCCACGAAGCAGGGAACGAGGTGCTGCGCGGCTCGGCGCGGGAGTGCGGCGTGCACATCCGCACCACGGACTTGGCGGCGCGTTACGGCGGTGACGAGTTCGTGCTGGTGCTCGTGCGGACCGGCGTGGACGGCGCGCTCGGCGTGGCGGACAAGGTGCGGGGCAGCGTGGAAGCGATGGGGCAGCGCTTGGGCTATCCGCCGGGCCTGGTGACCGTGAGCATCGGCGTGGCGGAGTTCGCGCCGGGACGGGCGCCCGAATCGGAAGACGTACTGGTGGCGGCTGACCGCGCGCTGTACAGCGCCAAGGCCTCAGGCAGAAACCGCGTGGCAACGGGAGAGCGACTGACGTGACGACCTCGAATCCGCAGGAGACCGGCGGCAGCGATCGGGACATGCCTCCACTCACGCCGGGGGGGGGAGCGGCGGGAGGCAGCCAGGTCCCCGATCCCTGGGGCGTGAAGCGCGCCGAGAACCTGATCACGGGGCTCACGGGCATCCTATCGGCCCGGGTGGTGGTCACGCCGCTGGGTGAGGTGAGCGAGATCCACGTGCTCACCACGAGCGACGTGCAGGCCAAGCAGGTGGTGCGGAACATCGAGTCCGCGCTGATGGCGCAGCTCGGCATGAAGATCGACCACCGCAAGATCAGCGTCGCGCAGACCGCGGACGTGCGCCCGATCGAGCAGCTGCAGGAGGACGCGGTGCGGTCGCGGGCCAAGCGGCGCGTCGTGATCTTCCAGGGGCTCGAAGTGCGGCCCTCCGAGCGGCCGCAGCGCGTGATCGTGCGGGTGAAGCTCTCCTTCGAGGGACGCGAAGCGGAGGCGGAGGAGCAGGGGACGGACACCACGCGGAATCGCGTGGAGGCCGCGGCGCGCGCCGCGTCGCTTTGTTTGGACGAGCTCTTGCCTGACAATTCGATCGCGCTCGAGGGCGCGACGATCATCGAGGCGTTCGATCGCAAATTCGTGCTCGTGGCGGTGCACGGATTGGGCGGCCGGGAGGCGCAGTTGCTCACGGGCACGTGTGAGATTCGTGAGAGCACGGAGCGCAGCGCGGTGCTCGCGGTGTTGGATGCAACCAACAGGTGGACTGACGCGCGGAGGTGATGAAATAGGGCGCTTCCTGATGTCGACGTTGTAAGTCATTGTAATAAAGTCAGTTAGCGAAGACCTGCCGATTGTTGCGCCGGCCCAACAAGGGGTCTTGCGCACTTCTCATTTTTGCTGTATTTCGTGTTTCGTGAATTTGCCGATTTCAATGAAAACCAGACGGTATTGGGGCACGCAGCGCGTCGCGCGCGTCTGTCAGGTCTCTCCCGCGACGGTGGCGAACTGGATCGACCAGGGGCTACTGAAGGGGCACAAGACACCGACGGGTCGGCGGCGTGTTTCGGCGGACGATCTCACGGCGTTTCTGCGCGCGCATGAGATGGCGGTGCCGCCGGAGCTCGAGGGTGGAAACGGGCACGACGTCGTGGTGGTGGTGGACGACGATCCCGGATACCTGAAGGCGATGGTGCTGACGATCGAGCGATCAGATCTGGACGTGGAGGTAGTCGAGGCGGCGACGGGCGTGGACGCGCTGCTCGAGATCGGTCGGGTGCAGCCGTCGCTGATCGTCCTCGACTACAGCCTGCCCGACCTCAACGCCCCGCAGGTGATCCGGCGGCTGCTCGAGCCGGGCCGGCAGCTCGACGCCGAGGTGCTCGTGGTGACCGGCGGGATGCCGGAGGCGGCGGGGAAAGAGCTGCGGGAGATGGGCGTGAAGGTGATTCTGAACAAGGTGGAGGGGATGCCGGCGGTGGTGGAAGCGATGCGGCAGGCGCTGAAGCGGCGCAAGGCAGCGTAGCGGTTCGGGTTCACGCAGTGCTTCGGTCGCGGCGGACGGTCTCGGATCCGCTGGGCCACATACGGACACTTGAAACAAAGGGGCCCCTGGTCACCGCCAGCCTAGAGCGGAGCTGAGCGGAAAGCATACGAGCGGAGCGTCGGGTGCGCCATAGCGAGGCGTGCCACTCCTGGTGGGTCGACAACGACTCGCAGTTTCCCAGAAGGGGGTGACGCTCAAATGTTGCATTTGCTCGCAGCGCTTTTTGCGGCTTTTGCGAAGTTGTTTTTCGCAGACGGCATGGCGTCATGGTAGCGGGGGACTTGGGGTCCCCCTCAAGCTCAACGAAACACAACACGTCACCTGGGTTGGGATGAGCGACACGCGAGCCGAGGAAGAATTATTCCCAACGCGGGTCTACCTCCTCGTCGGGGCGGTCTCGGCGCTAGCCATAGCGCTCGTGTTCGTGTTGGACTGGCAGTTGCCTTGGCAGTTGCCTTCACCGCAGCAACGCACCTTCTGGAACGCGCTTGCGGTCTTCGCCCTGCTGTCGGTCGTTAGCGACTCTCTGTTCTTCAAGATCCCGATAGCGAAGGCCAACGCTTCCCTTGCCTTCATTCCACTGCAGGCGACCATTCTGCTATTTGGTCACCCGTGGCCCATGCTTATTGGTGGTTTCACGGCTCTCGTGGTGGACACGCTTGTCCGGAAGAAGACGCCGATCCGGATTGTCTTCAACACCGCGCAATACATGTTGGCTGTCGGAATTAGCGGATTGGTATACAGGGCTCTCGGAGGTTCGGTTGGCATAGGAGATTTTGCGTTCCTGTTCATTCCCTTCGTCGCCCTTGTCGTCACGTTCTTTCTCGTAAATCAAGGAAGTGTCGCAATCGCTGTTTCGCTCAGCAGCGGCGTATCGGTACGGGAAGCCTGGGGTCGCATCGGTGGGCGAGCACTGGTGAATGACCTGTTCTCAAGCACTCTAGCGATTCTGCTCGTCTTCTTATACGTGAGGCTGCAGCTTCCTGGGATCGCGATCCTCGTTTTCCCTCTCTTCCTCGTCAGACAGCTCTACCAGATGAATCGCGAGCTGCAGGAGGAGCTAGAAGAGAAGCTGGAGTTGATGGTAAAAGCCATGGAGGCACGTGATCCGTATACGTCGGGACATTCGCGGCGAGTTGCCGAATATGCCCTCTCAATCGCGAGGGAGATGAAGCTATCGGCGGACGCCTTGGACGGAATAAAGCAAGCTGCGTTACTACATGATGTGGGCAAGATCTATGAAGAATTTGCGCCCCTCCTTCGCAAGGCAGGACGGCTGACGCCGGAGGAGCGTGTTGTAATGCGCTCTCACGTCGTGCGTAGCGCGGAACTGGTCGCCACCGCCGCCAAGCTGAGGGGGTCGGTGGAAGCGATGATCAGGCATCACCACGAAAACTACGATGGTAGTGGTTACCCGGACGGCATTGGAGGCGAGCGGATCCCCATCGGCGCCCGGATCATCATGATCGCCGACACCCTCGATGCAATGACCACGGACCGCCCTTACCGTCGCGCAATGACTTTCGCCAGGGCAATCGAGGAACTACAAGAGTACGCGGGCACACAGTTCGATCCGGCACTCGTTCGACTTGTGGCACGATCAAGGAGTCTTCGCCGCCTCTTGGGCGGCGAAGGACCGGCGCAGCAGCCTTCGACCCGTTCTGAGCCAGCGTGGGCCCGCGGGAACCGCGAGCATACGTCGGAGCTTATCCCACCCGAGTTGGTTTAGCCCTCGTCTGACCCAGCTGCTACGCGAGAAACCCTTCACCCGCGAGTCTTGCCTTCAGACCGTGGGCTCCCGAACGGTCGAACAAGCCAAGTTCAGTCAAGGTTTGACTGAGATAAGAGCCATTTATCAACTTCTCAAGCCAGGCTTTGGCCGCCAGCACCTCTAAAAAGTAGAGGAGGTGCCGGCTTCGAAACCGATCCAGAGCCTGTTCCACCAACGGGCGTGCGGCATCTGGTCCGCCCGAGTGCATGATCCTAAAGGCACGGAGCTTCGCGAAGACGGCCGGTTCCGGCACGGCGGCTTCGCGACCAGCGGCGGCCGTTTCCGCGGAGGCGATAATCTCCAGCGCGAGCGACGTGTCGCCACCGATTAGCGCTAGGCTAGCATTCTCGCAAAGGAACTCAAGTTCTGCCTTCCAAGTGCGGTTACCGGAGCGGTGATTCTTGGCCAGCTCCATGTACTGCGCGGCATCCTCCTTGCGCCCGCACATCATGAACGCTTCGGCTACGTTCATGTAGGCGTTGATCATTCTCGGCTGACCTGTTAGGCCCGCTCCAAGCCTGGCGCTCCAGCAGCCCATCTCTGCAGCTTGAGAAAACTTGCCCTGGACCAGGTAGAGTCCGGCAATGTTCGTCGCGGTGAGCGACGCGCGCGCATCATCGCCCATCTTTTGGGCGAGGTTCAGCGCTTCTAGGAACGCGCTCTCTGCAGTCGCAAAGTCGCAAGCTCCGTACCGACAGAGGCCCAAGGCGTTGTGGGCCATTGAGAGCAAAACACTGTTCGGTGATCTGTTGAGTAACTCAATAGCGCGACCCAAACAGGTGGCAGCCCGGTCGACGTCGTAGGACAGGTAGTGGCAGTACCCCAACGTGTACCAGGCTATCGGTAGGAGCTTGCCGGGGCGAGCCCGAACCAGTTCTTGGACTTCGGCTTGCGCTGCCGTTACAGGTCGCTCATCGCCGGTCTCTGCCCCTGCCTTCGCTGACTCGAGCAGAGCCCGTACAATGAGTTCAATATCGCCCGTGGCCCGAGCCGTCACGAGCGCTTCGTCCGCGGCCTCTGGGTACCTGGTGTGCGAGTCGCCACTCATGAGGTAAATGCAACTGGCACGCATGCGAGCGGCTTCCGCAGCATCCCGACGCGACAAACCTGAATCACGACGGAGGTCATCAAGAATCGGTATGGCTGGCGCGGCCTTGGACTGGTCGACGAGCGCCTTAGCCAGCAGCAGGTGGATCCGTCGGGTAATAGCTTCGTCCCATGGCCAGGGCGAGAGCGCTTGGAGGATGCGCTCAGCCTCGTAGGGCGCGCCCACCCGCAAGGCAGCCTCAGCCCCTTCAACACCGTACGCGACAGCCAACGTGAACTCACCTGCCCGTAGATAATGCCATGCAATTTCGAGCCGCAGCGACTTTCGCTCGGCAGTTCTCGACGCGAGTAACTCTCCCGCCCGTTTGTGCAAACGCTGTCTCGCGGGCCCAGCGATAGCGTAGTACGCCTGCGCCCTAATCAGTTCGTTACGAAACTCTAGTCCTCCTTGTATTTCCCGAAGTAATCCTTCGTCCCTTAGGCGTGAGAGGGCTTCGCTTGCGCTCACTGGAGACAATTCGACTACTTGGTACAATGGAAGGTCCGCGAGCCTGCGACCCAAGACCGCTGCTAAGTCGAGGGCGGCACGAGTCGCGGCGCTGAGACGGCCAAGTTGTCGGTCGAAGACCGCGCCGATCGCTCTGGGGATCCCGATGCTAGCCGCGGGTTGAGTGTTCAGCGCCTCAATGTGTGCTAAGAGGGAGGCGGAACCGTGTGCGAGCCATTCACGGGCCAAAAGCTCAAGCGCAAGAGGGTTGCCCTTTCCTGCTTGAAGAATCCGAGGTACGGGAACCTGGGCGTAGCTGCCGCCCGCAGCCTGTACGACACTGCCGACGAGGCGTTCAGCGGCCTTTTCCGAAAGCGGTTCCAGGTCCAGCGTCTTGATAGCGGTGACACGCCCGTCAGAGACGAGCTCTCCCGCTGTGGCGACAACTCGAAGCTCCGTTGGGCGCCCAGTCAAGATGAGGAGCAGTCGGGCACGCGGCAGTTTTCGAGCTACGACATGTAGTATTGCCGCGCTCGCATTATCCGCCGCGTGAATATCATCTACGACCAACACCAGCGGGCTCTCCTCCGTCGCCGCCTCCACTGCCTTAAGGAACGAATCCGCCAGCCGCAGCGGAATCACCTCCGCCGCCCACTCGACGGGCTTCGGCACTCCCGGGAACGCCGCGAAGATCTCCGGCGACACACGCGTCAGTTCGCTCAGCGCCTCGGGATCCGCTCCTCCGATGGCCCGCTGTACCGTCAACTGCTTGATCAGCTCGGCAAGCACCGCGAAGGGCAGCTCGCGTTCCGCCTCGTACGCCTGGGCCCGCGCGATGGCCGCGCCCTCCATCTGGCACGTGGAAACGAACGCGTTCACCAGCGTGGTCTTCCCGACGCCGGGATCGCCGAGCACGACGACGATCCGAGGCTCGCGGCGCCGCACCTGCAGCCACGCATCGTACAGGCAGGAGAATTCGTTCTCGCGACCGATGAGCGTCTCCGCTTCGAAGCGCCGCTCCTGCCGCTCGGACACCTGACCCGCGGCCGCGCCGTCCGGCCGAGGCGCCGCACGCCGTCCCTCGCGCAGAAGGTTCGCCATGCGCACGAGATCGGCGCTCGGTTTGGCGCCAAGCTCCTCGGCCAGCTGGGCCTCGAAGCGCGCATACACCTTGAGCGCGTTGCTGCGGTCGCCCACCCACGCGCGCGCCTCCATCACCCCGCGCACCGCATCCTCGGAGAGCGGATCGAGCTCCAAGAGCAGCCGCGCGTGCTTCTCGACCGCGGCGAAGTCGCCGATCCGGCGGCCGGCATCCATCTGCTTCACCAGGGAGTCGCGAATGCGCGGCATGAGCTTGGCGCGCCACTCGTCCTTCCACTGCTCGAACTGCACCGCGCCGGGGACCTCGAAGCCGTCCAAGAACGGCCCACGGATCGCGGGTACCCCTGCGTCCAGCGTTCCGACGTCGGCCTGCACGGCGCCGGGCGCGAGCCCGACGGACGCGCGCTGAATCATCAGATGCTCGCTGCCCACCTTCGCCTTAAGGACCGTCAGCGCCTGCGCAAGGGAATGGCGCGCTCGGGCCGCGGGCACATCGGGCCACAGGAGGTCCATCAAGTAGTCGCGCGTGAATCTTCTGCCCGCCTCGACGGCGAGGCGGATCAGCAAGGCGAAATGCTTCCGCGTGCGGAAACGGATCTGGTCCCCGGCCTCGGTGAGAAGCAGCGGGGCCCCGAGACTGATGAGGTGCAGGTGCGGTACCAAGCGGACGGCTCGCAGCGTTTCGGAATGCTACTATTAGGCAGACGATTCAACCGGATGTCAACATCATGAGATTAAATGGGTTAAGGCCCAGTTAACCGGGTCGAGGGCAGGACTATCAACACAGAGCCGCGCCCTAGTCGTCGTCCAGACCTGGCGTTACAATCGGCGACCTCACAAGCGAGGAGGAACCATGAGAGCACGTCTCGTCATGCCAGTTCTGGCTGCCGCCTGCCTGAGCCTGTTCGGCTGCGACCGAGTCGCCACCGCTCCGCAAGCCCCGTATCACCCTTCGTTCGTGACTTCGGGTCAGCTCGACGGGAATAATCATCCCGCCGTCGTGCTGTTGGTGATGGACGTCGCCGGACAACCGGCGTTCCGCTGCTCCGCCACGCTGATCGCCCCGAAGGTCGTGCTCACCGCCGGCCACTGTGCGGGAGAGCCGGGGGAGTTCAGCGGCATGCGCATCTTCGCCGAGGCCGACGTTCAGGACGACCAGACTTACCCCAACAGCGGGGGCCCCAACACGTTCGACGCCGCTGAGTGGCACTCACACCCACTCTTTACCGAGAGCCTCTTCTTCCTCCACGACGTGGGCGTGGTCCTCCTGAAGAAGGCCGTCAACCTCCCCGCCGGCCAGTACGGCAAGCTGCCCACGCGGGACCAGCTCGACGCGCTCAAGACCTCGAGCGCCACCACCTTCACCGCGGTAGGCTATGGCCTCCAGTTGATCAACCCGGTGCACATCGAGGCCCTGAGGATTCGAATGTTCGCCGAGCCGCACCTGATCCAGATCAACACGCCGGGCACCGGGGACTTCTCGATGCTGCTCTCGAACAACGCCTCCACCGGCGGCACCTGCTTCGGGGACTCCGGTGGCCCCAACTACCTCGGCACCAGCAACGTGATCGCCGGTGTGACGTCGTTTGGACGCAACGGCAACTGCGCGGGAACCGGCGGAGTCTTCCGGCTCGATCGCAAGAACGTCTTGGACTTCGTACAGCAATACCTGAAGTAGGGATCTGGGTGTTCTCGAGGGGGCGGACGACGTCGCCAACGTCGCCCGCCCGTTCTACTTTTACGCCGTGACCGCTGCGACTCCGACCCAGACCATGTCGCCGCAGGCAATCCTGCGCGACCGGACGTTCCGCACGCTGTGGCTCGCGCAGTTCGTGAGCATCTTCGGCGACTTCCTCGCCCTGTTCGGCGTGATCAGCCTCATCACGTTCCGCATGCACGGCACGGCCGTGCAGGTCACGGCCGTCTCGATTGCGTACATCGTGCCTCTGGCGCTCATCAGCCCGGTCGCCGGCGTGTTCGTGGATCACTGGAACGTGAAGCGATTGATGATCGCGAGCGACCTGATCCGCGCCGTGCTGATCGTGTTGCTCCTATTCGCGAGGGATGTGGCGCAGATCTGCGCGATCTTCGCGGCGTTGAGCACGGTGTCGAGCTTTTTCGCCCCGGCACAGTCGGTCACGGTCCGCACCATCGTGCCTCCGGACCGCCTGCTCGCCGCGAACGCGATGCTCACGCAGGCGTTCTACGTGGTGCGGCTGTTTTCCCCCTTCGCCGCGGGGGCGCTCATCGCCTGGCTCGGTGAGCGAGTCTGCTTCTACCTCGACTCGGCGAGCTTCGCGTTCTCGGCGATCATGATCTCGACGCTGGTCATCCTGCGCCCGCGTGCCCAGACCGAGAAAACCCTGGAATCGCTCAGCCGGGACTTCGTCGAGGGCAACCGGTTCATCTTCACCCATGCGGGACTGTCGTTCGTGTTCCTGGCGATGGGCGCGGCCATGTTCGTGCTGAGCGCGTTCAGTCCGCTGATCTCGATCTACATCCGCGACTCGCTCTCTGCCGGCCCCTTCGTGTTCGGCGTGATCAGCTCGATGGTGGGGGTCGGCCTGATCGCGGGCGCGCAGGTGCTGGGGCGCGTGCACACGCCCGCCTCGCGCACCCGCGTCGTGCTGGCTGGGATGCTCGCCCTCGGCGCCGGCGCGGCACTGCTCGGCGCCTTCCATAACATGCCCATGGCCGCGCTCAGTACGTTCTGCATGGGCTTCGCGATCTCCTTCGTGTTGATCCCGGCGCAGACGCTCTCACAACAGGAGACGCCGCCGGCGTTGATGGGCCGGGTGAGTAGCACGTTCATGTCGCTGATCGCCGTCGCCCAGGTGCTGGGTCTGCTGCTCTCGGGGTACCTGGCTCAGCGGCTGGGCATTCGCGCGCTCTTCCTCTCGTGCGGGGGCCTCCTGGCGGTGCTCGCGAGCGCGGGGTACCTCTGGATGCGGGGACGGAGCGAGGGACCGGCCGAGCCGGCCGCCGACGCAACTGTTTGACTATCGGTCGAGAAGGAACTGAACGATGACCGTCGACGCCGGCCAAGGCCGCCGAATCAGCCGATCAGCCCATACCTCGCGGCATAGCGGACTAGGTCCGCGTTGCTCGCGACCGCCATCTTCTCGAGAATGCGCGCGCGGTACGTGCTCACCGTCTTGGCCGAGATCGCCAGCTCCGTCGCGATCTGGGAGACCGTGAGGCCGCTCCCCAGCCGGCGCATGACCTCGAACTCGCGATCGGACAGGAGCTCGTGCGGGGCTCGCTGCCCCGCGGCATCGAGATGAGTGGCCAGCTGCTCCGCCAGGGTCGGGCTGACGTACTTGCCGCCGCGATACACCCGGCGGATCGCCTCCAACAACTGATCCGGTGAGTGGTCCTTGGTGAGATAGCCCGACGCCCCGGCCTTGAGCGCCCGCACCGCCCATTGGTCTTCGGGGTGAACGCTCAGGACCAGCACCCGGATGCTCGGGTGGCGTTCCCGCAGGGCGCGCAGGGTGTCGAGAAAGGGACCGCCCGGCATCGACACGTCGAGCAAGACCAGGTCGGTGGCCGTCTTCTCGAGCGCGGCGAGCAACGTCGCGGGGTCGCCCGCCTCACCCGAGATCGCGAGCCCTGGGTCCGCTTCCACCATACGGCGCAGTCCCTGGCGGACGATCGGATGGTCGTCCGCGATGAAGATGCGAATAGCAGGGGTTCGCTTCACGGCGGGGTCACCGGAATCGTGACAACGATGGCCGTTCCGCGACCCGGCTCGCCCCGAATGGTCAACGTCCCGCCGCACGCGAGCGCGCGCTCCCGCATCCCGACCAACCCCAGCGACGAAAGCCCGCTCAGCGATTGGGGCGTGAACCCGACGCCGTTGTCTTCGACGCCGAGGAGGATGGACTTCTCCAGCCGACGCACCGTCACGTCAACGCGGGTGGCCTTGGAGTGCCGGGTCACGTTGGTGAGCGCCTCCTGAATGATCCGGAAGGCGTGGCTCGCCACGTGGTCGGGCAAGCGGGGAAAGTCGTCGGCCTTGAGGACGATGGCGATGCCGGTCCGCTTGGCCACGTCCTGCACCAGGAACTCGAGGGCGGCTTCCAGGCCGAGCGGGTCGAGCACGCTGGGCCGCAGCTCGCTCGCGATCCGGCGGACGATCTGCATGGTTTCGTCGATCCGGTCGCTGAGCGACGCGTCGCCCAGGCGGAAGACGCCCGAATTGCTCCGCGTCGAGTGGCTCTCGAGCCAGGCCACGTCGAGCTTCAGGGCGGTGAGCGCCTGGCCGAGCTCGTCGTGGATCTCGCGAGCGATCCGGGTCCGCTCCTCCTCCCGGGTCGTCTGCAGCCGGTCCGCGAGGGCCCGCAGCTCGGCCCGCGACCGCTCCAATTCCTCCGCGGCCCGGATGCGGTCGCTCACGTCCCGCTGAACCCCGAAGTGCCCGGTGATGCGGCCGTCCGCATCGTAGAAGCACATGTAGTCGCCTTCCACCCACATGGTCGAGCCGTCGAGCCGGCGCTCGTTGGTGACGCTGTGGGTGTGTCCCGAGTCGAACAACTCCCGCCAGCCCTTACGGCCGCCCTCGAGGTCGTGCCGGAAGAAGTCACCCGGCGTGAGCCCGATCAGGTCCTCCCGGCGGGCCCGGAATTGCGCCGCCATCGCCGGATTGACCTTGGTCATGCGCTGATGGGCGAAGACGTAGTCGAGCACCGCGTCCTTGTCGACTCCCGGCCCCCATTCGACCGGTTGATCGAGCATCATAAAGAAGAACCCATCCTGGGAGCGCTCGAAGAACGCTTCCAGGAGGGCAGGGGTGTTGAGCGTTGCCGGCTCGGGTAAGGCCTGGGGCATCGGAATCTCCTGACCCGGAAAAATGGGGAGGGTGCCTGCCGCAAGGAAGGAGGCACCCCACCCGGTAATGGTTAGCGCAGCGGTCGCGGCTCGCCGTAGACGAAATCGTCCATGACGACGAGATCCTTCGTGCCGCCCGCGGACACATCCTGCGATGCGGCGTCCAGCGACGCGTCACCACTCGTGATCACTACCCTGGCGACGATCGCGGAATCGAACACCGCCCCGACGAAGGTGAAGCCCTGGGCGCCGAGATGCGCGGGTGAGGCAATGCTCGCGATCTCCACGCCGTTCGCGTCGAAATAATCGACCCGTGTAGAGTTCGCGCGGTCGACGTCGGAGAACACCACGCCGAAGCCCTTGACCAGCCCGTTGGTCGTCGTGCCTACCAGCCTGAAATCGACCGTGAGTACGGGGCTGCCGACCGACATGAACAGCTTCTTGGGCGAGAAGGCCTTGAACTGGTCCGCGAGCCCGGCATTGACGTCCACAAAGGCGCTCGAGTCCACCCGGAAGCCGGTGCCCGACGTCGAGAAGATGGCGCCCCGCTTCGAGTTGACGTTGAAGAAGTCCGCCGGGAAGTTGTCGACGTTGGTCAGGGCGGCGGGCACGCCGTCCCAGTTGATCTCGCGGCGGCCGCTGTCGGCGGGCGGCGAGTTCGGGGCGTTCAGGCTGCCGCCGAGCGCTGCGCGGAACTTATTCAGGGTGTCCGCGATCGCGAGGCTGTCGCCTTGCGCCCGGATGACAGTGAAGTTCGGACCAGGAGGGGGGGGCACGTTGGTGGAGGGCGAGTAGAGATTGTTGCACGCCGCCAGGGCCGCCAGGGTCACAAAGAGAGAAAAAGCCGTCGGTTTCATCGTGCGCTCCATCGTGTAATGGGATCGATCACTAACTGTGGGCAACGTAGTGATCGCTCCGCGATGGCTGTATCAGACGCGAGACCTGAAGTGAGGGTGAAACGGAGGAACCGACTCGTCAGCCGGAGGACTACACGAGGGTCGCGTCGGGCACCCTCGTGTGTCTCCGATTGCGTTTGCTACTGGACCACGATGACTCCGGACATCGCCGCCCCGTGGACGGCGCAGTCATAGGGATACGTTCCGGGATTCTGGAACGTCACCGCATAGGTGTCGTTGGCTGCGTTCATGACCACGCTGTTCCTGAAGATGTTCGGGACTTGGCCGGTCGATTGAATGCTGTGCGAGCCCGCGGCGTTCCAGGTCCACGTGACGGTGCTGCCCGCCGCGACGGTGTCCACCGCCGCGTTCTGGCTTCCGTTGTGAGCGCTGCGAAAGAAAATGTTGCCCACCACGATCTGGCCCACTGGGCCACCGCCGCCCCCACCGCCCCCGCCACCGGGCGAAGTCGCGCCGCCGCACGCGGCCAGGGAGAAGAGGGTCGCTACCAAGAGCCGTGCTGTGTACCGCATAAAAGCCTCCGCGCAAGGTGAATGAGAACTGCGCCATGTTAGCGATCGCACCTCGATGGAAGTATCAGACGCGATGCCTGAGGGAGACGGGAAATAGCGGAACCAGCCTATCGGACGGAGGACTACAGGACAGCGGCGAAGGGAACGGGGACCGTGAGCACGGTCCCCGCTTTGGTGTATCTGGCGTTTACCGGCTGAAGTGCGCCAGCGCTTCTCCGCAGCCAACACCTTGCACCCAGAGGGTCTGATTCCCCGGGATGTCGGGTGCGATGTCGGTGTCCGACACGATCATCTGGGCGGTGAACGACTCGTCGATGCCGTCGCCAGCGCGGTAGAAATCGGCGAGCAACACGACGGTCCCGGCGCCCGTGGCAATGCGCTTCCCGGCGTCGGCGCCGGTGCACTTGAAGGTCGTCGAGGCCAGCAGCTGCGCAGTGTCCCACCGCACTCCTTCGCCCGTGGCGCACCCAGCGAGCGGTCCCTGGGCCACGGCCGCGGTGCAGCGAAACCCACCGCCCGACTTCGCATCGGTCGGGCTGGGCACGATGTTCGAGGCGGTCGCGGCGTCGAACGACCCGCCGCCAGTGAGGAACACCGCTCCGGTCGGGAAGCCGCTCACCGTGCCGTTGAACCCGAAGCCGGTCCGCGCCCCGCCCCCGGAACGCGCGGCAGCGGACAGCTGCAGGAGGCTCGAAGCTGAATACGAGGGACTCGCAGGCGCCGTGGAGTAGTCGTTGCAAGCGACCGCCGCGAGGGCGGCCAACGCAAGCATTCCAGCCGTGATCGTTTTCATTCCCATACTCCTTTGGTGACGATGATGAATGGGTGTGTCATCTGTTTAGCGGACGACGATGGTCCCGCTCATCGCCGCGCCGTGCACGGCGCAATCATACGAGTAGGTACCCGGCGTGTTGAACGTGACCGAGTAGGTCTTCCCGTTGCCGGCCTGGATGGCGCTGCTCACGAAACTGGACGACCCCTGCGACTGCACGCTGTGCGAGATCGATCCCGTGGCGGTCCAGGTCCACGAGACGGTGCTGCCGGCCGCAACGGTGTCGATCGCGGGGTTCTGGGTTCCGTTGTGTGAGCTCTTGAACAGGATGTTCCCCACGATGATCTGACCAACCGGGCCCCCGCTCCCACCACCGCCGCCCCCGCCGCCCCCGCCGCCGCCGCCGCCGCCGTAGGGTGAGGTCGCACCGCCACACGCCGTCAGTGATAGGGCCGCAGCCACGAGCAATATTGTGTATCGCATAACAACCTCCATGCAACGTGAAAGAGATTGTGCGACGTTAGCGATCGCTCGTGGATGGAAGTATCAGATGGGACGCCGGAAGCAGGCGGGAAATACCGGAACCGACCCATCAGACGGAGGACTACAAGACTGGAGCGACTCTATCGCTTCAGGCCCGGGCGGAAGGAATATTCTATCGGTGTGCACGCCCGGGTCATTCGAGCGTCCTACTTTAGAGCCCGACTTTGACGGAGGTGGCCCCATGCTCGCTGCGCTCCTGACTCTCGCTATCTCTGCTCAAGTCACAAGCCATGACACGAGTCCTTTCCATTGCTCACGGCGCCTCCAGCCTGCCGACCACCGCTTCGACACGACCCACGTGCGTGACCTGGTCGGTGAGTACGACCTGGTACTCGTGGTTACGACCCGTGGATGGTCTCGTGCCTCGGAGCACCGCGGGGAGTTGGTGCTCTGGCCGCAAGACAGCGTCCACAGCCACCGGGGTGCGTTGGGCGCTTTCCCTCCAGGCCGCGGTCTTGAGCGGCCGATCGCGGGCAGCTTTGTGGCTGCTGCACCCGACACGGACAGCTCGTGGCGCCGAATGGCTTCGAGCGATCGGAACCACCCCGGCGTGATGTGGATCCGCGGTCGGTTGCGACTCGGTGACTATGACGGCCTGGATGGTGCGGGCGAGGATCTGGTACCGACGCACGTTGGGCCTGAAGGATTCCGTGGCCGTTGGCAAAGCGATCTCGGTATCGTGGCAATCATTGATACCGCGACGCATCGACGGCTACCTAACCCGAGCGGTTATTTCTGCGCCTACCGGCGTGCCGCTCGCTGATGGCGTCCTGTTATCGAACCGGCTTCCGCCAGATCGGGCACGGCCCCATCCGCTGCTCCTTCCCGAAGACCAAATTCAGTCGCGTCCGTTTAGTTGAGCTCGGCGGCCCGGCGAGGTGATGGATTGATGCGAGGCAACGTCGCGCGCCGCAGCGTACGAACCCTGGTCTCGATGACTTTGGCGAGTCTGTCGAGCACTTCCGCGTGGCCAGCCTCCACTGCGGTGGCGGTCAGCACTCCACTAAACTGTGCTGCGACCTGATCTGCCACCTGCTCCGCCGCCTGCAGAATTAGGCTGGTCTTCCAGTTCACCATTCTGGCAAGTTTGTCGAGAGCCTCGTAGGTGAGGTCTCCCGGCCCTCTGGCGGACCCCACGAATAGCGCGTACTGAGGGGTCAGGAAGTCATAAACCTCGCTCGAAACGACGTCGTAGAAGGGCGCTAGCTTGATGCCGTCGTCATCATAGAGCAAAGCGAAATTCTTCGCGTGAGCATCGAAGTTCCCGATGCAGACATTAACGAACGTCATCCTGAGGAGGTTTTCGATGTCGACGGCAGGGCGCGCCGCAAACTTAGTAAGGACATTCGCAATGTCTCCAAGAGTAGGACCGCGGTTGTGTTGGTACTTGTGAACGGCAAGCCGTCCTGTTGCTTGGCAAAAATCCTCTTGATGCAAGCGTCGGAGGTCGGGAGGCACGCGGTCAAAGCGAGTGCTTTCGAACAGGGCTAGCTGTCCTCTCACCGCCCGTGGCTGAGCGATGGACAGACCGACGGCCTTTGTCAAAAGGAGGCAAGCAATTTCGTTTTGGACGAGCCCGTCATAGCGAGCGCTTGGGCGCTTTATGAGGACGTCGCTCAAGGAGCCGGCGAGCGGTAGATCGTACCCGGTCGGTGTCCTTCGGAACACTAGCTTATCTTGAGCTCCGCTCATGGATTGACGGCTTTCTAGCTGAGCTCGAGTAAGCGGTTCCCCGTGCACCTGCGAAAACAGTTGTTCGACTTCGGCTATGGTGAGCGATCTGTAGGCCGGGGGTGGCGGCGGGGTTTCGTGCGGCCACAACGACACAGCGCCAGCGCATTCTCCTCCTACCTGTCCCAACAGTCCTGGTAGGTCTGCAAGGTCATGCTGTGTGGCACGCGCTATGATCCCACGAACGTCGGATTCTGCCAGTAGGTTATCAAAGAATGCGCGTGTCTCTTCGGGACCGTACGGCTCCTCTCGTACCGGAAGCCGTACCGAAACTTGCCATCGCTCGGAGTCAGTTACGTCCAGCGTGTGCTTGTCATAGCGAAACCACACATCGCCGAGGTCCTCGCCCAGGTAGCCTACATGGTGACCGTACATGTAGACATCCAAGAGTGGCTGGGAAGTGTCGTACTTAAGTGCCTTCTTCTGTGCCGTCACGATGGCTTCCGGTTCCGATCACGGCTCATGAGGTACATGTCGAGGCCAAGCGTGTGAAGCATTCTGGTTGAGGTAGAAAGGCTGACGTTCGGACGCTTTCCAAGTTCGATTTCGATCCACAAACGTGTGCTCACTCCTGAGCGGGCGGCTGCGTCCGCCTGCGTGAGACCCAAAGCCTTTCGGCGCGCACGTAGGATCTGACCAACGTCGCTTGTGTCGAGGACTCGAATCGGTCCTCGAGAGCCAGGTGGTGGAGACTTACCGGTCGACGATGGCAGAGCAGGATTCCTCAAGAAAAGATACGTATATGTGATGTCTAGTCGGTTCTGACGAGAAAGTTACATATACGTAACATAATATGTCAATAAGCATCAATATTACATATAGGTCTGATTACCTATATCCATAGATATGGCAGTTCTCGCCAGAGATTTCAGTGCTCGCCGACAACCGGACTTGCATTATTGTGACGTGAGTCGGTCCCCACCGAAGGTGCAGGTGTACGGCGCCGGCCCAGCCGACGGGCGAGCTACGGCAAATCCGGTCATGACCGCCGTGCTCCTGGGCGTCGGGCTCGCGGTGGTGTGTACGCTGCTCGTCGCCTTCACTCACAACCCCGTCAGCCTCGCCGCTTGGGGTGTCGGCGGTCTGATCGGGATCGTGCTTGGTCGAGCGGGGCGCCCCGGGGAAACGGCCAGCGCGTCGCGGGGCACGCTCGCGATCGTCCTCACCGTAGGCACCGTGCTGCTCGCCAAGGCGATGATTCTCGCGTTCGCGCTGCGACCGATCGTGCGCGACGAGCTGGTGCGCTCGCGCGAGGCCCGGACCGCACTCTTCCTGATCGATATGACCGTGCACCGGTCGTTCTCCCCCGACCTGCAAGCCGAGTTGGATAAAGAGAATGCGGCGGGACCGGATACTGGCCGCGAGGCGCAGCAGTTCGTGCGGGGGTTCGAGCTCCGCGAACGACTGTTCACCGAAGCCCGAGCCCGTGATTCAGCGGCGACGCCCGCCGAGCGCCAACGAATCGTGCGGACCTATGCGGACAGCCTGCTCGGGAGCCAGCCATTCCTGCCTATGCTAGGCCGGCTGTTCGGACTGTGGGATCTGTTGTGGTTGGGGCTGGGAGCGTCGAGCGCCTGGAAGCTGGCGCAGATCGGGACCGGCTGAGCTACTGGCCTTGCTTGTTGCGCGCGGCCTGCTCGCGCGCCTCGCGCTCCTCCCGCTCCCGCGCTTCGCGGGCCCGTCGCACGCGCTCCTGGCGCTCGCGGAGCTCAGCTTCTTCGCGCGCGGCCTGGGCGGCCTCCCGGGCGTCGGCGTCCGTCGAGGGCGCCTGCTCGCGGCTGAGACGGGTCCGTTCCTGCCGCTTGCGCCGATCCTCTTCCACGGCCTTGGTGCGCTCCACGTCGCGCTCCGCCTTGTTTCTGATGTTCATCCACGCGAGGATGATGAACAGGCCGAACTGGGCGGGCAGCACGAGGATGAAGGAGAGAGGGAACAAGCCCTTGACCGTGGCCGAGACGGCGATGCTGGCGAGCGCCCACTTCCAGCCCGTCATGTGCTCGTACTCGGCGGCGGCATAGAAGATGGCCGCGAACCCCAGGCCGCCCAGGATACCCATGGGCGCGAATATGTGAAACGGTGCCCGAACGGGCAAATGTCTGACGACCGCTAAGGGGGGCCACCCATGCTCCTGCTCATCGTGGTTCGGACGCTGGCCATCGTTGCCGTGGGGGTGCTGATCTTCTGGCTGCGGCGCTACATGACGGGTCGCTGACGGAAAAGAACCCCCGCGCGCGTGATGTCGGTCACGGGTGAGCGTGCCGCGATCGTGGACTATTCAGCACCCCAGCGAGGAGGCTCTATGCCTGGCGGACAGTGGGCCCGACTCCGTGCCGATGCAAGTGCTCCATTGAGGCGCGGGGCGTGGTATCGTGTGCTCCGACTCACCCCGTCTGATGCCGTACTCGATGTGAATCAACGTCCCATCAACGTGCCCCTGCCCGTCCTCCAGATCGCGCCCAGGCCGCCGAGCGCGTGGGAAGTCGTGCCCCGGCCCGTGAACGCGAAGGGCCTGCCGTCCAGCTGGGGCGCGCGCTACGCCGTCTGCCCGAAGTGTCTGCGTCGGTCGCCGCTTCCGAGGGGCCCGGTGGCGATGCGTTGCGCGGGGTGTGGTGGCGTGTTCGACGTGGGCTGGGGGGGGTGGGCGGACATCTAGGTGCGCCGCGGCGCTCGGCCCCGTCGTCGGCTGTGATCAGTAAGGACGAAACGCCTTGAGTAGCGCCTCGAGGTTGTCTGGCTCGGTCTCGACAATGTGGCCGAGCGGTGTGACGTAGATGCGCACCGTGGGCGCGCCGGGAATCTTGGTGGGCCCGTACGCAAACTCCCACACGCGCGGGTGTCCCGGCATCCGCGGCATGCCGTCCCAGAGAAACCGGATGGATTGGTTCCCCATGTCGGGTGGCGGGGAGCCGAGCAGACTACCCACGACCGTATAGGCGCCTATCCACGACACGCCTGCCAGAAGCGCGGCGCCGCAGGCAGCCATGATCGTCAGCCAGAATAGGCGAGCCACGTCAATGTCGCCCGCGACGCATGATCTCGCCCGGCGTGCGACAGATCGGGCAGGGCCCCATCTTGGGCTCCTGTCCCAGGGTCAGCTCCACCGGGCCGAGGGTGACCGCGGTGTCGGTGAGCGCGATGGTGAGCGACATGACATGGCCGTCGGTCGAGCCGAAGAACCGCGCTGGATGATCGGGGCCACGAGCCACGGGATAGAGCGTGATGTTGTAGAGCCCGGTCACGTCGAAACGACCTGACGAGTCGGCGACGAGGGGCTGCTTGGTGTCCCCCGCGGTGCAGCCGATATGCACGTGCGCGTTCGAGTCAGTCACGATCGCGCCGGCGTTATCGCCGCCCCAGACGCCTGCCTCGATCGGCCCGGGTTGCACCGCTCCCGTGCCGTTGCAGGCGAGGAGCACGGCCAAGGCGACGGCACATCGCGTGTTCATCCCATCCACTGTGCCCCCCGATCTTTGAGCAGCTCGTCCACGATGTCGGGCGCGGTCCGCCCCGCGGCTTCCGCCGCGAAGTTGATCACCAACCGGTGCGTGAGCACCGTCGGCGCAACCGCCTTGAGATCGTCGTAATCGGGCATCGGGCGGCCGTCGAGCGCGGCCCGGGACTTGGCGCCCAGGACCAGGTACTGCGACGCGCGCGGGCCCGCCCCCCACGAGATGAATTCCTTGATGAACGCCGGCGCCTCGGCGTCACCGGGACGCGTCATGCGGACCAGCGTCACCGCCGTCCGTACCAGCGGCTGGGGCGCCGGAATGCGGCGCACCAGATGCTGCAGCGCGAGCACGTCCTCGGCTGTCAGCACCGGCGCGATGTCCGCCGCGTGGTCCCCCGTCGTCGCCTCGACGATCGTCTCTTCCTCGGCCTTCGACGGATAGCCCACGCGCAGCTCGAACATGAACCGATCGAGCTGCGCCTCGGGCAGGGGATAGGTCCCCTCCTGCTCGATGGGGTTCTGGGTCGCGAGCACGAAGAACGGCGCGGGCAAGGGATGCGTCTGCCCCGCCGCCGTCACCTGGTGCTCCTGCATCGCCTGCAAAAGGGCCGCCTGCGTCTTGGGCGGCGTGCGGTTCACCTCGTCCGCGAGTACGATGTTCGCGAACACCGGGCCGCGCACGAACCGGAACCCGCGCTTGCCGGTGGTCTGGTCCTCCTCGATGATCTCGGTGCCGGTGATGTCCGTGGGCATGAGATCGGGCGTGAACTGGATGCGCGAAAACTTGAGGTCGAGCGTCTGAGCCACGGTCTGGACCATCAGCGTCTTCGCGAGCCCCGGCACGCCCAGGAGCAGCGCGTGACCACCCGAGAAGATCGCGGTCAGGATGCCGTCTAAGACGTCGGTCTGGCCCACGATCCGGCGGCCCACCTGTGCCAGGAGGTCGGCGCGGGCGCGGGCCAGGCGCTCGAGCAGCTCCACGTCGCCCAGCGGTGCGGACGAGGGGAGGGGTATCGGGGCCGGATTCGGGGTCATTGAATGCAAGGTTACCACATCATACTCCCAAGCGCCACATAAGTTTGCGGGCTCCGGACTTTGCTTGCGAAATTTTTCACAAGCGCGTAGTTTTTGCGCCGTGCAAAGCCCGGGGCCGCTCCGCTACGCGGGGCTCGGCATCCAGTTGGCCGCAACGGTCGTGGCGTGCGTGCTGCTAGGACAGTGGTTGGACCGCAAGGTGGCTACGAACGGCGTTTTTACCATCTTGACGCCATTACTGGGCTTTGGCGGTGTGATGTACTCCTTAGTGCGCCAGCTTTCCAAGTCTGACAAGGGCGATCGATGAGCTTGGGACGTCGCTACCTGTTCGGCGTGACGGTGGTTGCCGCGGGGGCGCTGCTCTCCAGCCTCATCGTGCCGTCCGACGCACGAACGAGCGTCGGTCTGGCGACCGCCCTGGCGCTGTTCGTGCAGGCACCACTTGGTTGGTGGCTGATCCGCGCGGTCGGTACGGTGCGCCTTCAACTGATCTGGGCGATCGGCATCGCCGCGCGGTTGGCGTTGGTCGCGGCCTGTGGTCTGGTAGTAGCTCCGCGGCTCAGACTCGCGCTCGCGCCGTTGCTGTTCACGCTCGTGGGAGTACTCATGTGCTGCGTGGTGGTGGAGGCGATGGTCGTCCGGGCCGCCGCCGAGGTGCGATGAGCCGGTTCGATCGAATCTGCGGCATCGTTGCGATGCTGCTGGCGCTCGTCGGAGGAACTTTGGGGGCCCAAGAGCACCTAAGCTCTCCCCGATCGACCGATATCGACATCATCAGCCACCTGGCCAACTCGCACTCGATCGAGTTGCCATCCTGGAGCGCTCCCTACTACAAGGAAGTAAAGCTGCCGCGGTTCGCGCCTATCCACGTTGGCCGCGTCACGATCGATCTTTCTCCAACCAAGCACGCGGTATTCCTGACGCTCGCAGCCGTGCTCGTGGCCTTGGTCTTCCTCTATACCTCACGCGTCGTGGCACACGCGCAGGCGGTGGGTCGTCCACCGCGCGGGTTCGCCGGGGCGATGGAGGCGATGGTCCTTTACATCCGCCAAGAGGTTATCCTGCCAAACGTCGGGCCGCACGGCGAGGGATACGTTAACTACCTGCTCACAGTCTTCTTCTTCCTCTTGGCATGCAATCTCCTTGGCCTCTTGCCCTGGAGTTCCACGCCGACGTCGAACATTGCGGTCACGGGAGCGATGGCGGCGGTGTCGCTCGCCGTAATCGAGATTTCAGGGATGCGCGCGCTGGGGCTGAAGGGGTATCTCGGCACGATCTTTTTCCTTCCCGAGGGTCTCCCGACGCTCCTCAAGCCCGTCATGCTCGTGATCATGACCCCGATCGAGATCATCGGGAAGCTCGCGAAGCCGTTCGCGCTAGCGATCCGGCTCTTCGCGAACATGACGGCGGGGCACGTTGTGGTGCTGGCCTTGATCGGGTTGACATTCTTCTTTCAAAGCTACCCGGTAGGTGTGGCAGCATCGGCCATGGCCACCGGCATCATGTTGCTGGAGCTGTTCGTCGCGTTTTTGCAGGCATTCGTGTTCACCTTGCTCACCAGTGTGTTCATCGGGCTGATGCGGGCCGAGCACTAACTTCACCAATGGGAGTGTGACATGATGTTGACCCTGCTTGCTCTGCTTCAGGAACCCGCCGCGGCGGCCGCCGCTGGGAAGGGCTACGCCCTCATCGGCGCCGGGCTCGCTGCCGGTCTGGCGGTACTCGGCGCCGGCATCGGAATCGGGCGCGTCGGTGGCCAGGCGGTCGAGGGCATGGCGCGCCAACCGGAGAACAGCGCCCGCATCCAGACCGCGATGATCATCGCCGCGGCCCTCGTAGAAGGGGTGGCACTGTTCGCCGCCGTGGTGGCGTTCGTGATGCAGGGGAAGGTCACGTTCTGATCGCCTTCATACTCGGAACCGCCGTCGCTGCGGCGGTTCAAGAGCCGGATGGCGCCGTGGCTGGCGGCCCGCTGTCGGTAGACGGCGGTCTCGTCATCTGGACGCTGGTCGTGTTCGGACTGCTCCTGCTCGTCCTGCGTCGTAGCGCGTGGCCTTTGCTCCTGGCGGCAGTACGGGATCGGGAGAAAAGGCTGGAGCGCATGCTCGCGGACGCCACTCGGGACCGGGAGGAAGCGGCCGCGTTGCTCGCCGAGCACAAACGGCTGATGGACGCGGGGCGCACCGAAGCACACGATCTCATCGCGCAGGCGCGCGGCGTGGCCGAGAAGGAGCGGCAGACGCTCCTCGCCAAAGCGCGCGAGGAGTACGAGCAGCTGCTCGCTCGGGCCCGCAAAGAGATCGGCGCGGAGAAGGAGAAGGCCATCCTCGAGCTGCGGCGCGAGGCGGTGGACCTGTCGATCGCCGCGGCCTCGAAGCTGGTCGAGGCCAAGCTCGACACCGACGCCAACCGGCGCCTGGTGATGGACTACCTCGCCACGCTCGAGCAGCGGAAATGAAGAGCACCACCATCGCCCGCAACTACGCCGAGGCGCTGCAGCTCGCGGCCGAGGCCGAAGGCGAACCGGCGATCGCGGCGCGGTACGGCCGCTTGCTCGAGGCGCTGGCGGGCGCTATCCAGGCGGACGAGCGGATCGCGGTCGCGCTCGACTCGCCGAGGGTGTCCAAAGCCGCCAAAAGCGACTTGCTGGAGCGGGGGCTCGGCCGCGTGGCGCCCGCGCCATTCGTGCGGTTCCTGCAGGCGGTGGTGCGCCGGGGCCGGCAGGGCCTCCTGGCGGAGATCGCGCAGCAGTACGACGCGCTGCAGGACCTCAAGCTCAATCGGGTGCACGCCGGGGTGACGCTCGCGCACGAGCCGGACGGCCGGCTCGAGAAACAGATCGTCGAAGGGCTCACCGCCGCGCTCGGGAAGGAAGTGCGCGCGCATTTCCGGGCGGACCGGGCCATTCTCGGCGGCGTGGTGGTGCGAGTGGGGGACCGGATTTACGACGGCTCCGTGCGGCGGAAGCTGGCGGTGCTGCGCCGCAGGATGCTCACGGGAGACTGACCCTCAGGTCTGCGTTCGCTGTTCCCTCCACTTCCGGATCGCTCGCTCGTGCTTCGGATAATGCCCGTAGGTATCGAGCCGCAACCGACGGCGAAATCGCGTGTCGCTGTCGAGCTGATCGTCGGGCGCTTGCTCGATGAAGGCGACGAGGCGCCGGTGGATGTCCTCCTGACGTCGTAGCACTTCGACCAGCAGCAGCTCCTTTCGCTCCTCCGTCATCTTCGCGTTGAAGGCATCGATGCCGCCGTAGGTCACGGAGTACCGTGGCGGCCTCCCGCCGGCCATGATGAGCGGCAGGTGCTTCAGCGCTTCTTCCTCCCACCAGGTGACGTGCGCGATGATGTCGCGAACCGACCAAGCGCCCGAGACACCGGGCTCGAGCAGCTCCGCGTTGGACAGGCCCGAGTACGATTCCCGGAAGCCTCGCCACGCCTTGTCGAGGCGATTCAGAAGGTCCCTTCGCATCATGAAATATGACGCCGGTATGCGCACCACGGAGCGGGTCGTTTGACGCTCGCTCGGCAAAGTGGTATCTCCAGTCCCACTGTCTCGGGTTCCCCCACCTTGAGGTCGTCATGCGCCCATCGATCCGCCCCGTTCTGCTACTTCCAATTCTTGCTTTCCTTCTGCTGGTTGGCGGCTACGCGGCACACCGCGGTCCGCCACCCGGACACGCCCGCACGTACTACGTCGCGGCCGATGAGGTCGCGTGGGACTACGCGCCGAGCGGGTCGGACCAGATCAAGGACCGCCCGTTCGACGACGCGCAACGGCCGTTCGTCGAAGCGGGCCCGCATTGGGTCGGTCACGTCGCGATGAAAGCGTTGTACCGCGAGTATACGGACTCGACGTTCAAGACCCTCAAGCCGCGTCCCGCCGCCTGGCAGCACCTTGGATTGCTCGGCCCGGTGCTCCGCGCGGAAGTGGGGGACACGATCCGCGTGGTGTTCCGGAACAACACGCGCTTCCCCGTGAGCATGCACCCGCACGGCGTACTGTACGGCAAGGACTCCGAGGGCGCCTCGTACTCCGATAACACCCAGTCTGCCGACAAGGACGGCGTGCCGAGCGGCGGGGTGCATCTGTACGTGTGGCCCGTGCCCGAGCGCGCGGGACCCGGTCGCGGCGATCCCAGCTCGATCCTCTGGATGTACCACTCGCACGTGCACGAGGATCAGGACATCAGCTCGGGTTTGATGGGGCCAATGGTCGTGAGCGCGCGCGGTACGACGAAGGCCGACGGGACGCCGAAGGACGTGGATCGGGAGTTTGTGGTGGCGTTCTATGAGATGGACGAGAACGCGAGCCGCTATCTCCAGAACAACATTCAGACGTACATGAAGGACCCGGCGGGCGTTCACGTGGAGACCGTCTTCGGCGTGCAGCAAGTGGTGCCGCCCCCGGAGGGGCAGTTCAACTTCAAGGAAACCCTCAACGGCTTCCTGTACGGCAACGGCCCGATGCCGCAGATGCGGGTCGGCGACCGCGTGCGCTGGTACTTGATGTCCGCGACGGGATTCGAGATTCACTCACCGCACTGGCACGGCAACACGGTCGAGATCGCGCACGGCCGCACCGACGTTGCCGGCCTCTTGCCGATGGGCATGATCGTGGCCGACATGGTGCCCGACAACCCGGGCATCTGGCTGTTCCACTGCCACGTGTCGAACCATCTGAAGATGGGGATGCAGATGCGCTACGAGGTGGCGGCGAAGTAGACACGGTATAGAAGGAGAGGCAGGCGGCCCGGGGTGACTGGGCCGCCGCCGCTACCTCCTACAGCCGGTACCGCAGACCGATCGCGACGGTCAACCGCCGTGTCGCGAGCCGCTCCACGCCGGCGGGAACGTCATCGGGATCGAACACCGAGCCCGTGAGTACCCCGCCAACACGTAATGAGCCGGCCAGCGCACGGGCGAGCGGCCACTCGAGCGCAACGCCCGCTCGACCACCAACGCGGTTGCGGTGCTCGCCATCGAAATTCCAGAAGTCGAAGGCTGGCCCGGCTTCGACTCGAGCCGCGACGCCCGCACCGAAGCGGGCCACGACGATCGTGAGTTCTGGAGCGACCTCCCATAGGGAGCCGAGGTCGTACTGAACCACCGCGACCGTCGGCCCTTCGGCTGCGAGGCCGGTCTTCGCGTGGAGCACCGTGAGTGACACCCGCGCGCGCCCCACTTCCCGCCCCAGGCTGAGCGCCAGGGTTGTCGGGCGGTACGGCGCGACTTTGGTGCCATCGGTGTCACGTGACGTACCTCCGAACCGGGCGACGCCAATCTCTCCCCCGATCTGCCATTGCGACCAAAGCGAAACCGGAGCCCCGGCGGTCAACGCGATGGCGACCAGCATGGCGGTTAGAGCGTGCATCCGTCCCTCCGCGGGTTCGAGTTCACTTCATTTGGAGGTTGATCCAGCCGTTGGTCACGTTGTTCTGGCCCTTCACGATCCAGTTGTACCCGGGGTACGAAATGCCCACCACGACGTCTTCCACGGCGTTGCCCACGATTTCGTCGTTCGTGTTGATGAGCGACGCCAGCGCCGCCCAAAGCTTCTGGAAGGCGTTGGCATGCTTGTAGACCTTGGTCCCCAACGAACTCGAGTCGTTCCCGGCCGTGATCGCCTTGTACGCGCCATCGATCGCCTTGATCGCGTCGTTCAACAGACTCTTGTCCGCCTTGATCTCGCACGCCGTATCGTCGTCTTCCACGACGAACACGCGGATGTTCTGGCCGGGGTGCGCCGCGTTGTACGCGTCGAGCTGCACCTTGCTGAAGAGCTGGACGTTGCCGCTCCAGTCCAGGCCGTTCTGATCGAAGTAGTACGGCGTGGCCTGCTTCTCACCCGCGCACTGGTAGTCGGTGAGGGAGTCCGTTTGCCCCTTCTGGCCGAGGATGTGGACCTCAAATTCGGGGTCGCCTTTCAACCAACCCTCAAAATCGTCCACAAAATGGGACTTGGTCATGTACAGTCCCGGAGGTGGCGGAGGCGGCGTTCCGCCCCCGCCGCCCCCGCCCCCGCAGGTCAGCGACAAGAGACAGATGTTCGGAGCGACGGAGAAGTCGGTTTCCACCGGCACGACCGCGAGCACGGGCGTTGCCGGCGGGCGCTCCGCGTCGAGCAGCCGCCGGTTGCCGTGCACGTCGAATGCTACCGGGGCCTCGTGATCCCCGACTGCCGTCGCCACGAGAATGTCGTCCCCGCCTTTCCACGCCCGGCGGTGCTCTGGGACGGGGAGGTACATCTCGAGCGGCATCGCGCGATTCGCTTCACGCGTCAGATCCGCAGTCGCGACGCCGATGCCTCGCGCGAGCGCGTTCGCTCCGCGGCCGCCATCCGCGGCAAGAAAGCGCTGGAACGGCACCTTGTGCTCGCGGAACGACGACCGGTCGAGCTGCTGTTTGACGTGCGCGCGGAAGGCCGCGTCGCCGAGTGCCAGCGCCATGGAGCGGGCCAGCTGCTCGGCGGCGGATGCGCCGGGACCAGCGGATGGAACGGCCGTCCGATTTGAGGCAGCCGGACCCGTCGTCGACGGGCGTTCGGAGCATGCGAGCGCCACGAGCAGGAGGGCCAGCGCCGCGACGCGGAATGTATTGAGCAACATGATGACTCCTTGTTGAGTTTGTGCGGCGGCTCAACATGAGGAGTCAGGGGAAAGGAACCGGCGCCGGATTCGCGCGCGCCGGACCGGAAATGCGCGGCTAGCAGCTCCCGCCGGGACCCTCGGCGAGCGCGACCGCACCGGAGAGATCGGCGGCGATGATGGTCCAATGCGGATCGGTCGCCGTGACCCAGCTGAAGTCCTGGCTAACGGGCGCGGCCCCGGGCGTGTTGATCGTGATCGTGAACACCGTCGTGT
>DATLVU010000060.1:0-24597 GCA_035577025.1 Gemmatimonadales bacterium
TGAATGCATCTAAGTGGGAAACCCTCCCCAAGATGAACACTCCCGGGTCGCGAGACCCCTAAAGGGCCGTGGGAGACTACCACGTTGATAGGCGGCAGGTGTAAGGCGCGCGAGCGCTTCAGCCGAGCCGTACTAATCGCCCGTGAGGCTTGATCTCTCCGCTGGAACCAATCGTGTGATTCCGCTGCACCACACATCTCCGAACATCAGCTCACCAGTTTGCTGGCGACTAGCGCGACAGGGACACACCCGTTCCCATCCCGAACACGGTCGTTAAGCCTGTCAGCGCCGATGGTACTGCGACTGCGAGGTCGCGGGAGAGTAGGCCGTTGCCAGCTTCGCTGCGCGAATGTCCAATGTTGAATGATCAATGTGCAATGTCCATTGATCGTTGAACATTGGACATTCTGCATTCTACATTCGATTCTTGCTGTTCTGTCGAGCCGTCCTGATGCTGGTGGCGGTAATCGCGAGCAACTCATTGCAGTCCCCGAGCATCAGCGATAATTGATCTCCAGGGCAGAGTTGCAACTCGCCCATCAACTTTAGCCACGCTCGCGTCTCGCGCAGCTCCTTCACGCAGATGCCCAGCTTATGAACGAAGTCCCGCCGGGACTCGGCCCCTTGCACCTCGCCATAATTTGCGAGCGGCGACGTGCCGCTCCGGATGAGTTGGACCGTGAGGTGCTTGCCGACTGCAGTTGTAGGAAGGCGCCCTGTCAACCGACAGACAGCGGCGGCGAAACGGACGAGACGATCCTCGAGATCGTAGCGCGTGGGTGACATGGCGCCACAATCTGCTCAGCTAAAAAAGTGGTGGTGTCATCAGAAGAAAAACGGTAGGGTCGAAAAAATGCGGCACAATGTCCAATGTAGAATGTAGAATGTTCAATGAACATTGAGCATTGAACATTCTGCATTCTACATTTGCATCTCCCTAGCCGGAGCTTTCCTTTCTACGAACGCCGACCGCAAAAGCGTCCCCGCCGCATACACGACCACCACCACCACCAGCCACCGCACGTACGCGAGCGGCATCTGCTTCACGATGTACGCCGCGATCAGCACCGCCGGAATCCCCGCCAGGGCGAGCGCCACCGACGCCCGCAGGCTGTAGCTCCCCTCCCGAATGAACCGCATCCCCGCGATCGGCATCAGAAACGCGCATGAGCCCATCATGATCGGAAACGCCGCGCGTGGATCCATCCCCAGGAGACTCACGAGAATCAAACACGGGGCGTACAGGCCGATGCCGAGCGTCATCAGCGCGCCGAGCGCGAAATTCCCGACCAACCCGAGGACGAGCACCGTGCCACGCAGCTCGAGGGCCGTGCCGCCCACCGGGACGAGCTGCAGCTGGGTCAGGAGCATGAGCGCCGCCGCCGCGAGCAGGGCGCACCCCATGCCGACCTGGATATTGATCCGCGGCCACCGGGACACGATGCCGGCGCCGAGCCACGCGCCCGCCACCGCGGCGACGATCATCGCCACCAGGGTGAAAAAATCCACGCGGACGATCGAGATGTAGATCAGCGCCTGGGCCACGGTCGGCAGCGTGTACGCGACGTTCAGCGTCCCCGGGATCCACTCGTCGCGTACCGAGCGCTTGAACTTGAACATGGAGGTGGTCGTGGCGAAGTTCCCGATGCCCAACGTATCGAAGAAGCACATCACAAAGCCGACGAGCGAGTGAAATCCCGTTGCCGGTGGGTCGTCCGCCAGGCGTCCGGCGGCGCGTGCCGCGCGCACGTGCCCCCGCCAAGCTACGAGGAACCACGCGGTCACCAGGCCGAGCGCCAGAAACAGGAGTGTTTTGGGATTCATGGCCGCCGAACCTAACGCCGTGACCGGTCTCCCCGCCATTGCCGCCCTGGGCTTCTTCCTCGGCATGCGTCACGCGACCGACCCCGATCACGTGATCGCGGTCTCGACGATCGTGACCCGCGCGCGCGGCACGCGCAACGCCGCCCTGATCGGCGCCGTCTGGGGGCTGGGGCATACCTTCACGATCCTGATCGTCGGCGTGGGGATCATCCTGCTGGGCTGGGTCATTCCGCCACGCGTGGGGCTCTCGCTCGAGCTCTCCGTCGGGGTCATGCTCATCATCCTGGGCCTGATGAACCTCAGCGGCCTCCTGGCGCGAGTCCCCGCGGGCCCGGCGTCACACTCGCACGCCCACCCGCACGGCGACTACGTGCACACGCACCCCCACGGACACGATCCCGAGGCGCACTCCCACGCCCCAGAGCAGACCCCGGTCGCCTGGCTCGACCGACATTTCGGAAGGCTGGACCTCTATCAGCTGCTGCGCCCCCTGATCGTCGGCGTCGTCCATGGTCTGGCGGGCTCCGCCGCCGTCGCGCTCCTCGTCCTCGCGACCATCCCCTCCCCGGCGTGGGCCGTCGCCTACCTGCTGGTCTTTGGATTCGGCACGATCGTAGGTATGATGGTGATCACGGCCCTCATCGCGCTCCCAGTCTCTGTTGCCGGGCGGCGGCGCATCGCGTTGCAACGAGGGCTGCGCGTGGGCTCGGGGCTCCTGAGTCTCGGATTCGGCCTCTCTCTCGCCTATCACATCGGCGTGGTACAGGGGCTCTTCACCGGCCGCCCCTAATGGACCCCACACTGATCCCGGGGTAGTTTCCGACCTCCCCCCTCTCCCTCGAGGGACGATGGCAGTTCGCCGCGAAGTACGGAAAGCGCCGGGCGCACCGCGGGTAGCCCGCGCCCCCGTGCGCCGGCGCTCCGTACTGCTGACGAACGCCGGCGAGCCGATCCCGATCGTGCACCTCGCGGCCGAGTGCTGGCCGTACGCGCGCACCGGGGGGCTGGGCGAAGCCGTGGCCAGTCTCGCCACCTTCCAGGCGATGGCGGGACTCCCCACGACCGTCGTCATGCCGTTGTATCGCGCCGTACGGCGGGTGCTGCGGCAACTCGAGCCGGTGGGAGAGCCGTTCGCGGTCCAGCTCGGCCCGTCGACTGAAATGGCGCGGCTCATGCGGCCGAAGAGTCGGGTGCGCGGCGCCAACGTGGTGTTCATCGATCATCCGGGGTTCTTCGACCGCCCCGAGCTGTACGGCGAACGCGGCGACTACCCCGACAACTACCGCCGGTTCGCGTTTCTCTGCCTGGCCGCGATCACCGCGCTCCCGCAGATCGCGCCTGGTACGGCGATTCTCCACGCTCACGACTGGCACGCCGCTCTGGGCCTCGTCTATTTGCGGACGGCGTTCGCCGAGCATCCGTACTACCGCCTCGTGCCCGCGGTGCTCTCGGTGCACAACGCCGGGTACCAGGGCCACTTTCCCGCCGCCACCCTTCCCGACATCGGGCTGCCGTGGGAGCTGTACACCTGGCGCGTGCTCGAGTGGTACGAGCGGGCCAACTGGCTCAAGGGAGGCCTCGCCTTCGCCGACGCGGTCGTGACCGTGAGCGCGACGCATGCGCGCGAGCTGCAGACGGCGGCCGGCGGGTTCGGGCTACAGGACAAGTTCTACGAGCTGCGCGAACGCCTCTTCGGGATCGTCAACGGCATCGATCACGAACTGTGGGACCCGAGACGCGATGCCCAAATTGCGATGCGGTTTTCGGCCGCGGACCTCGAGGGGAAGAAGCGCTGCAAAGAGAGGCTGCAGGCGCGCTTCGGGCTCGCCCAGCGGCCGCGCACCCCCATCTTCGGGATGGCGGCACGGCTCGTCGCGCAGAAAGGGCTCGATCTCCTGATCGACGGCCGGGTGCTCGACGCGACCGACGCGCAATTCATCTTCCTGGGGCAGGGAGAGGAGCGCTTCGTCCAGCCTCTCAAGGCGCTCGCGGCGCGCCACCCCGACCGCATCGCGGTCGAGACGGGGTTCACCGACCAGCTCGAGCACGTGGTGATCGCCGGCGCCGACATGCTCCTGATGCCGTGCCAGTACGAGCCGTGCGGCCTCACCCAGATGCGCTCCCAGCGCTACGGCACGCTGCCGGTCGCGCGCCGCACCGGCGGGCTGAACGACACCATCGACGACGGTGTTACGGGGTTTCTGTTCGACGAGTTCGCAGTCGACACGCTCGTGTACAGCGTGCGGCGCGCGGTGCGGCACTACCAGGACGAGGCGCGGTGGAAGGCTCGGATGCGCAAGGCGATGGCGAAGAACTTCAGCTGGGAACGCTCGGCGCTGAAATACCTGGCGGTTTACCTCAAAGCGATGGAAGTGGCCGAGGGCACCGGACGCGCCACGGACTGACGCTCAGTCGTGTCCGGCGATGTAGAGCCGCACCATCTTCTCCCAGTAGGGCCAGTCGTGCGACCAGCCGTCCCAGATGCGTAGCGCATTCCCAATCTGCTTGCCCCAGAGGACGCCGGAGAACACCTCGTTGTTGGGACGGGCCGGATCGTCGCGGCCCACGGCCAGCACGATGTCCTGCTTTCGAAACGCCGCGAGCCGCGCCGGATCGTGCTCGTGCCGCATGAAGTCGGTCGGGTTGCAGGCGTACACGTTGTCGTCCGAATAGCCGCCGGTGAGCCGCGTGATATCGTAGGTCCCCGACAGTCCGATGATGCGGTTGACCCGTTCCGGGTGGCGCATCCCGAAGCAGGTGGCGTGATACGCGCCGAAGCTCGCCCCCAGGGCGATCACGAACGGATTGGCATTGCGCGATGCGGTGAAGGGGAGCACTTCGTCGAGCAGGTAGCGGTCATACTGGAGATGCCGCCATGCCCGGGCGCCGGGATGGAGGTGCTCGCGGTACCAACTCTCCTCGTGCACGTGATGCAGGCAGAACAGCTGGATCCACCCGCGCTCCAGGTGCTCGCCCAGGACCTCGGGGCGGTGCATGTGCCGATCGGTCCACTCGGCGCAGGAGCCGAGGCTCGTGGGGAAGACGAGGACGCGGGCGCCGGCGTGGCCCACCACCTGGAGCGGCATCTCGCGCCCGAGGGCCGGCGAATGCCATTGGACTCGTTCGACGCTCATGTGTCTCGCACCAGGAACGGAAGGGCTTTCCGGAAGCGCCGCCCCCAATCGGCTTCGCGGTGCGCGCCCTTGCTGTCTTCGACGTAGCGCACCGTGCGCCGCGCCTCGAATCCTCGCTCGATCAGAAGGTCCCGCATGCGCCGAGCCAGCATCACGTGGCGTTCACCCTCGCGAAGACCGATGTCGAGATAGATCCGCCCTGGCGGCCGCGGCGACTGCGCCACCACGTCGAAGATCGCCTCCTTGCCGAACCACAGCGATGGGCTCAAAGCGCCCGCGAATCCAAAGACAGATTGGAGCCGAAAGAAGGCGTACAGACTGATGAGGCCGCCGAGGGACGAGCCCGCGATGCCCGTCGAGGCCCGGTCGGGCAGGGTCCGGAATCGCTCGTCCACGAATGGCTTAATGGTGCGGGTCAGGAACTCGAGGTAGCGGTCGCCGGCACCACCACCCGCACCGGGTTCCACGAACGGGCTGTACTCGTCGAAGCGGCTCCGCCCGGTGTTGTACACGCCCACGACGATCGGCTCGATCCCGCGGTGGCTCGCCCATGCGAGGGCCGTGGAAAGCCCCCAATCGCCCGCGAAGCTCGTGCGCGGGTCGAACAGGTTCTGCCCGTCCTGCATGTACAGCACGGGATAGCGCCGGTCGCTGGACGCGTACGAGGCGGGGGTCGATACGATGAGCGAGCGCCGGTTGCCCAGTTGGGGGCTCACGACCTCGGGGATCACGTGAAGCTCACCCCGCCATGCGCGGGCGCGCGCGCGGGAGCGCCAGCGGACGGCGAGGCGAGAGAAGCCGAGCATGGGTTGAGGGACAATGTAAGGACACCCCATCGGGGTTGTCACCGGCGCCCCGCTCGGGCATTTTCAGCGCCACTGTCAACGCGACGGAGCGTGCGGGTGAGCGCGAACGGTGGTCTCAAGGTCGGTCTGGTCGTGGGCCGGGAGTGGTCGTTCCCGCCGCGCTTCATCGAAGAAGTGAACCGCCGCGACCGGGGGGTGACGGCGGAGCTCGCCCAGCTCGGCGGCGAGTCGATGGACGGCGCGAATGCCTACGCGGTGCTGATCGATCGCATCTCGCACGAGGTCCCGTTCTACCGGTCGTACCTGAAGCACGCCGTGCTTCAGGGCGTGACGGTGGTCAACAATCCGTTCATGTGGAGCGCCGACGACAAGTTCTTCGGCGCCACGCTCGCGACCCGCCTCGGCGTCGCGAGCCCGAAGACGATCCTGATTCCGAACAAGGAGTACGTCCCGGGGATCGTGCACTCCGAGAGCCTGCGCAACTTGAAATTCCCCCTCGACTGGGACGCGATCGTCCAGGAGATCGGGATGCCGTGCATCCTGAAGGACGCGCACGGGGGCGGCTGGAAGGACGTGTTTGTATGCCGCTCAAAGGAGGAGCTGCTGCACCACTACGATCAATCAGGATTGCACACGATGATCGTGCAGCAGTTCATCGAGTGGGACCAGTTCGTGCGCTGTATCTGCCTTGGCCAGGAGCACGTGCTCCCGATCCACTACGATCCCAGGGCCCGCGCCTATATCGTCGACGACAACTACCTGACCGACGCGCTGCGCGAGCGCATCGTGCGCGACTCCCTCACGCTGGTGCGGGCCCTCGGGTACGACATGAACTCGATCGAATACGCCGTGAAGGACGGCGTCCCGTACGCGATCGACTTCATGAATCCCGCGCCTGACTTCGATGTCAATTCGCTCACCCCCACGTACTTCGAGTGGGCGGTGCAGCACATGGCCGACCTCGCGATCGAGCTGGCGACGAAGAAATCGAAGGCGAGCCAGTTCCATTGGAACGCGCTGTTCGCGGCGCGAGCGCCGGCGAAGGCGAGAGGAAGGGGCGCGCGCGCGAAGCAATGACGTCGGGGGTGCCGGAAGCCATCACGCGTTACCATGAGCTGTTGATCGCGGACGTCGCCGCCGAATCGCAGGCGATGCTCGACGACGAGCAGCGCCGCCGCGGTGTGTACTTCGGCGATCGACCGCTGTGCACGGCGCTGCGACCCCGCTTCTTCTCCCCCGATCAGTATCGCTATGTGCGCGAGCGCGGCGCGCTGTTGCTCAAGGCGATGGGCCGGTTGCTCTCCGCCGCGTTGCAGGACGTCGGCCTCCGGCGCCAGTTCCGACTCACCGACTGGGAGGAGGACCTCGTCGCACTCGATCCCGGCATTCCCGACCCCAGTCCCACCTCGCGCTTCGATTCGTTCTATTTCCCCGAGACGGGGGTGCTGTGGTGGACCGAGTACAACGCGGAAACGCCCACGGGGGCCGCCTACGGCGACGCGCTGGCGGATATCTTCCTCGCGTTGCCGGTCATGCGGCAGTTCCTGCGGACCATGGACGTGCGGCCGCTCCCCGGTCGGCATGGGATCCTCCACGCGCTCCTCGGCTCGTACGCCGTCTGGCGCGGAAGCCGCGCGGCTCTGCCGCCCCGGATCGCGATCCTCGATTGGCGCGAGGTGCCGACGTTCAGCGAGTTCGTGCTGTTCCAGGAGTACTTCCGCTCCCACGGGCTCGACGCGGTGATCGTCGATCCTCGCGAGACCGAGCTCACGAACGGCCGGTTGATAGCCGGGGGTCGCCCGGTGGACCTGATTTACAAACGGGTGCTCATCAGCGAGCTGATCGACCGGTGCGGCGTCGACCACGCCGTAGTGCGCGCGGTGCGGGAGCGGGCGGTGTGCCTGGTGAACGGATTTCGCTGCAAGCTGCTCCACAAGAAGGCGAGCTTCGCCGTGCTGGGCGACGAGCGGAACGCCGCGCTCTTTCCCGCCGACGAACGGCGCGCGATCGACGCGCACATTCCCTGGACTCGCGTGCTCGAGGAGCGGAAGACACGGCACGCGGGCAAGGAGGTCGACCTCGTGCCGTTCGTGCTGTCGCAGCGCGAGCGCCTGGTCCTCAAACCGAACGACGAATATGGCGGGAAGGGCGTCGTGCTGGGCTGGGAAGTGACCGACGCCGTCTGGCAGGAGCGCGTCCGTCAGGGTTTGACCGATCCCCACGTCGTACAGGAGCGTGTGCCCGTGCCGCGCGAGCCCTACCCGAGCGTGGTCGACGGCAAGCTGCAGATCACCGAGCGCATCCTCGATACGGATCCGTTCGCCTGCCAGGGGACCTATATCGACGGCTGTCTGTCGCGTCTATCGACCGCCGCCCTCGTCAACGTGACGGCCGGCGGCGGCTCCCAGGTGCCGACCATGCTCGTGGAGCCGCGATGAAGCCGCCCTCGCTGACGCTCGGCATAGAAGAGGAATACCAGATCATCGATCCGGAGACGCGCGAGCTCAAGTCGTACATCACCCAGATCCTCGAGCAGGACCATCTGGTGCTCTCGCAGGTGAAGCCGGAGCTGCATCAGTCCATCGTGGAGGTGGGGAGCAAGGTCTGCAGGACGCCCGCCGAGCTGCGCGCCGAGCTGGCGCAGCTGCGCCGCGAAGTGATCGGCTTGACCGCGAAGAACGGATTGCGCATCGCGGCGGCGGGCACGCATCCGTTCTCGTCCTGGGAGCGGCAGGAGATCACGCAGACCGAGCGCTACCTCGGCCTGCGGGAGGCGATGGGCGAGCTGGCGCAGCGCCTCCTGATCTTCGGGACGCACGTCCACATCGGCATCGAGGACCGGGAGTTCCTGGTCGACGCGCTCAACGTGTCGCGCTACGTGCTGCCGCATATCCTCTGTCTCTCCACGAGCTCGCCGTTCTGGATGGGGCGCAACACGGGGCTCAAGTCCTATCGCTCGGTGGTGTTCCGCGGCTTTCCGCGCACTGGCGTGCCGCGCGCGCTGCGCTCGTGGAGCGAGTACACCGACATGGTCGAAATGCTGACCGCCACCAAGTGCATCCCCGACGGCAGCAAGATCTGGTGGGATGTGCGCCCCAACTGGTCTTATCCCACGCTCGAATTCCGCATCTGTGACGTGTGCACGCGCGTGGACGAGGCCGTATGCATCGCCGCGATCCTCCAGGCGGTGGTGGCGAAGCTCTGGAAGCTGCGGCGCGACAACATGACGCTGCGCGTGTATCCGGCCGACTTCATCGAGGAGAACAAATGGCGTGCCGTCCGCTACGGCCTCGATGGGCAGCTCATCGATTTCGGCAAAGGCGTCGAGCTGCCCGCACGCGAACTCATCCGTGAGCTGCTCGAGTGGTTCATCGGCGATGTGGTGGACGAGCTGGGCAGCCGGCAGGAGGTGGCGTACGCGTACAAGATTCTCGCCGACGGCTCGAGCGCCGATCGCCAGCTCGCGACGCACAAGCGCACCAACGATTTCAAGGCGGTCGTGGATCAGCTGATCGTCGAGACGGCGGAGGGGTTGTGACCGAGAGGGAGCGCCGGCCGGTCGTCGGGATTACGACGCAAACACTCGAGGCGATCCCGGATCAGCTGCCGCGCTGCTGGGTGATGAGCCAGCGCTACGTCCAGGTGCTGGTCGCGGCTGAGGCCATCCCGTGGGTGATTCCCCTGCTCGAGCACGACGAAGCGACGCTGCGCGGCATCTACGAGCGCACCGATGCGCTGTTTCTGCCGGGCGGCGTGGACATCGATCCCGCGTCGTACGGCGAGGCGCGCCGCCCGGCGTGCGGTCGCAGCGACCCAGCCCGGGATTGGACCGAGCTGTTGCTGACGCGCTGGGCGCTCGCCGACGGCAAGCCCGTGCTCGCCGTGTGCCGGGGCGCGCAGATCCTCAACGTCGCGGTCGGCGGGACCCTCTATCAGGACGTGGCTGTCGAGCGCCCCGACGCGCTGAAGCACGATCAGTTTCCCATCGGGGGACGCCGGCGCGACGAGCTGAGTCACGACGTTCGCATCGCCGCCGGCTCCCGGCTCGGCCGCTTGCTCGATGCCGCAGTCCTTCCCGTGAACAGCATGCATCACCAGGGGATCGCGCGGCTCGCGCCGGGCCTCACCCCCGTGGCGGTCGCTGCGGACGGCCTGATCGAGGGCGTGGAGCTCGTGCCCTCCGACGATCGCTTCGTGCTCGGCGTGCAGTGGCACCCCGAGGACCTAGTCGACGTCGACCCACGGATGCGTCGGCTGTTCGACGCGTTCATTGCCGCGGCGCGCGCCGTCCGGCGCTGAGGCGATGCCCTCGTCTTCCACCCGGTGCGGCACGGTGGTGCTGGCGGGCCGTCCGAACGCCGGGAAGTCGACCCTGCTGAACGCCCTGGTGGGTGAGCACCTGGCGGTGGTGTCGCCGAAGCCGCAGTCCACCCGGCTGCCCGTCGTGGGGTTGCTCACGCGCGACGACACGCAATTCATCTTCACGGACTCGCCAGGCCTGCTCGAGCCCGAGTACGCGCTGCACTACGCGATGCGCGCCAACGCGCTGCGGGCCATCCAGGACACTGAGGTCATTGCGTATCTGCACCCGCTCCCGGAATACCCCGCGCCCGACTTCGCCTCGGTCGCGCGCCTCGAGAGGCCGCCTCGTGCCCCGATCGTGACGGTGTACACGAAGGCCGACCTCGCCCCATCCTCCACCATCCTCCACCAACCGCCACCATCCTCCACCGTCGTCGTGTCTGCGCTCACCGGTGCCGGGATCGACGCATTCCTCGCCGCGTTGCGCGACCGCCTGCCGGAAAGCCCCTTTCATTATGATCCCGAGGAAATGGCCACCCAGCCGATGCGCTTCTTCGCGGCCGAGTTCGTGCGCGAAGCCGCGTTCGAGCTGCTGCACGAGGAGCTGCCGTACAGCGTTGCGGTGGAGATCGACGAGTTCCGGGAGGCGCAGGAGCCGGTATATATTCGGGCCGTGATCTACGTGGAACGCGCGAGCCAGAAGGGCATCGTGATCGGGGCAGGGGGCCGGACCATCCGCGCGCTCGGTGAAACCGCCCGAGCGAAGATCGAGGCGCTCCTGGGCGGGCATGTCTTCCTCGATCTGCATGTGAAAGTCATGCCCAAGTGGCGGCGCCGGCCGGCCTCCGTCAAACGTCTGGGTTACGCCGATTGAGCCTCGCGCCCGAGCTGCTCGACATCCTCGTGTGCCCCAAGTGCAAGGGTCCGCTGGAACACCGCACCGCGCCGACCGAAACGCTGGTCTGTCAGGCCTGCCGGCTGATCTACGCCGTGGAAGACGACATCCCCATCATGCTGATCGACGAGGCGCAGCACTTCTGACCGCCCGCTCCTGACGGCGTGATCTCGCTTCGCTGGCTCCTCATCGCGGCTCCACTCTCCTGGTTGCTCGCGTGGCTCGGAGTGCCCGCCGTCGCCGTGTTCATCACGTGTGGCCTCGCCATCATCCCGCTCGCAGCCGAGATGGGAGCCGCGACGGAGGCTCTCGCCGTCCGCACCGGGCCCGCGGTGGGCGGCTTGCTCAACGCGACCTTCGGGAACGCGGCCGAGCTGATCGTCGCGGTGGTCGCGTTACGGGCGGGCCTGGTGGATCTCGTGAAGGCGTCGCTCGTCGGATCGATCCTCGGCAACCTGCTCCTGATCCTGGGGCTCTCACTCGTCGCCGGCGGCCTGCGCCGCCCGACGCTGACGTTCAATCGCACGGCCGCCGGCTCGAGCAGCGCGATGCTCCTCCTCGCCGTCGCGGCTCTCGTGATCCCGGCGCTGTTCGCGTTCGTGCACCCCGCCGCCCGGCCGGAGGAAACGCTCCGCCTGTCGGAAGGCGTGGCCGCCGTCCTCGTCGTCACTTACGGCGCGAGCCTCGCCTTCTCTCTCGTGACCCATCGCCAACTATTTCATGGCGAGTCCGGAGGAAGCGGGCACGCCACGGCTCCGGCGGCGCCGTACTCGCCGAGGGTCGCGCTCGCGATCCTCGCCGGCGCCACCGCGTTCGTAGCGATCGAAAGCGAAATGCTGGTACGAGCGACCGAGACGCTCGTCGAGCGGTTCGGGCTCTCGCAGTTGTTCCTCGGCCTCATCGTGATTCCGCTCATCGGCAACGCCGCGGAGCACGCCACCGCCGTCGTCGTGGCGCGGCGGGGGCAGACGGACCTCGCGCTGCACATCGCGCTCGGCTCGAGCACGCAGGTCGCGCTCTTCGTCGCTCCGCTGCTCGTGGGGGTCGGGGCGCTCCTGAGCCAGCCGATGAACCTCGTGTTCACCGGATTCGAGGTGGTGGCCCTGGGATTCGCGTCACTCATCGTGACGGTGATCGCGTTGGACGGAGAGTCGAACTGGTTCGAGGGGGCGCAGCTCCTCGCCTTGTACGCGCTCGTCGCGCTCGCGGTGTGGTTTATTTGACTCCGGCCGACACGGGGCCTAAGTTTAGGCGCACTCGACCCTTACGTGAGGAGGCAGGTGCGCGGCACGCGCCCGACGATACTGTTCTTCTCGCCGGCTGGCCGCACGGTCCCTGACTTCCTCGCTCGGTGGGTCGACGGCAAGGGGCTCACGATTGTCCCCGTGCCGGACCCCGCGGATGTGGAGCAGCGGGTGCTGCGGTCGCTACCGCGGCTGGTCGTGATCGACGCGGACGGCGGCCCCCAGGGGCTGGCGCTCTGCGAGCGACTCAAGGCGGACTCCTACTCCGCGATCGTGCCGCTGGCCGTGCTGACGAGCCGGCACACGACCGATCGCGTGCAGGAGTGGTTCAACGCCGGGGCGGACGAGGTGATCAGCCCCCTGTTCGAGCCGATGGAGCAGGCGAGCCGGCTCGACGGCCTGATGAGTCGCACGGAGCGCGACGTCGCGGTCAATCCGTCCACGCGACTCCCGGGCACCACGGAGATCGAGCGGGAGATCCGGCGGCGCATGGAGAACGGCGAGCTGTTCGCTGTGTGCTACGCCGACCTGGATCATTTCAAAGAGTACAACGATCGCTACTCGTACAACGACGGCGATCGCGTGATCTACATCCTGTCGCGCATCCTGCACGATGTCGTCAAGGGCTTGCAGGGGGGGCGCGGCTTCGTGGGGCACATCGGCGGGGACGACTTCATCTTTATCATTCCGTTCGATGCGATCCCCGACGTGTGCGGCGAGGTGCTCGAGGTATTCGACACCTTGATTCCGTATCAGTACAACGAGCAGGATCGCCGGGCGGGCTATTACTTCGGGAAGGACCGCCGGGGCCAGCTCCACCGCGTGCCGCTCATGACGCTGTCGATCGGGATCGTGACGAACCAGCACCGGCGGTTCGCGCACCCGGCGCAGGTGAGCGAGCTCGCGACGGAAATGAAGAGCTATGCCAAGACGCAGCCGGGATCGGTGTTCGTTGTGGACCGCCGGCACGATCCGGAGCTCGACGACAATGACGGACGGTAGGGGAAAGGAAGAGCGCCGAGCGTGAACGTCAGCTGTCCGTCGTGCGAAACCGTGTACCGGGTGGACCCGGCCAAGGTCCCCGCGGGCGGCGTGCGCGCGCGATGCGCGGTGTGCAGCACCGTGTTCGGCGTAGGCCCGAGCACCGCGACGACCGTGGCTCCCCCCCCCGTCGCAGCAGCCCAGCGGGCGCCGGCTGCTGCGGTCGCGACTCCGCAAGCGCCTCCCGCGCGCGGAGTACCTCCGCCAGCGCCGCCGGCCCCCACGCCGCCACCGGCCCACCCCCCGGCGCCTCCGCGGCCTCCCGCGACCCCACGGTTCTCAGGCCCGATCACGGCGACGCCACCGGCCGCGCCGCCCCGGGCACCCGCGCCTCCTCCGGCGGCCCCGCACCGCCCAGTGGCCGCGCCTCCCGCGGCCGCCGCGCCGGCGCCGGCCGCGCCGACCATGCGTCCTCCCGCGCCACCTCCCACGGCGCCTCGCGCACCCGCGGCGCCCGCACCGGCTGCCCGCCCGGCGGCCGCCCCCGCCGCTCCGGCTGCTCCCGCGGCCCCCGCTGGGCCGGGGCAGCGGATGACGGGTCCGCTCCGACCGGTCAATCCATTCATGGTTCAGGACCCGAAGCAGAAGGCGCGGCGGCTCGCACGGGCTCTCGTCTCCGACCTCGTCGTCTACCATCCTGAGAAGCGCCAGCAGGGGCTGCGGGACGGCACCTTGCCGCAGCTCTTCAAGGACGAGATCGAGAAGAGCTGGCAGGAGTACGTCGAGCAGGTCGGGGCCGATCTGGCCAAGACGACGTCCTTCTGGGCCGAAGCGTTGAACGAGATCCTGGCGGGCGGCAACAAGGTCTTCTAGGCCCCTGCTTCATTACTTTTCTAACACATGGCCCTAACCGATCGCTTTGCGGAATTCGACCGTCGTCTCACCGAGCTCGGGAGTTTCCTTTGACGTAACGGGGAAGACCAAGCGGCTCGGGGAGCTCGAGCACGCCATGGCGGACGGCAGCGTCTGGGCCGACCAGGAGAAGGCGGGGCAGGTGGTGCAGGAAACCAAGGAGCTGAAGCGCTGGATCGAGCCGTATCAGGCCGTGAGGAAGCGGCTCGACGACGCGCGCGCCCTGATCGAACTCTCAGAAGGTGAACCCGACCAAGAGCACGCGCGGCTGGTCGCCGACGTGCTGAAGGGTCGCTCGCTCGAGCAGGAAGCCGACGTCATCGCCGGCCAGCTCGAAGCGCTCGAGCTCCAGAACATGCTGCGTGGCCCCGACGACGCGCGCGATGCCCTGCTGACCATCCATCCTGGGGCGGGCGGGACCGAGTCCCAGGACTGGGCCGAAATGCTGATGCGCATGTACACGCGGTGGGCGGAGCGGCACGGCTTCAAGGTCGAGCTGCTCGACATGCTCGAGGGGGAAGAGGCGGGCATCAAGTCGGTCGATCTCCAGATCAGCGGTCGCTACGCCTACGGCCTCCTCAAAGCCGAGAAGGGCGTGCACCGCCTCGTGCGCATCTCACCGTTTGACGCGCAATCCCGCCGGCACACTTCGTTCGCGTCCGTCTTCGTCTACCCGGTGGTGGACGAGGACATCGAGATCGAGATCAAGGACGACGACCTGCGCATCGACGTGTACCGCGCGTCCGGGAAGGGCGGACAGCACGTCAACAAGACGTCGTCCGCCGTGCGGATCACACACCTCCCGACGAACATCGTGGTACAGTGCCAGAACGAACGCAGCCAGTTCAAGAACAAGGCGACCGCCTTGAAGATGCTCAAGGCGCGTCTGTACGAGCGCGCGGTCGCGGAGCGCGAGGCCAAGAAGGCCGAGGTGGACAAGCAGAAGATGGACATCGCCTGGGGCAGCCAGATCCGCTCGTACGTATTCCAACCGTACACGATGGTCAACGACCATCGCACGGAGCTCAAGGTGGGTGATGTGCAGAAGGTGATGGATGGCGATCTCGACCCGTTCATCGAGGCGTACCTGAAGCGCTTCGGGAGTAAGGCCGCGTGACCAGCTTCGTAGAGGCCGCCCGGCGCGAGAAGCTCGCTGAGCTGACCAAGCGCGGCGTGGTCCCGTTCGCCTATCGGTTCGATCGTACGGGCGCGATCGCGCCGGCGCTCGAGGGATTCCGCGAAGAGGACGGCGTTGTACACCGGCTCGCGGGGCGGTTGATCCTGCTCCGTCCCATGGGCAAGACCACCTTCGGCCATCTCGAGGATCGCTCGGGGAAGGTCCAGCTCTACTTCAAGGTCGACGAGATGGGCGCGGAGCACTACGAGCTCGTGAAGCTCCTCGATCTGGGTGACCTGATCGGCGCCGAGGGTCCGCTGTTTCGCACGAAGACCGGAGAGGTCACGCTCCGAGTCCAGCACCTGACGTTGCTCACCAAGTCGCTTCGCCCTCTGCCGCTCGGCAAGGAAGACGCTGAAGGCAAGAAGCACGGCGAGCTATCCGATCCCGAGTTGCGGGCGCGCCAGCGCTACGCCGACCTGGCGGTGCGCCCGGCGGCGCGGGAGGTGTTCCGGCTCAGGAGCCGCGCGGTGGCGTACATCCGGAAGTTTCTCGACGCGCGCGGGTACCTCGAGGTGGAGACCCCGGTGCTCCAGCCGGTGTACGGCGGCGCGTCCGCGCGCCCGTTCACGACCCATTACGACGCTCTGGACGCGACCTTCTATCTCCGCATCGCCGATGAGCTGTATCTCAAGCGCTGCATCGTGGGCGGCCTCGAGAAGGTGTACGAGATCGGGCATGACTTTCGGAACGAGGGGCTCGACCGGTTCCATAACCCCGAGTTCACGATGGCCGAGTGGTACGAGGCCTATGCGGACTACGAGGTGATGCTTGCGATCACCGAAGCAATGGTGGCCGGGCTCGTGAAGGAGCTCTTCGAAAGCACGACGCTCGAACGCCACGGCGCGACTCTCGATTTCGCGGCCCCGTTCGCCCGGAAGGACTTCTACGCCTTGGTGCGCGAAACCGCGGGCGTTGACCTCGCGCGGGCGAAAGAGTCGGAGCTTCGAGCCGCGCTCAAGAAAAAGGATGTGCCCGACGTGGACAAGCTCTCGGGCGGGAAGCTGGTGGACGAGGTCTTCAAGAATTTTGTCGAGCCGACGCTCGTGCAGCCGACCTTCGTGCTCGATTATCCCGTGGCGCTCTCACCGCTCGCCAAGCTCAAGCGCGGTGATCCGACGCGGGTCGAGCGCTGGGAGCTGTTCATTCAAAAGCGGGAGATCGCCAACGCGTTCAGCGAGCTCAACGATCCCGAGGAGCAGCGGCGCCGGTTCGAGCAGCAGGCGAAGCTCCGCGCCGCGGGAGATGCGGAGGCCCAGCAGCTCGACGAGGACTACATCCGCGCGCTCGAGTACGGCATGCCGCCCACGGGTGGGGTGGGGCTCGGGCTCGACCGCCTGCTGATGATCCTGGCCGATCAGCCCCACATCCGCGACGTGATCCTGTTTCCCATGTTGCGACCCGAATGAACCTCCACGCCATAACCATCCTCCAGGCCTTGCTGGGCTTGCTGGGGTTGGCCGCCATCGCGGCGATCGCCCTCGTGGCTACCAACTGGCCGTCGCCGCTCGATTTCCGGATCACGCTGCGCTACCTGCGCAGTCGACGGTCGTCTCGGCTGCTCTCGCTCATCACGGTGATTGCGGTCGGCGGGGTGACGGTCGGCGTGATGGCGCTCGTCGTGGTGCTCGGCGTGATGAACGGCTTGCAGGAGGACCTGCGCGACAAGATCCTCGTCGCCAATCCCCACCTGCGCGTCCTCACGTACGGCGAGGGCCTGCGGCTCGACGACTGGCACCGGGTACTGGGCGAGGTGCGCCGGTCCCCGGGCGTGGAGGCCGCCGCTCCCTTTGTGCTTAGTCAGGGCCTGATCTCCGCCGGGCACGATTACGCCGAAGGGGTCGTGGTCTATGGGGTCGAGCCCGATACCGGGCGCGAGGCCGTCACGACCTTCGCCCGGCACTTTACGAAGGGCGACTTGTCGTTCAAGGCCACGCGATCGGACGTGGAGGGTGGGATCGCGCTGGGCGTGCGGCTCGCCTCGAAGCTCTCCGCGTTCCCTGGCGATGTCGTGACCCTCGTTGCGCCCGCCGGCGCCAAGTTCAACCCGAGCCTCGGCGCTTACGTTCCGAAGTTCCATCGGTACCAGGTGACCGGGATCTTCGACACCGGGATGTACGTGTACGACGACAGCTACGTGGCGCTCGACCGCCGCGTCGCCCAACGGTTCGCCGGGCTCGACACGGCCATCACGGGAATCGAAGTGCGGCTCGCCGAACCGTGGGGGGCACAGGCGTTCGGCGCGGCGCTGGAGGCGCGACTCGGGTATCCCTATCGTGCGCTTGACTGGCAGTCCCAGAACTCGGGGCTCTTCTCGGCGCTGAAGCTCGAAAAACTCGCGATGGGGCTGGTGGTGTTCCTGATCTGCGTGGTGGCCGCGTTCAACGTGGTTGGGACGCTCACGATGGCAGTCCGCGACAAGACGCGGGAGATCGGCATCCTCCTCGCCATGGGAATCAAGCAAACGGCGATCCGCCGGATCTTCTTGACGCAAGGGATCCTGGTCGGCCTGACGGGAACGACGCTCGGCGTCGTCCTGGGTTGGATCGTGGGCATGATGGTGAATCGGGGCCATTGGATCCCCATCGATCCGTCCATCTACTTCATCGATCATCTGCCGGTCCACACACAACCCCTGGACGTCCTCCTGGTGATCGTGGCCAGCCTCGTCGTCGCGACGTTCGCTCCGCTCTACCCGTCGGTGCAGGCGGCGCGGCTCGATCCCGTGACCGCGATCCGGTACGAATGACGGCGCTGCTCGAAGGGCGGGGCCTCCGCAAGGTGTTCGCGGGCGGTGACGGTCAGCCGCTCGAGGTCCTGCGCGCGGTCGAGCTCGAGGCGCATCGCGGCGAATTCGTCGCCATCGTGGGGGCCTCGGGGGCCGGCAAGAGCACGCTGCTCCACCTGCTCGGGGCGCTGGATCATCCGACCGGCGGGGACGTGTGGCTCGACGGCTCCCGCTACGCCGACCTCGACGCCGAGGCCCTCTCGGAACTCCGGAATCGCAAGCTGGGTTTCGTGTTTCAGTTCCATCATCTCTTGCGGGAATTCTCGGCGCTCGAGAATGTGATGATGCCGCTCCTGATCGCGGGGATGCAGGAGCGCGCGGCTCGCTCCCGGGCGGAGGAGATGCTCTCCTTGGTCGGGCTCGCTGGGCGCATGACGCACCGCCCGGCGGAGCTCTCGGGCGGCGAGCAGCAGCGTTGCGCGGTGGCCCGCGCGCTGGTGCACGACCCGAGCCTGGTGCTCGCCGACGAGCCGTCGGGCAACCTGGACCATGCCAACGCGGGCCGGCTGCACGAGGTCTTCTTCCGCCTGGCGCGGGAGTACGAGACCGCGGTCGTGGTGGTGACTCACAACCGGCAGCTCGCGGGCCGGGCGGATCGAATCCTCATGCTCGAGGACGGTCGCCTGGCGGCGGTCGCCTCGGTGGATGCGATACCCTGATGCTGTGTGAGAACTGCAAGGAGCGCGAGGCGGTCATCAACCTGACCCAGGTGGAGCACGACACCAAGGTCACGCTCCACCTGTGCGAGCAGTGCGCCCAGCAGCGCGGGGTCGAGACCGGTGCGACGGCGCTCAAAACGCCGCTCGGCGGCTTCCTGCAGGGGATGATCGGGAAGGGGGGCAACGTCCTTCCCACGCCCGCGGACGGGCTCCGCTGCTCGGCGTGCGGGAGCACGCTCAAGGACTTCCGGGAATCGGGCCGGCTGGGCTGCGGGCAGTGTTATGAGTCCTTCGGTTCGCACCTGCGCGACTTGCTGCGCCGGCTCCACGGCTCGAGCCAGCACGTGGGCGAGCGCTACATCGCGCCGGGCAGCGAAGGCTCCACCGACCCCCGTCTTCGCCTGCTGGACCTCAAGGAGCAGCTCCGCCGCGCGGTCGAAAACGAAAACTTCGAGCTGGCGGCCGAGCTGCGCGACCGGATTCGGGTGCTCGAGTGATCGACCTTTCGCTGCTGCCGGATGGCGGGATCGGCTGGCTCGACGCGTCGGGGCCGAAGGGCAGCATCGTGCTCTCCACGCGAATCCGCCTCGCGCGCAACCTCGAGGGGTACGTGTTCAGCCAGCGTGCCAAGGATGCCGATCGGACGGCGGTCCTGACGCGGGTGGAAGAGGCCGGCGCGGCGAGCGACCTCCTCCACGGCGCCGTGACCATCCACCTGGATCAGCTCGAGCGCGCCGATCGCCAGCTGTTGCACGAGCGGCACCTCGTCTCCAAGGAGCTGGCCGCCCTCGATCGGGAGGTCCGGCCCCGGCCGGGCGCCGCCCTGATGGTCCAGGGGACCGTCGGGGTCATGGTGAACGAGGAAGACCACTTGCGATTGCACGGAATGCGTTCGGGATTCGCACTCGAGGACGCGTACGCGGACTTAGAGGCGCTCGACGCGGACCTCGGGCGGCTTTTACCCTTCGCGTTTCACCCGGAATTTGGCTATCTTACGTCCTGCCCGACCAATGCCGGGACAGGCCTTCGTGCGAGTGTCCTTATCCACTTGCCGGGCCTTGTTTTGACCAAGGAAGTCGGCAAGGTGTTGCAGGGGCTCGCTCAGGTCGGACTGACCCATCGGGGTTTGTACGGGGAGGGGAGCGAGATCGTCGGCAACTTCTTCCAGCTGTCGAACCAGACGACGCTTGGGAAGTCGGAGGACGAGCTGCTCGATCACCTCGGCAAGATCGTGCGCCAGGTGATCGAATACGAAGAGCAGGCACGGGATGTGCTGCTCAGGACGGCGCCGGACGAAGTAGCCGACAAGACGTGGCGGGCGTACGGGTTGCTCAAGTATGCGCGCAAGCTCACGTTCGAAGAGACGATGAACCTGTTGAGTGGCGTGCGGTTGGGTGTCGGATTGAATCTGATCCCGGGCTTGAGTGTATACACACTCAACAAGCTGATGATTTTCACTCAGCCCGCGCACTTGGCGGCGCTGGACGGGCGGCAGACGGGGGATCCTGACTTGCCGACGGTCCGTGCCACCTACGTTCGCCGCGTGCTCGAGGCTGAGGCGGCGTGATGCTGGGGAGTTCGGGGGGGAGATGAACGGCTACAACTTCACGGATCGCGTCCGCAAGGTCCTGCAGATGGCGCGCGAGGAAGCCGCGCGGCTGCATCACGAATACGTTGGGACCGAGCACATCCTGCTGGGGTTGATTCGTGAGGGCGAAGGCGTCGCAGCGGCCGTCCTCACCAACCTGAACGTCGACCTCGAAGAAATCCAGCAAAAAATCGAGGAAACGGTTAAGAAGGGCAAAGCGGCGGCGGCCGCCGGCCCCGACCTGCCGTACACCTCTCGGGCCAAGAAGGTGCTCGAGCTCGCGATGAGCGAGGCGCGCGAGCTCAACCATTCCTACGTCGGCACCGAGCACCTCCTGCTCGGGCTGCTCCGCGAGGAGAAGGGCATCGCCGCGCAGGTGCTGACCGACGCCGGCGTCAACCTCGAGCAGGCGCGGGCCGAGACCCTGCGGCTGCTCGGCAGCGAGATGCCGTCGGGTGGCGGCCCGACGCCGTCCGGCCCCGGCGCCCAGCCCGCGAGCCCCAAGAGCGAAAAGAAGTCCAAGACCCCGGCGCTCGACCATTTCTGCCGTGACCTGACGCAGCTCGCCGCTGAAGGCCAGCTCGATCCGACGATTGGCCGGCAGAAAGAGATCGAGCGGGTGATGGAGATCCTGTCCCGGCGCAAGAAGAACAACCCGGTGCTCATCGGGGAGCCCGGCGTGGGCAAGACGGCGATCGTCGAAGGGCTCGCCCAGCTCATCGCGAGCGGGCAGTGCCCCGACGTCTTGAAGGATCATCGCGTGCTCTCGCTCGACATGGCGGCGGTGATCGCGGGGACCAAGTATCGCGGCCAGTTCGAGGAGCGCCTCAAGGCGATCATCAACGAGATCGCGCAGAACCGGAACATCATCCTCTTCATCGACGAGCTGCACACGCTCGTGGGCGCGGGCGCGGCCGAAGGCGCGGTCGACGCCTCCAACATGCTGAAGCCCGCGTTGGCCCGGGGCGAGCTGCAGTGCGTGGGCGCCTCGACGCTCAACGAGTACCGGAAGTACATCGAGAAGGACGGCGCGCTCGAGCGGCGCTTCCAGACGGTCATCGTCGATCCGCCCACCGTGGGTGAGACCATCGAGATCCTGAAGGGCCTGCGCAAGCGCTACGAGGAGCACCACCGGGTGATCATCCCCGACGAGACGCTCGACGCCGCGGCGAAACTGTCGGAGCGCTACATCACCGACCGTTTCCTGCCGGACAAGGCGATCGACGTGATCGACGAGGCCGGCGCGCGTGCGCGGCTGGCGACGCAAGTGCCGCCCCCGGAAGTGTCTGCCTTGAAGGGGAAGCTCGAGCACATCAACGGCGACAAGGAGAACGCGGTCCGCGACCAGAACTTCGAGCGGGCGGCGGCGCTGCGGGACCAGGAGCGGGAGCTCCAGTCGGAGATCCGTCGCAAGCAGGAGGCCTGGGAGAAGGAGCGGCAGACGCACCGACCCACGATCAACGAGGAGGGCGTCGCCTTCATCGTCTCGCGGTGGACCGGGATTCCCGTCACGCGCCTCCAGGAGGCCGAGACCGCGCGCCTGCTGCGCATGGAAGAGGAGATGCACCAGACGGTCGTCGGCCAGGACGAGGCGATCGCCGTGATCTCGCGCGCCATCCGGCGCAGCCGGGCGGGCCTGAAGGATCCCAAGCGGCCGATCGGCTCTTTCATCTTCTCCGGACCCACCGGCGTGGGGAAGACCGAGCTGGCGCGCGGGCTGGCCCGATTCCTCTTCGCCGACGCCAATGCGCTGATCCGGGTCGACATGTCGGAGTATATGGAGAAGTTCTCCGTGAGCCGGCTGATCGGCGCGCCCCCGGGCTACGTGGGGTATGAGGATTCCGGGACGCTCACGAAGTCGGTGCGGCGGAAGCCCTATTCGGTGGTACTGCTCGACGAGATCGAGAAAGCGCACCCCGACGTGTTCAACATCCTGCTGCAGGTGCTGGACGAGGGGCACCTCACGGACAACTACGGACGCGTGATCGACTTCAAGAACACCGTCGTGATCATGACCTCGAACGTCGGTGCTCGCGACATGGTGAAGGGGAAGGCGCTGGGCTTCGCCCAACCCGATTCGCGGGCGACCTTCGACAAGATGGCCGAGAAGGTCAAGGAAGAGATCAACAAGACCTTCAACCCCGAGTTCCTGAACCGGCTGGACGACGTCATCGTGTTTCACCCGCTCACCCGCGAGCACATCGCCGCGATCGTGACGATCCTCCTCAAGGAAGTGCAGCGCCGGTTGGGCGACGAGGAGCTCACGCTCCGGTTGACGCCGGCGGCTTCGGACTTCCTCGTGGACCGCGGGTACGATGAGCACTTCGGCGCGCGCCCGCTGAAGCGCGCGATTCAGAAGTACGTCGAGGATCCGCTGTCGGAGAAGATCCTGGTCGGCGAGTTCGCGCGGGGCGACGAGATCGAGGTCGACGTAGCCCCGGACAAGGAACGGTTGGCGTTCCGCGCGCTCTCCGGCACGAAGGCGTGATCCGCCGGCTTTCCGCTCTCATCCTCCTGAGTTCCGCCGCGCTCGTCCCGCGCGCTGCGCGCGCGCAGGGCGGGGAAACACCCACGCCGACGGCCGCCACCGCGCCCGATTCGATCGTGGTGCTCGGGATCCATCGGGTCGACCGCAAGCAGGTGCTCGACCAGAGCGGTCTCGCCCCCGGCAAGGCGCTCGGGTATCGCGACGTACAGCGTGCCATCCAGGCCCTGTACGCGAGCGGCCAGTACGATGACGTCCGCGTTACCCAGGACACCACCGGTGGCCGCCAGCTCCTGATCGTGCGGGTGCACGAGCGCCCCATCCTCGTGAAGTGGGCCGTGCGCGGGGTGAACCGCGTGTCCGAGGGCAGTGTCCGGGACAAGGCGCAGCTCCCCGAAGGGCGCCCCCTCGACCAGGCGGCCGTCACACGCGCGCAGGGTCGCATCGACTCGCTGTACCGCGCCAACGGCTACTATCTGGCCCACGTGAAGGTCATTCCGCTGTACGAGAACGATTCTTCCCGCGTGCGCGTCATCTTCGACGTCGACGAGGGCCGCCGCGTCGCCGTGGCGCAGGTGCAGGTACAGGGCAACGAGCACTTTGCCATGGACCAGCTCGTGGGCCAAATGAAGACGCGCCCCGAGGGGTTCTGGTGGTTCCGCTCCGGCGAGTACGACGACGAGAAGCTGCGCACCGACGTCCAGGAGCGCCTGCCCAAGTTCTACGGCGACAAAGGGTTCGTGGACTTTCAGGTCCTGGGCGATACCATCCTCGTGAACGACACGACCGGGAAGGCCACCCTCCAGATCCGCGTGAGCGAAGGCGAACCCTACCGCGTCGGCGCGTTCGAGATCGTGGGGAACCGGCGCTTCTCGACCGAAGAGCTGCAACAGCTGTTTCCGTTCAAAGGGGGCGACCGCACCGGCTTCCTCGGCCTGGGCGGCACCGACCAGGGCCCGGTCTACTTCAGCCAGGAGCGCTGGGACAACGCGGTCAACGACCTCTACACGCTCTATCGCAACAACGGTTACATCTACGCGAACATCCAGCCGCAAGTCATCCGGCGTACCGGGGCCGACGGGAAGCCGGTCGTGGACCTCCGCTGGGCGATCAACGAGGGCCAGCCCGCCATCGTCAACAAGATCGAGATCGCGGGCAACGACATCACTCACGAGCGCGTGATTCGCGAGGCCATCGTCCTGCTCCCCGGCGACGTGTTCCGGCAGGACGCGCTCATCCGGTCGTATCAAAACATCTCGAACCTCGGGTTTTTCCAGCAGCCGCTGCCGTTCCCCGATACGCGCCCCGCCAACGACCAGGGTGACATCGACGTCATCTTCCGCGTGACCGAGAAGCACACGGGGAACATCAATTTCGGCGCCTCGGTGGGGCAGGGCACCGGGGTCGGCGGCTTCCTCGGTCTCGACGAGCCGAACCTGTTCGGGAAGGGCAAGAAGGGCCACTTCCAGTGGCAGTTCGGACAGAACATCAGTGATTTTCAGGTGAGCTACACCGATCCGGCGATCAAAGAGTCCCGCATCTCGGGTACATTCGACGTGCACAACACCCGGCTGCGTTACACGATCGCCGATCTGGGTACGTTGAAGCGCGAAGGCGCGAGCGTGCAGTTCGGCTTCCCCGTGTTCAACGACCGTTACACGCGCGTCTTCTTCTCGTACGCGATCGACGACCAGACGTTCACCGGCGCGACCACGGGCCTGGCGTCCTTGAGCTGCAACAACTGCATCCGCTCGACGATCGGGATCTCCCTGCTCCGGGACACACGGATCGATCTCCCGTTC
>DATLVU010000061.1:0-58672 GCA_035577025.1 Gemmatimonadales bacterium
CGGATGGGAGCCAGAGTCACGGAGCTCAAGTCCGGTCACCTCGTGTTCATCGCGCGTGCACCTGAAGTCGCGCGCATCATCGAGGACGCGGCCAAGTAGCCACAACCTTCCTAAGGAGCCACCGTGGGATGACGAAGGGAATCGTTCAAGAGCAGCCGCCGTTCGAAGTCGCATGGCGGACCATCGACGGACTCAAGGTCCGCTATGCGGCGAACGGCCGAGGGGACGAGAAGGTCGTGCTGTTCAGTCCGTGGCCGGAGAGTATCTTTGCGTTCGCCCCGGTGTGGGGCGGGCTGTCGAAGCGGTTCGACGTACTCGCGATCGACCTTCCCGGCTTCGGCCGCTCAGAGGCGCGCGATGATCTTTTCGCGCCGCGGCAGATGGGCGACTTCATCGCGAAGGCGATCGGCGTGTTCGGGCACGCGTCGGTGCACGCCGTCGGACTTGACGTCGGGTCGCCCTCGGTCCTCTTCGCCGCGCTCGCGCGGCCAGAACTCTTTTGCAGTCTCATCGTGGGTGCCGGCGCCTCGACGTACCCGCTCGCAGTAGAGGGCGCCCTCAAGTCGATGATCGAAGCGGAGGCGTTACCGCCGCTGAACGCCCGCGAAGTCGTCGGCGGGTTCCTCGGGTCTATTCGCGGGTATACGGTGCCACGCTTCGTACGAGACGACTATCTCGCGTCCTACGAGGGCGATCGGTTGACGCGGTCTGCGGCGCTCGTGCGCGCGTACCCCAAAGACCTGGCGGCACTCGCGCCTCATCTTGCGTCGATCAAGGTACCCGTCGCGATCGTGGTCGGTCGGAACGACCCGTACGGCCTCGCTCGGGACGCCGCGCTGCTTCGCGAACGACTGCCGCATGCCCGCCTGGATGTGCTGGAGGCTGGTCACTGCGTCTGGGAGGAGAGAGCGCCCGAGTTCGAGTCGATCGTCACGCAATGGGTGAGCGGCGGCTTTCAACGCGTGAGCGCGTGACCGATGAAGAACCCAGCGCCACTCGCGCACAAGACACGCTGCGCGTGGTCAGGGACCGACCCCTTGTACATCGCCTACCACGACGAAGAATGGGGCGTTCCCATACACGACGATCGCGTGCTGTTCGAGTTCCTCGTCCTTGAAGGTGCCCAGGCGGGGCTGAGCTGGAGCACGATCCTGCGCAAGCGAGACGCCTACCGGCGCGCCTTCAACCGGTTCGACCCCCGGAAGGTCGCTCGCTACGAGAAACGGAAGGTCGCGTCACTGCTCAGAGATGCGGGGATCGTGCGCAACCGAGCGAAGATTGGATCGGCGATCAAGAACGCGAAGGCGTTCCTCGACGTGCAGGCGGAGTTCGGCAGCTTCGACGCGTACCAGTGGCGCTTCGTCAATGGGCGCCCGATCCAGAACCGCTGGAGGGCCGAAGGCGATATCCCCCCTCGCAGCGCCCAATCCGACGCCATGAGCGACGATCTGAAGCGCCGTGGCTTCAGCTTCGTGGGCTCGACGATCATCTATGCGCACATGCAGGCGGTCGGGATGGTCAATGACCATGTGGTCACCTGCTTTCGACATCGGGAGGTCGCCCGGCTCGGGCGAGTGCGCCCCCGCCCCTGAGTAGGTGCAGGCTGCCTGGGCGTTATCTCCTGGTTTCTGGGGCGGCGACAGCCCGTTGGCAATTGCCAACCGGCGAGCGCGCCGTATATCTGACGCTCATGGTTGACAACGCGCAGCTGCAGGCGACGCTCGACAAGATCCCGGCCTACACCTGGTACGCGAATCCAACCGGCGGGCTCACCTTCGTCAATACCCGCTGCGCGGACTACCTCGGTCTCCCGAGTGACCATCCGCTGCGCCTGGGGATCGACATCGGCGCCGCGTGGGACTCCCATATCGCATTGCTGCATCCGGACGACGCCGAAGAAACCCGGCGAGTCTGGTCAAACTGCCTGAAGACAGGCTCCTCCGGCGAAGTGACTTTCCGAGCTCGGAACGCTGCCGGAACGTACCGCTGGTTCGTCAGCCGCGCTGAACCACTCCGTGCGAATGATGGCACGATCCTGTATTGGATCGGGATCAACCTCGATATCGAGGACCGCAAACGGGCGGAGATCGAGCTCCAGCAGATCCTCGACCTCGCACCGCAGATCATCGGTGTATTGGGCCCTGGGCGCGAACGCTTGTATGCGAACCGCGTCGCGCTCGCCTATTACGGCGTGACTCTCGAGGAATGGCGGCAGAGAAGCTTTGGGCCTGAAGTGCATCCGGACGACTTCGATCGGGTCAAGGCGGTGGTCGATCGTTCTGTGGCGAACCCCGCCGCGTACGAGTCGGAGATGCGGCTCCGGAAGGGCGACGGGACCTATCGCTGGTTTCTGGTTCGGTACAATCCACTCCGCGACGACCAGGGGCAGCTGATTCGGTGGTATCTCGCCTGTACCGATATCGACGATCGCCGGCGCATCGAGGACCGGATGCGCAACGAGACGATCGCGCTGCGTGAAGACCTGGACCGCGCCTCGATGTTCGAGGAGATCGTCGGCTCCTCGTCCGCGCTGCAACGCGTCCTGGCGCAAGTGGCAAAGGTTGCGCAGGCGGACTCGACGGTGCTCATCCTGGGCGAGACCGGGACCGGCAAAGAGCTGGTCGCCCGCGCGATTCACAAGCGTTCGCGTCGCGCGAGCGGGGCATTCATCCGCGTCAACTGCGCGGCCATTCCGCCGTCGCTCGTCGCGTCCGAGCTCTTCGGACACGAGAAGGGCGCATTTACGGGCGCGGTGCAGCGCCGCCTCGGCCGCTTCGAGGCCGCGGATGGCGGGACGATTTTCTTGGATGAAATCGGCGAGCTGCCCCCGGAGGCGCAGGTGTCACTACTGCGGGTGCTCCAGGAGCGGGAGATCGAGCGCGTCGGCAGCAGTCATCCCGTTGCGGTGGACGTGCGCGTGCTCGCGGCAACGAACCGCGATCTCGAGGCCGCCGTCGAGCGCGGCACGTTCCGCGAGGATCTGTTCTATCGGCTGAACGTCTTCCCCATCCGCCTGCCGCCGCTCCGCGAACGCGCGGAGGACATTCCCATCCTAGTCGAATACCTGGTCGACCGCTTCGCCAAGCAGATGGGGAAGGTTATCCGAAATATTGAGAAGCCAACCATGCAGCGGCTCACGGCCTACGACTGGCCGGGCAACGTGCGCGAGCTCCAGAACGTGATCGAGCGTGCCGTCGTCTTGAGTGAGGGGGGGGGCGAGACGTTCGTGATCGATGAGTCGTGGCTCGCGCGCAAGCAGCGCAAGCCGTCGAACGGCACGGCCGTGACCTCCCTGGCCGATGGTGAGAAAGCGTTGATCGAAGCCGCGCTCAAGGAGACGCGCGGAAGAGTTGCCGGCCCGCGCGGCGCGGCGGCGAAGCTCGGCATTCCGCGCCAGACGCTCGAGTGGAAGATCCGCAACCTGAACATCGACAAGCTCGCCTTCCGCCGGCCCGAATGACGAATCCAGTCGCCCAGAGGGTGATCAGGATCGCCTCACTTGACGACGATGATACCGCGCTGTCCGGCCTCAGCATGCACCAGACACCAGTACTCGAACCGTCCCGGCTTCATGAACGTGAGGCTGAAGGACGATGGGAACTTCCCCGGGTTGCCCGGCGGGAACAGCATGCCGGAGTTCACGTAACCCGTGCCGTCGTACCGAGTGGTGTTCGTGGGAGTGAGCGCTTTGGGGTTGAGCAGCACCCTGGGCGCGCCGCTCGATTGGGGCTCCGGCACCGCGAACTGCGGTGGCTTCTCCCCGCTCGTAAACGTCACCGTGTGGATCTCGAACGTGTCGCGCATCGCCCACGTCACCGTTGAGCCCAGCGGAACGACCAGCGGCTCTCGAGTGAAGCGGAGCACGGAGTAGCCCTGCTGGCTGTTGCCGACGAGCGGCACCACGAAGCTCGTGCCGTGGCGTTCGACCTTGAGGCCAGCGAACCGCGCGCGCCCAGCTGCCACAGTTGCCGCCTGCTCCGCGCGTCCCCGCTTCAAGGCAGCAGCCGGGGTGCCGGTCGGCTTGTCCGTCACGATCACCGTCCCACGCATGCCGGCGTGTATCGTGCACACATAGGGGTATCGCCCGGGCTTCGTGAACGTCAGCGTGTAGGACAGGCGGCCGTCCGGCCCGGGCACCCCTGACGTGTGATAGCCAGTGCCATCGTAGCTCTGGCCGCCCGCGGGAAACAGCATCTGCGGATTCCAGTAGGTCTTGTCCCCCTCTGGAACGCCGAACTGCGGCGCTGCGCCGCCGCTCAGGAAGGCGACGTTGTGAAACCCCTCAAAGGCCCAGGTCACGGTGTCACCTATACCGATCTCGACGGTGTGGGGAAAGAAGGCGTTGGCGTAGACACTGGTGTCGGCGGTGGCACCGCCGACGATCACCGTCCACTTGGTGGTCGATGCCCGATGCGTGGGCGTCATTGAGGCGAGAACGGCGCTGAGAAGATACATGAGCCATGCCATGGGACAGACCTCCGCTACTGGATGAGGGTGATGCCGTGCGGCGGCGTTCTGCGCGCGTCCGGGTGCGTCCGCATGTTCCACGCCAGACGCTCGAGTGGAAGATCCGCGCGCGGCAAATCGACAACCTGGCCTTCCGAACACGGTGATTGCGCTCGCCGGTTGGCAATTGCCAACCGGCTGGCACGCTCCGCAAGACGAACTCGCGATTTCGTAAGCCCTTCGCCTTGGCGCGGCGCTTGCCTTCTCCTCGAGTCGTGAATCTCAAGATCGACATCGCCTCTGACGGCGAGACGGCGACGTTCCGCCTCAGCGGGTGCATCGAGGAGGATCACCTGGTCGCGCTGCAGGCGGAGGTGCAGCGGTACCGTCCACGGCTCGTGTTCGACCTGGCGGAGGCGACTCTCGTAGATCTCGCGGTGGTGCGCTTCCTCGCCGCGCATGAAGGGGAGGGCGTCGAGCTGCTGCGTTGCCCGCGATACATCCGGGAGTGGATCGCTCGCGAGCGGATCCAAGGAACCAGGAGGAATGATGCGTAGCACGGAGAGCTCCGGAGACTTCGTCGTGATACATCCGCTCGACCCTGATGATGCGTCGACGATCAGTCGGATTGAAGCGGCGGCGCGCCCATACAAAGGCGTGCCTTGGAGGATCGAGGCGCGAGCACAGTACGACGCCTTGATGGAGGGCGTGTCGCCCCGTGGCGACGTGACATTCAAGGCGGACACGGTCGGCGGCGTCCCGGGCCTCTGGGTTCAGCCTGCGTCAAGTCGCCCTGACGAGGCGCTGCTGCACTTGCACGGCGGATGGTTCAACGCGGGAAGCGCCAGGGCCTATCGCCACCTTGTCGGACACATCGCCGCGGGGGCGGGCACGAGGGCGTTTGTGCCGGACTATCGCCTTGCTCCCGAGCATCCTTTTCCGGCGGCCGTTGAGGATGTGCTGGCGACGTACCAAGGGATGGACGATCGCGGCATACGCCGGATTGCCATCACCGGCGACTCCGCCGGAGGAAATCTGGCGCTGGTGCTTGCCTCGTGCGTCGCCGGCAAGGCGGTGTCCGCCAAGGCCGTTCTTGTCGGAGCGGCTGTCTTGTCGCCCGTCACCGATCTGACGCTCTCGGGCGCTACGTACGAGACACGTGCCGAGGCCGATCCGCTTTTTACAAAGCAGCAAGTGGCCGAACTGGTGCATTCCTATCTCGGAAGCGCCGACGCGAACGACCCACTGGCTTCGCCGCTCCAGGGACGCTTGTCCGGGCTTCCTCCCCTTCGCATTCACGTCGGCGACGACGAAGTGCTGCTCGATGACTCGCGACGATACGTCGAGCGGGCGGTTGCCGCCGGAGTCGATGCTCGGCTCGATGTGTGGACCGGCTTGCCACATGGATTCGTCGCGAGCATCGGAACGCTCAAGGCGTCCGCACGGGCGCTGGATGCGATCGGCACGTTTCTCGTTGAGAGGCTGCGGGCCGGTCACCGGACTTACGCCACGATTCGATGAGGTGTCCGTATGACGAACGATCGCACGATTCTCATCACCGGAGTGACAGGCCATCAGGGCGGCGCGGTCGCGCGGGCGCTGCAAGGCACCGGGTTCTCTCTGCGCGGTCTGACGCGCAAGCCGGAGGGCGAGCGGGCGGCGGCGCTGGCGCGCCGCGGCGTCGACGTCGTCAAAGGCGATCTCGATGACGAGGCGACGCTGCGCCGTGCGTTGGCCGGCGTGTGGGGCGTCTTCGGCGTGCAGAACACGTGGGAGGCGGGCGTCGAGCGGGAAGAAGCACAGGGCAAGCGTCTGGCGACGCTGGCGCGCGAGGCCGGCGTCGCACACTACGTCTACACATCCGTGGGATCGGCAAACCAGCGGACGGGCGTCCCGCACTTCGACAACAAGGGGCGCATCGAGGAAACCGTGCGCGGCCTCCGCTTCCCCTCGTATGTGATCCTGCGTCCGGTGTTCTTCATGGAGAACTTGCTCGCGCCCTACAGTCTCCAGGGGTCCACGCTGGCCGTGGCGCTCGGGCCCGGCACGAAGCTCCAGATGATTGCGGTGGACGACATCGGCTGGTTCGGCGCGCGCGCGTTCACCGCCGCCGCCGCCTTGAACCGCCGCGAGATCGATCTCGCCGGTGACGTCCGAACGATGCCGGAGGCGGCGGCGATTCTGACAGAGGCGTTGGGTCGGCCGATTACGTTCGCGCAGACGCCAATCGAACAGGTCCGGCAGTACAGCGAGGATACGGCGTTGATGCTGGAATGGTTCGAGCGCGTCGGCTACAGCGCCGACATCGCCGGCCTGGAACGCGAGTTCGGCCGCGCGCTCACGAAGCTCCCCGAGTGGATCAAAAGACATAGACCATGACCATGACCACTTCACCCGCACAAGTCCTCCAGGCTCTGCTCGCCAACCCGCGCGATCTGGCCACTGTGAAGAGCGTCACGACCCCGGACGTCAGGTACGTCTCGCTCAGCGAGGACAACCCCGAGCTCAAGCGCTATATGCCCTGGACCGGGACGAACCAAGGGCCCGAAGCCATCGCCCGCACCTTCGAAGGGATTGGGCGGGCGTGGGAGACGAAGGCTTTCGAGGTCCGCGAGGTGATCGAACAGGGCGATAAGGTCGCGATGTTCGGCTCGTTCACGTATCGCGGGCGTCAGTCCGGCCAGGAGATCACTTCCCCCTTCGCGCTCCTGGCGAAGGTGAGAGACGGCAAAATTCACTATATCCAGTTTCTCGAGGACACGTTCGGTACCTCGGGAACCCTCGGGCGTCCGCGATCTTGACCCCCCCATGGAGGAACGATGCACAACGATCTCGGTGTCTGGACCGATCAAGACTGCGCGCTCGTGCTGATCGACTATCAGAACGAGATACTCGCAACCATTCGCTCGGAAACGAACGCCGATCTGGTGGAGCTCAATGTCCGCCTCCTGGCGCGCACCGCCCGGGCGTTCAACATGCCGATCGTGCTGTCCACCGTTGGCGTCGCGGCCGGCATCAACGGGCCGACGCATCCGGCCCTCCTCGCGGAGCTTCCCGGCATTCCGGTGATCGACCGCGGGACGATGAGCGCGTTCGAGGATCGCGCCTTCCGTGAAGCCGTCAAGAAGACCGGACGCAAGCGGCTGATCTTCGGTGGACTCCACACCGAGATCTGCCTCGCGTTCGCAGTCGTCGAGGCAGTGAAAAACGGTTACGAGGCGATGTTCGTCACCGATGCCGTCGGTGGGAGATCCCAAACGGCGCACCGCACGGCGATCGAGCGGCTGTCACACGCGGGCGCCGTCCCGAATACGGCGCTCGCGGTCCTCTGCGAGCTGTTCCGCGACTGGACGTCACCGATGGCCAACAAGGCGCGCGAGGTCATCGGCTGGTATTTCCCGGAAGTCCCGAAGCTGACCGCCGACATTGGCGTGTGAGATGTCACCAGGGATGGCCTCGTTCTACGTCGCGACTCCTGCCCCGACGAGTGGCCGACCCTCGAACAGGCGCGCGGTGACGGCTCCGAAGATGAAGCCTCCGACATGGGCCGCGTACGCCACGCCGCCCGCCGGCTGTTGGGCTACCGCGCCGAGACTCACGAACTGTGTGAGGAACCAGACGCCGATCAGGAGCGCTGCCGGAATGTACGTCACCTTCACAAAGACGAAGATCACGAGGAGTGAGCGAATCCTGTCACGCGGGTAGGTGACCAGAAACGCGCCCATCACCGCTGCGATCGCGCCACTGGCGCCCAGATTCGGCACGGTGGAGCTCGGGTCGGCCCCAACCTGCGCCGCCGTCGCGGCAAGCGCGCCCAGAAGATAGAAGACGAGATAACGCTGGGGGTTCATGAGATCTTCAACTTCGGGGCCAAACGCCCACAGGAAGACCATGTTACCGATGATGTGCGACCAGCTGGCGTGCATGAACGTCGACGTCAGGATCGTGATCAGGTGATGGCCGGCGACGATATCGGCAGGCTTGAGCGACCACGTGGTCACAAACGTCTCTCCACGGATCAGCTCGAGCAGGAAGACCACCGCGTTCACGGCGATGATGGATGCCGTCATCACCGGGAACCGGGCCGGGCGCCGCGAGATGTCGGTGAGTGGAATCACCCCCATGTCAACCTCCCATCGAGCCGATTCGAGCTGCCGGTGGAATAACGCGCCCTTTTCGGGAGTCTGCAATGCGCGTCTGCGCGGGCGCCGCCGTGCGGCTCCTAGCCGGTCCGCGGTAATGCAGGTACGTTCTTGGCCGACCTTATCCCCCCCTGAGTGATGGACAACCGCACTTCGATTCATTGTCTCAACTGCGGCGGTCATGTCTTGAACCCGCGGATTGCCCAATACCGAGTCTGGTCGGAACGTGCCGATGTCGCGCGACCCAGGAGCGAACCGTGCGATTGCGGGCAACCACTCCTTCTCCTGCCTTGGCGCAGCAAGTCACGTCGGCCCCGGGAAACGGACGGCATTCACTCCTAAGTACTACCGGCAGGCTGTTCCAGAGCAGCGTCCTGTCGAAGAGCAGTGATATTCGCCGGGAGGGCCCAGGTGGAATACCCGTCGGGCTGGACCTGTGAGCGGCGATCTACTCACCGCATCCCGTGACCGTTCGAACGGGGTTGTGGTGGCTCGCCCGCGCCGGAGCCCTGACCACTGCGTACCTTGCCGTCGCGGTCTTCGGGCTGCGATACGCGACCATTGGGCCATCCATCTCTCCCGTTTGGCCGCCGACCGGACTGGCGATCGCGGCCCTGGTCATCCTGGGTCCGACGTACTGGCCGGCTATCTTGGTCGGCGCCCTGCTCGCGAATGCGACCACGCAGATCCCCTTCATTGCGGCGGGCGGCATCGCATGTGGTAATGCGGCCGAAGCAGCGATCGCCGCGTATCTCCTCCGGCGCCACGCGGCTACTCCGGTCTCCCTCGATCACTTCATTGATGTCCGTACGCTGGTAGGCGTTGCGGCACCGCTGGGTGCCTTGGCGAGTGCCACGGTGGGGGTCACGACGCTGTGGCGCGCGGGCGTCGTATCGGGAGCAGGCTTCTGGTCCGGAATAAGCCTCTGGTGGGCCGGCGACTACCTTGGCGCGCTGGTCGTGGCGCCCGCCATCCTCACGTGGATGCGTCCCGGCGTCCACTTCGGACGACGCGAGGCTGCGGAGTTGCTGCTGCTTGTGGCGGGCGCGATCATCGGGACCGTCGTGATCTTCGGGAACTTCCTGTCGCCGGTGGTTCTCTCGCCGGCCCAGTATCCCTATGTCTTGTTCCCCTTCGTGATCGGGGCCGCTCTCCGATTCGGGCCGCGCGGGGCGTCACTCCTGACGCTCACGGTGGCGGTACTCGCCGTCGGGTATACCGTCCAAGGGGGTGGCCCGTTCGTCATGCGAACCGTGCCGAGCACCGACACAGCGCTGCTCCTGTACATCGCAATCCTGGCCGTCACAGGATTGGTCTTGGGCCCGACCACCGCGGGCCGGCAGCGGGCGGAGGGGGCGCTCCGCGAAGCCCACGAGAGCCTCGAGGCGGTGATTCAGAGTTCTCCCCTTGCGATCTACACGCTCGACACCGCGAGCATGGTGCGTAGCTGGAATCCTGCCGCTGAAGCGCTCTACGGATGGCGAGCGGATGAGGTCATCGGCCAGCGGTTGCCGACGATCGTGCACGACCCCGACGATCATGTGCGCCTGCGTGAGCGGGTTCTGCAGGGGGAGACGTTGCGCGGAGTGGAAGTCTCGCGGACAAAGAAGGATGGAAGTCCCATCACCCTCAGCCTCTCCGTCGCGCCCCTTCAGGACGGGGCGGGGCGCGTGACGGGGATGTTATCGATCGCCGCCGATCTCACGGAAGTGCGGCGACTGGAAGTCCAATACCGGCAGGCACAGAAGATGGAGGCGGTGGGGCGACTCGCGGGTGGTATCGCCCACGACTTCAATAACCTGCTGACCGCGATTCTCGGCACGACCGGGCTCCTGCTCGAGGATCTCGGTTCGGAGTCACGCGCCCGCCTCGACGTCCAGGAGATCGAAAAAGCGGCCAAACGAGCCGCCGGGCTCACTCGTCAACTGTTGGTGTTCAGCCGGCAGCAGGTGCTCGAACCGCGCGTGCTCGACCTGAACGCCCTGGTGGGCAACCTCGAAACGATGCTCCGCCGCCTCATCGGCGAGGACATCGCGTTGCGCACGGCGCTATCCGCCGAGGTGACCGCGGTGCGCGCGGATCCGGGCCAAGTCGAGCAAGCCGTTGTCAACCTCGTCGTGAACGCGCGCGATGCGATGCCACAGGGGGGGCGTCTCACCGTCGAGACGGCGAATGTGGAGCTCGACCCGCGCTATGCCGAAGCGCACGTCCCGACGCGGCCCGGGCCCTACGTGCTGCTCGCCGTCAGCGATACCGGAGTGGGGATGGACGCCGCGACCAAGGCGCGCTTGTTCGAGCCGTTTTTCACGACCAAGGAAGTGGGCAGGGGGACGGGCCTCGGCCTCGCGACGGTGTATGGGATCGTCAAACAGAGCGGCGGCTATATCTGGGTGTACAGCGAGCCCGGTCAGGGCACGACGTTCAAGATCTATTTCCCCCGTGTGGCCAGTACCCCGGAACGACCAGACGTGGCCGCGAGTGCGCCTCTAATGGTGGGCGGATCGGAGACCGTCCTGGTCGCGGAGGACCAGCCAGAAGTACGCCAGCTGACGACACGGGTCTTGGAGCTTCGAGGGTATACGGTGTTGGCGGCCGCGAGCGGTGAGGAAGCACTTGATCTGGCCGCGCAATACGCGAATCGAATTCATATCCTGGTGACCGATGTCATCATGCCGGGGATCAGCGGGCGAGAGCTCGCACGCCGCTTGGTGGCGACGCAGGACGGGCTGAAAGTGCTCTTTGTATCTGGCTACACGAATGAAGCGATCCACCACCGGGGATTGCTCGAACCTGGCGGCGCGTTTCTCCAAAAGCCCTTTACCGGCGAGGCCCTCGCCCGCAAGGTGCGGCAGGTGCTCGATTCGTCGGACGGTCCCTCAACGTGACCGTTCAGACGGCTGTGGCCTCCCTACTCGGCCAGCACCTGGTGCACCGTGGCGATCGCGATCGAGCCTTCGCCCACGGCCGAGGCGACGCGCTTGGTGCTGCCGCTGCGGACATCGCCGACCGCGAGCACGCCGGGGATGCTGGTTTCTAGCAGATAGGGCTGTCGGCGCAGGGGCCATTTGGCGTCGACCAAGTCATCCACCGTCAAGGCGGCGCCCGTCTTGACGAATCCCTTCCCATCCAGCGCCACACATCCCGCCATCCACTTCGTGCTCGGCTCGGCCCCCGTCATGGTGAACACGTGTCGAATATTATGCGTCTCGATAGGTCCAGCTCGCCCCGTCCGCCAGGACACGCGCTCGAGATGCCCATTTCCCTCGAGGCCGACAATCTCGGTTCGGGTATGCTGCTCGATGCGGGGATGCGCATCGATGCGGCTGATCAGATACCGGGACATGGTGCCCGAGAGGGCATCCGAGCGAATCAGCATGTGCACGCGCTTGGCGCGTTCCGCCAGAAACACTGCGGCCTGACCGGCCGAGTTGGCACCACCGACAACGGCCACTTCCTCGTCGGCGCACATCCACCGCTCCATCTGCGTCGCCGCGTAATAGACACCCGCATTTTCGAACCGATGGAGGGTGTCGATCGCCAGCTTCCGGTATTCGACACCGGTGGCGATGATGACGGCGCGCGCGAGCAGCGCGTCGCCGTCCCCGCCATCGAGCAGCACGTGGAAGGGCTTCCGGTCGCAACCGAGTCGCACCGCGCGCTTGGCGATCAACACCCGGGCGCCGAACTTCTGCGCCTGATCGTAGGCACGCGATGCCAGCTCCTGACCCGAGATGCCGAGCGGGAAGCCGAGGTAGTTCTCGATCTTGGAGCTGGTGCCGGCCTGGCCGCCTGGAGCGGTCGCTTCGACGATGACGGCGCTCAGTCCTTCCGACGCCGCGTACACCGCCGCCCCCAGGCCAGCAGGGCCGGCTCCGATAATCACGACGTCCCAGATTTGGGTGCGATCGAGTGTGGGGTTCAACCCGAGGCAATCGGCGAGCTCCTGTATCGTCGGATTCTTGAGCACCGTCTTGCCACGGCAGATCACCACCGGAATGTCTTGCGCGGTCAGGTGAAAGTGGTCCAACAGCTCCTGACTCTCCGGGTCGGTATCCAGGTCGCGCTGCGTGTAGGGATGGCCATTCCGGGTGAGGAACTCGCGGATGTGCAGCGTCCCCGAACAATGTTCAGACCCTAACACGACCACGTCCCCGAAGCCGAGATCGATCAATTGCAGACGGCGCAGGATGAACGCGCGCAGAAAAATGTCACTCAACTCGGTATCGGTCTGGATCAGCTTGAGCAGCTCATCGCGCTCCACTTCGATCACTTCAGTAGGGACGGTGGCCGAGATTCGGCCGAGAAAGCGGCCGCCGGATAGGATCGAGCGCTCACCGGTGAACATGCCCGGCGTGAACCTCGGCATGGACACCGTTGAGGCTTGGAGCGGGGTGACGGCGTCGAGTTGTCCCGAGAGGACCACGAAAATCTTCGTCACCGGCTGGCCGGGCTCACCGACGACCTCGCCCTGCGCGAGCCGGCGGCGTCGCCCGTGCTGCTCGATGCGGGCGAGTTGCGCCGGCGTCAGCTCGGGAAAGGCCTCGTTCGTCCGAGACTCGGTCTGGAGCTGGGAGGGGACTGGGACGGTCGAGGTAGCCACGGGATTCCTTGTCCTAGGAATGTAGCGGCTCTGGCAAGCCTCAGAAGGTCCTCACGCCTCGGCGAGTAGAGCCTCGCCCTCGACTCGCACCAACCGGGAACGCACGGGGCGCTTGGCTGGTCCGCGGATCACGGCGCCGGAGGTCACGTTGAACTGGCTGCCGTGGCAGGGGCACGTCACGGTCGTGCCATCCAGCTTGCCCGTCGCAAGCGAGCATCCCATGTGGGTACAGGTGTCATCGAAGGCATACAGATGACCATCCAGACTCGTCACGCTTACTTTGGTTCCCGAGACGTCGAAGACGCGCATCTGCCCCGCCGCGACATCCTTCGCGTTACCAACTCGTATCATCATGGCCGCACCTCCCAATGTCTGTACGTTAGATCAGCGTGCTACAAACTCCTCAAGTACTGGATCAAGTCATTTTTCTCTTGCGCGGTGAGATTCAACTTGAAGAATGCGTCGTAATGGTTGACCACGTCCAGGAGCGTGGCGAACCGGGCTATTGAAAGCGCGGAGCCTTTCCCTCACTTTTGCGTCGTCCAAAGTCGTCGTATCGAAGCCGGCTGAACAGGATGGGAGGTAACACCAGTGTGGTACCGGGCGTGGCAAGCGCTGTTGTGTGTGGGCGGAGCTGGCCTGACGTGGTCCCGCGTCGCCGCCCAAACGGGCACCCCGCCCGCTGCACAAGCAGCGGAGACCGTGACTGCCGGCGCGCGATACGGAGCTGGGTGGTTTCACCGCCTACTGCTCGGCGCGCACTACCGCGACCTGTGGACCACGCCGTTGCGCGTACCGGTCCTCGATCTGGGAGGGTTTGCCGGCGGGCTCACACCGTTACAGCGCGGGGGCGGGCGGGAGACCAAATCGCTGCGCTTGCAGGGTGCCAACGGCCGCGTCTACGCATTCCGGTCCGTGGACAAGGATCCCACGGCGGCTTTGCCTCCGGACCTGCGGCAGACGTTCATCACGGGGGTCGTGCAGGACCAGATCAGTTCCTCTCACCCGGCGGGAGCGCTCGTGGTCGCTCCCCTGCTGGACGCTGCGGGCGTGCTCAACGCCGCACCCCAGCTCTTCGTGATGGCGAATGACCCCCGCCTGGGGACGTTTCGCCCCGAGTTTGGCGGGATGCTCGGCCAGCTCGAGGAGCGGCCGCCCAAGGATGCGGAAGACGAGCCGGAGTTTGGTGGAGCCACCCGCATCGTCACCACGGCGAAGCTGTGGGAGTACTTGGACCGCGGCCCCGAGAATCGCGTCGATGCGCGCGCTTTCCTCGCCGCCCGGCTGCTCGATCTCTTCGTCGGGGACTGGGATCGGCACGCCGGGCAGTGGCGCTGGGCGCGGCTTGATGAGGGCGACGCCCGCCTGTGGCGGCCCATCCCGCGAGATCGTGACCAGGCATTCTCCAAGTTGGACGGTCTGCTGCCATGGCTAGCGCACTTCTACTTCCCGGATCTCGTCGGCTTCGGACCAGACTACCCCAACATGACTGGGCTGACGTGGGATGGGCGCGTGCTGGACCGTCGCCTGCTTGTGGATCTCGATCGGCCGGTATGGGATTCGCTCGCGCGAAGTTTGCAGCGGCGGCTGACCGACTCGGTCATCGACGCGGCCGTGCATCGCCTGCCTTCAGAGTACTACACGCGCAATGGGGCGGAGCTCGCTCAAGCGCTCAAGCGCCGCCGCGACCGCCTGCCAGACGCGGGGCGGCGCTTTTACGAGTTGCTCGCTCGAGTCGTCGACCTGCAAGGCACGCGGCAGCCGGAGCTCGTTGAGGTTGAGCGGGGCGCGGAGGGAACGGTCGCGGTCCGGATGGCCACGCGCGACCAGGGATCGACGGTGCCACACGCCCCGTACTATCACCGCACCTTTCACCCGGGCGAGACGCAGGAGGTCCGGCTCTACCTCGGTGGCGGCGGCACTCGCGTCGTGGCGCGAGGCGGCGGCTCGGGCCGGATCGTCGTCCGTGTCATCGCAGGTAGCGCCGCGGACGAGCTCGTGGACTCGTCAGCCGCTGGCGTTCGCCTCTACGACGCGTCCCGGTCTGCCCACGTCGTGCGGGGTGCCCGCACCACAGTCGATCATCGTCGGAACGCCTTCCCGCCGCTGACGGATCCGGCACTAGACCCCTTCCGCGACTGGGGGGGGCAGACCGTCCCCATGGTGCGAGTGTCTTACGCCACCGACTATGGAGCGGTCCTGGGGGTGGGTGCGACGGTCACGCATTTTGGATTTCGAGCCGATCCCAATGCGTCCCGGCAAACCTTTTGGGTGACCATCGCGACCGCCATGCAACGCCCTCGGGTGGAGTACCGGGGGGAGTTCCGAGGCCCCGCCCGAGGGTTCGAGGGCGACGTCACCGCTCGTGCGTCGTGGATCGACGTCGTGCGGTTCTACGGCTTCGGTAACGAGACGCGGGCGCCGCGAGCCGACACCTACTACAAGATCCAGCAAGCGGACTACCAGCTCGCGCCCGCGCTGGTCATCGCCTTCTCGCATCGCGCGCGCCTCTCGCTCGGGCCCCGTCTCGAGGCCGCGCAGACAATGCTCTCCGCCGGCACGCTGCTCGACTCCCTGCGCCCGTACGGCACGGGTCACTTCGGGCAGGTAGGCGCACAGGCCGAGTTCCGTGGGGACGCGCGCAATCAGGAGCGCGTCGCGACTTCTGGGCTGCTCTTCGTCGTCGGGGGGAGCGCGTATCCCGCCGCCTGGGATGTGGCACGACCCTTCGAAGAAGCGCATGCCGAACTGGCGACGTACCTCACGGCCCCAATTCCCACGAGCCCGACCCTCGCCCTCCGGGCGTTAGGAAAGAAGCTGTGGGGCGCCTATCCATTCCATGAGGCGGCCTTCGTGGGCGGGGCGACCACCGTGCGCGGGTTCCCCGAGCACCGCTTCGCGGGCGATGCGGCGCTCATCGGGAACGCCGAGCTGCGGCTCTCGCTGTTCCGCTTTTCGTTCCTCGCGCCCGACGAGTTTGGGGTCTTCGGGCTGGGGGACGTAGGGCGAGTGTACCTGAGCGGCGAGACGTCGGACCGCTGGCACGCGGCAGCGGGCGGCGGGATCTGGGTGTCGTTCCTGCATCGCAGCAACACCCTGAGCTTGGCGTACGCGCGCAGCCCCGAATCGAGTGGGTTCTACGTGCGTGCCGGGTTTTTGTACTAGGCAGGTTCCTATACGTCGACACCAAGCAGCCGCAGGGAGCAAAGGAACGTAGAGCCGTGACCCGCTGGCACTCGATCTGCCTAAGCCTCTTGCTTTGGACAGTTCTTTCTTCCCAGCGACCCGTTGAAGGCGACTTCCCTTCGCTGGCCGGCGCAACGGGGTGGCTCAATTCGCAGTCGCTGACGCCAGCCGGCCTGCGCGGCAAGGTCGTGCTGATCAGCGTGTGGACCTATACCTGTATCAACTCGCTGCGACCGCTTCCCTATGTCCGCGCCTGGGCGGAGAAGTACAAGAACCAGGGACTCGTGGTCATCGGCGTACACACGCCGGAGTTCGGATTTGAGCACGACGTAACGAACGTTCGCCGGGCTGTGCAGGAGCTGCGGATCGAGTACCCGATCGCGCTCGACAACAACTATGCGATCTGGAAGGCGTTCAACAACGAATATTGGCCGGCGTTCTATGTCATCGACGCCCAGGGGCACATCCGACATCACCAGTTCGGCGAGGGTGAATACGACCAGACGGAACGAGTCATTCAAAAGTTGTTGGCCGAGGCAGGAAGCGGTGGGGCAGCTCATGACCTGGTTTCGGTCGAGGGCCGTGGCGTTGAAGCGGCCCCCGATTGGGGCAGCGTAAAGTCGCCGGAAACCTATGTCGGCTATGGACGCGCCGAGAGTTTTACGTCTCCCGGCGGCGCCGCACCGGATCGACGTCGGGTCTACGCGGCTCCGGCCACGTTCGGGCTGAATGACGTGGCGCTGGTGGGTGACTGGACGGTAGGAAGGCAGGCCACAGCGCTGAACACGGCCAAGGGGCGGATCTCCCTGCGCTTTCACGCCCGCGATCTGCATCTCGTCATGGGACCAGGGACGACGGGAAAGCCCGTGCGCTTTCGCGTCCGCATCGATGGACAGCCGCCGGGGGCCGCGCATGGCAGTGACGTCGACGACCAAGGGAACGGGACAGTGACGGAACCGCGGCTATATCAGCTGATCCGACAACCGCAGCCCATCGTTGATCGACAATTCGAGATCGAGTTTCTCGATCCGGGCGTTGAGGCGTTTGTGTTCACGTTCGGTTGAGCGAGGTCAGCGCGGTATGTATACGCTCTCACCCACCGCCATCGTCCGAAAGCGATCCGCCGGCACGCCCCGCTCGCGCAGCGCCTGCGCGAGGGCGTGAACCGGCTCGTCGATTCCCTCCGGGGTCAATTGAAACGTACCGAAATGCATGGCGATGCTCTGCCGCGCCGCCAGATCGAGGTGTGCCTGCACGGCTTCCGCCGGGTTCATGTGAATGTCCTTCATGAACCAGCGTGGCTCGTACGCCCCGATCGGGAGGAGGGCCAGGTCGATCGGGCCCAGCCGCCTGGCGATTTCCCGAAAATGGGGGCCGTAGCCCGAGTCTCCCGCGTGGAGGATCCGGCGCCCACCGACCTCGATGAGGAACCCACCCCACAGCGCGCGGTTGCGGTCGAACATGTTCCGTGACGAGAAATGCTGGGCGGGCGCCAGCGTGATTAAAAGCGGTACCTCGCGCGCCTGCTGCCACCAGTCAATTTCCTCGACCTGACCGATGCCGGCCGATCGCAGCAGCCCGCCATTGCCGATCGGCGTCACCACCCGGGGGTGATAGCGCCGATCGAGGGCTCGCAGGGTCCCGAGATCGCAGTGATCGTAATGATTGTGACTGAGGAGCACGACGGCGATGGTGGGCAGGTCGTCGAATCGGACGCCGGGCGCCCGCACCCGACGAGGACCCGCGAACGCGACCGGGCTTGCCCGCTCGGCGTACACCGGATCAGTCAGCAGGTTGAGGCCCGCGACCTGCACGAGGAACGTGGCATGACCGACGAACGTGACCACCACCTCATCCGGTCCAGCGCTCGGCGGGCGTCGCGGTTCGACCGGGACGGCTGACGGCCAGCGAGCTCGTGGCGTGAGCAACAAGCGTGGCACCAGCCGGACGGGCTGGCCATTCGCGCCACTGGGGTTGAAGAAGCGACGACCGTCAAAGTGATCAGTGCGGCCCGTCATGTCATCGACAATAACGCATAAGAACCGACGACGCAGCCGAGTTAGTCGCTTGGGCGAGTCCGTTCGGCGTCGATGCCCAGCATCTCCGGGCTGCCCTCGATGCGGTCTTCCAGGTCGGCGAGCAACCCTTCGTCGGAGAGGTCGAGCGGGTGCGAGTGCTCCCAGTCGTGTCGTGCGATCTTATTCAGGCGACCCACGACCTCGTCGTCGCGCACTTCGATCGCCAGCTCGCGCCGTCCGTCGAGGCTGCCGGCCGCGAAGTTGATCGAGCCGACGATCGCGCCGATCCCATCCGCGAGCAGCATCTTGCCGTGCAGCTTGAGGTGCTTGAGCTTGTGCACCTTGATCCCCACATCGTCCATGATCCGGAGGCCGCCAACACCCTCCACCAGCTTTTCCCGCTTGAGCGTGTGGGGCGGGCGCGCCATGACGTGCACCTTCACACCGCGGCTCGCCGCCCGGACCAGACGCTCGATGATGATCATGTCCTGGAAGCGCTCGTTCTGGACGAGCAGGGTGTGCCTCGCCTCGTCGATGAATCGGCCAATCCGATCGCGCCCGGGCCCTGGACACCAGACTAATTGACTCTGGTCGTGCGGGCTGAAGGTGTCACGGTGCCAGTCGGTCTCGAAGCATTCGACGATCTCAGCCACCTCGTGGCCGTGGGTCGTGACCACGGCATAGTCACGCGTCTCCGTCATGTTCTTTGTCGCCCAGTTGAGCGACTGGACGAACGCCGTGTGATCGTCCACCACCATCGACTTCTCGTGCGTGAGATCGAAGGCGGGATTGGCATCCTTGACCTCGATGTCGGCTCGCTCCAGCGCCTTGCGTGTGGCCTCGTTGTCCTGCTCGCCGCTGCGGCGGGCGGGGTTGAGCATCACGCAGACCTTTACCCCCCGTCGCTTCGCCGCCAAAACCGCCTTGAGCACTGTCGGGTCTGAGAAGACGAACATCTTGACACGGAGCGTCCGGGAGGCGGCCTCGATTGCTTTGAGGATCGGTGTGGCGGAATCGTCAGGGAGCACGATCAGCGCGAGGCTCATGCGGGTACGGCTCTCGATCCCACGGGCCCGACCTTGGTCGCGTACAACTCAGCATACATGCCGCTCCGGGCTAGCAGCTCCTCATGCGTGCCTTGCTCCGCCACGATCCCGCCGTGCAGCACGATGATCGTGTCAGCACCGCGGATCGTGTTCAACCGGTGCGTAATCGTCAGGACCGTTCGCCCCCTCATGAGACGATCCAGGCCCTCCATCACCAGCTTCTCCGATTCCGTGTCGAGCGCCGCGGTCGGCTCGTCCATGATGAGGATCGGTGCGTCGCGGATGAGTGCCCGCGCAATGCCGATGCGCTGCCGCTGGCCACCCGACAGCGTGACGCCACGCTCGCCGATCATGGTGTCGTACCCCCGGGGCATCCGGACGATGAACTCGTCTGCGTTGGCGAGCCGGGCCGCGGCGATGATCTGCTCCTCGGTGGCGTCGGGACGCCCGTAGGCGATGTTGTCGCGCACGGTCCCGCGGAACAGCACAGTGTCCTGCAACACGAAGCCAATTTGCCGACGGATCCCGTCGAGCGTGTAGGCGCGGAGGTCGGCGCCGTCGATCAGGATACGACCGGCTGTCGGATCGTAGAACCGAGGAATGAGGCTCACGATGGTCGACTTGCCGCTTCCCGTCATGCCCACCAGCCCAACGAACTGACCGGGGGCGATCGAGAAGCTGACGTCCGCGAGGACCGGGGCCTCAGGTTTATAGGAGAAGGCGACGTGCTCGAACGTGATGGCGCCCTTGAATGGTTCGGGCTCGCGGGCGTCGGGATGCTCGGGGATACTGGCGCCGATGTCGAGAATAGCACGGATCCGCTCGAGGCCCACGTTGGTCGCCGCGACGGCATTGGTCATCTTGGCGAGGTCCTGCACCGGCTTGAAGAACTTGGCGAGATACGCGAGAAATACGGTGAGCGATCCGACCGTCATCGTTCCCGCGAGGATGAGTGCCGCTCCACGCCACAGCACCATCGCCGTGCAGAGCGACACGACGACGGCGACGATCGGCGAGAGGAGCGACTTGACGCGCCGCGCGCCGAGTGCGGCCTTCACAGTGGCGCGGCTGACATCGCTGAGCCGGGCCGCCTCGATGTCCTGTGCTCCGAAGGCCTGCACTGTCCGCACCGACTCGAGTCCCGTCTGGAGCACGTCCACGATGTCGCTCTCACGGCGCCGCACTTCATGGGTCGCCCGCTTGACCGCTCGCCGGAACCGTGCCACAAACAGCAGCAGCACCGGCGTGACGGCCACCACGATGAGCGTGAAATCCCAGTTGAGCCAGAACATCAGGCCGAGCATGCCGACGATCGTCAGGAGATCGACGAGGATGCTCAACGTGGAGGATGACACGAAATCCTGGACCGTGGCCACGTCGTCCGTGATCGTGCTGAGGAGCAATCCGGTCTGGTGCGTGTCGAAGTAGTTGAACGAGAGGCGCTCGGCGTGGTTGAATAGTCGCATGCGGAGGTCGTTGGCCACCCACTGGCCCACGCTCTCCGTGTAGTAGCTGTCGACGTAGGACGCGATGCCACCGAGCACGGCGAGCAACACCAGGGCGATGGCCGCCGCTGTCGCGACCGCCGCCCCGTCGGTGGCGAGCCCCGGGCCGAGCAGCCCGGCGAGCCAATGCGGAGCGGGCTGATGCCCGACGGCATAGTCGATGACGATCTTCAGCGGCCAGGGGCCTGCCAGACCGGTGGCCGCTTCGACCAGCATCGCCAGTAGGATGGTGACGAACCAGCCTCGGTACGGGCGTGCGAGATCGAACACCAGACGCGCTGTGCCAGTGGGGCGGTCAACGGCTGGCAGTTTCATAATGGGCCGAACATAACGTTCATGGCAACGCGCGGCCACGTCGCGTGGTTCCGCAAAGAGAGGATCTTCTCGTGACCGACAAGACCGGGACACTGTGGGCTGCGATCCTCGGGTCGTGCATCGTGTTCCTGGACTCGAGCGTCGTCACGGTCGCGCTTCCCCGGATCGGGCGCGACCTGCCCGCGCACCTCGTCGGCGTTCTGGAAGGGCAATCCTACGTCTATAGCGGGTATCTCCTCGCCGAAAGCGCGTTCCTGATTCTTGCCGGCGGGCTGACGGACAGCTTCGGTCGCCGCCGGATATTCGGGCTGGGACTCGCGGGGTTTGGCGCGAGCTCGATCCTCAGCGGACTGGCGCCGACGCTCGAATGGCTGGTGGTGTTCCGCATTCTGCAGGGTGTGGCGGGCGCGCTGATCGTACCCGGGTCGCTGGCGCTCATTACGGCCACCTTCTCCGGAGAGGAGCAGGGGCATGCGTTTGGCGTCTGGTCCGGCGCGTCGGCGGGTCTCGCGATGGTCGGCCCGGTCGTGGGTGGACTCCTGGTGGACACGTTGTCCTGGCGGGCGGTGTTCCTCATCAACGTGCCGCTCGTACTGATCGCGCTCTGGTTAACCGGACGTTACGTCCGCGAGAGCCGGGCCGCCGACGCGCCACGAGGCTTCGATGTGGTCGGCACGATGCTGACGGCGTTGGCCGTGGGCGGCCTCGTGGTCGGGACGATCTCGGGCCAGCAACGACAGTGGCGCAGTCCCGTGGCGTTCGCCGCCCTGGGCATCGGCGCCGTGGCGACCGCGCTGTTGCCGTGGTGGATGCGGCGCGCGTCGCACCCGCTCGTGCCGCCAGCGTTGTTCCGCTCGCGTAACTTCACCGTGACGAACCTCTCAACGCTCGTCATCTACGCCGCGCTCGCTTTGGTCTTCTACTATCTGCCGTTGCTTCTCCAAGGACCCCTGGGGTATTCGGCGGCGGCCGCCGGCGTAGCCATGTTGCCCGGCGTGCTCTTCATGGCGTTGTTCTCGGCGCGGTTCGGCGCGCTCGCCACGCGCTTTGGTGCGCGCTGGTTCCTGGTGGCCGGGCCGACCCTCATGGCCCTCGGCGTCCTCTGGTTGGCGCGGGTCCCGTCCACGAGCCCGGCATGGGGACTGCGGCTCTCGGCCACCGCCACGTTCGCCCCGCCCGCCGGCTACCTCACCGACCTGCTCCCCGGCCTCGTGCTGTTAGGCCTCGGCGCCATGCTCATGGTGGCACCCCTCACGGCCACGCTCATGGCCTCCGTTCCCGTGGAGCACGCGGGCGTAGCGTCAGCCATCAACACCGCGATTTCCGATGTAGGCCCCCAACTGGCGATCGCCGTCCTGTTCGTGGCGATGACCACGCAGTTCTACGGCGCTCTCGCGCGTGACGTCCCGGGGTTGGATGTCGCGTCGACGGAGCTGCGCCGCCAGGTCGCGCCGCTCGATGCGCCCGGCCCCGGCGCCTCCCCCCAGCTGCTCGGCGCCGCGCGTGAAGCCTCGACGGGTGCGTTTCGCCTCGCGATGCTCGCCGGTGCGGCGCTGTTAGTTGTAGGTGCCGGGATCAACGCCGCGGGGATCCGGACGCCGGTTGGTGGATCCGCGGTGCGGGTCAGGTCCCCCGATCCGTCATGGCGACGCTGTCGCCAGGTGACGACCGAGGGTTAGGGCGCGCATCTCAATCAGGGCTGAGATCGTCCCGATACCGGACCGAACCGTTTGAGCCCGCGTTCGTGCGCCTTGCGCCGTTCTTCGTCCCGATTCCGCGGAGGGGCGCTGATCTGCAGCTCGTGAATGAGACGGTGAGCGGCGGTGGTGACTTCGTCTACGGCCCGATTGAAGACCACCTCGTTCGCGCGCGACGGCCGCGTCGTCCCGCTCAGCTTTCGAACGAACTGCAGGGCCGACGCTCGGATCTCATCGTCGGTGGCTGGGGGTGCAAAGTTCGCCAGCGTCTTGATGTTGCGACACATGCTCGTGCCTCGTGCAGGAGTTCGGAACCGGGGTCCAACGGATAATAACGCCGCATAGCAGCCTCCGCCGAACGGGCGATGCCGCCGGCCCGCATGCCGCTCTAGTGTTCGAGCGTACACTCATCCGGAAACGAGACACCGATGGTTTCGATGCTGCAGACGCTCTCAGACAATCTGGCCACGGCGGCCGAGCGGGTCGGGCGACGGGTGGTAGCGATCCGCGCGCGGCGCCGCATTCCTTCGAGTGGGATCCTGTGGCGCGACGGGGTCGTCGTCACCGCCCAGCACACGATCCAGCGCGAAGAGGACATCGTCATAACGCTCTCCGACGGCACCGACGCACCGGCGACCCTCGTGGGACGAGACCCCGGAACTGACCTCGCGGCCCTGCGCCTGGCACCGACGAATGCCCCCCCCGGGCCGCTGGATGTCGCGCCCCTCGAGGCGATACGCGCGGGCAGTCTGGTCCTCGCGCTCGGCCGACCTGGCGCGGAGCTCACGGCGGCGCTCGGCCTCGTGAGCGCCGTGGGGGAACCCTGGCGCACCTGGCACGGCGGTCGCATCGACCGCCTCATCCGCCTGGACATCGGCATCTACGACGGGTTCTCAGGCGGCCCGCTCGTCGACGCCGAGGGGCGGGTGCTCGGCGTGAACACCTCTACGTTGCTGCGCGGCGCGCCCACCGCCATTCCGGCGGCGACGGTCGAGCGTGTGCTGGGCCAGCTCCTGGAACACGGGCACGTGCCCACCGGTTACCTCGGCGTGGGCATGCAGACTGTCGCTCTTTCCGAGCAGTCCACCGGGCTGATGGTGATGAGCGTGGATCCCGCAGGTCCCGCGGGGCGGGGGGGAGTGCTGCTCGGCGACGTGATTACCGCGATTGACGACAAGGCCGTTTCGGATCCAGCCGACGTGCTCGCGCACTTGGACGCCGGTCAGGTAGGCAAGCCGGCGCGGCTGGGGCTCGTGCGCGCCGGCCAGTCCACGTCCGTGACCGTGACGGTGGGCGATCGCCCGATCGCTGAGCGGAGGAGACGGAGATGAGTACCGCCGACCTCGCGAGCGACGTGAGCCGCGCGGCCGACGCGCTGCGACGCGTCACGGTGGAGATCCGGACGAATCGCCGCGGACTCGGCGCGGGCGTCGTGTGGCGCGAGCCGCGCGCGATCGTGACGAATGCGCACGTCGTGGGGACACACCAGACATGTGCGGTCCACTTCGCCGACGGGCGCACCGAGGAAGGTCGTGTGGTGCGGACAAATGAGAACCGGGATCTCGCACTGATCGAGGTCGCGGGCGCGGGCGATGACGTCGAGGCCGCCGTCCGGCGCGATACCACGCCGCTGCGCGCCGGTGAGGTGGTACTGGCGCTGGGGCATCCGTTCGGCATGAGCGGGGCGCTGGCCATCGGAGTCGTGCACGCCTCGGGCGAGCGCTGGATTCAAGCGGACCTTCGGCTCGCTCCCGGCTTCTCGGGCGGTCCTCTCGCCGACGCGGCCGGCCGGGTGGTGGGCATCAACGCGATGGTCGCCCACGGGCTCGGCTTGGCGGTACCCGCCGCAGCGGTCGAGGAGTTCCTCCGGGCATGATTCGGGTGGCTGTCGCGGTTCGTTCGCGGTCGGTGCGCGCCGCGCTCGAGCGTGGGCTCGGGCAACGACCGTCCCTCGTGATCGTGCCGCTTCCCGTCGGTGGATCGGCCCCGCGCGCCTCGGAGGCCGACGTCGTACTGGTCGACCACCATGAATGGTCCCGTGAGCGGGCGGCCGGAGAAGGCGGACCAGCGGCGATCGTGCTCGTCGAGGCGCCGGACGACGCGCTCGTAGCCGCGGCGTTAGGGGATGGAGCGAGCGGGGTGCTCCCCTACGGCGCCGGCGTCGCGGAAGTGAGCGCAGCGATCGAGGCAGCGGCCGCCGGACTCGTCGTCGTCCCCGCGAGCGCGCGATCGGCGATCGCGTCGAGGTCCTCCCCCCCCGAGCCCGGCGCCAGCCTCACTGAGCGGGAACGGGAAGTGCTGGCGCTCCTCGCCGCGGGCCTCCCGAATCGTGCGATCGGCGGTCGATTGGGCATCTCGGAGCATACGGTGAAAACCTACGTGGCGGCGATTCTCGATAAGCTCGACGCCGCCACGCGAGCCGAGGCCGTGGCCATCGGCTTGCGGCGCGGTCTCATCATGCTGTAGTCTGACGCGATGGCGACCAAACCCATACCGACACTGTTCGAATGGGCCGGCGGCATGCCGGCGCTGGAGGGGCTCACGCAGCGCTTCTACGATAAGGTTCGCCAGGACCAGATGCTGGCGCCGATTTTCGCTCAGATGTCGAGCGAGCATCCGCGGTTCGTGGCGCAGTTCATCGCCGAGGTGCTGGGCGGGCCCCGCGCCTACAGCGAGACGCGCGGCGGGCATCCGCACATGATCGCCCGGCACCTGAACCGCCATCTGTCGGAGACGCAGCGGAAGCGCTGGGTGACGCTGCTCCTGGACACCGCCGATGAAGTCGCTCTCCCCAGCGATCCCGAGTTTCGATCCGCCCTGGTCGGCTACCTGGAATGGGGCAGTCGGCTCGCGGTGCTGAATTCGCAGCCCGGTGCGGCAGCGGACCCGAAGGCCCCGATGCCCCATTGGAACTGGGGACCGCCCGGCGGCCCCTATCAGCCGTAGCAGCTCCCTCGATCATGACCTCCGTCTCGGTGCGTCCGGCAGGAGGCGGCGACCAAGCGGCGACGCTGGCGCTCGCGGATCGCCTGGCGGCGTTCGGTCCGACTACTCGGACGACGAAAGTGATCACGACACGGGAGCGGCGCGCCCTCGCGGACGCCTTCGAACATTCCGCTCCAGGCTCGGCGCTCCTGGTAGCTGACCATCCGCAGCTGGGCGTGGTCGGCGTGGTGCTGCTCGAGAGTCGACCTGACTACTTCACCGATGAAGCCCATGGTCACGTCGCGATTCTCGCCGTCGCGCGGGAGGTGGAAGGCCAGGGAGTCGGCCGGGCGTTGCTGAACGCGGCTGAAGGGTGGGCTCGTGGGCAGGGATTCCGCCGGCTGACACTCGCCGTCTTCGAGGATAATCGGCGAGCCAAGGAGTTCTATGAACGTCAGGGCTGGCGTCCCGAGCTCGAGATCTATTTCAAGACGTTGAGCCCATGATCGTGAGAGCCTGCTTGGCGCGTGACCTCGCTGAGGGTTGAGAAACACGAACCCCTATGCGAAGTTACGGCCTCTTACGGCGCCGTAGCCAAGTGGTAAGGCAGAGGTCTGCAAAACCTCTATTCGTCGGTTCGATTCCGACCGGCGCCTCTTGAGATGAGTCAGCTAGGTGCTGGCTTTTCTCGTTTCTGCCCCCCGCCTACGGTGAGTTCCACACCTCGACTGTGGTCGGTTTCTGTATGAGCCGTCTCGAGGTAGCGTCCCACAGTCCGTCCCGTTGTCTCGTACCCTCAACGATCGCCCCGGTCTACCGCAGCCCACGCCATGACGCCACATTTCGGGCGATCCTCGATTCGGGCCATCCTCCAAAGGAGCGAGGCATGCGATTCACCACGATGGCACTGACCGCACTGCAAACCCCGGTCACGGTCCAAGTCAACGAAAAGAGCACGTCGTGGTACACCCAACCGATCTGGCTCGCGATCGGCGGCGTGGCACTCGTGGTGATCATTTTGATCGCCGTGCTGGCGGGCCGCGCAGGCCGCGGAGGCCGCAGCAATACGACGGTAGTGAAATAGCCGGGCGGGCGGGCCACTTCGGCCGCCGTACTCGGCGGCCGTTGGGCCACTGGTCCGTGCATTTGTCGCTCGAGCCCTCGGCAGCGACGCGAGTGCCCGCCTGCCCCGAGCTGCGAACTACGGAAGGCTAATAGTGTTGGTGCCAGCTAGCGACACGGCGCCGTTTCGCGCCAAGGCTCGGCCAACCAGGTTTGCAGTGGTCCCCAAGCTGATGCTCGTGAGCGCGACAACGTTGCCCTTCATCGCACTACCGTTCCCGAGCGTGGCCGAGCTGCCGACCTGCCAGTACACGTTCTTCGCCTGGGCCCCATTGGCCAGCACGACCGACCCAGACGTGGCGACCGTGAGGGCAGACCCCGCCTGGAACACGTACGTCCCCGTCCCACTGAGCGTGAGTGCCCCTGTCAAGTTAATCCCGGAGCCCGAGCAATAGACGCCAGGCGCGAGCGTCGTTCCGCCCAGATCGGCGGAAATTGTCGTACCGCACGCCAGGCCTTTTAGACCATTGTACGCGGCGGTGAGGTCCAATTGCGCCGCGGCGGCGACCGCGTCGGCTGCGTGCTGCGCGCCTGTTTGCGTGCACGGTGGGAAGCCTGTGATCGAGCTGCCCGAGCCCGGGCTGAGCCCGACATCGCCGCCGACGGTGGCCCCGGTGGTACAGCTGATCGCCGAGCCCGCGAGGATGGCGTAGGTCGATGTCGCGCCCAGCGAGGGGATGACGCGACCGGTGGATGACGTGCTGGATGACGTGCTGGATGACTTGCTGGATGACTTGCCGCACGCTGCGAACAGGAGTGCCGCGACCGTGATGACAGGGACCAATCCTGTGGTACGTCTGAGGAAAGCGAACATTGTTTGCCCCCTAACACGGCGTGTCTCTGCAGGCGGCTCGGGATCCGTCTCTCCCAGTCGGAACTCCCTCGCCTGCAGAAAACAAACTGCCACCGAGTACCGCGAGGCAACATCGCCTGATCGGATGAGATGCGACGTATTGATTATGGGATCACGCGCAGATCCGGCGTAATTCGAACGAATTAGAAAGGCATCGCCTTTGCGATCGTCCCGACCCGACCTGGAACTGAACCTCATCATGACGAGTGAGGGGATTCAGCTTGAAGTCGTAAACACCTCGTCCGGGCAAAAGACACGACAGACAATGACGTGGGAGCAAGTATTCGCGAAGTAACTGGTAACGTACCGATGTGTATCAGATACGAAACTATTTGTAACCAGATGCAAGATGCCCATCGCCTAAGTCCAGCCAACTAGCCTCTTGCGCTCCACGGCTAGCCTAGGGCCCTCTCGGAGAAGAGAAAAAATCGCGAATATAAAAAGCAAAATTCAGTAGGGGGGCTAAGCGCTCTGTGCAGGCGGGTCTAGGGCATAAGTACATTATGAAAATAAAAATACCATACAAGAACTATATGCAGACCATGCAGGCTATAGATCGAGAGATTGAGAACTCCAATCAGCCCTCCCCCGTGCGAAAAGCCGGTTAGCATGAGCCTTCGTCGGTGGACCCCTAAAGTATGAAACCTCCCGCTGCCGCGTAGGGCATTTTTTGCAGCAGGGAGAGGGCCGAATGACCGGTCGCAGTTTTGCGCCTGTCGCAAATCCGCCCGTCAGCGCCGCAAAAACGCCCTGCGCGAGATCGCGCCCGAGCTGGTCCCGGGCTACGACGCGCCGGTGGCGTGGAATGGGTGCGGCGGCACGAAATCGTAGGGGTTGCGTGATAAGTGGGTCATCAACACGCCGCTGCTTGAGAAGACCATGACGCAGGACGCGCTCAAGATGCTCGAGGGGATGCGCGGGCTTATCCCGAGGCCGGCTGCTCACCCAGGTGCAGGCGATGCCCGACTACATAGCTGCCCGCGCCTGGGCGGAAGGTCGCTCCGCGTTCCCCCAATGGAGCTAGCTCCACGTCGCACCGTCGGATCCATTGCAGCCCGTCGTCCACAGATGGATCGTTGATGTACGCTCGAGCGCTCGGGACTGTTCGTTCGCTCGCATGCGACAGAGGTAAGGACAGATGTGGTGGTTCGCCGTTCTACTCCTCGCGGACAGCTCTCGGTCCCCGCGGGCCTTTGCGGTACCGCTTACGCCGACGGAGTCCCTGGCAGTCGAGACCGCGGGCTCGGGCGAGCCCGTCGTGCTTATCCCGGGCCTCTTTGGGTCGGCGTTCGGCTTTCGCACCCTCGTCCCCCTCCTCAACGCAGCGGGCTACCACACGATCGTGATCGAGCCGCTCGGCATCGGCGCGTCTGCGCGTCCCGAGAAGGCGAACTACTCGCTCTCCGCTCAGGCAGACCGGATCGCCGCGGTGCTCGACACGCTGCACGTCCGCGACGCGCTGGTCATTGGGCACTCGCTCGGCGGGGCCGAGGCGCTGCGGCTTGCGTACCGGCGTCCCGACCTGGTGAAGGGCGTACTCTCGATCGAGAGCGGGCCCACCGAAGTCACCATCACGCCTGCCCTCAAGCGCAACCTCCGTTTCGCGCCCTGGATCAAGTTCTTCGGCGGCGTGAAGCTCGTTCGTCGCAAGATCCGGAACCTCCTGCTGGCCTCGTCCGGCGATTCCACGTGGGTGACCGATGACGTCGTCCGTGGTTACACGGCCGACGCGTCCCGGAATCTCGACGCCACCCTCAAGGGGTATCTCGCAATGGCGAAGGCGCGCGAACCGGAGAAACTCGCACCGCATCTAGTGGAGATCCTCTGCCCGGTGCGCCTGCTCGTCGGCAGCGCGCGGCATGATAGCGGCGTCCAGGACTCGGAGGTGAGGGTGTTCGAGCATACATTGCGGTCCTTCGCACTAGACTCCGTCGCGGGAGCAGGGCACTTCGTTCAGGAGGAACAGCCCGAAGCGGTCGTGACCGCCGTAGACCGGCTGAAGGCAAGCGTGAATCCAAACATCGCCAAAGGCTCATTCTAGAGGGCATCGGTCTCGTCCGCGCTTTCCGGCGTGTTACCGCTCTCTTCCCGGCTGCTCCTCTGCCCGTCATCCCCGCGGCGATTACACGTCATCACTACGATGGATAGCCCCGCCGCACTCAATTGATGTAACCTGCGCGCAGTGTCCTTCCTGCCACAGCAGTCTGGAAGGCGGTTTGTACTAGAAGACTCTCATCACACGAAGCCTGTTAGGAGCAGTCCTATGACGTACATCATCAAGAACCGAATGCTAACCCTCCTCGCCACGGTCACGGTCGTCGGGTTACTTGCCGCGGCGTGCGCGGGTTACACCGCCCAATTGGCGACCATCACCGTCAGGCCCGACACCAACCTGACCGTCAATTCCAGTCAGCAGTTCTTCGCCGAAGGTCGGGATACCCGAGGAGCCCTCTTCCCGATCACGCCCGCCTGGTCCGTCGTCGCGAACGGCGGCACCATCGACGACCGCGGTCTGTTCACCGCGGGCTCGATGACCGGCAGCTTCCCCAACACGGTCATGGCCACCGATGGCTCCATTTCGGGCAACGCGTCGGTGATCGTGACCGCTCCGCCCTCACCCCTCCTGGCGACCATCACGGTTACGCCAGCGGGCTCGGACACCATTCCGGCCACGACCACCCGGCAGTTCCTGGCCGAGGGCAGGGACCCGTACGGCAACCTCATCGCCCCGTTGTCGCTTAACTGGTCCGTCGTAGCAGATGGCGGCACCATCAACAACGCGGGGCTGTTCACCGCGGGTACGACGCCCGGGATTTATACCAGTACGATCAAGGCAAGCAGCGGCAGTATCGCGGGGTACACGAGCGTGACGGTGGCGTCGTCCGCCGCGTCGCTCGCGACGATGCAGGAGCTGGTTCACTTCGCGTATGACAAGTCGGATCTCACCGAGGATTCCCGCGAAGCGCTTGACAGCAAGGTAGGCGTGTTCAAGGCCAATCCGGCCATGCGCATTCTCATCGTGGGGCATACGGACCACCGCGGTACCGGCGCGTACAACCTCGCGCTCGGCACCCGGCGCGCCGAAGCGGTGAGGGACTACCTGGTCGCGCAGGGCGTGGCCTCGAGCCGAATCGAGCTCGAAACTCGTGGCAAGACGCAGCCGATCGCGTCGGGGAATTCGGAAAGTGCCATGGCGCAGAATCGACGTGACGCGTTCGTGATTCTGGTGGCAGACAGCAATTAGATACGGGCCAGAAAAAGAGCGCCGGGCGCGGAGGATCGCGCCCGGCGTTGTTGCGCACCAGCTTCCACATCACTCCTACGTCAGAAGCAGTACTTCCATTTCCATCCTTCCGAACGATACCGGCCGCCCAGGCACGCGACCATTTTTCCATGCAGCAGATCGGGTTTCGAGGTAGAACTGCATCTTAAAGAAAGGAAATTTCACAATGGCAAAGAAAAGCAGAGGCGGTCGAATGACCGCAGCGAAGCGGCGTGCCGCTAAGTCCGCTGGTGGACGGGGTCCGGTGAGAAAACGTAAAGCGGGTCTGAAGATCATGAAGACCTGAGGAGCCAACGGGGCCGTTTCGCGGCGGCCCTTCTGGACCATTCTCTATGTAGCTGAAAACGGGCTTGAGACAGAACTGCACCTCTAAGGCGAGGACGCTCCTATGAAACGCTCCCTGGCAGGCACACTGACCTTAGCCGCCCTGATGTCGCTGGGGGCGAGCTGCGCCATGAACAAGGCGGAAAAAGGCGCGATCATCGGCGCCGGGGCCGGGGGGGCTGTGGGCGCTGTCATCGGCAACGCCACCGGCTCGACCGTGCGCGGGGCGATCATCGGCGCGGCGGTCGGCGGCGTCGCGGGCGCGGTGATCGGGCATCAGATGGACAAGCAGGCCCAGGAGCTGGCGTACGAGCTTCCCGGGGCCACGGTGCAGCGCGTCGGCGAGGGCATTGCGGTGACGTTCCCCGAGGGGCTGCTGTTTGGGTTCGACTCCGATCAGCTCAGGCCGGCGGCGCAGGATGATCTGCGCAAGTTTGCCGCAAGTCTGCAAAAGTATCCGAACACGAGAACCCTCATCGTGGGGCACACCGACTCGCAGGGCAGCGCTGAGTACAACATGGAGCTGTCAAACCGGCGCGCGCTGTCCGCCGCCAACTTTGTCACCGCGGAGGGTGTCGATCGCGCCCGCATCAGCACGGCGGGCCGGGGCGAAGGCGAGCCGATCGCCACGAACGAGACGGAGGCCGGCCGGCAGCAGAACAGGCGCGTGGAGATCGCGATCTACGCGAATACGGCTAACGACAGCGGATCAGGAAATTGAAGGTTCGAGCGCGCCATGCCCTGCCTCCTCCTTGCCCTCGCGCTTCTCACACCGCGACTCGCGGTCGCCATCCTCTGGTTGTACGGCCACTGGTTTGACGGCCTCTTCGCGTCGCTGCTGTGGCCCATCGTCGGCTTCGTCTTCCTGCCCACGACGCTGCTCTGGTACTCCGCCGTCCACCACTGGTTCGGCGGTGCCTGGACGCTCTGGCCCGTCGTGGGCCTCGTGGTGGCGCTCGTGATCGATCTGTCCCCGGTACGCGCGCACCGCAGGTTCAGGAGCCGGCGGTCGGGGGACTCCTAGGAGCTTACCACCGCGCCTTGGAGTCCCGAACGTCGACATGGACAAAGGGGCCGTGCGCGGCCGTCGAGGGGTACTTGCCTAGCCCGCCGATAAGCCCCTGCGCATCGGGTCGGGCTGCGGCGCGATCGATCAACCGATAGAGCACCTCCGCGTCGCGGATATCGCTGCGGCCGTCGCCATTGAGGTCGTCCATCACGCCGTCCCCGTTCTCGTCGATGAAGATGTCCGCGGCCGCCCCCCACTGGTGCTGGCTGTAGCGCACATTCCCGAGCGACCGGTTGTAGGCCGGGGTGCGGTACCCGCTCATCACGTGGAACGTCGTCGCCCGGTAGCCGGCCTCGTTCACCCGCTCGAGTACATATTCGAGGGCGAGCAGAAGCCGCTCGTTCAGCACGACGTATTTCCGGGAGCCGGCCGGCTGCTTGCACACGAACTGCTTGAGTCGAAAGTGCGGGGAGACCAGGACGTCTGCGTTATCCGGCGTGACCTCGACGAAGCCGGCTGGCGGCCCGTAGCCGGCAAGCCCGTGGGGGGGCTTCTCGGGATAGCGGCCGATCCGGTAGCCGTTCAGGAATTCGCCCTGGAGCCGGTCGTACGGGACGACGACGAACGCCTGCACCGTGACAGAGTCGCGGCCGTCAGGGGCAACCACCTGGATGGGGTAGAGCCCTGGCGCGGGCGGCGCTGTCCATACCCAGCGCCCCCCCCGCTCCCCCTCCCCCCCCGTGCCTAGCGGCACGAGCCGGCCGGCCGCGGGCCGCGCCACGTAGCCCGATCCCGGGTCTCGGACCACCACCTCAAGAGTCACGGTCTCGCCTGGGAGCACCGTCAACGCCCTCACCCGGTCGGGCGAGACCACGTTCCGGTACTTGACCGCGAACCCGGCCGCCACCGCGGCAGGGGGTTCGGCGGGTCCAGCGGCAGCGACGACGGTGAACACACCGAGCACCAGAGCGGGCTGGAGGCGAACTCGTCCTTTTGGCATAGGCGTCCTCATCCCTTGGAGGTAAGCCCTCCAAGGTACCTATGCGGCCTACTCTTTGCTCGGCGGGGGTGCTCGCAGGGCTGTCAGGAGGGGTGCGTCCCGACCGTGAATGTCCCGCCGGAACTGGATCGTACCGTCCTCGTCGGCCCAGGCAGTCCAGTACAGGAGGTGGATCGGCATCGGTTCCGGCAGCGGCACCGTGCGGTCCACCGCCGTGTCCAGCGCGCGCAGGAGCGCGTCGCGATTCCAACGCGGATCCTGCCGGAGAAGGTACACGGCGAGCTCGATCGGCTGCTGGATTCGGATGCAGCCGTGGCTGAAGTCCCGTTGCGTCTCCTCGAACAGGGGGCGAGCCGGCGTGTCGTGAAGGTAGACGTTGAACTTGTTCAGGAACATGAACTTGAGGTGCCCGAGGGCATTGAGCGGCCCCGGATCCTGGCGTAGCCGGAAGGGGAAGTCGGCCGAGGTGATGACCGACCAATCAACCGTCGCCGGATCGACCTCTCGAGCGTCGGGGCCCGAGATCGGGAAGACCCGCAGCTTGGAACGTGCAAGGTAGGACGGGTCCTGCCTGACTTTCGCGAGGATCTCCCCCGCCGCGATGCTGCGAGGCACGTGCCAGTAGGGATTTAGGACGATGTAGCGCACCGTGTCGCTGAGCACCGGTGTGCGGTTATATAGGCGTCCCACCACGACCCGCATGGCCAGCACCACCGTTTCCTCATTCACCACTTCCAGCTCGAACGCCGCGATGTTCACGATGATGTGCCGTCGTCCCAGATCCTTCGGCAGCCAGCGCCAGCGCTCGAGGTTCAGCTCCAACTGTTCCACCCGACGTTCCGCGCGCACGTTGAGCTCGGCTCGGGTCGCGGCGCTCACCGCGCCATCGGCGGCAAGGCCGTGGCGTCGCTGGAACGTCTTCAGGGCCTGCTCGAGCGTCTCGTCGAACAGGTCGCCGTCGTGTTCGATCCCGACGCCGTCCTCGAGGCGTAGCCGCTCGCGCAGCGCCGCCACTGCAGGTCCGCGGTCGCCTCGCCGCAGCCTCGACCTGACTGGGATCGCAGGCCAGCCGCCGCTTGCCGCGACGACGCGATAGTGCGCGAGCGCCTCGCGCAACCGCCGGTAGCCAGGCTGGGGTGGTACCAGGGTCTCGAGCGCGCCCGAGACGTTCCCCGACGCCAGGGCTGCCTCCAGCACCGCGGCGATATCGGCGCTGCGTCGGTGCGACAGCCACTCCGGACGGAGGGTTGCGGGATTCACCCGCCCCGCCAGGAGATGGGCCCCGTAGACCAGGAATGCATCGGTGAGCAGGAGGTCGAGCTCCGCCCATCGGTCGGCGCCTATCGCCAGTCCGTTCTTGGCGTCGGCACGCACCGCCGCGAGCAGGGCCTCGATGCCGGCGAGGTGGTAGTCTTGCGACCGCAGCCCCTCGAGATCCGCTCGGCGAAGCGCGCCCACCAGGTCGTCGGCTAGCGGGGTAGGGCCGCCCTCGTCCCTCCACGCCGGTCGGTAGAGCCGTCGCTCGTAGAAACTGGGGAGCACCACGCTTTCGTAGATCGGCTCGCCGCCTGCCCGGAGCCCCGCCGCGGCGTCGGTGCCCTCGATGCGAGTCCGGATGCCCTCCGCGACGAGCTCGTCGCGGGAGCGGATGTCGGTCTGTCCGGCCTGCGCCCTTGACGGCGACCCGCATCCCGCGAGCGCGGCGCCGACGAGCAACACACCATAAATCGTATCCAACCCGCCATGCTTCATCGTGCGCTCCCGAGCTAGCGCCCGCGAGCTTTCGGCAATGGCCGGCCACTACGTTCGGCACGCGCTGCCGCGATCCCCGCCGCTACCGCGGCGACGAGCGCCGCCCGTCCCGCGGCTCTCAGCACCCGCCCGGTCTTCAGGAGTGTCTGCTTGAGCCGGCGCCGCCGGTCCTCGGATTCGGCCCGCTTCCGGGCCTCTTGCACCAGGCGGTCGGCCTCGCGGGCCGCCACCATTGCCCATTGTTTGGCTCGTCGTGCGGCGCGTACCGCCGCACTCATGAAGCGGTCTGTTCGTGTCGCCATGACTGCTGCCCTCCTTGAGTGTTATTCCCTCGGCCCACGAACCACGTCTTTACCTCGCCCTCGCCCTCGACCTCGAGAGTACCGCGCTCCTCGAGCAGGAACGGCTCGCCCAGGAGCTGCCGAGTGCTCTCAGACACCTGCACGCGTCCGGCCACCCCGTGCGATTCCATCCGGCTGGCGATGTTCACGGCGTCACCCCACACATCGTAGAGATACATGCGCCGGCCGATGACGCCGGCCACCACCGCTCCGGTGGCGATGCCGATGCGCACCTGCAGTGTGGAGCCGCTGCGCTCATTGAAGCGGTCCAGCGCGTCTACCATGTCGAGCGACGCGTGCGCGGCCCGCGCCGCGTGATCGCCCCATGGGATGGGCACGCCGGCGGCGGCCATGTACGAATTGCCGAGCGTCTTGATCTTCTTGAGGCCGCGCTCCTTCGCGACGCCGTCGAAGCTGGTGAAGATCTCCTCGAGGAGAAGCGCCAATCGCTCAGGGCTCACCGCGGGTATCATCTCGGTGAACCCCACGATGTCCGCGATCAACACGGTCACGTCCGCAAAGTTGTCCGCGGTGACGTCGGGGCGCGCCTGCAACCGCGCGGCAATGGAATCAGGCGGCACGTGGAGGGCCAGCCGCTCGGACACTTTCCGCTCCGCCACGACTTGATCGAACAGCTTCTTCAACTCGTCGCTCTTGCGGCTGATCTCGACATGCAGCACGCGGACTTCGAGCATGTTGTGGACGCGCATCAACACCTCGGCCACATCGAATGGCTTGCTGATGAAGTCCTTCGCCCCAGCCCGGAGCGCGCGTAGCTTGTGATCCGGTTGGGCCGTGATCACCAGGACGGGGAGGTACCCGTCCTTTTCGATGTCCTTCAGCCCTTCCATCACCTGGAATCCATCCATGCCGGGCATCTGGAGGTCGAGCACGATCAGGTCGTACCGATTCTTTTCGTGCAGATCATGCACCGCGCGCGGATCGAGCGTGGACGTGACGGATTCATACCCGGCGCTGCCCAGCATGCGCTCGAGCAGAAGCACATTGGCTTGCTGGTCGTCGACGACCAGGATCTTGGCCTTGAGGATCTCGGAGGGATCAAGCATGTGCGTGCACGGACTCCAACGCGGCGTCCAGAGCCTCCATGAACTCTTTGACCTTGATCGGCTTCGTGAGATACGAGATGAATCCGGCTTCGAGGCCCTGCTCGATATCGCGTGGCATCGCATTGGCGCTGAGGGCGACGACAGGGATGTGTGCGGTCGCCGGGTCGCGGCGCAGGATTTGCAAGGCTTCGATACCGCTGATGCCGGGCAGGTTGATATCCATCAGGATCACGTCCGGCTGATTGGCGCGCGCCAATTGGATACCCATGTTGCCGTCCACCGCGGTCAGCAAGCGCATGGTGGGGCGGCGCGCGATCAGCTGCTCGACCAGCTTCATGTTCGCCGGGTTATCCTCGACGTAGAGCAACGTGCGCAGCGGCCCGCCGGGTTGAACCGGCGCGTGGACAACTGTCACGGGTTGGGCCGTCTCCGTTTCGAGCTCTGGCGCGGCGGCGGCGCCCAACTCGCACCAGAATACGCTTCCCGCCCCGACGCTGCTCTCCACGCCGAGGACGCCACCCATCAGCTCGACCAGTCGCTTGCTCATCACCAGGCCGATGCCCGTGCCCTGCTCGACGCCGTGCTCCTGTCCCAGGCGATTGAAGGGCTGGAACAGCTGCGCCAGCTTCTCCGGAGGCAATCCTGGCCCGGTGTCCCTCACGTTGAGGCGAATCCGTTCTGCGGTGCTGCCGACGCAGTCCACCACGACCGTTCCCCCTGCCTTGTTGTACTTGATCGCGTTGGACAGCAGGTTGATGAGCACCTGCTTCAGCCGGGTACGATCTGCCGCGACGAAGCAAGGGACCTCGAACTGCGGGAAGGTCATGCGGATGCCGCGCTGTTCCGCCTGCGGTTCGATCATGGCCTGGCATTCGAGGATCACTTCGGCCAACGACGTCGGCTCCGGCGACAGCGACAGCTTCCCGGACTCGATCTGTGCCAGATCGAGAATCTCGTTGATCAGCTCAAGGAGATACCATCCCGCGCGGAGAATCTCATCGATGCTCGCCTTCTGGGAGGGCGTCGCCGGCGTGGCGTCGGACTCCATCAACTGGGCAAAACCGAGAATCGCGTTGAGCGGTGAGCGCAGCTCATGGCTCATGCTGGACAGGAATTCCGATTTCGCGAGGTTGGCCTTTTCCGCAGCGCCCTTGGCCTTTGTCAGTGTCTCCTCGACCTGCCGGCGCTCGGTCAAGTCGCGGGTCAATTTGGCGAACCCTCGGGGCTGGCCCGCCTGATCGCGAATAGCCGTGAAGACCACGTTCGCCCAAAACATCGATCCATCCTTGCGCACCCGCCAACCCTCGACCTCGCATCGTCCCTGGGCCGCCGCCGCGTCCAGATCGTGCTGCGGAACGCCGCGCGCGATGTCTGTCGGGGGGTAAAACCGGGAGAAGTGCTGGCCCACGATCTCCTCGGCGGAGTACCCTTTGATCCGCTGCGCTCCCGTATTCCAGCTCACCACTCGACCCTCGGAATCCAGCATGACGATGGCGCAGTCGGTCACGCTCTCCACCATCAAGCGAAAACCTTCTTCGGTCCACCGCAGCTTCTCTTCGACCTGCTTGCGGGCCGAATTGTCGGTCCCGATCAGCAGATAGCCGATGATGCTGCTGTCCGCATTGCGCAGCGCCGTGACCGACACGATCGCGGGAAAGCGGCTCCCGTCCTTGCGGATGTAGGTCAGCTCGTACTTGTCCTCGATCCCGCGCGAGGCCTTGAAAGCCAGGGCCTCGAAGCCGGGCGCAATCGTGGTCGCGAGCTCCCGGCTCAATGCGTGGGCGCGCTCGACCACTTCTTGCGGATCATGAATGTCGGCCGGCGTGATCTTGTTGACCACTTCGATGGCCGCATACCCCAACATGGTCTCGGCCCCGATATTGAATAGCTGAATGACGCCCTTTTCGTCCGTGGCGATGATCGAGAAGTTGGCGCTGTTGAGAATCGCGTTCTGTAGCGCTCCCGTCTTGAGGTCGGTAATGGCCTTCACTGTGGTGCCGGTCTCGGCACCCGAGGCGATTGGTGTGGTGGTCATGGGGCGACTCCCGCCGGTTCCTTCGCGGCATCTACGGCGTCCGCGTCGCGGATGTCGTGCGCCAGGTTCCTCGCGATCTGTCCCGCTTCCGGAGCCGTCGCGCCGGCACTCATCCGCTCGTACGTGGCCTCGGTTCTTGCGTTTCGGGCGATCGCCGACCGATCGTCGCTGTCGTCACCCGGCAGCTCCACCCGCAGCTCCGCCACCATCATCTGCAGGCCCGCCGCGATCGGGAGGGCCAGCAGCGCACCGATCACGCCGAGCAGGATCCCGCCGGCGAGCAGTGCAAGGACGACGGTGATCGGGGCGAGCCGGAGCGCGCGCCCGTAGACCCTGGGAACCAGGACCCGATTCTCGATCTCCTGATAGACGAACAGGGCGACCAGTACCACAGTGGCCACGGGCAGTCCCCGGGAAAGCGCGGCGAGAACCGCGGGGGCGGTGGCCAGCAACCCTCCGATGAACGGGATCACGTCCACCAGCGCCGCAAACAACGCCAGCGACAGCGCATTGGGGACTTTGCAAACGACCAGGAGGAGAAAGGTGAACACGCCGATCGCGGCCGACGTGATGAGCTGGCCGCGCATGTAGCCGCCCACGATCACCTCCAGGTTCTGGAGGATGCGCGCCAGCCGCATGTGGTAGTCGCGCGGCACGATGGCGTAGAGCGCGCCCTGCGTGCGCTTGCCGTCGGCGAGGAAGTAGAACGACATGAACAATGTGGTCACGGCCCACCCGAGCCCCACCACGATCTTGGACGAGTAGCCCACCAAATCATTCTCGATGCGGGCAAGCGTCTCCTCCAGACCCGCGTTCTGCACCGCACGAGCGAGCGGGGCCGTGAAGTCGCGCTGTTGGAGCAGGGCGATCAATTGCTCGCGATGGTGCGGAGCGTCGCGCACGATCTGGGCGAGTTGCTCAATGAGCGGGGGGCCGCTCAGGAAGATCAGGAGTGACGTGAGGAGGAGCAATGCGACAGACAGCAGCGTGAGCGCGTAGGGGCGCTTCAAGCCGCGCCGCTCCATCCACTCGATCAGTGGATTGAAGGTGCCCGCGAACACGAGGGCCACGACCAGCAGCAGCGCGATCGCCCGGAGCTGGAGGAACAACCATACGCCCACGATCGTCGCCAGGATCCACGCGATCGAGCGCGGGGCGATCTCGAAGCGGACGACGGTTCTATCCTGCGCGGGCAGCTTCATGGGATCTCCCAGGGCCGAGAGCACCGAATCGGATCCCGATGGCGAACACCGCGGCGTCGAAGTGGTCGGCGAGGCGAGGGCCGAGGGGCTCCGCACAGGATCCCGGAGCACACACGCAACCTACCGGGCGCTCCAGGCGGGCGATATCGGTCGGACGAGCGATTGTGGGCTAGCTCCGAAGGACGGCTGTCGCCGCGTCGAGACCGAGCGCGCCGGTCCCACCTAAGTAGTACGTCGTCTTCCGTCTGTTTGAGCGATACCTGGTGGAAGCGATCTGCCGTAGGCTCCGCGGAGCCCGCCCTCGTCGAGGGTGATGGCGCACGAGGAGCGTACGGTGACCAGACAGCGGAGCCACCACCCAAACACGTGGCACAGAGTGAGTACGTGGGCGGGGAGACACCGGATCGCCGCCGTGGCGCTCCTGCTGGTGGCGCTGGTCGGCCTCGCCGCCCGCTTCGAGGCGCGGGCGTCGTGGCTCCAAGCGCGCTACTTCGCCCGGCAGGCGTCGCAGCTGACCAACGAGATCGGCGAAGGACCGAGCGACCGGATCCGCTTTCCGGGCGACGGCCCGTACGATCGTCGCTTGGGTTACGCACGGTTGCCGGCCGCGCTGCAGACGGCGACAGCGCGGGGCTATCGCATCGCCGCGCAGATCCGCGTCTCGGACCGGTTTGCGGAAGTGGTAGACGGGGGCGTGTCGCCGATCTTCCGTGAGAAGACGCAGGCGGGGCTCCATATCCTGGACCGACGCGGCGCCACCGTCTTCGAGTCCCGCTACCCCGAGCGGATCTACCCGTCCATCGACTCCGTCCCTCCGGCCGTATGGCGGACGCTGCTGTTCCTCGAGGACCGAACGCTGCTCGACCCGCACTTCGGGAACCACAACCCGGCGGTCGACTGGTCGCGCATGACAAAAGCGGCGGCCGACTTCGCGCTGAGCTGGCTGGGCAGCGGTCGCTCGGTGCCCGGCGCGAGCACGCTGGCCACACAGCTCGAGAAGTTCCGGCACTCGACGGAGGGCCGGACGCGCTCGACGCGGGAGAAGCTGCTCCAGATGGAGGCCGCGGCGTTGCGCAGCTACCTCGACGGCGAGAACACGGAGGCGGCGCGTCGCCAGATTGTCGCAGACTACCTCAACTCCGTGCCGCTGGCGGCCATCGCGGGGCACGGTGAGGTCACGGGCTTGGGCGACGGTCTGTGGGCGTGGTACGGGGCCGACCCGGGCGACGTGAACCGACTGCTGTGGGAGGAGGCGCGCGGGGGGGCGGCCTCCGACTCCGCATCCGTGGCGCGGCGCGCCGTCGCCTACCGCCAGGTGCTCAGCCTTATGCTCGCGCAACGCCGGCCGTCCTTCCTGCTCCTGGAGGCGAAGGGGCGGGAGGAGCTGAGGAAACGGACGGATCAACACCTTCACCTCATGGCCCGCGAGGGCATCATCTCGACGCAGTTGCGCGACGCCGCGTTGGCCGTGGCGCTCACGCCGCGCAGCCGCGCGCCGGACGCGCCCCACGTCTCGTTCATCGAGCGGAAGGGCGCGAACGCGGTGCGCGCCGAGCTGCTCGGGCTGACGGGCGTGGGCTCGCTCTATGAGCTGGACCGGTTCGACCTGACGGCGCGCACCACGCTTGACCTCCGGGTGCAGGAGCAGGTCACCAATCTCCTCGTGCGGCTGGCCGATCCGGCCTTCGTGCGGAAGCAGGGCCTCGCTTCCTTCGGCCTGCTGGACCGCGGCGACCCGGCGCGCGTCACCTATGCTGTCGTGCTGCACGAGCGTACGGCGGAGGGCAACCTGGTCCGCGTCCAGGTGGACAACTTCGACTCGCCCTTCAACGTGATCGAGGGCAGCAAGCTAGAGCTCGGCTCCACGGCCAAGCTGCGCACCCTGATCAGTTACTTGGAAATCGTGGAGCGGCTCTACTTCCAGCACGCAGGCCAACCTGGTGTGAATCTGCGTGCGGAGCCGGTAGGTGCCGGCGACGGGATCACGGGCTGGACGCTGGCGTACTTGGCCGCCAACCCGGGCGCCTCCCTCGAGCGGGTACTGGACGCCGCGATGTCGCGCCCGTACTCGGCCAGCCCGGGCGAGGGCTTGACGGGCGGCGAGAGCCACGAGTTGTGGAACGTCAACGACCAGATCACGACTCCGGTGCTGGCGTACCAAGCCGGCCCGCCCGAGAGCTTCTTCACAGGCGGCGCCATTCACTCGTTTCGGAACGTCGACACCGCCGACGACCAGCAGGCTATCTCCGTGCGCGACGCGTTCATCCGGTCGGTCAACTTGCCGTTCATTCGCATCATGCGTGACATCCTGCACTACTATGTGTACCGGCTGCCGGGCAATATGCGCTTGCTCTTGGGGCATCCGGCGGAGGCGCCCTGGGACCGCGACGAGTCGCGCCGCCAGGAAAACCTGGCCCGCTTGGCCGACGGCGACGGCCGTGCGTTGATCGACCATTTTTACCAGAAATACCGGGGCGCCGACGCCGGTTGGGTGCTGGAAGCCCTCGGGCACGGGCGGTCGGTGACCCAGCTTGCGTGGGCGTACCGCTCCATCACACCGGAGGCTGGACTCGAGGCGTTCGGCGATTTCTTCCGGCGCCACAGCGCGCAGCCGGCCCCGTCCGACGCCCGCACCGCGGAGCTGTACGACGAGTCCGACCCCACCGGATTCTCGATTTCCGACCGCGGGCACCTCGCCGGGATGCACCCGCTGGAGCTCTGGCTGGCGGCCTATCTGTGTCAGCACCCGGGCGCAGCCGAACCGGAGGTGGTCGACGCCAGCACGTCCGTCCGCCGGGAGATCTACGGCGGGCTCTTCCCGCCTCCGCGCCGGGCGGCGCCGGACCAGTGGATCGGCCCGATCGCGGAGTCGGAGGCGTTTCGAGAGATCCACCGCTCGTGGCTCCGCCTGGGCTATCCGTTCGAGTCCCTGGTGCCCTCTTATGCGACGGCGATTGGCAGCTCCGCCGACCGGCCGGATCAGCTCGCTGAGCTGGTGGGCATCCTGCTCAGCGACGGGATCCGCTACCCGGTCCGCCGCGTGGAGGAGCTCCGCTTCGCGACGGGCACGCCCTACGAGACCGTGGTGCGTCTGGCGCCAGGCAGGGGTGAGCGCGTGCTCTCGCCCGAGATCGCGAGGGTGGTGCGGGCCGCCATGATCGCCGTCGTCACTCGGGGCACCGCCCGACGCGGCGCCGGCGCCGTGCGCGCCGTCGACGGCTCGCCCCTTCCGATCGGCGCCAAGACCGGTACCGGCAACAACCGGTTCCGTGTGGTCGCGCGGGATGGGCGAGTCATCGAGGACCGCGCGGTCGACAGAACTTCGACGGTCGTCTTCTTCATCGGCGATCGGTTCTACGGCACCATCACCGCGTTTGTCTCCGGGGCGGCCGCCGACCGCTACCACTTCACGAGCTCGCTGCCGGTCCAGATCCTGAAGATGCTCGGCCCGACGCTCGAACGGTTGATCGCGGCCCGCCAGGATTGACGCCGTCGTCCCCAGCGGTGCCTAGGGCGTGTAACGGCGCTGCTCCACCAGTACGGCCGCGCTTTGCGTTCCGAGCGTGTACGCAGCTCGGAACGTCCCCTCCACCCCCACTTTGGCCCCCTGCCGTGGCGCGCCCCCTGCCTGGCTCACCACGGGCAGCGTACCGGTCCCGTCATTCACCTCGTAGGCCCCGAAGCCCAGGGCGCCCACCGAACCTTGAACCTCACCCACGATCCGGATGGTCTTACCGTCGAAGCGACCAGGATCATCTAGCAGCGTCTTTATGGAGGTGGCTCCTTGACAACTGAGGAAAAGGAACGCGGCCGTCGCAAGGACGCACAAGCGGACAGGAGACCCGCTACGGCGTTGCAGCAGGCTTGACATGATCGAAGCTCCTTGGATTGTTGGGTGCGCCCGATCAGGCCGAGGAATTCTTGGGGCGGTCCTTGGAGCGCGTGTAGGTCACCCCGGTCAAGATTCCGAGGCCGAGCAATATGACGCTCGTGATCATCACGTAGAGGCTGGGCACCCCAGCAGTCACGAGAGCCCACGCCACGCCACCGATGACGACCACAAACCCGATGATATAGAGCACGAAGGACATGGGAGTACCTCCTGGTTCCCTTGTTCAGTTTCCCGATCCGCTGCCGCTTGCGGTATTCGCGTAGATCGCTATCTCCATGCGCCGGTTCTGCCGCCGACCCTGGTCGGAGCTGTTCGTGGCGATCGGCTCCGTCTCGCCGCGGCCCGCCGTACAGATGCGGGTGCCATCGATCCCCTCTGCCGTGATGAAACTCGCCGCCGTCAGCGCGCGCCGGTCCGACAGATCCAGGTTGTACGCGGTGCTGCCGTCCGAGTCGGTGTGCCCCACGATCAGGGTTCTCGTGTTGGGATACTTTTGTAGACTCGCCGCAAACGTGCGCAGATTGTCGCGCGCCGTGGGTGTGAGCTGATCGGAGTCGAACCCAAAGAGCAACCCGTCGGGGAAGGTCACCGCGATGCCCTGTCCGACGCGCTGCACCGTGGCCCCGGGGAGCTCGTACGCCAGCTCCTGGGCCTGCTTGTCCATCTGATGTCCGATCACCGCGCCCGCGACGCCGCCGACCGCCGCACCGATGATCGCCCCGCGCACCGTCGAGCCGGTGGCGTTGCCGATGACCGCGCCTTTTTCCGCCTTGTTCATGGCGCAGCTCGCTCCCAGCCACATCAGGGCGGCGAACGTGAGGAGGCCTGTCAACGAACGTTTCAAAGCGCGTGTCCTGTCCTTCCAAAGAGAGGCAGCCTGTCGCCTCGAGGTTAGTACCGCGGCCGGCTCGACCCGGCGCTCGCGCGGCCGGGCCTGGGCCACCGCGGTCGAGAAGACAGCCAGGGCCGCGAGCGCCACGTCTGTACTTTCCGCTAGTATTTCTTGCTGCTCTCAGTCGGCTGTACCAAGTACCCGGACCCGATCAACAGCTGAAACTCATCGCGCCGGTTCTGCGCCGCAGCTACCTCTCCCGGACCTTCCACCACCAATTCACCTTTGCCGCGGGTCACCACTTCGATCCTGCTCTCCTTGATGCCCCGCCCGATCAGGTAAGCCTGGGCGGCCATGGCCCGCCGACCACCGAGCGCAAAGTTGTAGTGCTCGGTGCCAGGCTCGCTCGCGTACCCCAAGATCTCGATGCGCATGTCCGGGTTGGCCCGGAAAATCGGGACCTTCTGTTCGAGGATCGCCTTCGCCGAGTCGCTGAGGGTCGACTGGTCGTTCTCGAAGTAGATCAGCGCATTCATCGTCGCAAGCGCCGAGGCCGACGACGCCACCGCCGGGGGAGACGATGCGACCGCTGGCTTCGGGGACGAATTGCACGCGGCGAGCAGCAGCGCCGTGAACGGGACGGCAACCACCACTCGTGTGGTACGTTGGAAGAGAACGAACATGATGCCTCCTTCGACAAAGACCTCGTGAGCGTACAAGCGCTTCGGGAGCCATTCCGCGACGTCGGCTCCCTCGGCCCGCAGAACGGAACTTGCCGCCCAGTGCTGCGGGCAAACATCCGTCGGTAGGATGGAAGACGACTTAACAATTGCGGGGTGGCGCGGGGACTCGCAGTGAGTCGAAAGAGTTAGCTCGTTGAGTACAGACGTGCGCCGGAGGCATGGAAGGGGAAAGGACGAGGCCGTCTCGCGACGGCCTCGTGCTGCTGCACATGTCGTGCACTGCCTGCCCTACGGAGCAGGCTCTACGATCGTACTGCTGTTACTGTACAACCGTGTTACCAGCCAGAGTGACCGCGGTCTGCGCCAACAGCCTCCCGTTCGCCGTTGCACCAGTCTTCAGGGTGATCGCTGTCTGCGACATCACGACACCCTCCAGGTGCGCGGTCGTTCCAATGCTCACAACACCCGCGACCTGCCATACCACGTTCTGCGCCAGCGCGCCACCGGTCAGGATCACCCTCGTGGCGGACGCCTGGGTAAGACCTCCCGCGATCTGGAAGATCCAGGTGTCGTTCGCGCCACCCTTGAGCGTGACATTCTTCGGAATGCTAACGGTGTTAGTCCACTTGTAGAGGCCGGCGGGGAGCGTGAGCCCGCCAATATTCCCAGCCGCCAGTTCAGTGTGATCAGGCGTCGGTCGTCCCGCGGCATCGGTATACGCCGTTTGCATGTCGCCGATAGCCGTGGTCAGGTTTGACGGGGTTGGAACCGCATAATCGGATGCGTATACGTTCCCGGTCACCTGAGCCGATGTCGAGAACGCCCCGCCTGCGGGAAGATTCAATGTAAATCCAGTGATGAAACTCGCGGCCGCCGGGCTCAATCCAAGATTCCCGGTAATCGCCGACGTCGGCACGTTGGAGATGCCTGTTTTTCCCAGGATCACATAATTGCCAGCTGCGCCAAGACCCACTGGCGCCGGACCAAAGCCTGCGCCCGTGCCTGTGCCTGCGCCTGGGCTGGTTGGGGAGAGGTCGTTGGGAGCTGTGCTGGTGCTGCATCCGGCCACAAAAGCGACCAGGAGTAGCGCCCTCAACCAGATTCCCCGCTGTGTAAAGTTCTGTAGTCTCTTCATTTGGGGCTCCTTCACTTCTACCTACGCCTGCGTGAGCGTACAACGGATCGGGAACCCTTCTGGAGTTCCCTCCTGACTACAACCTGCTCGCGAGGACTGCCAGCGGACATCCCTCGGCAGGATGAAAGGCGACTTAACGATTAATGGGGGCTGGCGGTGAGCAGGGCGTGCCGAACTAGCTAGCTACTTGGTACCCGCCTAGGCCCACGCAGAAGGGCGGGCAGCTCGACTGACCCGCCCGCCCGCGCGCTCCGCTTCGCTTCAGAAGCTTACCGACTGTCCGGCATCTTTTCGTTCGCGAGGCGCTTGGACTTCTCGGCCTTCGCACGCTTGTCCGCGTTCTTGACGCGCGTCTCGCCATCCTTCGCCTGGCGGTCGGCTGTCCGCCTCGCTTGTTTCGCCTCGGACGCAGAGAGCCCAAGGCTCTGGAGCGTCTGCCCGATGCTCTTGCCGCTCTGCAGCCCGGACAGGATCGCCGGGGTCGTGATGTTGGGGTTGTTCGCGCCGAGGTTATTCGCCAGCACGTTGGCCGCGATGAAGTTCCCGCGGCTGAGCTTGGGGTTCGCCGCGCGGGCGCGCTCGAAGGCATTCTCGAGGGCTTCCGGCGTGGTGTTCAACTGCGCCGCGATCCCCCGGAACTTCTTGAGACTCGCCGCTCTTTGCCGCTCTGCGGTTGAGCTATCCGCCGCACCTCGACCGGTGCGCGCGTGCAACGTGCGGGCCTGCTGCTGCGCTGCGGCGGTCGCGGACGCCGCGAGCATGGCGATCGTCGCGAGCACAGTGCCCGCGTACCACATCATCCGTGTGACTCTCATGATTCCCCCTAACGCGACGCAACGGTGAGCGCTTGCGCCAGCGAGAACACGATCTGCGTCCCCGGCGTGACCACCACGTCGCGGCTCGCCCAATGGACCGCCGCCGCTGTCCCCGCGGCCGCGCCCACCGCGCCGCCGATGATCGCGCCCTTGGTGTCTCCGCCGATCACACGGCCCGCGACTGCTCCGATCACGGCGCCGCCGCCTGCCTTCTCCACCTCGCCGGCCGTCACGCCCCGCCCCACGAGCTGGTGCGGGACCGAGTTGACCGTCGAGCTGATCTGATACGTCTGGCCCCGGACCGTCATCGAGGTCGCGACGAGCGCGATCTTCCCGTCCGCCTGGCTCTTGTTGGTCGCCGCCTCCAGCTGCGCCACCCTGAGCTGCACCGGAGATCCTGCCGGGATCGCGACCTGCCCATACTTATCCTTGACGTCGGCGCTCACCGTCGCCCGCAGAGTCTCGCCCGCCTTGTTGTTGCGCGAGGAAAGTGCATCCTGGATTGTTGCTTCGACTGAGGTACCCGAGCTGAGGGTGCGCTGCGCCGGCGCAGTGCTGACCGCCTTGGTCGTACTCGCAGCCTCATCTTTTGCCGAGGCGGGTGAACACGCCACGAGCCCGAGCATCAGCGTCGTCGCGAGCAAAGTCTTTGACATACGTCCTCCGTCCCGGAGCCGTAAAGGTGTCCGTGGCTCCAAATCGACTCATGATGAACCGCAGGTGATTTGAACTCCATCGCCTGCACTGCAGAACCTGCCCCCGAGTGCGGCGACCGAACATCCCTCGCCGGGATGGAAGACGACTTAACAACTGTGGGCTGGTGCGCGGATCGGCTGTGCGTCGAACGAACTAGCTACTCGGAGGCGGGAGAGAGCGGTCGCGTACACGTCCTGGACTTCTCCTCGTGGCCTCTCCACCGTGAGCCCTTCGGGCAAGACAAACAGGATCCGCGTCCCGGGTGCCACGACCACCTCGCGAATCACCCCGCGGACCGCCGTCGGCGTCACTTCGACCGTCGCGCTTACCGGATACACCTGCCCCCAGACAGTCACGGACGTGACATCGAGCAGCATCTTCGCGTCCGCCTGGCTCTTGTCGGCGGCGAGCCCCAAGAGCGCGATCTTGACGCCTACCGGGCATCCGGCCGGAATCACGACCCAGCGGTGCGCGTTTTTGACGTCCGCGCTCACGGTCGCAGTAAGCGGTGCGCCCGGCTGAATCGTCGCTTCGATCAAGGTTCCCACGACGAGGGTCCGGTCCAACGCCCGATGGCCGAGCTGCCACCGCTCAGCATGCTCAGGCTCTCCCGCGAGGGCACCGGAGCACGCCGTGAGGCCGAGGCCGATCATCCCCGCGAGCAACATTCTCGACATGGACGTCACCAGCTTACTGCGAGTGCCAACGCCCGCCGGAACCGGACCAGCGACGCTCGCGGCCCCGGTAGCTGGGGCCTCTCAGCGCGATGAAGGCGCTAAGACCCGCCACTACGAGTCCGCCAATGATCAGAAAGCTCATACCGTACCTCGCTCGCTACAGAATCTTTCGACCTTGAATGACACGAAACAGAACCACCACGATCGCGACGACCAACAGAACGTGGATCAGCCCACCCAGCGTGTACGAGGAGGCCAGGCCGAGTGCCCAGAGAAGGACTAAGACGACCACTATGATCCAGAGCATTCTCTCTCCTTTAGGCGCCACGCCGTCTCCGAACGCCCGCGCTCAGTAGAAGTACGCCCCCGACGATCGCGACCCCGCCGATCCAAGCGGGAATCGCGCGCTGCTCTTCGGCGGCGACCTGCACATCGCCGATTCTCATGACGTTTCGCTGGGAACCGTAGCTCAAGCCCCGGAATACAATGAATGCTCCAACGACAACCAGGAGAATGCCGGCAATCGACAGGGGTCTCATATCTCGCCTCCCTCCGAAAGTGATGGGTTAGGGAACGGGTGGCACGACTCCGATGACCCACTTCACGAGCCGGCCGGACGCGAAGGACGTCTGGACGTCAACCTGATTGATGAGGGCGAGCCTCGCGGCGGACACGGGCGACGCCCGCTGCAGTGCCAGTGCCGCGATCGTAGTGCGCCCGGCGACCGTCACGATGTCCACGTGCTGCGGCTGGACGTTCAGCGCCGCCGGATCGGTCAGCCGCTGGAAGCTCCGCTCCGCGCGCTCGGCCGTCGCCTCATAGCCGGACCAGCCTGCCTCGGGCGCGTAGCCGACGATGCGGTACACCGCGCCACCGTACTCCACGAACAACACCGTGCCGCGGAGCGTGCCGTTGTCGGTCGCTGCCGAGAAGGGCGCGCTGACCCCCGAGAGCCCTCCGGCGAGCATCACGCGCGCGGAAGAGCCGCTCGTGATCCCCTGCTGCGACAGGAACCCGCGGGCCGCCGCGTCGGCGCTCGGCTCCGTCGCCTGCGACAGCTCGACCGCCGCGTCCTGCGCGGGGCTCACCGCGAGCACCGCCTGCGCCCCATTGTTCATGGTCCACCCATCGGGGAACGTGATCTGGAAGCGCAGGTCGGGGTGGAAGAACCGGCTGCCCGCGAAGTAGCCCTGGCGCGGGTTGATCCCGAACACTAGGCCGTTCAGGAGGCGCTCGTAGGAGTCCCGGTTCACGATGCTGCTCGAGAAATTCTGCGGCAGAGTCGCGATCTGCGCGTCGATTGCTTGGAGCCGGTTCTCGGGGCTCGGGTGCGTGGCTTGCCACTCGGGAAGGCGACCGCCTCCCTCCGCCGCGCTCAGCTGCTCGAGCATCCGCATGACCTCCGACATCTGGCGGGGATCGTAGTTGCCGCGGCCCATGTAGCGCAGGCCCAGTTGGTCCGCCTGGCTCTCGTCGTCGCGCGAGAACTTGAGGTATAGGATCCCGAGCGCCTGGTTTGCCGCGCCCGCGTATTTTGCGACCTTGGAGTTCGCCATGCTGCCGACTGCGAGCCCCAGCCCGATGACCTGCTGCTTGCTCATCTCGGCCGCCGTGTGTCGGGCCGTGACGTGGCCGATCTCGTGGCCCACGACCGCGGCGAGCTCCGCCTCGGAGGTCAGGTGGGCGAGGAGTCCGCGCGTCACATAGACGAAGCCGCCGGGGAGGGCGAAGGCGTTCACTGCCGGGTCGTCCACCACTCGGAACGTCCAGGGGAGGTTGGGGCGCTCCGTGGTGGCGGCGAGCCGGGCGCCGAACTGCTGGATGTAGCGCTGCCAGACGGGATCCGGATATACGCCGATGGTGGCGACGACCTGACTGTCGTATTGCTGCCCCATCTGGATTTCCTGGGACTCGCTGACCAGCATGAGCTGATTCCCGCCGGTGGCGGGATTGATGGCGCAGCCGATCGCGGCGATGCCAGCGAAGAGACCGAGAAGAAAACGCGCTCGTAACATGTGAGTATCACTCCCCCAGGAGTTTCTCGACCTGGCCGATTTTTTGTTGAAGTTGGCCGACGTGCTTTTCGTCTTTGCCTTCGGCTTCCAACTTGGGATCCAGAATGAGTTTTCCGGCTTGCTCCTTGAGTTTGCCCTTCACCTCGTGGAGCTCCCCTTCCACCTGGTCCTTCGTGCTGGGTTTCATGATGGCCCGCCTATCGGATCTCCGCCGTTGAGTGCTGATACGCTTAGATGCATCTTGCCCGTGCGGGCTGGTGGGGAACATCCCTCTGCGGGATGAAAAGCGAGTTAACGATTCTTGGGCCATCGCGCCGGTCCGCGGCAAATCGAACGAGCTAGCTCTTTGGGTGCGGGGTATTCTCAGAGCGGCTGCGACTCCACAGCTCGCTCTCGGCCACGTTCGACGCGATCGCATAGATCCACGTCGAAAACCTCTTGGTCTGGTCAAACCCGCGCAGATGCCGGAAGACCCGAATGAAGACCTCCTGCACGAGGTCCTCCGCCCGCTCCGCGTGGGGGATGGTGCCGTTGATAAAGTCGACCAGGGAAGTATGGTAGCGGTCCACCAACGCGCCGAACGCCTGGGGATCACCCTCCAGGTGCTGCTGAGCCAGGCGCCCGTCGTCGAGCTCATCCCGTATCCGAAGGATTCCGGCGAGTGCCGAGTCGTTCGCCGGTCTACGGCGCGTCGCGGCTGTGGTCATAGGAGCCTCCGACATCGAATCAGACCGAAGAGGATCACGACGGCGGCGATGACTAGCAGCACGTGAATCAGTCCGCCCATGGCGTTCGCGCTGCGCATGCCGAGTGTCCAAAGAACTACGAGGACGATCACGAGGGGCCAGAGCAGCTTGTCTCCCTGAAGGGCCATACCGGCAAACTTGCCCCCAAGTGCCCCAACCGAACATCCGTCAGCGGAATGAAAGACGACTTAGCAACGGTGGGCGAAGCCCGCGATTCTGATGTGCGTCGAGCGAGCTAGCTACCTGGGTGGAGGGTTACTTATCGTCCGTTCCCGTCGTAAGCGGCCACCCACTTAGGCCCTGCGGCGTGGCCCACCACCGCCAGCGGCTCGGTCACGGAGAACGCCGCGCCGAGTCGCTCCAGCTCTGCTTCCAGCCGGCGATTGATCGGGTGGTTCTGCCCGCGGCCGTCGCTCACAATCAGGATGTGGGTGGCGCGACGCTCCAGCACGAGTCTCCCCGACCAGGTGCGGCCTCCGCCGCGCGCCCCCGCCATCTCGTCCTTCAGGAGTGAGCGGATCGTGCCCAGCCGTCTCGACGGCTGTGGCGGCACGATCTGATACGCGTACGCCCAAAGACTTCTCAAAGCGAGCTCCGCGCCCGGAGACCACAACCTGTCACCGAGTGCGGCAGGCAAACATCCTCCGACCGGATGAAAAGCGACTTAACACGACTGGGCTGGCGCGCGGATCTGCGGCGCACCCGAACGAGTTAGCTACTCAGGGGCGGGCGAACCGGTCAGCGTGGAGGGGGAGGTGCTTGGACGCTCGGGGACGGACCGGATTTGTGTGCGTGAGCGGCGATCTGGAGGCGGCTGTGCAAGGCCAGCTTCTCCAGAATGTTGTGCACGTGGCTCTTGACGGTGTACGTGGCGATGTTGAGTCGCTGGGCGATCTCCTTGTTGCTCAAGCCTTCGGCAATCAAAGTCGTAATCTCCCGCTCGCGCTTTGTCATTTGAACGGCTTCGAGCACGGCTGCGGTGCTCCGCGTGACCGCTTGATCCACAATGTGGGACAGCAGCGTTCCGGTTAAGGCGGGCGGAACTACATCCGCCCCCTCAGCGACCGATCGAATGGTTCGGACGAAATCCTCGATCGTCGCATCCTTCACGATGAACCCGTTCGCCCCAGCCTTGATGAACGCAATGACGTCTTCCTGTGCCGGCAGGAGATCCATGACAATGACCTTGCTCTGGGGAGCCTCCTTCTTGACGCTCTCCACCAAGCGGTGGCTGTCGTGATTCCCCAGGGCCGCGTCCACGAGCACGACGTGGGGCTTGGTCTCCCGGACTTGAAGCAGGCCGGCGTTCGCCCCTTCGGCGGCCGCGACGACCTTAAAGTCCGGCTGCGCGTCCAGCAGGGCGGCGAGCCCGTCGCGGACCAGCCGATTGTCCTCGATGACTAACACCAAGATTCGCTTTGCCACGCAACCGACCTCCAAGGCTTGGTCAGGATTCCCCAAGTCAAAGTACGGCGCAAGATGGATGGCAAACATCAGGAAAACATCCATGAGGGGTCGGGGAAATCCCTGACACCCGCCCCTCGAGGGGACCTGCTACTCGTCCTCTGGCCGGGCGGCGTCACCCTCGAGCAAGCCAGCCTCGACCGCGAAGCGGAACAGTTGGGCGCGGCTCTTGAGGCCGAGCTTGACACTCAGGCGCTTTCGGTGGGTCTCGATGGTCTTTACGCTCACAGCCAGGTGGTCGGCGGCTTCCTGGTTCGTGTGCCCCTGCGCCAGCAACCGCAGCACCTCGGCCTCTCGCCGGCTCAGCGGCTTGGAGTGCCCGGCACGGGGCGAGTCGCGGGAGACACGCCCGATCTCATTGCCCTGTGCTTGCTCGCCGGAACGTGTGAGCCCTACGAAGGTGCGGCCTTCGTGGACGGCACGGATTGCGGTCAACAACTCGTCGGCCCCCGCCGTCTTGACGAGGTAGCCGGATGCGCCCGATTGGAGCGCGGACCGCAAGTGGGCCGGATCGTCATGCCCCGTCAGTACGAGGATACGCGGCCTCGGATCGAGTCGGGCCAGCTGCTCGATCACCGCTGTTCCGGGGGCTCCGGGCATGGTGAGGTCCAGGAGGACGACATCGGAATCGCGATCCCGGGCTCGGCTCACCGTCTCGGGGCCGTCCGCGGCCTCGCCTACCACTTCCATGTCGGACTGGGCACCGATGAGCAGCTTCAGACCAGCCCGGAGGACGGCGTGGTCGTCCGCGATGAGTACCCGGATGCGTTTCGCCAGAACGGGATCCGCGTTCAGGTGCGTGGGATCATCAAGAGCCGTCTGCTGGGTGACGCTGGTCACAACACGAGACGCCACAGTATAAAGCGAGGTGGGCGGCGAATATCGGGAAAAACCTGAGAGGGGGGCGGGGGAATCCCCGACACCAGCCTTCGAGGCGGTTACTCACCACTTGGCCGTTTGGCATCGCCCTCGAGCAGGCCGACCTCGACGGCATAGCGGAACAACTGGGCGCGGCTCTTGAGGCCGAGCTTATCACTCAGGCGCTTGCGGTGCGCCTCGATCGTCTTCACGCTCACGGCCAGTTGGTCGGCGGCTTCCTGGTTCGTGTGCCCCTGCGCCAGCAACCGGAGCACCTCGGCTTCGCGCCGGCTCAGCGGCCTCAGGTGTCCCGCAGCGGGCGATTCGCGGGAGATGCGCTGGACCTCATGCCCCTGCGCCGCTTCCCCGGGACGGGTGAGATCGACGAAGGTGCGGCCGTGGTGCACGGCGCGGATCGCGGTCAACAGCTCGACATCGGCCGCCTTCTTGACGATGTAGCCCGACGCGCCCGCCTGGAGCGCGGCCTGCAGGTACGCCGGATCGTCGTGCATCGTGAGCACGAGCACGCGGGAGCTCGGCGCGACCCGCACCAGCTGCTCGATCGTCTGCGTGAAGCGGGATCCGGGCATGGACAAATCGAGCAGCACGACGTGCGGCGCAGTCGCCTGAGCGCTGCCAATCGTCGCGGGACCGTCCCCGACCTCGCTCACCACTACCATGTCGGCCTGCGCGTTGATGAGCAGCTTGAGGCCGGCCCGGAGGACCGCGTGGTCGTCGGCGATGAGCACCCGGATGGTCGGCACGCGCGCTACGCGCGGCGCGTGGGAAAGTGGGCCGTGATCGTGGTCCCCCCGCCGGCCCGCGACTCGACCTCGAGCGAGCCGCCGAGCAGGGCCGCGCGCTCCCGCATGACTTGCAGGCCCAGATGCCGATCTCCCCGATCTCCCGCCGCGGGCTCGGCACCCGCCGCCGGGTCGAAGCCAGCTCCATCGTCCTGCACGCGCAACTCGACCGCGGCTTTGCCGCGCACGAGCCGAACGCTCACGGTCCGCGCGTCGGCATGTTTCGCCACGTTGGTCAGCGCTTCCTGCAGAACACGGTACACGGTCGTCTGCACGAGCGGCGGCAGGATCTCCGACTCGAGCCCCTCGATCCGCACGTCCACGGCGACTCCGTGCAGTCGCGCGAACTCCCGCGCGTGGCGGGTCACCGCGGCCGGGAGCCCCACCTCGTCGAGGATGCTCGGGTGGAGCCCTCGCGAGAGGCGTCCCACCTCATCGAGGGTTTGGGCCGCTATCCCGCGGAGCCGCTGCGCCAGCTCGGCGGCCTCTGCGATCGTCCGGGACTCCTCGATCGTCCGCAACCCCACGAGCAGCGCCGTGAGCGACTGCCCGGCCTCGTCGTGGAGCTCACGGGCGATCCGCCGTCGTTCTTCTTCCTGGGCGGTCACTGCCTGCTGGATCAGTCGATTGCGGAGCTCCTCCGCCCGCTCGCGCTCGCTGATGTCGGTGACCACGCCGATCACGCCGATGACGTCCGCGCTCCCCTCGATCTGCAACGGTGCGAACGAGACCGACACCGGCACCAGCGCGCCACCGTCCGCCCGGAAGGCGGTGTCGCCCCGCCGGTTCGCCCGGTGGCCGGCCGCGACCAGGGCGTCGAACGCCGGCTGCTCGGCGGGCGGCACGAACCCGCGCAGCGGCGCGCCGATGACGCGCGCGAGCGGCATCCGCACGATGTCGGCGAACCGCCGGTTGCAATACGCGATCACGCCGTCGCGAGTCAGGGTCACGGCGCCCTCGTTCATCTGATCGAACAGGATGCGGTAGGCCAGCTCCGCGCCCGCGAGGGTGATGACGTGCTCCCCCTTCGCCCTCGCAACCACGATGGCATCCACTTCTCCGGCCCGGATCGCGCGCAGCGTCTCCTCGGCCGCTTGGAGCCGGGTCCGCAGCTCCAGGACTCCGCCGTGAGGGCGGCGCGGCACCTTGCGTTTCTTGATCACGGCGAGCGCCGATTATCCTTCATCATCACGCGGAACCACATCCAACCCGACCAGGACGCGTTCCACGTTCGAGAGGTCGCCGATGATCTTACGAATCGGCGGCGGCAGCTGTCGCACCAACGTGGGGATCACGACGATGTCGTCGCGCCGCGCCAGTTGCGGTTTCTCGAGGAGGTCGACGACCTCGATGCTGTAGCGGCCGGCGAGGTGGCTGTCACACAGCCGCTTCAGATTGGAGAGGGCGGTGATCGATTTCGGCGTCTGTCCCGCCACGTACAGCCGCAGCCGCCACCTCTGGCGCGCGCCGTTCTTCATTCGACCTTACGTCTGCGCCTGGGCTTCGGGTCGTCGGAGCGCCCCGAACCCCGCGCGTCCCGGGCCGAGCCGATGGCCACGCTGCCGTCGGCCCGGCGGCTGATGTCCACCAGAGTGATGCCGTGGTCGGTCATCACGAACTCCCGGACCTGGTTCGAGTGCGCCATGCCCCGGGCCTTGACGATCTGGAGCGTGCGGTTGCGCTCGCCGTTGGCCTCCGGGTTGCCGAGCAGCATCCAGACGTCCATCAACGACGACACGCCGAGGTCGGTCCGCTCGGCCGCGGCGCCCCCCTCGGTCAGGGAGGTGAAGAGCGCGGTGATCTGCCGGAGCTTCATGAAATCGATGAGCCGCGCGAGCATGGCCTTCACTTCGATCTCGCTGCCGACCGCGGTCATGTTGGTGACCGGGTCCACGACCACCACACGAGGCTTCCAGTCGTCGATGAGACGATGCATCGCGACCAGGTGCGCTTCCAGGCCCAGGGCCGTCGGCCGCTGAGCGTGCACGCGCAGCAGGTCCCGGCGCGTCCAGGGCTCGAGGTCGATGCCGATCGACCGCATGTTGCGCGTGATCTGGCCGGGCGACTCCTCGAAGGCGAAGTAGAGACAGCGCTCGCCGCGCCGGCACGCGGCCTCCACAAAGTGCGACGCCACGGTGGATTTGCCGGTGCCCGCCGTTCCGGAGACGAGCACGCTGTTGCCGCGAAAGTATCCCTTCTTCCCAAACATCGCGTCCAACCCGATCACCCCGGTCGACAGATGCGCCGTGGACGCCTGGTGCGTGAGTCCCAGCGACGTGATCGGCAGGACGGAGAGCCCGTGGTCGTCGATGAGGAACGGCATTTCATTCCCGCCGTGCGCCGAGCCGCGGTACTTGAGGATACGCAACCGCCGGGTGGCGCTCTGCTCCATCACCCGCTGATCGAGCAGGATCACGCAGTCGGACACGAACTCCTCGAGGCCGTGGCGCGTCAGGTGCTCGCCCTCCCGTTCGCCCGTCACGATGGCCGTGACTCGCTTCGTCTTCAGCCACCGAAACAGCCGGACCAACTCGGCGCGCACCACGAACTTGTCCGACAGGCCGGAGAAGAGCAACTCGATGGTGTCCAGGACGACGCGCTTCGCGTGGATCGCTTCAATGGCGTGGCCCAGCCGGATGAACAACCCCTCGAGATCGTAGTCGCCGCTCTCCGTGAGTTTGTCGCGCTCGAGTTGCACGTAGTCGAGCAGCAGCCGCCGGCGGGCGCTCAGCCGTTGCAGGTCGAAACCGAGCGACTGCGCGTTTTCCACGAGATCGTCGGTGGTCTCCTCGAACGACATGAAGACACCGGGCTCGTCGAAGTCGAGCGCGCCGCGCACCAGGAATTCCATGGCGAGGAGCGTCTTGCCGCAGCCCGCGCCGCCGCATACCAGCGTGGGCCGACCGCGGGGCAGTCCACCGTTGGTGATCTCATCGAGTCCCGGGATTCCGGTCGGGGCCTTGGCCAGCGGGCGTCTGGCAGGCCGACTCCCATTCCCGGCTCGCTTGGTCGGAGCAGACTTGCGGCGGCGAGCGGTTGCGGTCATCGCGTAAGGGTAACCCTCTCCACGGGGTGAAGAAAGAACCCCACAACGCCACGCGTTGTGGGGTTCCTTGTCAGCTGCGGTTTACTTGGCGATCAGCAGGACCGCGATAATGACCACCAGCACGAGCACGAGAGTGGTGACGGTGACGGTGTGGCTGCCGCCGGAGGCGGCCATGGGCGTCGACGTGCTGCTGCCCACGAAGCTCGGCTCGACGCGCTGCCACTCGGGGCGGAGGCGTGGTCCGGCGAGGGAGGTGCTCGCGGAGGACGCCGGCGCCGCGCTGGCACCAGCTTTTGGCGCGGGAACGGAGTCCTGTTGGGCCGCCAGCGGCGTCGCGCCCGCTACACACAGCACGGCGACCAGGATCATTGCACCGCGATCCGCAATACTCGGCCAACGTATCATAAAAAGACCTCCCAAGAGGGGGTGGCATCGAGCCTCGTTCCGATGGTCTGAAACGAGGCTCGAGGTGGATCAGAGCCGCTCAGCTCCGCGCGCTACGGCTTCTTGACGCGGATCTCGATCCCGCGACGGTTCAGAGCGCGTCCCTCGACCGTGGCGTTGGGCGCGATGGGGTAGCCTTCGCCCCAGCCGACCGCCGTCATCCGGGACGCCGGCACTCCCTCCTTGATGAGGAAGTCCCGGACCGCCCGAGCCCGCCGCGCCGAGAGCAGGAAGTTGTAGGCGAACGTGCCCACGCTGTCGGTATGACCGGCGATCTCGAAGTAGTACTCAGGATACGCCCGCATCGACTCTCCCAACCGGACCAGGATCGCGGTGGCGGTGGGCGTGATCTCGCTCTTGTCGAAGTCGAAGTGGACATCTTCCAGCACCAGCGTATCGCGCAGCACGAGGCAGCCGAACTGATCGGTCTTGACTCCCGCCGGCGCCACACCGTTCTCGCACTTGTGCGGTACGGGTGGCGGAGCTGCCTGGATGCGCACCGTGTCGACCCGCATCCGACACGCCGGACACGGCGGCGCCACCGTCACCGCCGGCGCGCGGCGGCCGGCGGTGAAGTACGAGATGCCCAGCGTGGCGATCGTGTTGTACGCCGTCTTCTTCCCGGGCTGGTCTTCGTAATGCTCGAACGCCATTCGGCCCTCGAGCCGGAGTGCCACGTTCTCGCTCACCATGTGTCG
>DATLVU010000062.1:0-2200 GCA_035577025.1 Gemmatimonadales bacterium
GCGCGGTGGTCATGGGCCGCGAGCTCGAAGGCGGCGAGCAGCCCGATGTCCGCGGGGGACCACCCAGGCTGCGGCGGGAGACTCGGCGCCTCGGTGAGCCGCTCACGGATGTCGGCAATGCGGCCCTGGGCGGCCAATGCCCGCACCTCGGCCGCGAGCACGGTGAGCTCGTCCGGGTGGCGTCGCCGGCCTTCGAGGGCATCCTTCAGCTCAGCGCGGTAATCGCCCATGAGATGATGGGCGAAGGACAGATAAAACCAGTAGACGGACCACCCGCGGAACAGCCCACGGTCAGGGCCGAGGGTGGCCAGCGCGTCCGCCATCTCGTGCGGCCGATTGAGCGCGAGGGCGCACTGCGCCACCAGCCACAAGGTCTCGGAGTTGGGCGCGATGATCGCCATCTCGCGAGCCGTCTCGAGGGCCCGTTGCCGGTCGCCCCGCGTCTCGGCGAGCACCCATGTAAGGTAGTGGCGGTCGAGCGGTGACAAGGGTCCGGGAGCCCGCTCCACCGCCTGCGCCATCGAATCCGCCGTGGCGAATTCGCCCAGGTCCATGTGCTCATGCGCCGCGAAGATGAGCGGAAGCTTGAACGTGCTGTCTTCCCGCGCGGCGCGCCGGAAATGAAAAATGGCCCCGCGCGAATCCCACTGGACCATGCGGTCGAGGCCCTGGATGAACTCCTGATATGCCGGGAAGCTGGGCGGCTGGCCGGCGGCCTTCGCCCACAGGCTCAGGCGGGAGTCGAAGAGCGTCGCGAGGGACGCCATCACGCGCTGGCGCAGCGCTTCGACGGCGACGAGCGGCTGTGAGATCGGGGCCGCCACCGGGTCGAGGGCCCGCAACACGGTCCCGTCGCTCGCCGCGGAGACCTGCACCTGGAACCGGATGCTGTCCGCCTGCCGGTAGTAGGCTCCCGAGACCACCGTCCCCGCGCCCGTCTCGCGTCCCAAGGTCCGAATCCCGATCGCGTCGAGGTGGCCGGCGCCGTGCCCGCCCGGCGCTCGCGACGAGCTCATCACGGACACCGACGGCACGACCTCCACGAGACCCGTCTGCGCGAGGCCCTGCGTGACCCAATCCGCCGCCATGTGCCCGATGTTATCGAGCGCGGGGTCCCCGGTGTGATTCTCGATCACGGCGACGACCACGCGCCGCTCGTTGAGCCGGGACCCGCGTGCGCGCAGGAGGTGAACCGCCGAGCCGACGCCGAGCAGGGCGAACAGCACCCCGGTCGCAAACGCGATGCGCCGCCCGCGCCGGCCGGCCAGGAGCCCGCGAGTTGGCACGCTGATACGATGCGACGTGCCGCCCAGGGCAGTCGCGAACTCGGCCACGGTGGGAAATCGGTCGTCGGGGAGAGGCGCAAGCGCCCGGGAGACGGCGTGTTTCACCGCCCGCACCGCTCCAGCCTCGGCGCCGCGCATCGCCCCGCTCGTGTCGAGGGCGCTCCAATTATGGACCTTCCGCTCCGTCATGCTCGCGGCAGGAGGCTCCCCCGCCAGCATCTCGAACACCACACAGCCGAGGCTGTAGATGTCGGTGCGGGCGTCGAGGTCGCCCAGGGCCATGGCTTGCTCCGGACTCATGTAGCCCGGGGACCCGACCGGTTGACCGGCCTGCGTCAGCGTCAGGCTCCCAGCCGCGCTGATAGCGCGCGCGATGCCGAAATCCGCCACGATCGCATGCGTCCCCGACAGCAGGATGTTCTCAGGCTTGATGTCGCGGTGGATGATCCCCTGTCCGTGGGCGAAGGACAGCGCGTCGGCGACGTCGCCGGCGATAAAGAGCGCATCCTCGAGCGGCAACTTCCGCTGCCGCAGCAGCCGGTGCCGCAGCGATTCTCCCTCGACGTACGGCATGACGTAGTAGAACAGGCCACCCGCCTCGCCGGCGGAGAAGATGGGCACGATGTGGGGATGGCTGAGGTTCGACGAGAGGTCCACCTCGCGGATGAACCGCTCCCGGAGCAGGCGGGTTGAGACCTCGGGGTCGAGCACCTTGATCGCCACGCGGCGGTGCGGGTGTTGCTCCACCGCGAGGAAGACCCGGGCCATGCCGCCGGTGCCGATTTCCCGTTCGACGTCGTAGCGGGGGGCGAGGCTCTCGCGAAGCGTGTCGAGCACGTCGAGCATCAGGGCCAACTTAGCGCGCCCCCTTCCCTCCGCCAAGCGAGCGAGACGACTCTAGCCAACCGGGGACG
>DATLVU010000063.1:0-7609 GCA_035577025.1 Gemmatimonadales bacterium
CGGTAGGGGCAAGGCATGCCTTGCCCCTACACCGTTACCGTGTCAGGTCATCGTTGTCGTGCCGTGGCGCACATCGTTTGCCGTACAGATCCCCCGATCCCGCCCTGCATCACCCACCCGACCACCGAATGATGATCTTCCCCACGTTCCGATTCTCGCGCATCCGCTGAAACGCCTCCGCCGCCCGCTCGACCGGGAAGACCGAATCCACCGTCACCCGGAGCGTGCCCGCCGCGAATCCGGGCTGCACCTCCTCGCGAAATCGCGCCACGATCGCGGCCTTTTCCGAGCGGCTCCGGGATCGCAGCGTCGATCCCGCGATTCGTCCCCGCTTCTTCATCAGGAGCGCGAGGTCCAGCTCGACGCGCGAGCCCGACATGGTCGAGAGAATCACGATGCGGCCGCCCACCTTGAGTACCGCGAGGTCCGCGCCGACGCTCGTGGCGCCGACGGGATCGAGGATCACGTCGACCGCATCCCGGCCCCAGCGGGCCTCGACCTCGGCGACGAGATCACCCCGGGACGTATCGATGGCGAGTTCCGCTCCCGCCGCCTCGAGCGCCTTCAGCTTCTCGGCACTCCGCGTCGTCGCCGCGACACGGGCGCCGCACCGCTTCGCGATCTGGATGGCCGCGAGCCCTACTCCCGACGCACCGGCGCGCACCAGCACGCGGGCGTCGGCGACCACACCCCCTTCGACGACCAGGTTGAGAAACGCGGTGAGGAAGGCCTCGGGGATCCCCGCCGCCGTCGTGAGGTCGAGCCCGCCCCCGGGCGCCGGAAAGACCTGCCCCACCGGCGCCGCGACCTGGTCCGCGTGCCCGCCCCCGGCGAGGAGCGCACAGACCGGCTTGCCGGTATCGTCGCGGATCCCGGAGACCTCGAGCCCGAGGATCTCCGATTCGCCCGCCGGCGGGGGGTATCGCCCGGCTATCTGAGAGAGATCGGCGCGGTTCACGCCCGACGCCGTTACCCGGATGAGGACCTCGCCCCGACCCGGCACGGGCGTGGCGGCCTCGCGCAGCGACGCCGCGTACCGCTCCCCGCCGGGTAGCTCGGTGACGTGCAGGTATTTCATGGCGGCAATACTAGCCGGGCGAGCCCGCCCCGTGCAAAATTCGCGAGCCATGATCAAGCGCTGCTGGGCCAGCGACGACGACCCGCTGATGCTCGCCTACCACGACGAAGAATGGGGCGTGCCGCTGCACGACGATCGCGACCTCTTCGCGAAGCTCGTCCTGGATGGCTTTCAGGCCGGGCTCTCGTGGCGCGTGATCCTCCACAAACGCGCGCGCTTTCTCGCGGCGTTCGACCGGTTCGACCCGAGTCGCATGGCCCGCTACGACGGCCGTAAGATCCGGCAACTCTTGAAGGATCCGGGCATCGTGCGAAATCGCCAGAAGGTGATGGCGGCCATCGGCAACGCGCGCGCGTTCCTCGAGTTCCAGCAGAAGGAAGGCAACTTCGGTCCCTTTCTCTGGAGCTTCGTGGGTGGCGTGCCCAAACAGTATCGCCGCCGCACGCTGCGCGACCTCCCGGCCCGCAGCCGGGAGTCGGACGCGATGAGCGAAGCGCTGGTGGAGCGGGGGTTTCGCTTCGTCGGGCCCACCATCTGCTATGCCTTTATGCAGGCGGTCGGTATGGTGAACGATCATCTCGTGACGTGCGTTCGTCATCGCGAGCTGCAGAGCGCGCCCGACCGGCGATGAGCGCCAGCGCCCGTCGCGCCTTCGTTTTCGCGCTCGCCGTCCTGTCCTGCCATCCACCCGCGGCTGTCGCCCCGCAGGAGCACCGCCTGCCGGCGACCCCGGCCACTGTGGCGTGGGGCTACTACAGCGCCGCCGCCGCACCCGTTCTCCGCATTGCGTCCGGTGATGTCGTGGACGTCGAAACATTGATCACGTCGACTCCCGATCGCCTCCAGGCGGCGGGCGTGGCGCCGGGCGATGTGCAGCAGTCGTTGCGCGACATCGTCTCGCAGGTGACCGACCGTGGCCCGGGCGGACACATCCTCACCGGGCCGATCTACGTGGATGGCGCCGAGCCGGGCGACGTGCTCGAGCTGCGCATCCTGGACGTCTGGCTCGCGCTTCCGTACGGGTACAACGGGTGTCGGGGGTTCCTGCCCGAGAATTGCAGCGATCCGACGACGCGGATCATCCCGCTCGATCGGGAGCACATGATCGCGCATTTCGCGCCCGGCATCGAGATTCCGCTCCACCCCTTCTTCGGAAGCATGGGCGTGGCACCGCCCCCCGAGGCCGGGCGCGTGAGCAGTAATCCCCCGGGGCGCCACGCCGGTAACCTCGACAATAAGGACCTGATCGCGGGCACGACGCTCTACATCCCCGTGTTCGCGCCGGGCGCACTGTTCGAGATCGGGGACGGGCACGCCGCCCAGGGCGACGGTGAGGTGGATCAGACCGCGATCGAGACCTCCCTCACGGGACGGGTGCAGCTCGTGGTGCGGAAGGACCTGCACCTCACCTGGCCCCGGGCCGAGACGCCGTCCGTGTTCATGACGATGGGCACCGACTCGAACCTGACGACGGCCACGCGCATCGCGATCCAGGAGATGATCGACTTCCTCGCGGCCACGCGCGGCCTCACGAAGATGGAGGCCTACCGCCTCACGAGCGTAGCCGCCGACGTGCACGTCACCGAGCTCGTGGACGGCGCCGTCGGCGTCCACGTCACGATCCCGAAAGCCATCTTCGCGAGCGTCCGCTAGGTCGTCGACAAATCGGCGGTCGCGAGGAATTTGGGCGGCCGCCGCACCTTGGTCGCCTGCTCGTACGCGTACGCAAGCTTGATGAGCGTTCCCTCGCTCCACGGCCGGCCCACGAACGAGAGCCCGACCGGCAGCCCGCGCACGTAGCCCATGGGGACCGTCACGTGGGGGTAGCCCGCCACCGCGGCGGGACTCGAGAAGCTGCCGCCCCCTCCACCGTCGCCGTTCACGAGATCGATGAGCGAGGCAGGGCCGCCCGTCGGCGCGATCAACGCGTCCAGCTTCTGGTCCGTCATCACCGCGTCGATCCCCTGGGTGCGCATCAGCAAATGATCCTTGTCGAGCGCCTTTAAGTAGTCCTGATCGGTGAGCGGTCCCTTGGCCTGTGCCTGGACGAAGATCTCCTGGCCGAAGTAGATCAGCTCCTTCTCCTTGGCGCGCTCGTTGAATTCGATCAGATCCGCGAGCGTCTTGGGGCCATTGCCCGGTGCCCAATCGGCAAGATACCGGTTGAGATCCGCCTTGAACTCGTAGAGGAGCACGGCGAACTCCGAGTCGTCCGTCTGGCCGGCCGTGGCGATGTCCGCCGGATCGACGATGACGGCGCCCGCGCGCTTGAGTACGTCCATCGCGGTCTCCATGAGCGCGTCGGTGGCCGGGCTGTAGCCCATGTAGTGGGAGCGGCAGACCCCCAGGCGGGGCCCCTTGAGCCCGTTCGCGTCGAGGAACGAGCTGTAATCGGTGCGCGACTGCCCGGCACTTGCGGCGGTGGCGTCGTCCTTAGAATCCACGCCGGTGAGCACACCGAGCAGCGTCGCGGCGTCCGCCACCGTCCGCGCCATCGGGCCCGCGGTATCCTGACTGTGGGCGATCGGGATGATGCCCGATCGACTTACGAGGCCGAGGGTCGGCTTGATCCCGACGATACCGCAGCACGTGGACGGGGAGACGATCGATCCGTCGGTCTCCGTGCCGATCGCCACGGCGCAGAGATTCGCGGAGACCGCGACGCCCGATCCCGAGCTCGAGCCCGAGGGCGTCCGATCGAGCGCGTAGGGGTTGCGGCACTGTCCGCCCCGCCCGCTCCAGCCGCTCGACGAGTGCGTGGACCGGAAGTTGGCCCACTCCGACAGATTCGCCTTGCCGAGGATCACCGCGCCGGCGGCGCGCAGGCGGTCCACGATGAACGCGTCGCGCGGCGGCGTCACGCCCACGAGCGCGAGCGACCCCGCTGTGCTTTGCATCCGATCCTTAGTCGCCACGTTGTCCTTGACGAGCACCGGGATGCCGTGCAGGGGTCCACGCGGACCCTTGGCCTTGCGCTCCGCGTCGAGCGCGGTGGCCTGCACGAGCGCATCGGGATTGGTCTCGAGCACCGCGCGGAGCGCGGGGCCCTTCTTGTCCAACTCGTCGATCCGCTGGAGGTAGGCCGTCGCAAGGCCCTTCGCCGTGTACTTGCCCGACGTCATCCCCCCCTGCAGCGCGCCGATGGTCGCCTCCTCGAGCTCGAATGGAGGCGCCGTCTCACTAACCCCGGGCGCAAGCCCGGGGAAACCAGGAAGGCTGGGCTTCGACACGGCAACGGCCCCGCTCACGGCGAGGTACTCGACAAAGCTGCGGCGATCGATCGACCGGTTGGTCATGAGCGTCTCCTCAATGGAATGACACGGGGCGGGAACGGGGATAAACTTGCTGCGACCTTCACGCGACGGCCAGCGATGGCGCGGGTAGTCGGAGGACAATCGGACACCGGCAGGCTCCGCCGCGTCGCGGTGAAACGCGCGCACGATGCCTTTGGAACCGACGCCCTCGTCGAGCGGCAGTGGCGCGACCTCCGGTACACGGCCCCGCCGGACCTCGCGGCAGCCGAGCGCGAGTCCGAGCGCTTTCTGGCGTTGCTCACGAAGGCGGGTATCGAGGTGAGGTGCCTGCCGTCCGACGCCGCGGTGGGACTCGACTCCTTGTACGTTCGCGATGCGTCGCTCGTGTGCGAGCGGGGCGTCATCCTCTGCAACATGGGCAAGCCGCAGCGCCGCACCGAGCCGGGCGCGCAGGAAGCCTTTTTCCGCTCGGCGGGCCTGCCGATCCACGGGCGGGTCCGCGGCGCCGGCACGCTCGAGGGCGGCGATGTGTGCTGGATCGACGAGAAGACACTCGTGGTCGGGCGCGGCTACCGCACCAACGACGAGGGCATCCGGCAGCTGCAGGCGCTCTTGGTGGATGTGGTGGACGACCTGATCGTCGTGCCCCTGCCCCACTGGCGCGGTCCGGAGGACGTGTTTCACCTAATGTCGATCGTGAGCCCCATCGACAAGGACCTCTGGCTCGTCCACGCGCCGCTTCTGCCGGTGCCGTTCCGCGAGGCCTTGCTCGCGCGTGGCATCGAGCTGGTCGAGGTAGCCGGCGCGGAGTTCGAGACGCTCGGCTGTAACGTGCTCGCCATCGCGCCCCGTCGCGCGGTGATGGTCGCCGGTAATCCTGAGACCCGGCGGCGGCTCGAGCGCGCCGGCGTGGAGGTCGATGAATTCCCCGGGCGGGAGATCTGTCTCAAGGGGGGCGGTGGGCCCACCTGCCTCACGCGGCCCCTCCTCCGGGACGTGGGATGACCTTGCGAAGGGGTCTGTGTCGTATATTGGAGCCGGAACCTCTCTCGGAGGGCGGTATGACGAGGACTATCCTGGCGGCCGCGCTGCTGATCGGCTTGGTCGCCTGCAGCAAGCGCGGCTCGGACCAGTCCCGGGCCTCCCGGAGCCACCCGGCGGCGGCTCAGTCCAAGACCGGCACGGCGCCGTCCCAGCCTCAGACGCAGCAGCAGAAGAAGAAAGGGGCGGCCAGGCCCGACACGGCCCGGAACAAGAATCCCCTGACCAACAACTGACGGGCTCTAGGCCGTGAGCCGGCGGAGCTCGGCGTCGGCGCGCTCACGCTGCGCCGCTTCGCCGAGTGAGTCGTACAGCTCACGGGCTTGCTCGAGGTAGGCACGCGCCTCGTCCTGCTGGCCGAGGCGATTGCGGAACAGCCCGTACTCGAAGGACACCTGCGCCTGCGTCGCCACGGACCGGTCGAGGGCTTTCGCGAGCTCGAGCGCCTGCTCGAAGAACACGAACCCCGTTTCGTCCTCCTGCACGCCGCGTAACCGGCCCATCAGGACATAGACGCGCGCGAGCCGCAGCATCAGGTCGCCGCCGATCGCGACCTGCTCGGCGCGGCGTAGCTCCGCCTCGGCTTCGACCAGGCGTCCGGCGTCGAGATCGAGCTCCGCGAGATTCAGGCGGATCGACAGCTCGGTGCCGGGATTCGCCGCATTGCGTTGCGCCCAGGCCAACCCTTCGCGGTATGCCGCCGAGGCCGAGGCATGGCGACCGAGCTTCGCGTCGAGCCGTCCCTGCTCATTGAGCACGCGCGCCATCTCATCCGCGCTGCCGGCGGGCTCGAGACGTTCGCGTGCCCGGCGCAGAAACTCGCCCGCCGCCGCGAGATCTCCCTGGCGGCGCGCCACGACGCCGAGCTGGCACTCGAGGCGCCCGGCCCGCACGGCATCGCCCGCGGCTTCGGCGAGCCGCAGCCCGCGGCTGTACCATGCGTACGCGCCCGACCACTGCCCCTGGGCGAGGGCCACGTCGGCCAGGCCTTCGCAGGCCGCGGTCGCCCCGGCTTGGTCGAACTCCGCCTCGGCAAGCGCGAGCGAGCGCTGGAAGGCCTTGGCGCCATCCCCGTACTGCGCGAGCGACAGGCAGACGTACCCGAGCGCGCGCAACGATTCCACCTCGGGCCGCCGATCCTGCAGCGTCTCGGCGACGGCGAGCGCATGCGCGTACCACACGCGCGCGTGCGTGAAGCGGCCCAGGCGCTCGTCGAGGCGCCCGCCCCGCAACAAGGCGGCGACGACGCCCGCGGGGTCGGCCGCCTGCTGGCATTCGAGCGCGTCCACATACTCCCGGTACAACGCCTGCAGGTACCCGACGACCCGATGGAAGACCTGCGGCAAGCGCCGTCGCAGCTCCTCCGGCTGCACGCCCCGCTTCCCCAGCGTCAAGTACGGTCCGGAGCTCGACCACAGGGATTGCGCGTCCGGCCGAGCGATCGAGACGAGCAGGGCCCGCAACGGGTCGAGCGTCTCGAGCTCGGGCAGGAGCCCGAGGGCCTTCTCGACGCGCACCGGCGGTGGGCCGGTCACAGCCCGTATTCCTTCATTTTACGGGTGAGCGTATTGCGGTGAATGCCCAGGATCTCGGCCGCCGCGCCGATCTGTCCGCCCGTTTGGGCGAGGACTTTAGCGATGTGCCGCGCTTCTACCTGCGCCAGCGTGAGCTGGCCACCGGAGGGTCGGTCGGCGAGCGCCACCGCTTCTCCACGCAGCTCGTCGGGCAAGTGCTCCACCCGGAGCGTGTCGTCGTTCGCGACGATCACTCCCCGCTCGATCACGTTGCGGAGCTCGCGAACGTTCCCGACCCACGCGTGGCCCCGCAGCAGCTCCAGCGCCCGATCGGAGATCGCGCGCATGTTCTTCTTGTACCGCTCCCCGAACAGCCGCACGAAATACGCGGTGAGCAGGAGGAGATCGTCTCCCCGATCCGCGAGCTTCGGGAGACGGATGGTGAAGACGGCCAGCCGGTAGTAGAGATCCTCGCGGAACCGAGCCTGCTTGATGGCTTCCTTGAGGTCGCGATTGGTGGCCGCAATGAGACGGACGTCGACGGGAATCGTTTCCGTCCCGCCGACGCGCTCGATTTCGCGCTCCTGCACCGCCCGCAGGATTTTGGCCTGCAGCGCGAGACTCATGTCGGCGATCTCGTCCAGGAACAGCGTGCCGCGCGTCGCCTGCTCGAAGCGACCGATCTTTCGCGTGACCGCGCCCGTGAAGGCGCCCTTCTCGTG
>DATLVU010000064.1:0-58065 GCA_035577025.1 Gemmatimonadales bacterium
GCAAGGACCCGGTGCTCTTGGTCCGTGTGAACCGGATTAGGAACACCGCAAGGAGGGCTAACGCCGGTACAAGAGCGAGCACTGCTCTCAACAGCGTAGGGTTCATGCGTCGCCGCCTAACGAATCGCGCTTAAGCTGCGGCGAACGTCTCGAACGTTAGGCAACATAACGCTTCCTTTAAGAACGGCGCCGACAGCTTCAAGCGCATGTTAGGCGGCGACTTCTCCTCCGCGCAAGCACGTATCCGATCGGCACTAACGTCACCCCGAGGACCGCACTCGCGAGATCCACATAATGCCCGACGCTGTGGGGGCGCCCCCAGTGCATCCACGGAAGGATGCCAAGCCCCTCGCACACATGGGCAAGGACGACCAGCACGAGGCAGCCGGCGCCCATCAGCTGCAAGAAAGACCCGGTGTTCTTGGATCGCGCGAACAGAACTAGCGAAACTGACAGCAGCGCGGTGGCGGGCATCAGCAAGAGGAGAGCTCGTACTAGCGTGGGATTCATGTCGTGTCGCCGCCTAACTATGTTTCGACAGCTTAGTCTTCGGAGGCCGGCGATGCAACCGCGTCGCGAATCGGGATTCCTTCGCAGCCTAATTCGGGGCTACGTGCGCCGATTGGGAGCAATAGGCGGCAGCAATAGCCGCTTAGTCGAGGGGACCAAGCTCGTGTGGCCCGCGGAGGACGGGAGCGCTATGAGCCGATCCGCCGGGCTACGGACACCGCGTCCGCCGCGGTTCAGGACGTGGGTGTAGATCATGGTCGTGCTGACATCTCGGTGACCGAGTAGCTCCTGCACAGTCCTGATGTCGTAACCGTCCTCCAGTAGATGGGTCGCGAATGAGTGCCGCAAGCTGTGGCACGTGGCCCGCTTGGATATTCCGGCGCGTTGCAGCGCCGCGCGGAAGGCTCGCTGAACCACCGTCTCGTGCAAATGATGGCGCCGGGGCTCCCCGCCGGAAGCAGCCGCATGCTCCCGCCGCGCCGGAAACACCCATTGCCACACCCACTCGGCCGACGCGCTCGGGAACTTGCGGTCGATTCCCTCCGGCAGCTCCACACGCCCGGCCCCGCGCGCCACTTCGCGATCATGTGCGTCACGCATCCCCGCCAGGTGGCGCAGGAGCGGGCTGATCAGCACCTCGGGGAGCATGGTCCGCCGGTCACGATCGCCCTTCCCGCCGCGAACCACGATCTCGCGTCGAGCGAAATCGAGGTCCTTTACCCTCAGCTGTAAGGCCTCGAGCAGGCGCAGGCCCGACCCGTACAAGAGCGCCGCCACGAGCGCCGGCGTACCGCTCATCTCGCCGATCACGGCCTGGACCTCCTCCCGCGTCAGCACGACCGGCAGACGCTTGGAGGCTTTCGCTCGCACTACGTTGGCGAACAACCCGAGGGGACGGCCGAGGACGCGATCGTACAGGAACACCAGCGCCGCCAACGCCTGGTTCTGTGTCGAGGCACTCACGCCGCCCTCGACGGCGAGGCTCGTCAGAAACCGCTCGACGTCTCGCTCGGCTAACTCGAGTGGGTGTCGCATGCCGCAGAACCGCACGAAGCGCCGCACCCAGCTGACGTACGAGTCCTCGGTCCGGCGGCTGTAATGACGGACACGGATCGCGCGCCGCAACAGTGCGAGCAGTCGTGGACTTCCCCGGGACGGAGAAACGCGACCGCCGGTCATCCCGTAAACCTCGGGAGAACCGGCGGGAACGCAGCGTCACGTTGACGCCCCAAGCATCGTTTTCTTGCGGAAGGCCTCTACAGCTGATGCACCACCTTCGTCGTCGCGTGCTCCGTGATGGTCGTCCCCGCCGGCGCATCGGCCGCCCGCAAGACCCGCCGTATGATGGCAAGCCCCCGCCCCAGATCCGAAACGGTGACCTCGATGTCCGCGGCGACCACCACCACGCTCCCGTCCACGATCCCCATTTGGGTCCCCTCGTCTCCCGTCTCCCCCACGCCTTCGGCTTTGAGCGCCTGGTTCAGGGGATCGGCAAAGCGCGCCCCGCGATCGATGGGCTGGATGTTCCCGGGAAGCATGACCGTCAATCGATGGATCAAGGCTTGTACACGCCCCACACACCGCGGAGCACGTCGGCGATTTCCCCCACCGTCGCCCGCACGCGCACCGCCTCGATGATCGGCTCCATCAGCGGCGCGGAAGGAGTGTTTGCTGCGTCCTTGAGCTGGGCCAATGCGCCTTTCGCCTTTCCCGCGTCCCGTTTCCCGCGCAGGTCCGCGACTCTACGCCGCTGTAGCGCCGCCAGCGCCGAGTAGTCGGGGGCCGGGATCGAAGGGATTTCCTGATCGTCCTCATACCGGTTCACCCCCACCACCACCTCGTCCCCCGACTCGATCGCGCGCTGCTCGGCATACGCGCTCTTGGCAATCGCCTCCTGAAAGAGACCCTGCTCGATCGCCCGCGCCGCCCCACCCGCCCGCTCGATCTCTTCCAGAAGGGAGCGCGCCTCGCGCTCGAGCCAATCGGTGAGCGCCTCGACGTACCAGCTCCCCCCCACCGGGTCCACGGTTTCGGGTATCCCCGTCTCGTGCGCGAGAATCTGCTGCGTGCGGAGCGCGAGCGTGGCGCTCTGCTCCGTCGGGAGCGCCAGCGCTTCGTCGTAGGCGTTGGTGTGCAGCGACTGGGTACCGCCCAACACCGCCGCGAGCGCCTGAATCGCCACCCGCACGACGTTGTTCTTGGGCTGCTGCGCCGTGAGCGTCGAGCCGCCGGTCTGGGTGTGAAAGCGCAAACGACAGGCCGCGTCGTCGGCCTGGAACTTCTCTTTCATGAGATGGGCCCAGAGCCGGCGTGCCGCGCGAAACTTGGCGACTTCCTCGAAGAGATCGCTGAATGAGGCGAAGAAAAACGAGAGCCGCGACGCGAACGCGCTCACATCGATGCCCATCGTCACCGCCCGCCGCACGTACTCGAGGCCGTTCGCGAACGTGAACGCCAGCTCCTGCGCCGCCGTTGCGCCCGCCTCTCGCATGTGATAACCCGACACCGAAATGGGATTGAAGCTCATCTTGCGCTGGGCCACGAAGCGACAGACGTCGGTCGCGAGCCGGAGCGACGGCTCTATTGGGTAGATGTACGTGCCGCGCGCGATGAATTCCTTGAGGATGTCGTTCTGGACCGTCCCCTGCAGCTTGTCGTCCTTCACGCCCTGCTCCTCGCCCACCACGAGATACATCGCGAGCAGAATCGGCGCCGTGGCGTTGATCGTCATCGAGGTCGACACCTTGTCGAGCGGAATCTCGTGGAACAGCCGCTCGAGATCGTCCACCGCGTCGATCGCCACACCCGCCCGCCCCACCTCCCCCTCGGCCATCGGATGGTCGGAGTCGTAGCCCATCTGGGTCGGGAGATCGAACGCGACGGAGAGCCCGGTCTGACCCGCCGCCAGCAAATGGCGGAACCGCGCGTTCGTCTCCTCGGCCGTCCCGAATCCGGCATACTGCCGCATGGTCCAGAGCTTGCCGCCATACATCGTGGGATGGACGCCGCGGGTATACGGGAACGCGCCGGGACGCCCGAGGTCGCGCCCGGGATCGCCCCGCCAATCGTCCGGCCCGTAAATCGGCTTGCGGTCGCTCACTTCACCGCGACCGCTTCGGCCGAGAGGACACGCGCCGCGTACGCGACGTCGTCCTTGCTGCCGATCACGAGCGGCGTGTGCTGATGGAGGTCCGTGGGCACGATGTCGAGAATCGAGCGACGGCCGTCCGTCGCGCGGCCACCCGCCTGGTCCACGAGCAGCGCGAGCGGCGCCGCCTCGTACAACAGCCGGAGCTTGCCTTGCGGGTGATTCGTGTCGGCTGGATAAAGGAAGATGCCGCCGGAAATGAGATTGCGATGGAAGTCCGCCACCAATGACCCGATGTAGCGCGCGTTCTTGGGCTGGACCTCCCCTTCCCCATTCTTGAAGGCGGCCACCACGCGCTGCACCGGGTGCGACCACCGGTTCCAGTTGCTCTCGTTCACGCTGTAATACTTGCCGACGGGCGGGGACGTGATATTGGGATGCGACAGCAGGAATTCCCCGATCGTGGGATCGAGCGTGAAGCCGTGCACCCCCTGCCCCGTCGTATACACGAGCATCGTGCTCGACCCGTACAGGATGTACCCCGCCGCCACTTGCTTCTTCCCTGCCTGCAGGCAGTCCGCGAGCCCCGCGAGTCCGGTTCGTTTGGTGATGCGCTTGTGAATCGAGAAGATCGTCCCGATTGACACGTTGACGTCGATGTTGGTCGAGCCGTCGAGCGGGTCGTACAGCACGACGTACTTGCCGATGGGCTTGCCGGCCGGAACGGGGATCGGCTCCGGATCTTCCTCGGAAGCGGTGACGCACACCCGGCCGGTGTACTGCACGCTGTTGCGCACGGTGTCGTTGGCGAACAGGTCGAGCTTCTGCTGCAAGTCGCCCGAGACGTTCACCGCGCCCGCGGTGCCGAGGATGTCGGTGAGCCCGGCGCGACGGACGTGGCGGGAGATGATCTTCGCGGCGAGGCAGACGTCGTACAGCAGGTTCGAGAGCTCACCCGTGGCCTCCGGGTGGAGCCGCTCCTGCTCCATGATGAACCGCTCAATCGTGATGACTTCGGAGCCGCGCATCATGGCCGTCCGTGGAGAAGGTGATCGTCCCGCGCTCATCGGTCCTGAGCACCATTATCCCGTGCTGCGCGAGCCGCCCCAGTACTTCGGCGGTCGGATGCCCGTACCGGTTGCGTCGTCCCACGCTGATCACCGCTTCGCGCGGCGCCAGCTCGTCGAGCCACGCGTCTGACGTCGCGCTGCGCGAGCCGTGATGCCCCACCTTGAGCAGCTCCACGCGTCCCACGCGACCCGCCAGATACGCCTCGACCGGCAGTCCCGCGTCGGCCTGGAACAGGAGCCGCTCGTCGCCATACGACACGAGCAACACCACGCCGTGCTCGTTCACGTCGATCGGCAGCCGCAGCCACACCGAATCGGGGCTCAAGACCTGGAGCACCACGCCGTCGAGCTCGATCCGGTCACCCGCGCGCGCCGCGTGCCAGCGCGCGCCCGACGACTCGACCGTCGCCAGGAACTCGAGATAGAGCGGCCGGCCCAAGGGCTCGCCCGGCTCGAGCACGACCTCCGGGTCGAACGCATCCACCACCGCCGGCAGCCCGCCCAGGTGGTCCGCGTCGCCGTGGGTCGCGACGACGACCGCGAGCCGGTCCACGCCGTGGCGGCGCAAGAACGGGACCACCACCCGCCGCCCCGCATCGTCCCCGGGGATTCGGGGACCGCCGTCGATCACGATCCAGCGACCGTGCGGCGTGCGCAACGCCGCCGCGTCGCCCTGGCCAACGTCGAGAAAATGTACCGTCAAACAGACGCAATCGTCGAGTGCGAACGCATCCTTGAGCGACGCGACCACGAGCACCGTGCTCGCAAACGCCACGCGCGCGGCGATGAGCCACGGACGGCGCGGCGCATGCCACAGCCACCAGGCGAGCGCGGCGACGCCGGCCCACAGCGCGGCCGCCTGCCAGCCCGCCATCATCGTCACGTGACCGCCCGGCACCGCCGCCGCCCCGCGCGCCACGAGGTCGAGCAGCGCGAGACCCAAGCCCGAGCCCGCGGCGACGAGCGTCGCGAGGCCCGAGGTGACCCAGGAGAGCGCAAGCGCCAGCACGAGCCCGGGCACGACGACACCCGAGAGCGGGACGGCGATGAGGTTCGCGAGCACGCCGATCGGCGCCACCGTGCCGAACGCGAGCGCGCTGATCGGCGCCGTGAGAAGCGTGGCGGCGATCGAGGGGGCGACGAGCCGGAGCCAGAGCGGGCGGCCACGGAACGCGCGATCGGCCCAGATCACCGCGCCCATCGCTGCTATGGAGAGCCAGGCGCCAACAGCCCGCAGCGCCCAGGGATCGGCGAGGAGCACGATCAGGGCCGCCACCGCGAGGGTGCCTCTCGGCGCCACGATGCGCTGGCGTACGCGCGCCACGTCGGACAGGACGAGCATCGCCACGGCGCGCAATGCGGGCGCGGGGAATCCGATGAGCCACAGGTAGGCGACGAGCACGACGCCCGCGGTCGCCATCCGCGCGCGCGGCGGGAGCCGCAGCTTGGCGAGGAGGAGCGCGAGCCAGGCGGCGAGAAACCCGACGTGCAGCCCGGAGATGGAGAGGATGTGGGCGAGCCCGGAGCGGGCGTAACGCTCGCGTACGGCCGGGTCGAGATCGACGTTGGGTGCGAAGACCAGCGCATCCACGAGCGCTGCCCGGGACCCGAAGAGCAGAGCGGTGCGCTGGGAGAGCCGATCGCGCACGGCGCCGCGCCCGCGCGGGACCGGGTCGAGCTGACGCGCTCGTCGCACCACCAACACGCCGCGGGCGCCGAGACCGTTCCATCGGCCCGCCACCACCCACGTGGTGCCGCCACGCGCGGGCGTGCCGTCGGGCCAGCGCAACCGCAGCTCGCCGCCGCAAGGGCCGGGGATTACGTCCGCCTCGACGGGACCGCCCGCGGAGTCCACGGGATCGGCGAGTCGCACCATCGCCCCCCGGCTCCCTGTTCCCCGCTCCCTGCTCCATCGTCCCGCGCAGCTGGCGCCGCGCTCTCGCGTAGCGGCCGTGCCCCAGAGCGTCCCCGCGACACCGATGATCCCGATGGCGGCGCCGAGCGGAGCGTGCCTCGCGAGAAGGAGGGCGGTCCCCAGGACGGGGAGAACCACGTACCACTCCCCACGCAGTATCGACGGATCGAGCCCAGCGTAGAGTCCGACCGCAAAGGCGATTGTGAGAAACAGAATGGGCGGCCGCATCCGGGCCGCCTCAGCGGCCTAGAGGAGCTGCACCGACTTCGCGCCGCAGCGCGGCGCCAGTCCCACCCGACGGAACCCGTCGAGCAGCGCGACGTCGAGCTTGGCCTTCTCCTGGTCGCTGTCGAGCCGCAGCTCGACCAGCACTTCGCCCTGGGAGGTGGAGACGTAGTTCGGCGACAGCCGGTTGAGCGCGAACACCAGCACGTCGCCACGGCAGGTATCGCAGCCGCAGAACCGAGGCAGCTGGGGACGGAGCTTCCCGTACTCCCGCTGCAACACCTCGTACGTCACGTTCGTCACCCCACGACGGCGAGCTCCTGACCCCGACCGAGCGGCTGGGCCGTGAAGGTGGATCCGGTCGTGCCAGTGAGGCGCACTGAGCGATACTCGCCGATCCAGGAATCCCGGCCTGCGAGGAGCGCCACCTTGTTCGTACGGGTGCGACCCTGCAGGAATTCCCCGCGCTTCGCGCGGCCCTCGACCAGCACTTCGTGCGTCGTGCCCACGAGCCCGACGTTCTTCTGGCGCGCGAGCCGGCGCACGAGCGCGATGAGCCGCTCGAGTCGCTCACCCGCGACATCGTCGGGCACGGCATCCTTGAGCCGCGTCGCGGGCGTGCCGTCGCGCGGCGAGTACTTGAACGTGTAGGCATCGTCGAAGCCGACCTGCTCCACGAGCGACAAGGTCTCCGAGAAATCCTCCTCGGTCTCGCCGGGGAAGCCCACGATGATGTCGGTCGTGAGCGCGATGCCGGGCACGGCGGCGCGCAACGCAGCGACGACGCCGAGGTAGCGGTCCCGATCGTAGCGGCGCAGCATGCGCTTGAGCACGCGCGAGCTGCCGCTCTGCACCGGCAGGTGGACGTGCTCGCACACCGGGGGCGTCTCGGCCATCGCCCGAACCACACCGTCGGTGAAATCAGTGGGATAGGGGGACGTGAAGCGGACCCGCCGGATGCTTTCCACGGCGCCGACCGCGCGCAACAGCTCTGCGAAGTCGTGCGTGCCGTCGTAGTAACTGTTGACCGTCTGGCCAAGGAGCGTGACCTCCGTGGTACCGGTACGGGCGAGGTCGGTCACCTCGCGTACCACGTCGGTCAACTTGCGGCTCCGCTCGGGTCCGCGCGTCATCGGAACGATGCAGAACGTGCACCGATAATCGCAGCCGCGTTGCACGGTGACGTACGCCGAGGTGGCGGTCTCCCGCACGGGCGGCACGTCTTCGTAGTGCTCCCAATTCTTGAAGGTCGTGTCGGCCGCGCGCTCGCCGCCCCTGGCCCGCGCGATGAGCTCGGGGAGCCCACGGTAGCCGTCCGGACCCACCACCAGATCGACCTGCGGCACGCGCTCGAGGAGCCGGGGACCGAGCCGCTGCGCCATGCAGCCGACGACGCCCAGCACGCTGCCCGGCCGCTTCACCTGCTTCAGCTCGCCCAGGCGGGAGAGCACCTTCTGCTCCGCGTGGTCCCGCACCGCGCAGGTGTTCACGAGCACCACGTCCGCCTCGGACGGCTCGGCCGCGGCCGAGTAGCCTTCCCGCGCCAGCACGCCGAGCATGAGTTCGGAGTCCGAGACGTTCATCTGACAGCCGTAGGTTTCGATGTAGACGCGCGGCATGGGGCTAGAAGATAACTGCAGAACTAGCGTATCGTGATGTCGAAGCGGGCGCTCCCATCCCACTCGTCCACTGGCAGATACACCGAGAGGTAATCTTCCGTGAGGACCTCCACCTTGCCTTCCCCACGCCCGCACACGACGCCGTCGGCCCGACGGCCGAGGCGCGTCAGCCGGTACGCGCGCTCCTTGGCGTCGCCGAGCTCGCGGAGCTCGCGCCCGCGATCGCGCAGGATCGCCGGAGCGACGGGGTTCGGGAGTCGGGTCGCCGCGGCCCCTGGCCGCTCACTGTACGGGAACACATGCAGGTACGTGAAGGGCAATGCGTCGACGAGCGCGAGGGTGGCGCGGTGTTCGGCATCGGTCTCGCCCGGGAACCCGGCGATGATGTCCGCACCGAGCCCGAACACGGGCATCCGCTCGGCGAGCCACTCAAGGCGCGCGCGGTAGGACGCGGCCGTGTACCAGTGGCGGCCCATCCGCTTGAGGATGCGGTCCGCCCCGGACTGGAGCGGCGCGTGCAGGTGAGCGGCGACGTGCCGCGGTGCCTCGATGAGGAGCCGCGCGATCGTGTCGTCCACCTCTGTGGCCTCGATGGAGGAGAGTCGGAAGCGGACGGATGGAACGGCGCCAATCAAGGCTTCGAGAAGCTCTCCCAGGGATCGGAGCGTACCGCTCCCCGCTCCCCGCTCCCTGTCTTGCCCCCACGTCCCGATATGCACGCCCGTCAGCACGATCTCCGCGTGCTGCTCGGCGAGAACTCGGGCCTCCTCCACCAGCTCCGGAATCGAGCGCGAGCGATTCGCGCCTCGGGCGATCGTCGTCGCGCAGAAGGTGCAATGCTCGTCGCAGCCGTCCTGGATCTTGAGCAAGCCCCGGGACCTGCCTGTAGTCCCCCCTCTCCCGAAGGGAGAGGGGGACAGGGGGTGAGGACCGGGGACGGGGAACGCCACCCCCGCCGCCCGCAGCACCTGCGCCGGCTCCGCACCGCCCACGACGGCGCGCACCGACGGGAGGGCCGCGATGTGACCATTGTCGAGCGCCGCCGCGCAGCCCATCACGACCGTTTGGATGCCGCCGCGCCGGCGCGCGAGGCGGCGCACCAGTCGGCCCAGCTTCGCCTCGCTCTCGTGCGTGACGGTGCAGGAGTTGACCACGGCCAGGTCCGCGGCGGCGGGGTCGTCTACGACCGCGGCGCCGGCGTGCTCGAACGCCCGGCGCACGAGCGCCGTGTCGTATTGGTTCGCCTTACAACCGAAGGTGTGGAAGTAGACGTTCACGGCCGCACGACCAGGCCCACGAGCACGGTCCACACGCGCTCGGTGAGCCCCGTGCCCCGTCGCTCGAGCCGCTCGACGCCCAGGTCGATCGAGGCCCGGCCCTGCGCGAACGAGCGACCGGTGCCCGCCGCGGCCGCGAACTCGGTGGGTGCCGTGGTCCCCGGGCCGAACGGCATCTGGCCGCCCCGCACGCCGAGCCGCAAGGGCATCCGACCCGATCCGAACTCCGCCCCCCCCGACCAGCTCCAGGTGTTGAACGCACCGGGACCCGAACGCGACCAGGACCGCCAGGCGACCGATCCCCCGAATTTCACGCTGGGGCTCGGCGCGAACAATATGCCGCCGCCGGCGCCGTGCGGCAGGTCGGTGAGCGCGGTCGTACTGTCGCCCGTCTTGGCGCGCAAACGGCTGTCGGACCGCGCCCAACCCGCGACCGAGAGCCCCGGGGCCACGCCGATCAAAATGCTGCCCGAGACGCCGAACCCGCTGTAGCGCACTTCCGCGAGCTGCTGCACGGTGTGGAACGTGGTGTCGTCGAAACGCCGCTCCGCAGTCTCGCGCGTGGAGCCTGTGAGGAGGTGGATGCCGCCCCCGATCGCGATGCGACGGTTCAGCCGGCTGGCCGCGACGAAACGCACATCCGCCACGCTCCCATCGCTCGTCAGCTCGTCAGTGTAACGCTGGAGCACGCCGCGCAGCAGAAAGGAGTCGCGCTGCGTCACGTCCCACGACTTGTCGAGGTAGGTCGTGAATCCGGCGGCGAGCGCGAGCCTGGGCGCCACGCGTCCCGCCGCGCTCAACAGGGGGAAACGGGTGCTCCGCAGACTCGCCGTCGAACCGCCGAAGTCGGATTCGCGATACGACGTGCCCGACATCGCCGTGGCCGTGAGGATGGAGAGGTCGGCGAGGGGTGCCTCGCTGAGGGGCGACAGCGGGTCGAACGGCGTGAACGCGCCGGCGGTGGACCGAGCGCGCACCGACTCGAACCGCCCGGGCGTGCCGAGCCCCTGGATGCCGAATTGCGAGTCCTGGGAATACAGACGGCTAGACGGGTAGACGGCTAGCAGCAACGTTGCAACGAGAGGTCTAGCCACGCTCATAGTCACCGCCCTCCGAACGGGTACCGCCGCACGTACGTAATCCGGAGCGCAGGCCGGAAGGCCGCCGCGATGGTCGGATAGAATCGGATCTCCGCGAACGATTGGGCTTCGTCCCTCGCCGCCAACACGAACGTGGTCGGTTGCGTCGAGTCCGCCGCCCAGGCCTGCAACACGTTGGTGACTTCGACCTGGACGGTGTCCGTTGTCCCGATGTGGATCATGGTCGAGTCGGTATGCGTCACGTCGATGGCAATGGGCGACTTCGCCCCGAGATCGACGAGGACCGCGTGCACTTCCACCGCGAACGAGTCGATGGGCACCCCGGCGGCCGCCACCGCCGGCACCAGGCTGAGCGTCGCCCGAATGATCTGCGACGAGTCACGAATGACGCGCGGAAACGCCACGCGGATGATGCTCCGCGCCGACGGGGCGCCCCCCACCGTGAGGGTGGAGTCGATGCCCGGTGGCGGGGGATTGCGCACGAAGCTCTCGAACGCCGACAGGCCCAGGCCCATGTTGCGCGACACCGGGACCCCTGACGAATCCACGCGAATGTAGCGGGACAGGAATTGCGGGCCGGAGACCAGGCCACTCGTAATCGCGATACTCACGGGCGAGTCGGCGCTGACGCGGATGCCGTACGCCACAGACCCGGAGTCGGCACCGACGTAGCGCGCCGCCGTCGAATCGAATTTCACGAACAGCGTGATCGTGTGACCGATGGTGTCCACCGCGGCGCTGTCTCCCGTCACCGAGTCCTTGCGGTTCGGTCGGGCCAGCAGCGTATCGATGTTCAGAGTCCGGAGCAGAGAGTCCGTGAACGCGCCGCTCACATCGGCGAACGTCGTGGTCGAGTCGATGGTCTTCGGCAACCGATAGAAGGCGAGCGTCAGGTTGGTCAGCGCGGAGTCGTAGCGGCTGATGACCATCCGGAGCCTGGCCGAATCCGCGCCTTCGATGAGGCCCGTCGTCGTGTCGTTGGGGTTGATCCGGAAGCGGGTCCCCGGCCCGTTGATCCGGAAGATCGCCCGCCCGTCCACGACGCCGGGCACGTTCGCCGCGAGCAGCAGCGCGGACCGATGCGGCAGCACGTACCCGCGGAACGAAGAGTCCCGAGACAGATCGTAGAGCACGGTGTCGGCAATGGTCAGCCCGGCCGTCGGGCAGTAGTTCGGACACACGCCGGGCGCGCTCAAGTCCTCTACGCAGGCCGCGGCGAGCACCGCGGCGCCGATCAGGGCCAGGCGGCGGACCCTCATTTCGTGAGCGTCGCCTTCGCAAACGCGTCGGGCAGGAGATCGCGCAGCACCCAGCGGCGCTCGGTCTTCGGACCCACCGCGATCACCTCGAGGTCGAGCCCGAACTCGGCCAGCAGCTGGCGACAGGCACCGCACGGCGACGCCGGCGGATCCACGTCCGTCGCCACCACGATGCGGCTGAAGCCGCGCGCCCCGTCGGCCACCGCCGCGCCGATCGCCATTCGCTCGGCGCAGATCGTGAGCCCATAGGACGCGCTCTCCACGTTCGCGCCCACGTACACGCGGCCGTCCGCGGCCTGGAGCGCCGCACCAACCCGGAACTTGCTGTACGGGCAGTAGGCGTTCTTCTGCACGTCGCGCGCCCGTCGAATCAGATCGGCGCTCATCCCCGCAGCTCCGGCAGGAAGGAGGTTCCGACAGGCGACGCGACGCCGAAATACTCCGCGACCGTCGCGCCCAAGTCGGCGAACGATTGCCGCTCGCCCAGGGCCACGGGCGTCACCCGCGGGCCGAGCGCCAGCACCGGCACCGCCTCCCGGGAGTGATCCGTCGAGGGCGTGGTCGGGTCGTTCCCGTGATCGGCCGTCAGGATGATGAGATCGTCTCCGCTCACGCGGGCCTCGAGCCGGGGGATCCAGGCGTCGAGCTCCCGCAATCCTTGATAGAACCCCGCCACGTCGTTCCGGTGCCCCCAGGTCTGGTCGAATTCGATGACGTTCACGAAGATGAACCCCGTCCGGGTCCGCTCGAGCGCCTGCTCGATCAGCCGGTACGCATCGGCATTGGTCGGCGTGTGCTCGCTCGTGATGTTCCGGCCCGCGAACAGGTCGTCGACTTTGCCGATCCCCACGCGGGGGATCCCCGCCGCCGCGAGCCGATCGAGCAGCGTTTCGCCCACCGGCGCGATCGAGAAATCCTTGCGACGCGGCGTGCGCTCGTACGCGCCGGGCTTCCCCGCGAACGGCCGCGCGATCACGCGACTCACGGCCTGCTCGCCCACGAGGAGCTCCCGCGCCACCCCGCACGCCCGGTACAGCTCCTCGAGGGGCACCGTGCCCTCGTGCGCCGCCACCTGAAAGACCGAGTCGGCGGAGGTATAGACGATCCACTTCCCGGTCCGTTGGTGCTCTTCTCCGAGCTCCGCGATGATCTGCGTGCCGGAGGCCGCCTTGTTCCCCAACCACCCCCGACCGGTACGCCGCGCGAACTCGTCCAAGAGCTCGCGCGGGAAGCCGTGAGGATAGGTCCGAAACGGCTTCGACAACAGCACGCCGCAGATTTCCCAATGCCCGGTCGTCGAATCCTTCCCCGCTGACGCAGGGAGGGCGACGCCATATGCGGCCGCTGCGCTGACCCCGGGCGCAAGCCCGGGGATTCCCCGAGCCTTGCCCAACCCCAACCGCTCCAGGTTCGGCAGCCTGAACCCGCCCACCGCACGCGCCACGTTGCCGAGCGTATCGGACCCCGCGTCGCCGTAGGCCGCGGTGTCGGGCGCGGGCCCGATCCCGAGTCCGTCGAGGACGATGATCGCCGCGCGCTTCAATCGTAGACGCGGGGCAGCCGGGGACCGAGGGACGTCAGCACCGCGCGCTGTAGCTCACCGCTCCAGGCGGAGAACTCCTCCAGGGTGATGCGGTCCTTCCCGCCGTCGCCCTCGCCGATCAGCGTCGCCACGTCCCCCATCCGCGCGAGCTGCTCTCCGGTGTCGATCATCGTCAAGTCCATCGTCACCGCCCCGATGATCGGGCACCGTCGCCCCTCCGCACCGAGGAGCACCGCGCCCTTGCCCGAGAGCCCCACCGCCCGCCGGATCCCGTCCGCGTAGCCGATGCCAAGCGTGGCTACGGTGGTGTCGCGCGTGGCGCGCCACGACGCGTTGTAGCTCACCGTCTCCCCCGCCGTCACGCGTCGCACCGCAAGGACGCGAGCCCGCACACGCACGACCGGCTGCGGCTCCGGGAAGCCTTCGCCCGGTGAGCCACCGTACAGGAACACGCCAGGCCGCACGACATCGAAGGCGAAACGCTTGCCGGAGAGCGCCGCCGCGCTGTTCGCCACGTGCAACACGGTGGGCCGGCGCGCGAGCCGCGCCACTGCGCCCTCGAACCGCTCGAGCTGCTGCTCGGCCGAGCCGTCGCGCCGATCGGCCGAATGGAACTGCGTGTAGCATCCCTCGAGCGCCGGCGTGTCGGCGGCGGCGCGCACCGCCTCGATTTCGTCCCACCGCACGCCGGACCGGCCCATCCCGGTGTCGATCTCCAGGTGGAATGGACGGTCCCGACCACCCCTGGTCCACGCCGAGATCGTTTCTGCGTCGCCGAGCACCGGCGTCAGCCGGAGCCGGTCGTACTCCCCGAAGAGCGAGGGTTGTCCCGGCATGAAGACCACGACTGGTCGGGTGATGCCGGCGGCGCGGAGCTCCGCACCTTCATCGAGCGTCGCGACGCCGTACCCCCAGGGATCGAGCGCTTCGAGCGCCTTGGACACAGCCACCGCTCCCACGCCGTACGCGTTCGCCTTCACGACCGGGAGCAGTCGCGTGCCGGCAACCCGGGCGACCGTGCGGGCGTTGTCGGCGACGGCGGTGAGGTTCACCTCGACCCACGCACGGGACGGGGAGGGCGGGGAGGGCGCGGTGGGCGCCTGACGCCCGCGGATTGACCCGTTCACAGGCGCGGGTATGATAACGCGGAAACGTAGGACTTAAAAGGGGTTGAGGAGGGTGGGAATGGCTAAACGTAACGTCAAACGGGAGAGGGGAGAGGGGAGAGGTACGCTCCGTGGCCTGCCGCCCCTCGTCGCCGCTTATCGAATCCAGGAGGACGCTGCTCGAGTCGGGTTCGATTGGCCGGACGCGAAAGGGCCCTTCAACAAGGTTAAGGAAGAGCTCAGCGAACTCAAACGGGCAACGGACAGCGGGCAGCGTGAAGCCATCGAGGACGAGCTAGGCGATCTGCTGTTCGCGGTCGTCAATCTCGCGCGCAAGCTCGACATCGATCCGGAAGCCGTGCTGGCGCGGGCGAACGACAAGTTCACCCGGCGCTTCGGGGAGGTCGAGCGGCTGGCCGCGGAGCGGGGGTTCAAGGTCGGGCAGGCGAATCTCGAGGAGCTGGATCGCTTGTGGGAGGAGATAAAGAGGCGGTAGAGGTCGGTAGAAGTCGTAGAGGATGTACCTCTACCGTCCTCTACCGACCTCTACGACCTCTACCGCCCTCTCTATGGCCACAGTTTATACAACGTCCTCGGAAACGCGATCGCTTCGCGAATGTGTGGAATGCCGCAAATCCAGGCGACCGTGCGCTCCACGCCGAGTCCAAATCCCGCGTGCACGAAGGTGCCGTATTTCCGCAGGTCGAGATACCAGCTGTACGCCTCTTCGGGGAGCTTCTCCGCGCGGATCCGCGCGAGCAGCTTGTCGTGGTCGTCTTCGCGCTGGCTGCCGCCGATGATCTCCCCGTACCCTTCCGGCGCCAGCAAGTCATTGTTCAGCACGGTGCGGGGGTCCGCCGGGTTTTCCTTCATATAGAAGGCCTTCACGGCCTTCGGATAGTTGAACACGAACACGGGCCGGTCGTACTGCTTCGCGAGCAGCGTCTCAGCCTCCCCCCCAAGATCCTGCCCCCACTCGATGTCGCTGCCCAGCGTCTTGAGCTTCGCCACCGCGTCGGTATACGAGATCCGTGGGAACGGCGGCCGCACGGCGGCCAGCGGCTTCACGTCGCGCTCGAGCTCGACGAGCTCCGCTTTGCGCTGGTCGAGCGCGCGCGCCACGATGGAGGAGACGAACTGCTCCTGCAGCTGCATGTTCGCCTCGGAGTCGTTCCAGGCGACTTCGGGCTCGACCATCCAGAACTCGGTGAGGTGCCGGCGCGTCTTCGATTTCTCCGCGCGAAACGTGGGCCCGAAGCAGTACACCTTGCCGAGCGCGGCGGCGGCCGCCTCCACGTAGAGCTGTCCGGTCTGCGCCAGGTACGCTTTGCCCAAGTCGAAGTAATCCGTCGCGAACAGCGTGCCCGCGTGCTCGCCGATCGAGCCCGTGAGAATCGGCGTGTCCACCAGCGTGAAGTGCCGCTCGTAGAAGAAGTCACGGATCGCCTGCTCCACTTCGCTGCGGACTCGCGCGATCGCCACCTGGAGCCGGCTGCGGAGCCAGAGATGACGGTGCTCGAACAGGAAGGCGGTGCCGTGCTCCTTGGGCGTAATGGGAAAGTCGGGGCTCCGGCCCAGCACCATCAGGTCCTGCGCCGTGAGCTCCACCCCGCCCGCCGCGCGCGCATCGGCGCGCACGGCGCCCCTCACTTCCACTGAGGTCTCCTGCGTCAGCGTCCCGAATGCCTCCCACGCCGCTTCCGGGACGTCTTTCTTCGAGAGCACCACCTGCAGGTACGCGGTCCCGTCGCGCAGCGTGATAAACGCGATCTTCCCGGACGAGCGCGTGGTCATGACCCAGCCGCGCGTGACGACGGGCTGGCCGGTGAGGGAGGGAAGCTCTTCGATCCGGTGAAAGTCGGGCATGGGGGCGGGATGTTAGCGGAGGGTGGAAGAAGTGTCAACGCGACACGAGTGCGGAGTGTGGAATGCGGAGTGCGGAGTGTCGAATGGCAAACTCCGCACTCCACACTCCGCATTCCGCACTTGAGTCACCCCACTCGAAACAACTCAAACCCCCTCTCGTATCTCGCCACAATCCGCTCCCGATACGCCGCGTGCTCCGATTGGACCAGCGCCGGATCGCGCGCAATGATCTCCCCCGCCGCCCGCCGTGCCGCTTCGAGCAGCGGCAAATCGGTCGCGAAGTTCGCGTAGCGCAGCGGCACGCCGCCCGACTGCCGCGCCCCGGTGAGCTCGCCCATGCCGCGCTCCTGCAGATCGAGCTCCGCGATCTTGAAGCCATCCGTGGTCTCGGCAAACGCCTGCAGGCGGGCCGCGGCTTCGGGAGCGTCGGAGAGCAGGATGCAATGGCTCGCCGCCGCCCCGCGTCCCACGCGCCCGCGCAGCTGGTGCAGCTGTGCCAGCCCGAATCGCTCGGCGTGCTCGATCAACATCACCGTCGCGTTCGCCACGTCGATCCCGACTTCGATCACGCTCGTCGCGACGAGCACGTGCACCGCATTGTCCCGAAACGCCCGCATCGTCTCGTCCCGCTCCTCGGGCTTGAGCCGCCCGTGCACGAGACCGACCTCGAGCTCGGGGAATACCTTGGCGAGTCGCCCGGCCATCGTGGTCGCCGCCTTGAGATCCGCCCGCTCGGACTCGTCGATCACCGGATAGATCACATACACCTGTCGCCCCGCCGCACACTCGCTCCTGATGAACTCATAGATCTTGGGACGGGCCGCTTCCGTGCGCAGCGCGGTCTTGACCGTGCCGCGCCCGGGCGGGCGCTCGTGCAGCTGGGTGACGTCGAGGTCGCCGTACAACGTCAAGGCGAGTGAGCGCGGGATCGGGGTCGCGGAGAGGAGGAGGACGTCCGGCGCGTCGCCCTTTTCCACCAGGCTCGCCCGCTGCTCCACGCCGAAGCGATGCTGCTCGTCGATCACCGCCAGGCCCAGGCGCCGGAACCGCACCGATTCCTGGATGAGCGCGTGCGTCCCCACCACCAGGCGCGACGCGCCCGCCGCGATCCGCTCGCGCGCGGTGGCTTTCTCGACCGGCGTCAGCCGCCCGATCAACAGGTCGGGCCGGAGCTCGAGCGGCTCGAGCAGCCGCGTGAGCGTGGCGACGTGCTGCTCCGCCAGGAGCTCGGTGGGCGCCATGATGGCGGCCTGGTAGTCGTTCTCTACGGCGAGGAGCATCGCGAACAGCGCCACCACGGTCTTCCCGGTCCCCACGTCGCCCATGAGCAAGCGGTGCATGCGCAGCGGCGCGGTCATGTCGTCCGCGATCTCCCGCACCGCGCGACGCTGATCCCCCGTCAGCTCGAAGGACAGATGCTCCTTGAGCCGCGTGGTGAGCTCCTTCTTGAGGGCGAACCGGATGCCGGCGCGGGCGCGCTTGGCGAGCGCGCGGGCGCGCGCCTGCACGAGCTGCTGATCGAACAGCTCGTCGAACGCGAGCCGGCGGCGGCCCGCTTCGGCTTCGGCGACGCTGGTAGGCCGGTGCACCGCCGCGAGCGCGACGTGCAGCTCGGGCAGTCCAACCGCGGCGCGCAGCTTGGGAGGGTGCGGATCGTGCACGAGCGCGAGCAGCGCGTCGAGGTGCTGGTGCACGAGGGCGCGGATCTGGCGATGCGTGAGACCTTCCGTCGCGGGGTACACCGGCAAGACCAAGCCGTGATCACCGCCGCTCTCGGCCGAGTCGGCGAGAATCACGAACTCGCGCGGCACCAGCTGGCGACCGTGGTAATAGCGCACCGGCCCCGTGACGAGCAGCAGCTGATCCTTCTTGATCTGCCGCTCGAGGAAGGGCTGGCCCGGCCAAGCACACTCGAGCGGGCCGCTGTCGTCCCGCAGCACCGCGCGGAACACGCGCAGGCCCCGGCGCGTGGGGATGATCCCCGTGCTCACCACGCGTCCGACGCACGTGACCTCCTGGCCCACGTGTGCTTTCGCGAGCGGCGTGACCGTCGTCGCATCCAGGTAGCGGTGGGGGGCGTGGTACAACAAGTCGCCCACGGTGCGGATGCCGAGCCGCGCCAGTGCTTCGGCGCGCTTGGGGCCGACGCCCTTCAGGTATTTCACCGACATCGTGAGCGACAGCGTCATTGCGAAACGAGCCGACGTGCGTAGCCCGCGGCCTCGAACACCTCTAAGTCCTCTATATCCTCTCCAACGCCGATGAACCTGATCGGCACCCGCACCGCCCGTTCGAGCGCCACCACGCTCCCGCCCTTCGCGGTGCCGTCGAGCTTGGTGACGATGAGCCCGGTGAGCGGCACCGCGCCCGCGAATGCGCGCGCCTGATGCACGGCGTTCTGGCCGACCGTAGCGTCGACCACGAGGAGCGACTCATGAGGCGCGCCGGGCTGCTGCTTGGCGACGACGCGCACGACTTTTTTCAACTCCTCGAGCAGGCGTTCTTCCGTATGCAAGCGACCGGCGGTATCCACGAGCACGGTGTCGGCGACGCCCCCCCGCCCCCCGGCACGCGCCGCCGCGATCGCGTCGAATGCGACGGCGGCGGGATCGCCGGTGCCGGTGACGCAGCGCACGCCTAGCCGGTCGGCCCAGATCTTGAGCTGCAGGGTGGCGCCCGCGCGGAACGTGTCCGCGGCCGCGAGCAGGACGCTCCGCCCCTCACGCATCAGACGCTGGCCGAGCTTCGCCACTGTGGTCGTCTTGCCGACGCCGTTCACGCCGAACACGAGCAGCACCGTGGGTGGTGTCGCGGCCCGGGCGAGTGCGCCGGGATCCGCACCACTCGCGGGCGCAAGCACCGTCGCGACCGCGCGCTCGAGTGCGGCGCGAAAGTCGCCATCCGGCGTACGCGAGACGTCGGCGAGGATGGCTTCGGTCGCTTCGACGCCGAAATCTGCTTCCAGCAGGATGCGCTCCGACGCTTTGCGGTCGGCGGCGGTGGACTTGCCGAACACGCGGGCCAGGCGCTCCCACAGTGCGGTGGCCATCAGGGAAGGCCCTGGCGCCGCCGCCACGCCCATTCCGTCGCGAACGCGGCGATCGCGAGCACAAAGAGCCACCACCGATCGCGCAGCGGCACGGGGACGAGTCTTCCCTCTGACGCTCCCGGCTGCGAAGTGAGCACGGGGGTCGCCGGCCGCCATTCATCGGAGTAGTCGTCCACGATGACCAGCCCATGCTCCGGCCCATCCGCTACGGCATAGCGATACGCACTGGGCGGGAGCCGCAGCTCGGCGCGGCCGCCGGCATCGAAGCGCAGCGTATCGACGCGCTGTCGATTGTCGGTCGTGAGCGAGAGCACGACGTCTCGCGCCGCGCCTGACCCGGCCCAGCGCCAAACCGTCGGCATGCCATTCGGAACGTCGTACGTGATCGGAAGGAACCGCTCCCCTCTCCCTTCTCCCTTTTCCAGCAGCCAATCCGTTAGCCCTGCTACGAGCGCCCGATACGCTTCGGCACTCGCGCCGCCACGGAATGCCCACCGGTACAGCCCGCCCGCCGCGATCACCGCGCGGCGCCGACCCCCGCCCTCTCGCTCCGAGAGCAACAGCACCGGGCGTGGCGGCCCGCGGCGCGCGAGCCGGGCCGTGAGCGCGACCACGGCCGAGCTGTCGGGCTGGGACGCCGCGTCGGCGAGGGACGCCGCCGGGGGAAGCGAGTCCCAGGCGACGCCGGCGAGCGCCGCGGCGAGTGGAGAGGGGCCGGGCGGTTGCACGTACCAGTCGCCGTCTTGCCGGCCTCCCCCAGGCGGCCAAAGCAGGGTCGCTGCCTTCGGCGCGAATCCCGTGAAGGCCGTCGGATCGCCGGCCTCGATCACGAGCTGCGCCGAGGCCACGGCCCGCGCCACGTCGCTCGCGGGCCGGCTCTCGAGCGTCGTCGCGTCGCGCCACCCTCTCCCGGGCCGCTCAGTCTCGACGAAGGTGCGAACGGGCAAGCGCGCTACCTCCGTAAGCGTGCGGGCCAGGAACCGTGTCTCCCAGTCCGGGGGCGATGCGAGCAGCACCACGGAGGGCTGGGGACTCACCTCGATGGCGAATTGCCGCGCATCGTCGCGAGGCTCTTCATCTCTAACCCCCTCCAACCGCACTTCGAGCGCCGTCCAACCGGGAATCGGGACACGGGACACGAGGAACGTGATGTCGGTGGACACAATGCCACTGTCAGGGAGCATCACATTTCGGGATGCGATCCGTCGTCCTCCGAGATTCACCGCCAACGTCGCGTCACGTTTCCCGCTTTCCGTTTCCCGTTTCCCGGCCGTCCCGTAACTCACCTTGATCCGAACCGTATCTCCCGCCCCCGCCCCGACTCTCCGCGGTGCCTCGACATCGGAAACGAACGCGTCGAAGAAGGGCGGGCGCGGCAGGACGACGATCCGAGCGCGGCGGCGGAGATCCGGCGGGATATCGGCGACGTCGCTCACCGCGCCATCGGTGACCACCACGATGGGACCGCCACGCGCCGCGGCCGCCGCGATGGCGGGGGCGAGCCGGCTCACGCCGTCGCTCGGCGGCGAGGTGTCGAAGGCGGTCACGCGATCGCCGAACCGCCAGATGGTGCCGCCCTGGGCGATCGTTCGCGCCGTGTCGATCGCCTCGCGCCAACGGCTGCCCCGCCCCGTCATGCTCAACGACGCGTCGAGCAACACGAGCGGCGCGGTTCCGCTCCCGGATTCGTGTCGCGCGGCGCTCGGGTTCCAGACAAGGACGGCGACCGCGCCGAGGCCGGTGGCGCGGAGCGCGGCCAGTCCGAGCGTCACCCGGCGAGGCACGCCAGCGCCTCCCGCAATGTGAACCGTCCCTCGTGCAACGCGCGACCGACGATCGCCCCAGCGAGCCTCGCGTCGCGCGCACGCCGCAGGTCGTCGAGGGATGCGACGCCCCCCGACACGATGACGTCGAAGCCGAGCGCCGCGATGGCCCGGGCGCCGGGGACGTCCGCGCCCGCGAGCGCTCCATCCCGAGCGGCATCGGTGTACACGATCGTGCGCACGCCGGCGGCCAGGAGCTGCTTCGCGAGCTCGAGCGGCGACACGTCCAGCACGGTGGCGGACCCGCGCGGCGCGACCCGCCCGTCGCGCGCGTCGATACCGACGGCGAGCCGGTCGGCGCCGTGCCGCGCGATGAGGCGCGCCACCAGAGGGCCATCCATCGCCGCCGCGCTGCCGATGATCACGCGGCGCGCGCCCTGCGTGAGCGCTTCAGCGATATCCGTTTCCGCTGTGAAGCCCCCGCCCACTTGCACGGGGATGGGCGACTCCGCAAGCACCCGGCGCGCGAGCGCGCGGTTCTCGCCCCGCCCCCCGCCCCCCCCCAGGGCGCGATCGAGATCGACGAAGTGGATCCAGCGCGCCCCATCCCGGGCGTACTGGTGCGCCACAGCGACGGGGTCGCAGTCGGACGAGCGCGCGACGCGCCCGCCTTGGACATCGATGGCGGGATAGAGGTCCACAGCTGTGAGGAAAGCTAAGTCGCTAGCCGGAATTACGGTCCAACCGTGCGACCGTCTGCCCGTCCGACCTCAGTCGCGCGCGGCGGCGACGGCGGGAGCGACGGGCAGCGACGTCTTTGGCTCGAGTTGCGTCAGCAGCCGGTCGCGCGCCGCCGCGTACTCGGCCTGGAGGCGCTTCGGCACGGGCGTCCCCGCCCCCATGTCCTTGCGCTGCGGGTTGGTCGGCCGGCCGTTCACGAGGAACTCGTAGTGCAGATGCGGTCCGGTCGAGAGGCCCGTGGAACCGACGTACCCGATCGTCTCCCCCTGCTGCACGCGCTCGCCCGTGTGCAGGCCCTGCGCGAACGCGGAGAGATGCCCGTACCGCGTCCGGATGCCGTTCGCGTGCCGGAGATCGATCACGTTGCCGTAGCCCCCGTCCTCGCGGCCCACGCGCGTCACGATCCCGTCGGCAGTCGCGCGCACGGGTGTGCCGTAGGGCGCTGAGAAGTCGACGCCCTCGTGGGCCCGCCAGCGGTGCAGGATGGGGTGAAAGCGGGCACCGAAGCGGCTCGAGACCCGGCGGAACTGGAGCGGCGCGCGGAGGAACGCCCGGCGCAGCGACCGGCCGCGCTCGTCGTAGAATCCGGTCACACCCCGGCTATTGGTTTGGTCCGGATCTTCGAAGTAAAAGGCGTAGTCGGGCGTGCGGGCGACGTCCACCCGGGCCGACAGGATTCGCCCGAAGCGCCGTTCGCCCTCGGAGGAGTCCAGCCGCTCGAACAGCACCGTGAAGCGGTCGCCGGGGCGGATGTCGCGCGTGAAGTCCACCTCCCAGTCGTAGACGTCGGCGATGGCCCAGGCCAGCTGGCGTCGCTCGACGGGGGGGAGGAAAGAGTCGGCGACGGCTTTGTCGAGCGCGTCGTACAGCGAGGTCTCGATCAGGCCGGTTACCCGAATGCGGGTGATGGTCCACGGGATCGTGTCGACGGTCTCGGTCCACCCGACGGCGGCGCGCGCGATCCCGAGCCGGCGATCGCGGGACAATCGCACGGTGACGCTCGTGGTGACGCTGTCGGCCTTCAAGCGGCGGAAATGGAACGCCAGCCCGGGCCGGAGCCGCCGCACGGGCAGGCTCTTCGCCGCCGCGAGGAACGCGACGTAGTCGCGCCCGCGCACGCCGCCGCGCGCGAGCACGTCGCCGAGCGTCTCGCGCTTGCCCAGCGTTTCAGTGAAGTCGACGTACGCCGCGTCCACCATCAGGGGGCGCGCGGTGAGCGGCCGTCGCCAGGGCCACGCGTCGGACGCGGCCCAGACGAGGCCGCCGGCGACGAGGGCGCCGGCGACGACGTAATGGCTCAACCGCCGATTCATCAGTCCATTTGCCGCCGGATGAACGTGGGGATCTCGAGCTCGTTCATCTCCGATGGGAGCGGCGGCGGCTGGACCGGCGCCGGCCGGCGCGCCGGTTGCTCGGCCGCTCTCGCGAAGCTCCCCCCCCCCACGCCGGCGGGCGGCATCGGCGCGGACCGCGTCGCCCGTTCGCGGAAAGGGAGGACGCCCGGCGCTCCTCGCGCCGGCAGCTCCGCCCCCGCGGGCCTGTCGAATCCGGTCGCGATGACCGTCACGCGGATCTCGCCGTGCATCGCGGGATCGTTCACGGTCCCGAAGATGATCTCGGCTTCCTCCCCTGCCGCGTCCTTCACCACATCCGAGATCTGGGTGACCTCGCCGAGCGTCAGATCTTCGCCGCCGGTGATGTTGATCAGGACCCCGGTGGCGCCGGTGATGGAGATGTTGTCGAGCAGCGGCGAGGAGATGGCCTGCTGCACCGCTTCCATCGCGCGATTCTCGCCCCGCCCCATGCCGGTCCCCATGATCGCCGCGCCGCCGTTCTGCATCACGGTGCGCACGTCGGCGAAATCCACGTTCACGATGCCGGTGACGGTGATGAGCGAGGAGATGCCCTGCGTGGCGTGGAGCAGCACTTCGTCGGCCTTCTTCAAGGCGTCCTGGAACGGGATGCCCTTGCCCACCACGGCGAGCAGCCGCTCGTTCGGCACGACGACCATCGTGTCGACGTGCTTGCGCATCTCGGCGATTCCCATTTCCGCCTGGCGCATGCGCTTGCGGCCCTCGAACAGGAACGGCTTGGTGACGATGCCGATGGTGAGGGCCCCCAGGTCGCGCGCGATCTGCGAGATGATCGGTGCGGCCCCGGTGCCGGTGCCGCCGCCCATACCGCAGGTGACGAACACGAGGTCCGCGCCCTGCAACCCGTGCAGCACCTCGTCGCGGTTTTCCTCGATCGCCTGGCGACCGATTTCCGGACGCGCTCCCGCGCCCAGCCCGCGCGTCAGCTTCTTACCGATCTGCACCTTCACGTCGGCCTTGTTGTTGAGCAGGGCCTGCGAGTCCGTGTTCACGGAGATGAACTCGACGCCCTGGAGTCCCTCGTCGACCATGCGGTTCAGGGCGTTGCCGCCACCCCCACCGACGCCGACGACTTTCATCCGCGCGTTCTGCGAGACGGTCTCTTCGAGCTCGAAGATCATGGCTCCCTCGGGTGACCGATCAGAAGAAGTCCTGCAGCCATCGCTTCAGCGGTCCGAACAACTTGTCGACGCCCCCACTTTTCACGAGCACGCCTCCCCCCCCCCCCCCCAACCCCCCTCCACCGCCGGGGTGCATGCCCCCGTGCGCCAATCGACGCGCCGCGTACAACACCAACCCGACCGGCACGGCGTAGCGTGGCGCCTGCACGCTGTCCACGAGCCCCGAGATCCCCTGCTCCGGGGTCCCGGCCCGTACGGGTACGGCGAACACTTCGCGCGCGAGCTCCACCATGCCCGGCAGATGCGCGGTCCCGCCCGTCAACACCACGCCCGCCGGCAGCCGGCCGCCGCCGTACCCCGCGCGCTCGAGCTCGCGCTGCGCCAGCTGGAAGATCTCGTCCACCCGCTGGTGGATGATGTGCGACAACAGCTCGCGCGACGCCTGGCGCGCCCCCTGACTCGGCGTGGACGGCAGATTGATCATCTCCGCCGCGTCGACCAACGGCTGGTACGCCACTCCGTGACGCTCCTTCAACCGCTCCGCGTCGGTCTGCGTCACGCCCAACCCGGCGACGAGGTCGCTCGTCACGTGCGCCCCCGCGAACTTGAGCGACGCCAGATGCCGGATCTTCCCTTCGTGGAAGATCGCCACACCGGTCGATCCGCCACCCACCTCGATCAGCGCGACGCCCAGCTCTTTCTCGTCGTCCGTCAGCACGGCGAACGACGCGGCGAGCGGCTCGAGCACCAGCTCGACGGGACGATAGCGCGCGCGCTCCACGCTCTTGCGCAGGTTCTGCGCGGCCGTCGACTGCACCGAGACGAGGTACATCTCGACTTCGAGCCGCGTCCCGGTCATGCCCACGGGGTCCGAGATCCCGCGCTGCTGGTCGACCACGTACTCCTGCGGGATGTCGTGCAGGAGCTCCTGATCCCGTCCGAGCGAGACGGCGCGCGCCACCTCGTTCACGCGCGCCACGTCCTCCGCGGTGATCTCGTCCCCCGACACCGCCACGACCCCCGGCGAAGTGCTGGCGGTCACGTGCTCGCCCGCGATCCCGCAGGTCACGCCGCTCACCTTGACGCCGGCCATCCGCTCCGCGTCGCGCATGGCGCTCACGATCGAGCGGCTGGTCTCGTCGATGTCCCGCACCATCCCGCGCCGCACGCCCGCGTTCTTCGCCAACCCCACGCCCAGAATCTTCGCCAGGGGCGTGCGCGGCAGGTCGCCGACGACCTCCGCGATCACGGCGCACGTCTTGGTGCTGCCGAGATCGAGCCCGGCCACGAGCTGGCGGTCCCGGCTCACGCGCCCCCCTCACCGCCCTTGCTCGCCGTCAGCTTGCGCCGCACCACCACCTGCCCCGCGTAGCGCGCATCGAGCTCCCGGTATGCTTGCCCCTTCGCCGCGAGATCCTGTGCCACCAGCGTCACCGCGCGTATGACCTCCGGTCCCGCGTCCCGATCGACCACCACCCGGCGCGATCCAATCTCGAGCACCACGGCGCGTCCCCCACGAGTGATAGTGCGCGCGCCGGTGATGGACTGGTACAGCGCGGGATCCACAGCCTGAACCAACGCCAGCACGCTCACGACCCCGGAGTCGGCGTTCGCCACGACCGGCAGGTCGAGGCCTCCCCGCGCCGGGTCGAACGGGAGCGGCCGGCCGGCGGCATCGACCACTACCAACCCGCGCGACCCGCGCGGGCCCGGCGCGAGCGCGGCCGGCTCGACCTCCCGCACCTCTACGGTCAGCATCGCCGGCAGGCGGCGCACCACCCGCGCGTCCGCCACGCCCGCCAGTCCACGCACCCGATCCGCGAGGAGCCGCGTGTCGCTGAACACGCTCGCGCTCGGCCCGAGCCGCAGCGCGGCGATCACGGCGTCCGGCGTCAGGTTGCGTACGCCCACGAGCTCCACCTGGCGGACGCGGAAGAACGAGAGCCGGCGCAGCATGAGCGGCGCGGCGAACCAGAACGAGCCGAGCAGCGCCGAGCCCGCGAGCCCCGTCAGCGCGCGACGCCGCCACCGCGGCCAACGCCGACGCCTCACGCGCCCTTCCCCCTTCCCCCATCCTGTGTCTCGAGCTTCTCGATCAGCTCAGGTCCCACGCGCGTGACGTCCCCCGCGCCGAGCGTGAACACGACATCCCCCGTCCGAACCGTTTCCGCCACGCGGTCGGTGAGGCTCACCCGATCGCGGACGGCGACGGTCGTGGCGCCCGCGCGCGCGGCGCCGCGCGCGACGAGCTCCGCGCTGACGCCGGGCATCGGCTGCTCGCGCGCCGCGTAGATCGGCGCCACCACCACGACGTCCGCCGCGGCGAGCGCCCGCCCCAACGCATCGCCGTGCAGCGCGGTGCGCGAGAACAGGTGCGGCTGAAACACCGCCACCACACGCCGGCGCGGAAACGCCTGGCGCGCCGCCGCGAGGGTCGCCTGCACCTCGGTCGGATGGTGCGCGTAATCGTCCATGACCGTCACGCCGCGCGCTTCACCTACGCGCTCGAAGCGTCGTCCCACACCGCGAAACTCGGACAACGCGTTGAGCGCGCGATCCAGATCCGCGCCGAGCTCGTGCACCACCGCGAGCGCCGCCGCGGCGTTGCGCACGTTGTGGAGCCCCGGCACCTGCAGGCGCAGCGTCACAGCACTCCCCTCTTCCCCCCGCCCCGGAAGCTCGACCTCAGCCGTCGAGCCTTGCTCGGTGAACACGGGCGATCCGATTCGCACGTCGGCGTCTGCGCCCGTCCCCACTCGCCACACCGGCACCGAGAGCCGTGCCGCCACGCGTCCGGCGCCCGCATCGTCGCCGCCGACGATCACTCGACGGGCACGCCCTGCGAACTCCGCGAACGCATCCTCGAGGGCCGCCACGCTGCCGCCATAGCACTCCAGGTGATCGGCCTCGACGTTGTTCACGACCGCTACCGACGGCTGGAGCGAGAGGAACGCTTTGTCGAACTCATCCGCCTCGACGACATACAGCCCGCTCTTTCCCGTGCCGACCCGCGCGTTGCCGCCCCACCTAGCGACGCGGCCGCCGGCGAGTCCCGTAGGATCCCGCCCGGCGGCCGCCAACGCCTCCGTGACCATCACCGTGGTGGTCGTCTTTCCGTGCGTGCCCGCCACGGCGACCACTGTTCCTCCGGCGACGGCCTGGCCGAGGGCGTCGGCCCGCCGTACTACCGGGACCCCTAGGGCGCGTGCTCGCTCCAGCTCCGGGTGGTCTCCCGGTACCGCAGCGGTAACCACGACCGCCCGAGCCCCACGCACATGCTCGGGATCGTGTCCCCGCCATATTTCCACCCCTTTGGCTGCCAAATCGGCGGCGCCAGAGGGGTCGTTATCACAACCGGTTATCGATACGCCCTGCTGCCTGGCGAGGAGTGCCAGGCCGCTCATGCCTGCTCCGGCGATCCCCATGAAGTGGACCGGCCGGGGATCCACCGTGGCAAACAAGTTCATTAGTGGGGGGCTAATATAGCAAAATTGCTAAACTTGCGAAAGAGACCACGACCTTTTTAGCGACTCAGTGTCAAAATCTTCGACACGATCTCATGGGCCGCGTCCGGGTGTCCCCGAGCTCGGGCGTTGGCACTGACAGCCGCCAGACGGTCCTCGTCGCCGAGCAGGGAGCGCACGCTTTCCGCGAAGGTGTGCGGTGTGAGGTCGGCCTCGGCGAGGTGGATCGCCGCTCCGGCGGCCGCGAGTGCCAGCGCGTTCTGCGTCTGGTGGTCCGCCGCGGCCGTCGGGAGCGGTACCAGAATGCTCGGCTTCCCCCACGCGCACAGCTCGGCCAGCGTCATCGCGCCGGCGCGGGCGACCACGAGGTCGGCGGCGCGGTACGCGGTGGTCATCGGATCGAAAAAGCCGCGGACCACCACGCGTCCCGGCACGGCGTAGCCGATGAACGCCGCCGCCTGCGCCTCCCCGGTGCCCCACAGCACGTTCATGCCGTCGAGCAGGCGTCGCTCGAGTGCGCCCGCGACGGCGTAGTTGATCGCTCGTGCGCCCTGGCTCCCACCGAACACGAGTAGCGTGGGGCGATCCGGAGAGAGCCCCAGGTCGGCGAGCACGGCGAGCCGATCGCCCTCTCCCGTCGCGGGGGATCGGACCGGGTTGCCGAGCGTGAAGACCTGCGTGGTGGGCCCGGTGGCGAGGCGCGCGCTGGCTTCGGGAAAGCCGAGGTGGACCTGTCGCGCGCCCCGCGCCAGCCAGCGGGTGGTCACGCCTGGATACGCGTTCTCCTCGACGAGCGCCGTCGGGATATCGGCGCGCTGCGCGCGCCAGACCACGGGTCCAGCGGCGTATCCGCCCGTGCCGACGACGATGGCCGGCTGCTCCGCCTCGAGCACGCGTCCCACCGCGCGCCAGACACGTCCGGCGATGAGGACCCATCGCACGTTCTTCCACCATGTTCGGCGATAGATCGGCTCGATCGGTAGCAGGTGAAAGGGAAACGGATAGCGCGGCAGCACCTGCGCCTCGATGCCGCGCTCGGCGCCCACGAGCACGGGCTCGACGTCCGGTCGCGCTTCGCGCATCGCCTGCGCCAAGGCGAGGGCGGGCATCAGATGGCCGCCGGTGCCGCCGCCGGCGAGGAGGACCTTCACTGCAAGACCCAAGTGCGGAATGCGGAGTGCGGAGTATAAGGGAAGGGTCGAATCGCCAGACGAGACTCGCGCTGCAATTCCGCATTCCGCATTCCGCACTCCGCACTTGATTCACTCCGCATTCCGCACTCCGCACTCCACATTCCGCACTTTCATGCCCCCGCCGCCCGTCTCCCGCGCCCGATGCTGATCAGCACTCCGGTGGCCACTAGGGCGACGAAGAGACTCGACCGCCCGTACGAGATGAACGGCAGCGTGATGCCGGTGGCGGGCAGAAGGGCGAGGCTCACACCGATGTGCAGCGCGGCGGTGATGCCGATCAACCCGGTGAGGCCGACGGCGAGCAGCTGGCCGAACGGATCGCTCGCCGACCGCGCGATGCGGAAGCCGAGCCAGACGAACGTACCGAACAGGACGATGATGCCGAAGATGCCGATAAAGCCCCACTCCTCCCCGATCGTCGAAAAGATGAAATCAGAATACGCGTACGTGAGGTAGCCGAGCTTCTGCTGTCCCTGCCCCAGCCCCACGCCGAGCAGCCGGCCGGCGCCGATGCCCACGAGCGATTGGTGGACCTGCCACGTCGCCTCGGAGGGGGCGCTCCCCGGATTCAGGAACGTGATCACGCGGGCCAGGCGGTACTGCGCGCTCGCCACGGCGCCGAAGAGGATGGGCGTGGCGGCCAAGCCGAGCGCGAGGAAGTGACCGATGCGCGCGCCCGCGGTGAACAGCACCACCCCCGCGAGCAGTGCGACGAGCAGCGCCATCGAGAGATTCGGCTCGAGAAAAATCAGCGCGATCACCGGCGTGAGCACGACGATGAACGGCAGCAGCCCGTACTGAAACGTTCGGATGCGCTCACCCTTCTTGGCGGCGAGCATCGCCGTCCACACCACCACGCCGAACTTGGCGAGCTCGGAGGGTTGCACCGTGACGAAGCCGAGGTTCACCCAGCGTCGCGCCCCGTTGATGCTCGGCGCCAGGCCGTGCGTAAACGGGAGGAGCGGGATCAACAAGAGAAGCGCGACCACGGCGAGGACCGGCCAAGCGGCCCGCTTCCAGCGACGGAAGTCCGAGCGCGCGAGCAGGGCGGCGACGATGCCGCCCACCGCGGCGCCGAGCGCCTGCTTCAAAGCGAAGCTCGAGCCGACTTGCCCGCCGGCGATGGTCAGGAGGCTCGACGCCCCGTACACCGCGGTGAGGCCGAACACGACCAGAATCGCGGCGACGAGCACGAGGAGGCGGGTCTCCCAGCGGGTGTCCCTCACATTGCCTCCACCAACTTCCGGAACGTGGCGCCGCGCTCTTCGTAATTCTTGAACATGTCGTAGCTCGAGCAGGCGGGGGACAGGAGGACCGCGTCGCCGGGGCGCGCAGCGCGGCGGGCCCGTGCCACGACGTCCTCAAACGTCGTCCCCCGCTCGAGCGAGACCTTACCCTGCAGATCGCGCTCCACCAGCGGCCCGGCCTCGCCGTACGCGATCACCAGCCGGCACCGGTCCTTGAGCAGCGGCGCGAGCCGCGTGTAGGGCTCACCCTTGTGGCGCCCGCCGAGCAGGAGCACGAACGGTCGATCCATCGCTTCTATCGCTACCACCGTCGACGCGATGTTCGTGGCCTTGGAGTCGTTGATCCAGCGGACGCCCCCCACCTCACGCACGGGCTCGAGCCGGTGCGGGAGAGCGCGGAACGAGCGCAGCCCTTCCCCGATCGAGCGCGGCGCTACGCCGGCTTCCTGCACCGCCAGCGCGGCCGCGAGCGCGTTCGCGACGTTATGATCGCCCAACAAGAGGAGCTCGTCGCGTTCCAGTAGTGCGTCGTTGCCGAGTCGGAGGCGCCGAGCGGAGGCGTCGTACCACCCGTCGGCCGGGTGGCGGAGCGAGAAGAGCATGCGCCGTCCGCGCGCGCCGTCCGCCAGGTCGAGCACGGCGGTGTCGTCGCCATTCAGCACCCACACGTCGCCGTCGCGCGCGTTCTGAAAGAGAAGCCGCTTGTCCGCGTAGTAAGCCTCGACCGCGGGATACCGATCCAGGTGATCGGGGGCCAGGTTCGTCACGACCCCGATCGCCGGCGCGAAGTGCGGGCTGTCGTGGAGCTGGAACGACGAAACCTCGACGGCGAGCCACTGGTAGCGGTCCTTCCCGAGCGCGACGTCCGCGAGCGGGCGACCGATATTGCCTACGGCATCGGCCTGCAGGCCCGCGACCCGCAACAGGTGGGCGACGAGCGCCGTGGTTGTCGTCTTGCCGTTCGTGCCCGTGATCGCGATGCACCGGGTGCCCGACGCGGCCAGCGCGCTGAACCCGAGGTCGATCTCAGAAAGGATCGGGACCCGGGCGTCCCGGGCGGCGGCGAGGGGCGGTGCCTCTGGTGGGACGCCGGGCGACACGATCACGGCCGCCGCGGAGCGGATCCGCGCCAGGTCGTGCTGTCCCACGTCCACGGTCACGCCGGGGAGCGCGCGGAGCGCCACGAGCGCGTCGGCGCCTCCGTACGGGTGGTCCGACGCGTCGCTCGCGTACACCCGCACGCCTTCGCGCGCGAGCAGGCGGGTGGCGGCGACGCCACTCTTGCCCAGCCCCACGACGGCCACGACGCTCCCTCCCCGACGCCAGGCCTCGGGCGTCATCGCACCTTGAGTGTCGCGAGCGCGATCGCGGCGCATAGCACGCCGAGGATATAGAACCGCATCACCACCAGTGGCTCCGCCCATCCGAGCTTCTCGAAGTGGTGGTGCAGCGGCGCCATGCGGAAGACGCGGTGGGCGTCCGCGTACTCCTTCCCGCGGCGTTGCTTGTTCCAGCGGTACACGCTCGTCTGGAGCAGCACCGAAACCGCTTCCGCGGCGAACACGCCTCCGGCGATGAGCAGGAGAAACTCCGCCTTGAGCATGATCGCCACCGCCCCGAGCGCGCCCCCGATCGCGAGCGCCCCCGTGTCGCCCATGAAGACCTGCGCCGGGTGCGCGTTGAACCACAGGAACCCGAGCGCCGCGCCGGCAAGCGCACCGCAGAAGATCGTCAGCTCCTGGGAGCCCGGCAGGAAGTACACGAGGAGGTAGCGCGTCCAGTCGCTGCGGCCGAACACGTAGGCGAAGGCGGCGAACGCGCCCGCGACGATCGCGGTGAGCCCGGTGGCCAGTCCATCCAGGCCGTCGGTGAGGTTCACGGCGTTCGAGCTGCCGGTGACGACGAGCGTGACGAAGAAGACGTAGACGGGCGCCGGCATCACGATCAGGATGTACTTGAAGACCGGCAGCTGCGTTGACGCGGGCGGCAGGTCCGGGGCGAGCGGCCACCGCAGCAGCGTGAGACCGAGCGCCACGCCGAACGTGATCTGGCCGATCAGCTTCCACCGCGCCACCAACCCTTGGGACTTGCCCCGGACGATCTTGAGGTAGTCGTCGAGGAAGCCGATCGCGCCGGTCCAGAGCATGGCCGCGAGGGCGACGAGCACGTATCCGCTGTCGAGCCGAGCCCACAAGAGCGTCGGCACCACGGTGGCGAGAATGATGATCACGCCACCCATGGTGGGGGTGCCGCGCTTCGAGTGGTGGCTCGCGGGGCCCTCCGCCCGGATCACCTGGCCCACGTTGCGGGCGCGCAGGCGGCGGATGATCGCGGGACCCGCGAGAAACGCGAGCAGGAGGGCGGTGACCACCGCGCCCGCGGCGCGAAAGGTCAGGTAGTTGAACAGGTTGAAGAGGATGTGCTCCTTCGCGAGCGGCGCGAACAGATGATAGAGCACGGGCGATCCTCAGTTCAGGTACCGGAGCACGCGCTCGAGCGCCACCCCGCGGGACGCCTTGAGCAGGACGATTTCGTTGCCGTGCAGCGCCGCCTTGAGGCGGGGGCCCAGGGCATCGACGCTCTCCGCCGTGATCAGGCGATCGCCGAGCGCCGCCCGGTGCGGCTCGAACGCGGGCACGAAGTCCCCCACAGCCGCGACGAGCGCGGGTCGGAGCCGGGTGATCTCGTCCGCCGCGGCCGCATGCAATTTGGCACTCTCCCCTCCCAGCTCCAACATCGAGCCCACCACGACGGCGAGCGGCCGCTGGCGCCGGCCCGCGAGCCAATGCGCGAGCTTCACGGCCCAATGGAGCGACCCTGGATTGGCGTTGTATGTGTCGTCGATCACCGTGAGCCCGGACTCGCCGATCGTCAGCATCGCGCCGCGCCCGCCAGGCAGCTGCACGCCGGCAAGCGCCCCCACGGACCGCGTCGCGTCCGCGCCCGTCTCCTGCCCCACCGCGAGCGCCAGCATGGCGTTCTCGATCTGATGGAAGCCGATCACCGGCAGCGTGACGGTGTGACCCCGCCAGGTAATCCGCGGATGTCCCCCGTCGTCGAGCTCCGCCGTCTCCGGCCGGACCTGCGCCCCGGGGCCCGTGCCGGCCACGATGGTGGGCGCGCGGCGCCGCGCCTCGGCCGCCAGCTCGGGCGGGTCCGTCCCCACCACCGCGGTGCGGGCGCCCCCCCCCTCGGCGAGCGAGACCTTCTCCTGCATCACGCCCGCGAGCGAGCCGAAACCTTCCACGTGCGCGTAGCCGACGTTCGTGATCACCGCGATCGTCGGCTCGATGATGTCGCGGAGCTTGGGAATCTCTCCCGGGACGCTGGCCCCCGCTTCGACCACGAGCGCTTCGGCGTCGGCCGGGGCGCCGAGGATGGTGAGCGGGACGCCGACGAGATTGTTCAGGTTCCCGCCCGTCGCGTGCACGCGATACGTGGTCGCGAGCACCGCGCGCACCATCTCCTTGGTGCTCGTCTTCCCGCTCGAGCCGGTGATCGCCACGACGGGGCTCCCGGGGGGAAGCCGCCGCCGCCGGGCCCGCGCCAGCAGCCCCAGGGCGGTGAGCGTGTCTTCGACTTCGAAAAACGGCAGCCCTGCGACGGCCGGCGTGCCGCGGCGCACCACGGCCGCCGCCGCGCCGCTCGCCCTCGCTTGATCGAGGAACGCGTGCGCGTCGAAGCGGTCGCCTTTGAGGGCGAGAAACAAGGTGCCCGGTGTCAGGTGTCGGGTGTCCGTCCCCACCCCGGTGAAGTGCAGCCCCCGGGGCCCCGACACCCCCAGCGCGGTCGCAACGACCTCCGAGTCCCAGTCGATCACCGCCCCGTCCCGAATGCGGAGTATGGAGTGCGGAGTGCGGAATTGAAGCGAGAGTTCGCTCGCCGAGGGACGCGGCTCCTGACACTCCGCACTCCGCACTCCACACTCCGCACTCGTTCTTTCACGAAGCTCCCAACTCTCTCACCACCTCCCGCTCGTCGAAGTGCTGCTTCTCGGTGCCGATCACCTGATAGGTCTCATGCCCTTTTCCGGCGAGGAGCACGGTATCACCGAGCCTCGCGAGCTCGAGCGCGCGGGCGATGGCGCGGCGGCGGTCGGTCACACGCTCGTGCGGTTTGGTCCGCATGCCGGCTTCGACCTCATCGAGAATCCGCTCGGGATCCTCGGTGCGCGGGTTGTCCGACGTGGCGATCGCCACATCGGCCAGCTTGACCGCGATCTCGCCCATCGGGGCCCGCTTGCCGCGATCGCGATCGCCACCCGCGCCGAACACGACGATCAGCCGGCCCGCGGTGAGCGGCCGCAGCGTCTCGATCGCCCGCTCGAGCGCGTCGGGTGTGTGCGCGTAGTCGCGCAGCACGGTCGTGGGCCGTGCGGCGATCCGCTCCATACGCCCAGGCACCTGCGGCGCGTCCGACAGCCGTTCCGCCACCGTGTCGACCGGCACGCCGAGCCCCCAGGCGCAGGCCGCCACCCCCAACGCGTTTGCGACGTTGAAGCGCCCCAACAGCGGCAGGTGTACCGGAGCCTCGCCCATCGGCGTCACCAGCTCGAAGCGAGCACCGGTCGCGTCGAGCGACACGCCTCGCGCCGTCACTTCCCCCTCCCGCTCGCCGAACGTCACGCGGCGGTGGCCCCGCCGCAGCCGGGCCCACGCGGGATCGTCGGCGTTCACCACCTCGAGCCCATCCGGTGCGAGGTAGCCCAGGAGCTTGGCCTTGGCACGGAAGTACTCCTCGAGCGTCTTGTGGTAGTCGAGGTGGTCGCGGGTGAAGTTGGTGAACACCGCGGCACGGAACACCAGTCCGTCCACGCGCCCCTGATCGAGGCTGTGCGAGGACACTTCCATCGCGGCGCCGCGCGCGCCCCGGGCGACCAACGCCGCGAGCGTGGCCTGGAGATCGATCGGCCCCGGCGTCGTGAGGTTGCCGGCCTCACTCGGCACCACCGCGCCATCGGGGTCGAACGCGCCCAGCGTGCCGATGGAGCCCATGGGCTCGAGCGCCGAGAGCACGTGGCGCAGCAGGGTCACCGAGGTCGTCTTCCCGTTCGTGCCCGTCACACCCACCAGGTCGAGCTTGGCCGCCGGCATGTCGAACCACACCTCCGCGGCGACGGCCGCGGCGCGCCGCCCGTCGCGGACCAGGACCTGCGGCAAGTCGACCTCCAGCTCGCGCTCGACGAGTGCGGCCGCTGCCCCGCGCTCGCGCGCGGCGGACACGTACTGGTGCCCGTCCTGCACCGAGCCCCGGACGGCGCAGTACAGCATGCCGCGCTCCACCTTGCGGCTGTCGGCCGTGAGCCCGGTGAGCTCGGGCGAGGTGTGCAGGTCGGGCACCTCGATGAGCAGCTGCGCGCGCTCGAGCGCGGCGACGATGCCTGCCAGACCGGTCATCGCCTGGGGCGGCGCGGAGCGGCGGGAGCGCGACCGGGCGGCAGCGGCTGCGCGAATAACGTGACTACCGACCCCGAGCTCGCGCTGTCGCCCGCCGCGGGCCACGTGTGCTCCGCCGCTCCCCAGCCCCGCAGGGCCACGCGGAATCCGCGGCGATGGAGCGCCCGCACGGCGTCCCGGATCCCCAGCCCCGTCACGTCCGGCACCGCGCGCCGCGAGCCGACGGCGGCGCTGTCGGGGTGATACGGCCAGGGCACCACGTACGGCACGACGCCGCCGTCGTCCTCGAGCGGCGCCGCCACGGCGCGCGGCACGGCGGTCGAGAGACGCGCCCGGTCGAGTGCCACGGTGCGCGCAGCGAGCGCCTGCTCGAGCATCGAACGGGTGACCGGCGCCGCCGTCTGCGCGGCGAAGTAGCTCCCCTTGTGCGGATTGTCGATCTTCACCACCAGAACGAGCTGCGGCCGCTCCGCGGGAAACAAGGCCGCGAACGACGCGGTGTACTCGCCCGCGGCATAGCGGCCGTTCACCACTCGCCTCGCCGTTCCCGTCTTGGCGGCCACCGGGAAGTTGGTGAGCGCCGCTTCGGTGCCCGTACCGTGCTCCACTACGCCGCGCAGCAGCTCGCGCAGCGCCGCGGCGACTTCCGGAGACACGACGCGGCGGACCGGCTCGGGACGATGGCGGTAACGCAACGTGCCCGGCGCCCCACCTTCGCCGCCCGCGCCCCCGCGCACTTCCCGCACGAGCGTGGGCTGCAGCAAGACGCCGTCGTTGGCGAGCGCGCCGTACGCCATCGCCACCTGGATCGGGGTCACCGAGAGCTCGTACCCCATCGCGAGACTCGCCGCGCTGGGGCGTTGCCACTCCTTCGGCAGCCGTAGGCGTCCCGCCGCCTCGGCGGGAAACTCGATGCCGGTGGGTGCGCCGAAACCGAAGTTTCGCAGCGCCAGGTATTGCTCGTCGGGCTCGAGCCGCGCCGCGAACTTGACGATGCCGATGTTGCTCGAGACGCGGATCGCGTCCGCCAAGGTGAACGACGGCTGCGGCTCCTCGTCCGTGATGGTGCGCCCCGGCAGATGCCACTTGCCGCCTTCTCCCGACACGCGATCCGCCGGCGACACGCGGCGGAGCATCAGGAGTCCGGCGGCCGCGAAGATCTTGGCGATCGAGCCGGGCTCGAAGGTGTCGGTGAACGCACTGGGGCGCGCGCTGCTCTCGCGCGTGCGCGACGCGAGCGCGAGAACCTCGCCGGTGGTCGGATCGAGCATCACCACGTCGCCGCCGTCCGCGTCCATCCGGCGAAGGGCGTCGTCCAGGGCGCGTTGGGCGATCTCCTGCAGCTCGGCGTCCAGCGTGAGCACGATGTCGAGCCCCGGCACCGGCGCGGCGATCACCCGGGCCGGCGACTCGTACTCCCGGCCGGCGCGGTCCTTCAGCACCACGGCCGCCCCCGACCGGCCAGCGAGCAGGGTGTCGAGCGTTTTCTCGAGCCCGGACCCGCCGAGCCCGTCGTCGCCCAAGCGGCCGATGGTGGCGCGCGCGACGCCGGGGTCGGGATAGAAGCGATTGAGCACGGCCTCGAGATGGACGCCCCGCACCGTGCGGAGCGCCTGCACCTCGAGCGCGCTGTACGGGCCGGCGAAGTACGCATACCGCTTGCGGAGGGCCTCCTGCCAGCTACGCGGCGCGAGGCCCAGTCTCCGCGTGATCAGCGCCCCGTCAGCTGCGGGGTCCCGCAGCTCGTTCGGGGCGACGCCGACGTGATAGGTCTCCTGTGTGACGGCGAGCGGTGTGCCGTGCCGGTCGTAGAGCGTGCCCCGACGGGCGGGGAGGACGATGCGCTCGGTGCGCTGCGCCTTCGCCTCTTCGGACCAGCGCCGGCCCTGGACGATCTGGACCTGGGCGGCCCGGCCCACGAGGAGGGCGAGGCTCACGAAGACGCCGAACTCCACCACCTGCATGCGGACCGCGAGCTTCGCCATCTACCGCGAGCCTCCCGGGGCGGGAATCAGGACGATCTCGCTGTCGCTCGGCAGATGCAGCCCGAGCCGCGCCTGTGCGCGCGGAACGAGCACCGCGCGGCTTTGCGCCGTGCGGATGCGGCGCTCCAAGTCCGAGCGGTGCCCTTCGAGATTGGCGCGTCGGGCCCGCAGGTCGGTGAGCTCCCGCGCGGCGCGGATGGACGCGGTCTGCCGGGCGTATACGATCCACGTGGTCGCGAGAAAGGCCACGAGCCACACGGCCACCCAGTGGCGGCCCTTAATCATCGGGCGCCACCTCGAAGGCCCGGAGACCGGCGGACCGGGCGCGCGGGTTGTCGCGCACTTCGCTGGGCGCGGGACGGATCGGCTTCTTCGTGAGCACGCGACCGAGCGGACGGCCGCGACACGTGCACACCGGCTGCCCGGGCGGGCACACGCAGGAGCGGCTCCATTCGCGGAACGCGTTCTTGACGATCCGATCCTCGCCCGAGTGGTAGGTGATCACGGCCAGGCGGCCGCCGGGTTGCAGCGTCGCGCGCAGCGCGGGCAGCGCGAGCTCCAGCTGCTCGAGCTCCTGATTGACCACGATCCGCAGCGCCTGGAACAGGCGCGCGAAATCGGCCGGTCCCGAGCGCGGGCCCCGCGCCTCGCGAATCGAGTTCACGAAATCGTCGCTGGTCGCGAACGGCGCCGTGGCGCGCCGTCGCACGATCGCGCGGCCCAGGCGTCTGGCGCGAGGTTCATCGGCGAGATCCTTGAACGCGTCGGCGAGCCGCCCTTCGGGCCATGTGTTGAGCACGTCCGCGGCGGTCACGCCGCGCCCCGCCGCCATCCGCATGTCGAGCGGCGCCCCGGGACGAAAGGTAAACCCCCGGGCGTCGGTATCGAGCTGGTGCGAGGAGACCCCGAGGTCGAGCAGGATGCGGTCGGGGTGGAAGGTTTCGATCGTGCCCAGCACCTTGGCCGTGCCGAACGCGCCGGTCGAGTAGCGGATGCCCGTCTCGCCGAGCTCCGCGCGGGCGGCGGCGATCGCCTCGGGATCGCGGTCCACGGCGAGCACCTCGGCGCCGGCGGCGCGCAGCAGGGCGGCGTGCCCGCCGCCGCCCACCGTGGCGTCCACGGCGCGGCGGCCGCCTTCCGCCCAGGCCCGCACGGCGCCGGCGAGAACCGGGACATGGTACGTGGCCGTGATGCTCCCTTTCCAGAAAGCGAAAGCCCCGCCTGCCGTGGCAGACGGGGCCGGATGCGTCGTCCCGCGAGGCGGGTTCAGGCGGGGCTGACGGGGCTCGAACCCGCGACCTCCGGTGTGACAGACCGGCGCTCTAACCAGCTGAGCTACAACCCCCTGCGACGGAGGGTGGCAATATAGGCCGGTGCCGGAGTCAATTCAATGGTTCAGAAATTCTTGCACTTGAAGGCCTGCTTCACCTTCAGCATGGCCTCCTGGTATTTCGCGATGCCGTCCTCGAGTTGCTTGACGAATACCGGCGACACACGCATGCCGAGATCCATCGCATCCTTGCTCCGCTTGATGCGCTCGTTGATCCCCTTGGCCTGTTCGCAGCTCTTGGACTTCGTCATCACGGTATAGGGGCCACTCAGCGTCTGCAGCGACGCGAGGCCATACCAGAAGCTCGCCTGGATCCGAATCTGCTGGCGCGGCCCGGCCGTGTCCGCCGGCGTCTTGGGCGTGAGCGCCGTGAGGAGCTGATCGAGCCAGGTGTAGGCGTGATCGTACGCGCCCGCTTGCGCGATCTTCGACGCGCCCGTGAGCATGATGACCATCGCATTCAAGCGTTGGGTGGAGTCGCTCGAGGCGAGCGCGCGGTCGATATAGACTTTCGCCGAGTCGACGCGATCGGCGAACGCGCTGCGAAACACCCGCAACTGGGCGGTGTCGCCCTTCAACTTGTTCGCCTGTGCCGTGTCCCACGTCGTGCCGTCGACGATGGCCTTGGCGACGAGCAGCGCGTTGCTGATGTCGTTGGGATCGAGCGCCAGGGACTGCTTGTACGCCCAGAGCGAGGAGTCCTTCTGGCCTTTGAGGTCGAACGCGGCGCCCAACGTCTTCCAGAACGCAGCGGACTTGGGGAAGTGCCGCACGGCCACGTGAGCGAATGCCAGCAGCTGCTGGGTATCGGCCACCTGTTGCGCGGCTCCGATCGCAGGCTTGAGGAAGGCCGAGTCGGCGCCCTTGGAGGTGTCGGCCGCGATCTGCTTGGCGAAAATGTCGAGTTCGCAGCGGTACAGGCCGCCTTCGATACAGATGCGCAGGAGGAATGCGGAAGCCCGCTCGTCCGCCGGGTTGCGCGACAGCCAGTCGTCGAGCAGCGCCTTCCCGCGCTCGTACTGCCGCTGCTGGCGCAGGAGCTCGACGATGCCGAGGCGCAGCTGGATGTTCTGGGGCTCGCCGGCGAGTTCGTGGGTCAAGGCGTCGATGGCCTTGAGCGTGTCGCCCTTCTGCTGGTAGATGTGCGCGATGTTCTCCCACGCGGTGGCGTTCAGCGAGTCGCCCTTCGACGCGCGCTGATACGCCACGAGCTGGCTGTCGAGCGGCATGTGCTGCGCCTCGTACACGGTCGCGGCGCACATGTGAGCGGCGGGCAGGTTGGGCTCGATCACGAGCGCCTTGCGCGCGGCGTCGAGGGCCTTCGGGAACTGGCTCTTCTGGCGCGCCTCGACGCACTCGCGGGCCTGCTCGGCGGCCTTGACGACGTTGTTCAGACGGTTGGCGATTCCCTCGCCGAGCGATGCGGCCGTTGCCGGGTTGGCACTGGACACCGACAGCAACGCCGCCATGCCCGAGCTGCCGATGTCGCGCACGCGAATGTTTGCGGCGAGCGAGCCGTTGCTCCGCTCGATCGTGCCCGTGGTGTACGCGTTGACGGTGAGGAAGCGCGCTAGCTGGCTCGCCTGCGTCTCGTCCAGCAGGACGTCGCACGGATAGTCCGAGGCCTTGAGCGCCTCGCACAGCTTCGGCTTGGGAATGACCTGGACCTTGGAGCGCGCCATCCCGCCGAGCTTCTCGCGCGCCGCATCCATGACGGCGACGCTCATCGCGGAATCCGTCGGCGTCTTCGCGGTCAGGGGCAACACGAGCAGCTTCATCGAGGGGGGTTGATACCCCTGCTGTGCGGGAGCCGCAGCGGCGAAGCAGGCCACGGCCATCACGGCCGGCAAGATTCTCACGGGCGCATTCCTCACGTTTCCGGTTGTTACCCCAATGGGCGAAGAGGGATTCGAACCCCCGACTTCCTGCGTGTAAGGCAGGCGCTCTGAACCGCTGAGCTATTCGCCCTCGTACGGACGACGACTACAGGGCGAGGCCTACCGGAAAGAAAACGCAGTACCCGAGGACGAGCAGAATGGGCGCGGCCGTCGTCGACCCCTGATGTAAGAGCCAGTAGCCGGCCGCGAGGGCCACGGCGGCCGCCGACAGACACAACCAGTTCTTCGGGCCGAAATGCAGACGAGAGCGCGCCACACCCAGGTCGGGCATAAGGGCAGGAGTTTACGCGGCAATTTCAACCCCGTCAAGCAGTTGGCTCGTCATCCTCGGGGATTTCCCACCCCTCGTCGAGCCCGGCGCGGCGCGCGGCATCGCGACGCCGCCGCAGCCGCACGAGCCACACGAGCGTCAGTCCCAGCAGGGCCCAGAACACACCCGCCGCACTCGCCCAGCCGAGCCAGCCGTAGCGCGTTTCGACGTCCTTCTGCCAGCGCGTCTCGAAGTCCCCCTCCGTCACGTGGTACGTCTCGCGCAGCGCGGCGTCGAAGGTCGGCTCACGCGACAGTCGGTCGATGAGTGGCGCGAGTCCGTCCCGACCACCCCAGCGCTCGAGTAGGAGGACGGCCGTCGTCGCGAGCGCGTACGCGGTCGTGGCATCCTCGCGGTCGGCGCGGAGCGCGCGGTCGAGCTCGTCCAGGTCAGGCTCGACGCCACGCGCCACCTGCCAGTTCAGCTTCAACGCCTCGAGGCGATCCCACTCACCGGCCGCCACCGCCGCGTAACCCTCCTCGAACCAGAGCGGGAGTGGTCGCTCCACGCGCCAGCGCAGGGCGACGTGGGCGAGCTCGTGCCGCAAGGCGCCCGACAGGTCGGCGTTGGGACGGTCGGCCAACAGAACGATCGTGCCACGCTCGGGGAACGCGGCGCCTTCACTCCACCCCGGCAAGCGTCCATGCGTGACGGAGTCGAACGCGGCGCGACTGGGCGCGAGGATCAGCCGGATCGGGCGATCGGGCAAGGGCCCGACGCCCGGGAACGGAACGGCCCGATCGGCCGCTTCGGCCAACACGGCCGCCAGGCCGGATTGCGCGGGCGTCGCGACGGCAGTCACCCGCCCGACCGTGACCGTTGAGAGGGGAGTCGCCTGCGCAAGGAGCCAGGCCAGTACTACGAGCGCGGCGGCTCCTGTCCCTGGCGCGCCAGCGCCAGCGTGTCCTCACACTTCTTGCCCCAGGGATTGAACTTGTTCGCCTTGAACCCCGCTTCCCAGGTCTGCTGCGCCTGCGCCTGGTCGCCGGCGAACCAGTAGGCACGCCCCAGCTCGTAGTACGCCTCGATCAGGTTCGGGCCGAGCTTGATGGTCTTCTGGAAGAACGTCTGCGCGTCTTCGTACATCTCGCGCTGCAGGTAGACGAGCCCGAGGTAGAAATGGGCGTACAGCGTGGCCTTCTTGTCGTTGTCCAGACGGATCGCCTTGGAGAGATGCTCGATGGCCTCGCCGAAGATCCGTTTTTTCAGGCAGATGTACCCGACGTTGATCCGGGCGAGGGAGTTCGCCGGCTCCTTCATCAGGACCTTCTGGAATGTGCCGAGCGCGTCGTCGTACTCCTCGTGGAGCATCTGCGCCCAGCCGAGCAGCGACTCGGCCTGGGTCTCGCCCGGCGAGAGGTGCAGCGCCTTCTGCAGGGACTGAATCGCCCCGGAGTAGTCGCCGAGGGAGATGAGACTCCACCCCTTCTCGATGAAGGTGGACGCGCCGATGTGGTCGGCGTGGACCGCTGGGCGCGTGCCCGTGAACTCCGGCGCCGAGGCTTCCGCCGTTGAGGCCGACACCTGCTTGAAGCGGTCGACCAGCTTGCGCACCTCTTCCTTGAGCGCCGACAAGTCGCCGATCAGCCCATCGACCTGCTTGAAGTAGGCGATGATCTCGCGCTTCACCGCTTCGCGCTCGCCTCCCCCCGCACCGGTCACCGACTCGAGGCGACGCGCGATCTGCTCGTACTCGGCCCGCAGCGCGGGCAGCGGCGAATCTACCATCAGGCGGGCGCGGTCTCCTTCACCGCGGTGTCGAGCGAGAGCTTCTCCTTGGACGTGAGCAGGCGCGCCGTATTGAGCACGATGATCGTGCGGCCGTCTTTCACGACGAGGCCGGTGATGTACTCCGCGGCGAGACCCTTCACGATCCCCGGCGGCGACGTGATCTCCGGCGCGGCGACCTGCAACACTTCGGTCACCGCGTCCACGATGACGCCGAGCTTCCCGCCTTCCCACTCGAGGATCACGGTGCGCGTTTCTTCCCTGAGCGGCGCCGCCGCGCCCAGGCGCTTCCGGAGATCGACGAGCGGGACCGCCACGCCCTGATAGCGCAGCACGCCCTCGAGGAAATCCGGCGCCTTGGGCAGCGGCGCCGGCGCCTCGTAGCGCAGGATTCGCTCTACCTGAAAGATGTTGAAGGCAAAGTCCTGCCCGGACACCTTGAACGTGACGAGTTGGACGTCGTCGCCGGTGGTCATCCGATGCGGTCCCCCAGGGCATCCAGGTCGAGGATCGGGACGAGCGCGCCGCGCCGGCGCGCCACGCCCGAGGCCCATGGAAGCGCTTCACCCTCCGGCACGGGAAGCGCCGCCTCGCGCACCACGTCGTCCGCGTCATCCACTTCGAGCGCCACCCACCGCGCGCCCTCGCCGGCGCCGATCTCGACGAGCACGGCCGCGCGGCCGCGCGCGCTCGGCGGCGCGCGATCACCCATCAGGGCCCCGAGGTGCACGACCGGCACCAGCCGCCCGCGCAGCGGCGTCAGCCCGCGCATCGCCACCAGCGCGCGCGGCACCTCGAGCACCTCGGCCAGGTCGCCGACCTCGACCACGCGGGTGAGCGGCAGCCCGTAGGGCTTTCCGTCCACCCGGACCAACAAGTACCCTCGGCTCACGAGCGTCCCTCCCGCGCCCGCGCCCCGCGCACCGCCAGCTCGGCGTCGATGCGCTGCGCGATCTCCGTCAGCGGGAGCACGGACTCCACGCCGCCGATCTGCACGGCCGCGGTCGGCATCCCCGCAATCACCGACGAGCCGCGGTCCTGGGCGATGCCGCCCCCGCCCGCGGAGCGGATCGCGCGCACGCCCTCGGCGCCGTCCCGTCCCATCCCCGTGAGCACCACGCCGAGGCTGTTCGCGCCGAACACCTGCGCCACCGACCGGAACAGCGGATCCGCCGCCGGCCGGACACCCCAGACAGGCGGCTCCTGATCGAGCGCGATCGTCGGGCCGTCGGTCGCGGGGTGCACTCGCATATGATAATCGCCCGGCGCCACGTACGCCGTGTCGGCGACGATCGGCGTCCCGTGATCCGCCTCGACCACGCGCAGCGCCGACAGGGAATCCAGCCGCTCGGCGAGTGAGCGCGTGAACCCGGGCGGCATGTGCTGCACCACGAGCACCGCGGCGCCGAGCCCGGTGGCGAGCTTGGGGATCACTTCCGCGAGCGCACGCGGGCCGCCGGTGGACGCGGCGACCGCGACGGCCAGCCGGGCGCGCGCGCGCAGACCCGCTTCGGGCGCGCGGCGCGCGGGCACGGGCGGCCGGGCCATCACCGAGACGTGCGAGACGTCCGCGGCGAGCGCCCGCCGCAACGCGGCGCGCAGATCCGGTCCCATGCGCTCGAGCGACTTGCGGTTCGCGTCGTGGGGCTTCGCGACGATTTCCATGGCGCCAAGCTCGAGCGCGCGGATCGCCGCTCCCGTGCCCGGTCCCGCGTGCGCGCTCACCACCACGATCGGCCGCGGCAACTCCGACATGATGTAGCCGATGGCGCCGAGACCATCGAGCTCGGGCATCTCGAGGTCCATGGTGACCACGTCGGGATCGAACTGATGGACCTTGCGGACGGCGTCGAATCCGTCGCGGGCCGTCCCGACCACGCGGAACTCGCCGTCGGGGGCGTCCTTCCCGCCCGCAGCAAGCACGTCGCTCAACACGCGCCGCATGAGCGCGCTGTCGTCCACCACCAGCACGCTGGGCCGACGATCAGAGGACGAGGACATCGGCACCGACCGAGCGGATCTCCACCCGGCCATCGGCGACGGAAAACCGCACGGAGCGCCCCGCTCCGCCCCCCACCGCCTCACGCATCAGCGGGATGCCCGCCTGGCGCAGTACCGCACGGCAGGCGAGGACGTTGCGCTCCCCCATCTGCACCGATCCGGGCGTCATGAGCTGGGCGAACATGCTCGCCCCGCCCGCCAGCTTCGCGATCAGGCGCCGCGGCTCCGCCCCCAGGGCGGTGAGCCGCTCGACGAGCAGCGGCACGGCGGTCTCCGGAAACTTGGCGGGGTTGGTCGCGTCGCGCGCCAGGCTCTTCGACGGCAAGAGGATGTGCGCCATCGCGCCGGCGCAGGCTTCCGCGTCGTGCAACATGACGGCGACGCACGACCCAAGCCCGAGCGTGACGAGGACCGCGTCGCCCCGCTCGGCGGCCCAGTCCGCCACCTTCACGATGCGCTCGATCCGGGAAGCCGGCGGCATCAGGCGACCGGAGCCGCCTTGCGGTAGATGCGCTCGCGCGGCTCCTCGAGCACGAGCCGCTGCCGTGCGGGACCGAACAGCGTCTCGACCTTCCCGAGCAGCAGCACGCCGCCCGGCGCCAGGACATCCGCGAACAGCGAGAACAGGCGCTCCTGCATACCACGATCGAAGTAGATCACCACGTTCCGACACACGACCAGGTCGTAGGGGGGCGCCGGGGGAGGCTCGCTCGTCAGGTCGTGCTTGATGACGCGGACGATGCGCTGCAGCTCGGGGAGTGGCCGCCGGGGCAGCTCGGGAGTGAAATAGCGACGGACCAGCTCGTGCGGCATCTCGCTGAAGGCCGTTTCGGGATACTCGGGGGCGCGCGTGCGCTCCAGGCTCGTGCGATCGATGTCGGTCGCATCCACGCGCGCCCGAGGCAGGAGCGGCTCCTGCCCGAGGCGCCGCGCCGTCTCGGCGAGCGCCACCGCGACCGTGTACGGCTCCTCACCGGACGCGCACCCCGCCGACCACACGCGCACCTCGCCGCGTCGCGCGGTCCAGAGTGCCGCGAGCCGGGACTCGAGGGCGCGCCACGTTTCCGCGTTCCGGAAGAACTTGGTGACGTTGATCGTCAGCGCGTCGAGCAAGAGGTCGTACTCGCGGACGTCCTGTTCGAGGAGGCGGCCGTACTCGTCGAAGGTATGGACGCCGCGGGCGCGCATGCGGACGGCGATGCGGCGACGCAGGCAGCGGTCCTTGTAGGAATCGCAGACCAGCCCCCGCGCCCGCGTGATCTTCTGGGTGAGCGCCCGGAACGACCGGTCGTCCTGCTCCGACGTCACGACAGCGCGCTCAGCGTGTCCAGATTGGCCTTGACGAGCTCGTGCTTCGGATTGATTTCGAGCGCCTTGCGCCACAGTTGGGCCGCGAGTTCGCGCTCGCTCCGTTTGTAGGCGATGTTGCCGAGCTTGAAGTAGACATCGTCTCCCAGGTCGGGCGCGAGCTCCACCGCCCGGTTGTACGCCTCCCACGCTTCGTCGTAGCGGGACCCCCGGTAGGCCAAGTCGCCGAGGTTCTTGGAGAGCTGCGGGAGCGAGGGCTCGTTCTTGCGCGCGGCGCGCACTATCTCCTCTGCCCCGGTCAGGTCGCCCGAGAGCTCCCGCAGGACCGCGAGGTTGTTGTGCAGCGCGGCATGCGATGGGTAGGCTTCCGCCGCCTCTTCCGCCACTTCCTCGGCGGCCTCGAACTCACCCGCGGCGGCGGCCGTGAGCGCACGCGCCCAGAACCAGGCCGGGGGCGGCACCTGACCGAACAGCTCGCGCGCGCGGTCGAGCCGCCCCGCGGCGCTCGCGTAATCGCCGCGCTTCAGGGCCACCACGCCCCACCCGAGGTACACCTTGGCGTCGGTGCGCGCGCGTCCCGCCGCCTCGGCGTACGCCGATTCCGCTTCGTCGAGCCGACCCATCTGCTCGTAGGCGAATCCCAGATTATGGAATACCGCGGGCCGCCCGCCGCCCTTCTCCGCGGCCAGGCGCAACGTCTCCATCGCCTCGCGCCAGCGCGCCTGCTTCAGCGCCACCAGGCCCATGTAGAAATGCGCGTTCGCCTCTCCGGGGCGCAGCTCCGCGACGCGCCGAAACTCACGCGCCGCCTCATCGAGCATGCCGGTCTTGTAAAAGGCGACGCCCAGGTTGCGGTGCTCCTCGACCCGCGCGTCGGTGATCTGGGCGTCGGCCGCCGACGCGCTGCGGCCCGTGCGGTGCACGAACCCCGCCGTGATCAGGCCGTAGAGCGCCTTGCCGATCTCGAATTCCCCCAGCCCCGAATCCTCGATGACCTGGTTCATGTCACGCGATCCATCGAGCAGCGGCAGGAGGCGCTGTTGAGTATCGGTGAGCTTCCCCTCGCTGATGGCGAGGCGGTCCTTGTCGAGAGCGAAGATCAGATCGAACGACGGGATCTTCTTCTCGATCAGGCTCCACTCGTCGACACGCCGCGCACCCTCGAGGAGCAGCGTCTCCGGATTGATCGAGACCAGGAAGTCCTGCCGCTCCGGACGGACGTCCGCCTCGAAGTTGAACGTGCCCTGCGTCCACGTGAACAGGTAGAAGACCGACTCCTCGATCTGCACGCGCATGTAGCGCTCGAGGTCGGCTTGGGAGAGCACCTCCATCGCGACCAACACCTGGCCGAGCTTCTTGCCATGCTCTTTGGTCTGCCGCTGGACGGCGGCGAGGAGCTGCTCCTGGCTGATCCGATTGTGTTTCACCAGGATGTCGCCCAGCCGGTCGCGCCGGTTGACGATCGAGGCGTAGCAGATCCGTCCCTTCTCGAAATAGATGTACCCGAAGTTGGAGCGATCGGCGATCGAGAGGCAGCCGGTCTTCTGCCCCAGCGCCAGCAGCTGCAGCACGTCCGGGAGGGACGCCTCTTTGAGCGAGCCCTTGATGGCCATCAGCGAAACTCCTCGATCACGCGGTCCGACACGTCGGCCCATTCCCACACCATCTTTTCGCGACTCTTGATGCCGCCGAGGCTCGAGACCACGAGCCCCGACGTGCGGAAGCCGCTCGAACGGCGGGTATCGCGCGGCGCGTGGCCCTCCAGCACTTCGCGCGCGAGGCCCGCGTTCAGTGGCCCGTCCCCCGCGGCCGCGGCGGTGATCACCCGCTGCACCGCGCCGACCAGCGTACGCACGGAGTCGGCCGGGCGATCGGCCAGATAGTCGACCAGGGTGGGGTCGGGCGTGACGTTCTGCTGCGTCAGCAGCCGCTCGAGCACCGCTCGCTTCACCTCGCGGTCGGGCTCCTTGATCTCCGCGACCAACCCGCCCTCGAGCCGGGTCACGATGCGCTCTTCGAGGCCGGTCAGCGTGTTGGGCGCGGCCGGTGCGGTGAACACGAGCTGCCGCTCCTTGTCCTGGAGCAGGTTGAACAGGTTGAAGAGCTCTTCCTGGGTGCGCTCTTTGCCCGCGATCAGGTGGATGTCGTCGAGCAGCAGCGCGGTGGCCCGGCGGTAGCGCGCCCGCCACCAGTCGACGCGGTTCCCGTCGATGGCGGTGATGAGCTCGTCGATGAACGCCTGCGTCGAGAGACAGGCCACCACCGCGCGGCGGCCCCGCGCCAGCTCGAGGCCGATCGCATTGAGGAGATGGGTCTTGCCCAGACCGCTCTTTCCCACCAGCACGAGCGGGTTGTACTTCTTCCCCGGCTTCTCGAGTACGGCGTGCGCGGCGCTCACGGCCACCTGGTTGGACGGACCGACGGCATAGGCGTCGAGGGGAAACGCCGCGGACGGCCCCGGGGGCGGCGCGGCGCCCTCTCGGACCTTGGCCGCCGCTTTCTCGGCCTCCGACAGGCGCTCGGGGTCGCGGAACACGCTCTCCCCGGCGGCCTGCGGATCGAGCTCCGCCACTTCGGCCTCGAGCTCTTTGAGCCGCTCGACGTCCTTGGTGAACCCGGCGATCGCCTTGTCGACGGACGCGGGCGTATCCTCCTCGAGGAGAGCCTCGAGTCGTTGGGTGCGATATCCCTCGCCCTCCCAGCGGAGCACCGCTTCGCCCACGCGTGCGCGCCAGGCTTCTACCGCCTTCCCGACCGTGACGGTCACGTCGGCGAGGAAGTCGCCGAATTCATCGGCTCCGCCGCCGGGCGCCGGCTTCGCGCCGCCGTCTCCCGGCGCGGCCGCCGCGGCGCCGCTCCCGAGGCCGAGGATCTGCTTCGCCGTCTCCGCGTTGATGGTGGTGTCGTTCACGGCCTGGAACGCGACGAGCCGGTTGAGGGCGCCCATCAGCTCGCGCACGTTCCCGGCTGCGGCCTGGGCCACGGTCTCGAGCACTCCCGGCGCGAACCGCGCGCCACGCTCCTCGGCTTTGCGGCGCAGGATGGCGACGCGCGTCTCATAGTCGGGCAGCCCGATATCGACCACGAGACCGCCCGACAAGCGCGAGATCAAACGCTCATCCAGGTCGGCGATCTCGGGGGGCGGGCGGTCGCTCGTCAGGACGATCTGGTGGCCCGCCACCTGGAGCGCCTCGGTCAGGTGCAGCAGCTCGGACTGCATTTCCTTTCGGTTACTCAGAAACTGGACGTCGTCCACGAGGAGCACGTCCACGTTCTGAAAGCGGCGCCGGAACGTGTCGCCCTGCCCCGCCGCCAGGCTCGCGTGAAATGCCTCGACGTACTCATCGAGGGTCATATACTCGATGTTCAACAAGGGGGCGGCCTTCTTGGCGGCTTGGCCGATGGCCATCAGCAGGTGCGTCTTGCCGAGGCCCGAGCCCGAGTAGACGAACAACGGGTTGTACGCCGCTCCAGGGTTCTCGGCCACGGTATGCCCGGCGGTGACCGCGAGCCGATTGGCCGAGCCGACGACGAACGTGTCGAACGAGTACTTGGGATTGAGCGCGCTGGTCATGCCGCGGTCCCCGCCGCGAGCTTCTTGAGCACCAGCTCGGAGATGGCCTTCAGCGTCTCGAACACCCCCAGCCCGTGGAGCGCGTCCGCGCTGAAGCTCGGGACGTCGCGGAAGTTGAGCGCGTCGTCCAAGTCCGCGGCGGAGAGGATCAGCTCGCGCGGGAGATCCTGCTTGTTGTACTGCAGCACGAGCGGGATGGTGCGCACGTCCACGCCGTGCTCGAGCAGGTTGCTCTGGAGGTTCTGGAGGCTCTCGAGATTCTCGTCCAGCTGGCGCGCTTGGCTGTCCGCCACGAAGACCACGCCGTCCGCCCCTTGAAGCACGAGCCGGCGGGTCGCGTTGTAGTAGACCTGGCCGGGCACGGTGTACAGCTGGAACCGCGTCGAGAATCCCGAAATCTGCCCGAGGTCGATCGGCAGGAAGTCGAAGAACAGCGTCCGGTCCGTCTGCGTGGCGAGCGACACCATGCGCCCGCGCCGTGAATCGGGCACCCGGCCGTAGATGTAATGCAGGTTGGTCGTCTTGCCCGACCGTCCGGGGCCGTAGTAGACGATCTTGCAGGTGATCTCGCGCGTCGTGAAGTTGACCAGGGACACTGGCTATCTCCCGAACAGCGTGTTGAGGCTGTCGCTCAGCTCGCGCTCGAAGTCCGCCGCCAGCACCTGCTTGGGCACGCTGTCTTTGGGGCTCGCGGCCTGAAGGTCGGCGGCGAGCTGCTCAAAGAATAACTGGACCAGCCCGAGCGACGAAGCGTCCAGATCGTACGCGACGAGCGCGATCAAGCGGCCGCGGCCCGTTTTGACCCCGGCGAGAAAGATCCCGTGCTTGTCGCCCTGATGGTTCAGCGCCGCGAACGGCGGCTGCTGAAGCTGGCGCGCGATCTCATCGGTCGACGCCATGATCGCGGCCCCGAGCGCCGCCGCGGACATCACATCCATGGCTCGCGAGAACCCGTGCTGCGCCAGCACCTGACCCGCCGACGTCATGACGAGCACGAGCCGGGCGCCCGCTTCCTTCACGAACTTGACCAGCGGCTCGAGAGTCCATTGCTCGACCGCGCGCGTGCTCATCTCACCACCTCGGCCGCACGCAGCAACTCCAGGCGCACCAGCCCGACGTTCACGTCGGGCTCCGCCACGGCCACGACCAGGATACCGTTCGGCGTCGGCACCACCAGCAACGCGCCCCCCTCCGCCTGGAGGTGCCAGAACAGGCTCGCCCCCACGCCGGCCGCTTCCATGGCGCGCCGCAGCCGCGTCGCGAGACTCGCCGCGAGCGCCGCCACCGCCGAGCCCTTGATCCCCTCCATCAGCTGCTCGGCGACCACGATCCCGTCCTCGGCGGAGACGAGCATCGCGCCGCGGACCCCCCCGACCCGGGTGATCAGGTCGAGCGCCTGGCCGTAGCCCGCGGTCGCCGTCATCCGTGAGCCTCCAGCCAGCGGCGCGCCGCACCCGCCGCGCGCTGCGCGATGATCGCCAGCCGGCCCATGGGCACCGCGCGGTCGCGCACGACGAGGAGCAGCGCGTCGCCCGTGGGCGCCGTGAGGTGCACGTGGCCGCTCCGTCCTTCGGCGGCCACACCGGTCCACTTCCCGAGACCGAGGAGCTTGGTCGTCCGCGCGGCCTCCTGCGACACGCCCGCGAGGTACGCGGCGACCGCGTCCGTCACGTCCTGACCCTGGGCGTTCTTGAGCGCCCCGCCCAGCACGCGTCCCGACGCGTCGAGGAGCAGGAGCCCTTCCTCCGCGCCCTCGAGGCCCGCGAACACGCGCGCTTCCTCCAGCGGTTGCGCGGCCGCCGGAAGCGGCTCCTCGACCGGAGCTGGGGAGGGGGCGGCCGCGGGAGCAGTGCCGGGCGTGTCTTGCGGCACCTGCCCACCGCGCGCCAGGGCCAGCGCCTGCGCCACACCCTGGTCGTCGGGCGCCGCGCGCTGCGCCGCCTCGAGGTGGGCCGCGGCCTGCTCGACGTCGCCGACCTTGAAATAAAGGAAGGCGAGACCCTTCAACGCCCCGATATGCGTCGGCGCGATCCGCAGCGCCATGTCCCACTCGTCGAACGCGCGCTCGTAGTCGTGCTTGTCGGCGAGGATGCGCGCGAATAGATCGTGCGCGTCCGCGAGGTGCGGATGACGCTCGAGCCCCGTGACCGCAACGCGATGGGCGGAGTCGAGCTGTCCCTTGTGCCGGAGGAGCTCCGCCAGGCGCAAGAACACGAGGGAGTCCGGATCCTGGGCCAGCTGGGATGAGAGCTTCTTGATCTCGTCAGCCATGGATCCCCGTCCCGGTGCCCGTGGCGAGCGTCCGCGCCGCGGCCTTGGCGCGCCCGACCTCATCCGCCTGCGCCAGCTCGGACTCGGAGCGCGCCGCGAGACGCTCCCACTGATCCCACTGCTCGACCGCTTCGCCGAACCGGCCCGTGGCGACCAGCGCGAAGCCGAGCATCCGATGCGCGGACACGAGCAGCGGGTCGAGTCGGAGCGCGCGACGCAGCTCTTCCACCGCGTCGGGCCCGCGACCCGCGGCCAGCGCGATGCGACCGAGCAGGAGGTGCACGGCGGGATCGTGCGGATGCACGCCCGACGCTTGCTCGGCGATCCCGCGCGCGCCTTCGAGGTCGCGACGGGCGAGGGCCTCTTCCGCCCCGGCCACGAGGGCGGCCAGATCGGCGGCGAGCGTGGTTCGCTCGCGTTTGACCGTGCCGGGGTCCGACAGGACGATGATGCCGGCGCTTTCCAGACCGAACAGTGTCTTCGCGACCTCGAAGTCCGAGCGCCCCAACTCGGAGGCGATGCCGCGCACGTCGCGCGTGCCGTCGATCATGGCCAGCATCTCCCACTCGGGCGGCAGGAGGTCGAGCCCGCCTCCCCCGCCCTCCAGCGGCGGGGCGAGGGTCGGCACGACGCCGAGATGGGGGATCCGCCCCTCGATGCGCGACCATTCGTCGATGCGGCGCGCCCCTTCCATGAGCAGCGCCTCGGTTGGGATGCTCACCATCGCTTCGGTCGGCACGTCCGTGAGCGGGCCCTCTGTAAAAGAGAAGTAGCCTTCGCGCCAGCTCATCACCTCGAAGACGACCTCCTCCACCTGAAAGCGCACCTGGCGCTGCAGCTCGCGCGGGGTGATGGCTCCGAGCGACACGAGGATCTCGCCGAGCCGGCGCTTGTCGCCCTGACGCTGCTGCATGTCCCGCGCGCGCTCCAGGTCGGCCTCGCTGATCTTGCCGGTCCGGAGCAGCAGCGCGCCCAGCGGGTGCGGGTTGGACCGGATCTCGGCGAAAATGATCTTGCCATCCTCGAAGTAGATCGTGCCCGCGTTGTGTCGCAGCTCGGACGTGACGCGCAGCAACCCCGTCTTCCGGCTCAGGTCGAGCAGCTGGAAGACGTCGTGGATGCCGAGCTCCCGCAGCGGGCCTTCGATCGCCATGGCGGTCCTAGTCCGGAGCGAAGATGTGCTGCAGGTCGAGCGCGGTGCGTGCGTGAATGCGCGCCCGTTGCGCGAACGGCCCGCCGGGATCGATCCGCGTGACCTTCTCCCACGCCTGGACCGCTTCGCCGTACCGGTGTAACCGCGCCAGGACGACGCCCTGCTGGAACAGCGCCTCCACCTGTTCCGGGTCGAACTTGAGCGCGCGGCGAAAGGCCTCCAGGGCCTGCTCGTCGCGCTTGTCGTCGAGCAGCGCGCGCCCCAACAGCAGAAGGGCCGGCAGGTCGTACGGGTCCTGCTCCAGCAGCTCGGCGAGCCGGGTGACGGCGTGGCGCACCCGCCCCGAGCGGCGCAGCAGATCCGCGAGCGCGAGCGCCGCCTCGTGAAAGGTGGGCAGCACGTCCAGGGCCCGCTCGAAGGCCTGCTGGGCGTCGCTCCATTCCTCCTTCTCCTCGTGGAGACGCCCGAGGTCCAGCCACACCTGCACGTATCCGTCGTCGAGCTCCAAGGCCGAGCGGTAGGCGTCGAGGGCTCCCGCTTTGTCGCCGACGCGCAGCGCAATATCGCCCTGCAGCTTGTGGAGATCGGCGCGCGCGGGGGCGCGGGTCTGGGCCTGCTGGAGCGCGGTGAGCGCCCCGGCGGCGTCGCCACCGGCCGCGCGACCCTTGGCCACAGCGACGAGGGCGTCGACATCGTCGGGCGTCAGCGCCAGCAGCTCTTCGGCCAGGCCTCGGGCCTCGTCGGCGCGGGGGCCCCCCAACGCGAACAACGCTTTGACCTCGCCGAGGCGGGCATCGGCCCGCTCGGGGTCGAGCCCGCGGGCCTCGCGATAGCGCTCGAGCGCCTCGCCGTGGAGACCGCGCTTGGCGAAGATGTCGCCGATCAGCACGGCCGCCTCGGCGCGATTCGCGCCCCGCTGCACCGCGCGCACGGCCTCGGCGGCGGCCACGTCCATGAGGCCTTTGCTCACGTAGTCGCGGGCCAGCGCCAGCGGGTCGTCCGCGGCTCGGGGCGCGGGCGGCTCCGGCGCCGCGGGCGGCGCCAGCTCCTGGAAGATGTTGTCCAGAAGGCGCTGATCGAAGTTGAAGTCCTCGCCGATGGACTCCGCCGTGACGTCCGCCGAAATCTCGGGCGCGATGCCGATCGTCGCCTTCTCGTACTGCAGGTCGATCGTGAGGGCAAACTTCTGCGACACGTAATACGGGTCGAGCTCGAGGGCGCGCTTCGTGGCCCGGAGCGCGCCGTCGAAGTCGCCGAGGTTGGAGAGCGTGAAGCTCAGGTTGTAGTGGGCGCCGGCGTGGTCGGGATCCGCCTCCACGGCGCGCACGAATGCGTTGCGCGCGTCCTGAAACCGCTTGAGCTCGACCAGTACCAGCCCCACGCCGTTCCACGCCGGCGCCGAGTTCGCTGCGCTCGAGAGGACCTGTCGGTACGCCTCGAGCGACAGCTGGAACCGGCGCAGCTGATAGAGCAGCAACGCGAGGTTCAACCGCGCGGCGCTGAACGTGCCCTGGAGCTGCAGTGCCGTACGGAACGACTCGATCGCGGCGTCCGTATTGGCTCCCCCGCCCTGCGCCTGGACGACGCCCAGGTTGTTCCAGCCGAGCACGTACTTGCCGTCGACCTCCACCGCCTGGCGGTAGGAGGCGAGCGCCTCATCGGTGCGGCCGGCCTGATGCAGCACCACGCCGCGCTCGTTCCAGAGTTTGGGAGAGTCGGGTACTTCCCGCAGCAACGTGTCGTACAGCTCGAGCGCGGCCGCGAAGTCGTGCTTCAGGAGGTGCAGCTCGGCCATCGCCTGCAGCGTGAGGCGCCGATCCTCGCCCCGCTCCAAGGCCAGGCGATACTCGCGCAGCGCCTCGTTGTAGTAGCCCTTCTGCCGGAACGCGAGCCCGAGGTTGTAATGCGCGAGCTCGTTCCCTTCGACCACCTGCGGCTCCGGCACCAGCCGTTGGTGGCGCTCCTGACTCCGGCGCTCGGCGTTGTAGCGCTCGAGCGAGAGGTTGGTTTGCGCGCGGGCGAGGGGCGGGTTCAGCTGGATCGCGCGTTTCGACGACGCGCGCGCGTCCTGATGCCGGCCCATGTCCCCGAGCACGAACGCCATTAGGTAATGGGCATTGGCGTTGTCCGGGTTGAGCTCGATGGCCCGCTCGAGCGCCGCGAGCGCCTCGGCGTTCAAGCCCCGGTTATAGTAGATCTCGCCCAGGTAGAAGTGGACGACGGTGGATTCGGGCTCGAGCTCCACGCCGCGGAGGAACCATTCCGTGGCCGCCTCGGGGCGGCCGCGGTTTTTTTCCGCCAGGCCCAGCTGGATGATGGAAGCGACGTCGTCGGCCTTCTGGGCGAGCAGCTGCTCGAACTCGCCGACCGCTTCCTCCTGGGCGCCGAGAATCGCGTAGGCCCGGCCCAGCTCCCAGCGGGCCTCGCGGTCGTCGGGCGCCTGGCGCAGCCGCTCGCGGAGCTGGGCGACGCGCCGGTCGTAGTAGCCGGTGTCGTGATAGGCGATCTCGAGGTTGCGCTGCGCGACCTGCATCTTGGGGTCGAGCTCGAGGGCGCGCGTGAACTCCGCGATCGCATCCTCGACGAGACCCTTCTGATAGTAGAGGACGCCGAGGTTGTTGTGCGCCCCGGCGTCCGAGGGGTCGATCCGGCGGGCAAAGGATCGGAGGACGGCGAGGTCGCGTTCCGAGAGCGCCGGCGCCGTCACAGGTCAGGTCAAACGAATGGCGTCAAAGATGGCCTTGAGCGACGCCAGATCGGGGAGCAGCAGGAAGTCGCCCCGCAACCCCTCGCCCGAGTCGATGTGGAACTCGGTCTCGACGCAGAAGACGAAGTCGCGCTCGTGCCCGAAATTCAGGTACGTGGTCGTGAGCACGGCCGCCGAGAGGTCGACCACGAGACTCGGCACCGACGGCAGGAGCAGCATGCCCATGAAGTCGGAGAGCGCGTTCATGTACGCGCCCGCCAGGATGTTGCCCGCCTCCTTGAGGCACGACTGCTCGAGCGCGTCGAACGCCGCCGTGGTCCCGATCGGCCGGCGCAGCAGCATGTCGCACAGCCGCCGCCCCACCGGTTCCGGAAACATCAAAAGCGTGCGCCCGGTCAAATCCCCGAGCATGTGCATCAGCACCGCCGCCACCACGTCCTGCGGATTCCCGAGCAGGTCGGGCACCTCCTCGAGCCGCGCGATGTTGATCTGGGGCACACTGATCATGATCTTGCGGTTGGTGAGCTGCGACAGCGCGGTGGCCGCGTGGCCCGCGCCGATGTTCGCCACCTCGCGGAGCGCATCGATCTGCAGCTCCTTCAGGTCCCGCACGTCCTCCATGCCGCCCCCCCGGAGATCCTACAGCAGACCGCCCGCGTCGAGAATCAACGCGGGAAAGCCGTCCCCCATGATGGTCGCCCCGCTGAATACCGGCAGGGTCCCCTCTGGCGCGTCGAAGGCCTTCACCACGATCTCCTGCTGGCCCAGCATCCCGTCCACGACGATCCCGCTACGCCGCTCGCCCATCTCGAGCACGATGATCGGGCAACGACTCGGCGCGTCGCCGCCGACGCCGAGGAGCCGCCGGAGGTGCACGAGCGGCACGACACGATCCTTGAGCACGATCGCTTCGCGCCCCTCGACGATGGTCGTGGCCTGGACCCCGAACTCGACCGTCTCCGACACGTAGGTGAGCGGCAGCGCATAGCGCTCGGCGCCCACGCCCGCGATCAGGGCCCGCACGATCGCGAGCGTCACCGGCAGCCGCAGCACGAACGTCGTGCCCTTCCCCTCCTGCGACCGGATATCGATCGATCCGCCCAGCGCCCGGATGCGGGTCATGGCCACGTCGATCCCTACACCGCGCCCCGACACGCTCGTCACCGATTCGGCGGTCGAGAACCCCGGGCGCGCGAGCACACGCAGCAGCTGGTCGTCCGACAGCGTCTCGGCGTGCGCATCCACGATGCCGTCTCGCTTCGCCCGCTCGAGGATCTTCGCGCGCGCGATGCCGCGCCCATCGTCGGACACGCTGATCACGACACTTGCCCGCTCGCGCACGGCGGCGAGCACGATCTCGCCCTCCGGCTTCTTGCCCTGGCGCCGCCGCTCGGCGGGCGCCTCGATCCCGTGATCCACGGCGTTCCGCAGCAAATGCAGCAACGGATCGCCGAGCTCGTCCAGGATCGCGCGGTCGAGCTCGATCTCCTTGCCTTCGACGCGGAACGTGACCTGCTTGCCCAGCTCGCGCGCCAGGTCGCGCACCAGGCGCGGGAAGCGGTCGAACACCTGCCACACGGGCGTCATGCGCGCCTGGATGATTTCCGCCTGGAGCTCGGTGGAGAGCCGAGAGACCTGGATCGCGACGTCGTCCACGGCGGGGTCGCGCCGCTGGGCGGCCAGCTCGTTCAGCCGACCGCGCACCGTCACCAGCTCGCCGATCAAGTCCATCAACCCGTCGAGGCGACGCAGGTCGACGCGGATATGCCGGCTCTTGGCGTCCCCGGGGGGCGCGGCCGGCGCGGCGGCGCCACCTGCCGGAGCCGCGCGCCGCTCCTCACCGCCGACCGTGACGTGCTCGACGTCCCCAGCACC